>CAJWLM010000007.1 GCA_913043025.1 uncultured Rhodospirillaceae bacterium
ATACCAGAAGAGGGACATGGTTTGGTTGAGCGCAGCGGGGATTTTGAGGAGCGTTTGACCTTACTCACCGATGGTAGAGACGTCGCAGAAGAATTTACGCTCGACCAAAACGGATTCTCATTTCATCAGTTTAAGACTGAAATGGAAGACTTTTTAGACGACACACAGGTGCGTGAAATTTATTATTCAGAGGTTCAATCGTTTATAAAATCAATAACTGGAGCAATAAGAGTACACGCATTTGATCACACCGTTCGAATTGAAGATGAAAGTAAGCGCGATCTGCAATCGGTGAGGGCACCGGTAGAAGTTGCCCACAACGATTATACGGAAAAGTCTGGCCCGCAACGTCTGCGAGACTTATTCGAAAAAGAAGAAGCGGAAGATTGGTTGCAACAGCGTTATGCCGTGATTAATGTCTGGAGATCTATAAATGAGCCGGTAATTACCAAGCCGCTCGCGCTCTCTGATGCCTCCACAATGCAGCCGGGTGATTTCATTGAGACTGACCTCGTTTATGCAGATCGATTGGGTGAAATTTTACAAGTAAAATATAGTGCTGAACAGCGTTGGTACTATTTTTCTGGCATGACTCGCGACGAGGCTCTTTTGATCAAATGCTTCGATTCTGCAATTGATGGCCGTGCTCGCTTCACTGCTCACACTGCATTTACTAATCCGAATGTTCAGGAAAATACCCCCCCTCGTGAGAGTATTGAAGTGCGCACCTTGGTAGCGTTTTAGGCTATTTGGCTCATTTTTTTGGACATGCTCAAACGGCGCCTGTCTAAATCAAAAACTTAGAATGGCGGATCTTAAAAAAGTATCTCAATTAACCGAAAAAGTAACAATTAATCCGTCAGCTATTGTGACACCATGCCCTTCTTCGTGCACGATTACCGGATTAAGATCAATCTCTGCGATAATGTCAGAAAAGTCGGAGCCGAAGTGGCTCAATTTGACCATTAATTCGGCAAGCGCGATTTTATCGGCAGCCGGCCGACGACGCACGCCGTCTAGAATAGCACTGCCTTTGAGTCGCGAAAGCGCCCTAAGCGCTTCATCTATTGAGATTGGCGTGGGCAGAATAACTCTATCGCGAAGCACTTCAACAAAAATACCCCCTAGTCCAACCAACATCATCATTCCAAAAACGTCGTCATGTTTAAGCCCCAAGATAAACTCGACTCCATCTTTCGCCATCGGTTTTACAAGAACTCCATCCAGATCTGCACTTGGGCAATGTTGCTTGGCAGATGCGAGAATTTGATTAAAAGCATCCTTAATTTCGGTCTCAGTATCAAGATTTAGGATCACTCCACCCACATCAGACTTATGTGGGATGTTGGGTGACTGCACTTTCAATGCAACGGGCCCTGAGATTCCTTCGGCAATTGCAATAGCATCTTCGGTGGACTTTGCTAAACCTCCACGTCCGAGGTCTATGTCGTAATGGCCTAGTATTTTCCCCGTTTCATACTCTGTTAAAACTCCATATTGATTAGCGATTACTTTTCGTACGGCTTTCTCCCGAGCTGGGTTCGAAGTCCGGATTTCTGGAGCCGCGAGGAATGCATCCCGCAAAATCTTATAGTCCGCCATCTCTCTGATAGTTCTTGCACAGTTCGGCATATTCGTAAAAAAGGGATAGCCTGCTTTATTAAACATCATAGTGGACTCGGGGGACGGCGATGTATAAGTGCACATCACAATTGGTTTTTTTGTCCCCCGTGCTACTCTTGCCAAATCATCGCCTTCACCTGAGAAAGAATGGGCATGCCTAGCTGAAGTGACGATGATTATTGAATCAACTTCTGGAGACTGTGAAACCCACTCCCCTAAAACGCTGTAGCCAATTTTACGAATAGATCCCGCAGTTGCATCTACCGGATTTTGTGAGGTGGCGTAATGAGGCAAATGGGAGTCTATTCTATTACGCGTTGCATCATCGAGTAACGGAACTTCAAGGCCTATAGCTGTGCATGTCTCCGCCATCCAACCAGCCGATCCGCCAGACCCAGAACAAATACCTACTCTTTTGCCTAGCGGCAGACGATTGCCAAAATGAGAGAACCCTGCCGCAATATCGCACATCTCTTCGCGGTCTTTGCCTTCTATAATACCGTATCGTTGGAACATCGCTTTGTAAGCATCATAAGCTCCAGTCATTGCTCCGGTGTGAGATTGGGCCGCTCGGCGGCCGGCCTCTGATTTTCCTATTTTTGTAAGTATAATTGGTTTGCCGGCGCGAAGAGCTTTCTCTGCGGTTCGTTCGAAAAGAGCTGGTGTTTTAACATCTTCGAGAAACAACAAGAAAGCATCAGTCTTCCCCTCATCGAGTAGGTAATCCACAAAATGAAAGGTCTCAAGCGCAGCTTCATTTCCTGTGGTAATCACGTAGCTGAAAGGAAGCTCCTTTGGGCGACCCTGATCATAGAGCCCAAATCCTGAGCCCCCGCTCTGAGCAATAGCAGCCACAAATCCACTTTTCCGATACTCAGGGGTCAAACTGTTGCTAGTTTCTGCGACTGCAGGGCTAAAGGTGGGACAAAGAGATTTTAATGTGTTGGCAAAACCCTCGGAGTTCGGGCCGCTTATGGCCATGTCGAATTTAATTGCTATTTCGCTTATTTTTAATTGGAGCTTTTTACCCTTACGATCTCCACCTTCAGCAAAACCTGCTGTTATAATTTGCGCCGCTTTCACACCAGAATTGCCGCAACGTTCCAATTCCTCCAAGATAAACTCTGCCGGAATAATAATAAGAGCAAGATCAATCTGTTCGGGCACTAATTCTACTGAACTGAAGGCCTTTAATCCTTGAACTTGCTGGGCACTTCTACTAATCGGATAAATTCTTCCCCTGTAAGGGTGACTTAATAAAACTTCCATAGCACGACCGCGAATAATGGACTTATCATTTGAAGCCCCAATAACGGCTACTGTTGTTGGATTGAGTAGAGCATTTATATCGGGCATAGTTCTCGCTTAACGAAGTCCTAAACCACGAGCGATGATCCCTCGCAGCACCTCAGTTGTGCCGCCTTGTATGGTGAGTTTCGGAGCAACCTGAATACCGTAATTCAGCAATGCGTCGAATGAGGCGCGATTGCTATTTCCTGGGGGCACGAAGGTTGCTAAGTCACGCGCTTTTGCTGGGAGCTCTTGTTCCCAAATTGTACCGAGGTCTTTTACAAGAGAACCTTGTATTGTAGGTTCTTCGCCAGCTTGCAACATACCATTAACCGAAACTGACATGCGCCTGAGTGTATGTAGTCCGGCAACCAAGCGACCTAGACCTTCGGCTGCTCGAGAGTCTGGCTGTTTCCCTAGTACCTGCGCTAATTCAAATAAAACATATGATGTTTCTAGAAACCGCTCGGGGCCGCTGCGCTCGTAAGCAAGTTCACTCGTTGCTTGCTTCCAAGCACCGTCAATCTCACCGAGAACATATTGGTCCGGGATAAAGGTATCTTCAAAAACCACCTCATTAAATTCGTGCTGACCACGGAGATTTACAACCGGGTTAATTTTGATATCGTTGAAGTTTTTCAAATCAACAAGGAAGTTTGTTAAGCCATGACGACGATTCTCTTTTGTGCACGGTGAAGTTCGAAATAATGCAATCATGTAGTCTGCCAAGTGAGCATAACTGGTCCAAATCTTACTCCCATTGATAAGCCACCCACCGTCGGTTTTGGTTGCTTTCACCCGTGCAGCAAAAAGATCTGAACCGTTTGATGGTTCGCTCATGCCGATGCAAAAGGTGCATTCCCCGGCAGCTATCCGTGGTAAAATATCTGCTTTGATATCTTCGTCTGCTAACTTTAAAATAATAGGCCCACTCTGACGGTCCGCGGTGAAATGACCACGCACAGGAGCATTAGCAACCCGCATTTCTTCTGTGACCACGTAACGTTCGAGAAAGGTACGTTCATGGCCGCCATATTTCTTTGGCCATGACATTCCAATCCAGCCTTTAGCTCCAACCTTACGGCTGAATTCTTTATTGAAAATTCCTCCCATTGCATTTTCTCGCCGATCAAATGTGCCGGCAGCTTCCTCCTCGTGAAGGAAGTCGCGTACTTCATGGCGTAAATCCTGACATATTTTTGGAAGTCGAATAGGGTCGAACCGTATATTCACAGTCATAGTATGTTCCTCTCAATCATTATTTAGCGAGCGGCGATGGTGGGCCACAATTGATCAGCCCCATTAGCCGCTACAAATTCTCCGAGGGCGACAGCCCAGACACTTTCACCACCAAAATCGTCACGCCAACTCCAAAGTCTTTGGGTGTAGCGGTGCAAAATATGTTCAGTTGTATAGCCGATAGCCCCGTGGACTTGATGCCCAATGGCTGCCCCCTTTCCTGCGGCTTCCCCAGCCCGTATTTTTGCGCTTGCGATTTCAAGAAAACCGGCATCATTAAAACCGTCCCCGCTATTTATCGTGTCCGCTGCAGAGGAAGCGGCCGAAACTGCGGCGGCAGCCTCTCCAGCTAGCTGAGCCAAATTATGCTGCACCGCTTGAAACTTTGATATGGGGCGTCCGAAGGCTTCTCTCTCTTTTGAATATTGAACGGCGATATTGAGAATATGTTGAAGGGCTCCGCCCATTTCCGAACAACGGATTGCTGCACCCATGCGTAATAAATGATCTCGTGTGACTTTCGTTTCTGCACATTGGACCGGAGACACTCGATTGAACTCAATTGTGTCACGAGGTTCCGAAGCATGGCTGTCATATTGTTGAAGAATGCAGTCTTCACGATTTACTAATGCTAAGAATGTCTGACCACTTTTTTCTGCGAGAACAACCACTTGTGCAACATCGCGCCCAAATGGGATTTGATGGGCGGTGCCCGTAAGGGTATCGTTTTCATCCAGCATCACGGTGTCATGTTGGTTGACTGGAGCAATGCTTAACATGCCGTCAGGCACATTAAGGCCTGTCTCCGATAATAGCCAACCGGCCAATAATGTCTCAGCGATTGGCACGGGAATAGCAAACTGCCCTGCAATACGAAGTATCTCAAATCCATCAGCTACATCAGCTCCCACGCCATTAAATTCCTCTGGAACCCATGCTCGAGTTAAGCCATTTTCCTCCAACGCACTCCACAGAGTTGACTTCCATTTTTCGTCGTTCGAATTGTTGATAGTTTGGGGGTCGCAAAGATCGTTAAGAATTTTTGCGGTAGTATTGATGATAATGTTATCCGATCCGTTCATTGCGTTGGATTTCCCTCTTAGCTACCGCCCACGTCACAAGGACGGTGCGACTGAAGATCAAAGTTTGTATGCCTTTTTATTTAACAACTTTTTCACAAACTTACGCAAATCGATATTTTTCTGCAATGGTGTGTCTCATAGAATTTATTCCAACAGGGCGGACAGGAGGCTTATGCATCGGCGTAGGTCAAAAAAAGCTTCGGGAACAGGGATATATATAAAATTGTTGACAATAATGCACTATAAGATGAGTGTAGTCCAAATACCATGACAGTGAAATCAAAACTCAAGCTTATTAGGCCGAAGTCTTTGGCCAGCGTGGTGCAGGCAGAAATTGAATGTCGCATTGTGGATGGTGATATTGCGCCTGGGGATCGCATAAATGAAAACTCTATGGCTGCCGAGATGGGTGTCAGCCGCGGGCCAATCAGAGAAGCTTGCAGTGCATTGGTTAAAGCTAGATTGCTCGAATTCATTGTTAATCGCGGTTGTTTTGTGCGCATCGTATCAACAGAGGAAGCAAAAGATCTTTATGTCTTGCGTGCTTCATTAATGAGATTAGCGGGTCAATTGCTTGCCGCGCGCATTACCGATCAAGAAATGAAATTGCTGCGCGAAATGGTCGAGGAAATGGCAATAGCGGCTGCTGTTAAAGATTTTCAGGGGTACTATGGGATCAACCGACGTTTTCATGATTCAATTGTTCAATTCGTTGACAATAAGCGTCTCCGCGAAATATGTAACGGTCTCGATAA
This sequence comes from uncultured Rhodospirillaceae bacterium, assembly GCA_913043025.1. Classification (GTDB taxonomy): domain Bacteria; phylum Pseudomonadota; class Alphaproteobacteria; order UBA8366; family UBA8366; genus UBA8366. Next base: position 5,990 of record CAJWLM010000007.1, read on the forward strand.
GGAGTTGCACCTCTATCGTACCCAGAGTATTTCCCGCAGTTTGACGGAGTCCGATCGTGAGCACCGAGAAATAATAGAAGCTCTCGCATCCCGTGACTCTGAAAAAGCTGGTGAAGCCTTGGCATCTCACATTCAAAATAGTATGGCTAGATTTTTTTCGGTGACTACCTCTGGCCGTGTGGCAACAATATCTGCAGCTGTGACAGGAGCAAAAATATGAAATTTGGTAATTTTCTTTTTCCTCAATGCCCAGACCCTAAAAGTGACGAGCGGGTTATTGACGAAACTGTAATGGAAGCAAAGCTCTGTGACGAGTTGGGTATGGACTCAGTTTGGTTGGCGGAGCACCACTTTGATGGCAACTGCGCATATGTGGATCCAATAAGCTTCGCTGCTGCGATTGCTGCAACTACAGAACAAATTAAAATAGGGTTTGCCGTCGCTCAGATGTCATTGCATCATCCCATACGGCTAGCTGAGCAAATTTCTATGATAGACAACCTGAGTAAAGGCCGATTAATTGTTGGTCTGGGGCGTGGCACAGCATACAATATTTATGATTATTTAGGGTTTGGGATAGATCCTGATGAAGCCTATGAGCGCTTGTTGGAGGCAGAAGAAATCATGGTCAAGGCCTGGACAACTGAAGATTTCAGTTTTAAGGGAAAATATTGGGATATTTGGTTACCCGCACTTAGACCGAGGGTTTATTCTAAGCCTCATCCTTTTATGATACGTGCATGTTCCGGTGAAGAGGCGATGCTAGGCCAAGCCCGTGAGGGCAAGCCTTTCCTCATGAATGTACAATCGGTCGACGTTATCCAGCAGCGCATGGATCTTTACAGATCTACCATGGCAGAAGCAGGGTATGATGATGCTCGTATACAAACTTGCGTTGATCAAACGTGGATTTGGAAAAATATCTTCGTTGCTGATACAGATGAGGAGGCCGAGCGAATTGGCCTTCCTTTATTTGAAGGACAGCGCGATCACCGTATGGCTATGAGGAAAGAGGTATATGAGGCTCGTGGGCTAACTCTTGATAAAAGCATGGAAACAGGAGCAGCACCCAAAAAGACTGCTGCCCGTAATGTTACTAAACACAGTTTACTTTGTGGTTCGCCGTCCACGGTAGCGGAGCAAGTCGCAGAGATTGATGCTGTCGGTGTTGGGGGACTTATTCTGCAGTTCCGTTTGGGGGCGGCACCACATGATGTTGTTGAGAATAGCATTCGATTATTCATGGATAAGGTTGCTCCCGAAATAGGACAAAAAAAGGCGGCCTAATTATGGTTGATCTTGGTGCGAAAGGTGCCGGAGAAAGGTTCGACCCTATAACACTTGAAATATTTTGGAGTAGGCTCATCTCAATTGCAGATGAGTCTGCGGCAGCCTTACTTCGAACATCTTTTTCAACCATCGTTCGAGAATCAAATGATTTTGGCACCGTTTTGATGGATGCCAATGGCGATTCACTCAGCGAAAACACGGGTGGCATACCATCTTTTGCTGGAATTCTTCCCATAACACTTAAACATTTCCTTGCCAAATTCCCCCGGGAAACATGGAAACCCGGAGATTGTGTGATAACTAACGATCCTTGGTTGGCCACTGGTCACTTGCCCGATATTACAATGGTGATGCCGGTGTTTTGGAATGGTCAGTTGGTTGGTTTCTCGGGTTCAATTGCTCATTCCCCTGATATTGGAGGTTCGTTATGGTCTGCAGATTGTCGCGAACTTTTCGAAGAGGGCCTTTGTATCCCACCACTTAAGTTTTTGAAGGAAGGAGAGCTTAATAAGGACGTTGAAGAGATGATTGTTTGCAACGTGCGGTTGCCCGAGCAAGTACTGGGCGATCTCAATGCACAGGTCACAGCAAACCAGGTTTGTGGGCGCCGCCTCATAGAATTCTTCGAGGATTCCGAACTGGATGATCTTTCCCTTCTTTCGAAATCGTTGCTTACCCGAGCAGAAACGGCTATGCGAAACGCTATTGAAGAAGTGCCGGATGGAATCTACCATTCTTCTCTTGATGCGGATGGGTTTGACGAGGACGAAACTCACATCGAGTGCGCAGTTACTGTGGAGGGCTCTAATATCGAGATTGATTACAAAGGAACATCAAAACAAATCAATCGCGGTCTCAACACAGTTATGAATTACACACACGCATATTCTGCGTATCCAATAAAATGTGCACTTGATCCACTCACACCTAGAAATGAAGGATCATACCGTCCAATTAATGTTGTGGCTCCCGAAGGATCGATTCTAAATCCTACCCGTCCTGCACCATGTAATGCTCGACAACTTACCGGCCATATGTTGGCCGGAGTGATTTACGCAGCATTGGCACAAGCTGTCCCATCCAAAGTTATTGCTGACAGTGGCAGCGCGCCGAGTATGAGAGCAATATTTAGTGGTCTGAACCCGAAGGGTAATAGGTTCACACAAATTTTATTTGCTAGCGGCGGGATGGGCGCACGTCCAACAAAGGATGGAATTTCAACAATTGCGTTTCCAACAAATGCAGGTGCTGGCAGTATTGAGGCTTTTGAAAGTGTGGCCCCCTTGATTGTTTGGCAGAAAGAGTTTCGCGCAGACTCAGGAGGTGCTGGCACGTATCGTGGTGGTTTGGGTCAAGTGTGTGAAATAGAGTCGCGTGCACTCGAGCCATTGCAGCTCTCCTTATTATCAGATCGATGGCGCCATCCAGCAACCGGCATTCTGGGAGGGCTGGAGGGGGCAAAAAGCCATATAAGTTTTAGTGATGGAACGGTACCTCATCAAAAATCACGCACTGTAATAGAGCCGGGCATAAGACTAAAAATGATATACGCTGGCGGTGGAGGCTATGGAGATCCAACGCAACGTGAACGTGGACGAGTGTGTGAAGACGTAAAAAATGGTTATGTCACTGCTGCGGCAGCTAGGAGTCTTTATGGGGAAGGCGGATGAAAAAACGCATTCGCATCGGTGTTGATGTTGGAGGTACTTTTACTGATTTCGTCCTCGTTGATGAGGAGCGCGATCAGATCTTTACGGGTAAGCAGTTGACCACGCCTTCAGATCCTAGCGCTGCAATTCTAGATGGTGTGGCCCGTCTGCTTTCAGACGCAGGACTATCTCCAACGGCCGTAGACAATATCGTGCACGGAACTACCTTAATTACAAATACGATTATTGAGCGGACCGGTGCAAAGGTGGGGTTGGTAAGTACCCTAGGGCATCGTGACACTCTCGAAATGGCCAAAGAGATCCGTTACGATCTGTACGACCTGTTTATTGAATCACCACCTTCGCTAGTGCCAAGGTTTTTACGGGAAAGTGTTGCGGAACGTATTTCGCCAGATGGAGAAATCCTGCTTGAGTTTGATGAAGGGGGATTTAAGAACTCCTTGAGAAAACTTGTGCAGGAAGAAAATATAGAGGCATTAGCTATTTGCCTCATGCACTCATATCGCAATCCAGTCCATGAGCAATTAGCAAAGAAGATTGTCAGTAAACTGTACAAAGATTTGCCCGTCACTCTTTCATCCGATGTGGCGCCGGAGATTCGCGAATTTGAGCGGACGAGTACTGCGTGTGCTAACGCATATGTACAACCGCTAATGCAAAGTTACCTAAAGAGGCTCGATAAGAGACTAAAAGCACTAGGACATGATGGCACCCTCTATATCATGCTGTCTGGGGGAGGAATTACTACAGTAAGGGATGCTGAGGCATACCCCATTCGGTTGATTGAATCAGGTCCGGCTGCAGGTGCAATGGCAGCATCTTATTATAGTACACTAACAGATACAAAAAATCTTATATCGTATGATATGGGTGGCACCACTGCCAAAATGTGCCTCATTGATAACAACAGGCCTGACCGGAAATATGACTTTGAGGCCGGCCGAGTTCGTCGTTTTGCTAAAGGGTCGGGTTTACCACTGAAAGTGTCAGTGGTGGATATGATTGAAATTGGTGCAGGAGGGGGTAGCTTGGCATCTGTAGATCAGATGGGATTACTGAAGGTAGGGCCACGTAGTGCCGGTTCCCAGCCTGGCCCAGTTTGTTATGGGCTGGGTGGCAAAGATCCTGCAGTGACTGATGCGGATTTATACTTAGGCTATTTAAATCCGGATTATTTTTTGGGTGGTCAGATGACACTCAATTTAGAGAAGGTAGAAAAATCAATAGAAGAAACATTAGCAAAGCCGTTAGGACTGACTGTTTTGGAGGCGGCTGTTGGTATTCATAATGTGGTAAATGAAAATATGGCTGCCGCAACAAGAATGCACCTTGCTGAAAAAGGCCGTGATCCTCGTAAATACGATATGATCGCATTCGGTGGTGCCGGGCCTGTTCACGCTTGTCATATGGCGCGTTTGCTCAAATTGGATAATGTTATTGTGCCATTAGGTGCGGGAGTTACGTCTGCTTTAGGATTTTTAGTAGCTGCACCCGCTGTTGATTATGTTCGCAGCTACGTGGCACGATTAGAACAAATAAACTGGGAATACTTAAATCAGTTGTTCTGCGATATGGAGGATGAGGCGAGGTCACTCTTAACAGAAGCTGGCGCAGATAACGAAGATATTACGTTCGAACGTAAGGCCGACATGCGGCATGTGGGGCAAGGTTTTGAAATTTCAGTTCCAGTTCCGGACGGTGAATTATCTGGGTCGCATGTCGACGAATTGCGGCTTAATTTTTTTGATAGTTATAGGAACCTTTTTGAGCGAACAGTCACCGATATTGCGATCGAAACCATGAGTTGGAGACTCGCGGCGACTGCGCCGATACCGAATATTACTCTCAACTTTAAGGGGCAGAAAGGGTCCGTGGATAGCAAACTAAAGGGCCAGCGGTCAGTTTTCTTCTCTGAGACGGGTTTTGCTCCTTGTGACGTTTATAATCGGTATGCTTTTTTTGAAGGGGATACTGTAGAGGGCCCTGCGATTATTGAAGAGCGAGAGTCTACGACTGTTATGCCGCCTGGAACACGAGCTAAAGTTGATGAGAGTTTAAATTTACGGATAGAGTTAAATGCTTGAAGTTAAGAGCCGTTTAATTCATGAACTAGCAAAATTCAAAATGGTTGGGAGCGTTAAAAGGGCTCAAAGAAAATATGGTGGCGTACATGCAATGCCTGGATGAGGGTGCATTGAATTTACTATTCTATGGGGCCCGAACGGCCCGTAATTGGCAAAAAAAAGAGGTCGCCGATGAGGTTTTGTATAAACTGCACAGCCTTTTTGTAATGGGGCCAACCTCAAATAATGCACAACCGGCGCGAGTACTATACATTCAAAGCAAAGAAGCCAAGTCTCGCCTCTGGCCTTGTCTTTCAAAAGGAAATCTAGAAAAAAGCATGGCTGCTCCTGTCACTGCAATTATCGGATATGACCTTAAATTTTATGCCAAATTAGATGAACTATCAGGTTTGCCGGGAAGCGGTGCGCGGTTTGTGAAAAATCCATCTAAAGTAGAGCCGTTCGCATTTCGTAACTGTTCATTACAAGGAGGGTATTTCATCATAGCAGCTCGTGCCCTTGGCCTAGATGTGGGACCAATGTCAGGTTTTGATAATTTGGCGGTTGACAATGAATTTTTTGCTGGAACAAATATAAAGTCCAATTTTCTGTGTAATATTGGATTTGGGGATTTTGCCAAAACCCAGCCTCGTCCGCGTCGAGTAAGTTTCGAGGAAATATCGGACATCATTTGAGAATTGAAATTTTTGAAGGCTTGCGTTGGTGTCTGGGCTTCATTAGCGTAGAAAACCATCAAGAAAATCTGTTTTAGGGGGTATTTTAAAATGCACTGGACTAAACGCCGCGAAAAATTTCGCGCCTATCTTGAGGGAGATAAATGTTATCACCCTGGTTCTGTTTACGATGCCATCTCTGCGCGTATGGCTGAAGACATAGGCTTTGAAGTTGGCATGTTTGCTGGCTCGGTAGGGTCATTATCAGTTTTAGGGTTGCCGGATGATATAGTGCTCACACTGAGCGAATTTGCCGGGCAGGCTTATCGCATCAATCGCGCAGGTCAACTGCCTCTTATAGTTGACGCAGATCACGGTTATGGGAATGCTCTTAATGTGAAGCGCACCGTGGAGGAGCTCGAAACGGCCGGAGTTGCCATGCTTACTATCGAGGATACAGAACTTCCTAAAGCATTTGGCACAGTAGGAACCACGAGACTAATTTCTGTTGAGGAGGGCGCAGGCAAAATGAGGGCGGCCTTAGAGGGAAGGCAAGATCCGTCATTGGTCGTTGCAGGACGTTCTAGTGCTGCCGGTGTAAATGGCATTGAAGATGCTATCAAACGCACGAAGGCTTATGAAGAAGCGGGTGTTGATTGTATGTTCCTTGCTGGAATTGAGACCCGAAGCGAGGTAGAAGCCATTTCGGCGGAAGTAAGCATACCGCTTATGCTTGGCAGTACGCCAGACGAGATACGTGATTTAGACTTTTTGGGAAGTCAAAGGGTACGCTTTGCTCTTCAGGGGCATAAACCAATCATGGCATCCATCAAGGCGACCTATGAGACACTTAAACAGCTTAGAAACGGCGTTGATCCAAAGGATTTAGATGGAGCATCGGCGGAGCTTTTAGACAAATTCACTTGTGCAGAGAATTTCAAGCGCTTGAAAAAAGAGTATCTCGGTTAGGGTTTTAGTATCCTTTGCGCTGCGACCGACTCTTGTTTTGAAATAGGATGGGGAGACACCTAGATGGTATTTTATGCTTTCCTTCCAAGGCTCTCATTTTGTCTTCATGCAAAGTGTTGAATTGACAGTTGCTGATGATTGATCACCTTATACCTGCGTAGTGTGAGTGATGGTATTCTGCAGCTGAGATTGTTCGTCTATCGTGCCACACAGCTATAAGTAAACAAAACGATTTTGGAATGATCGTATGGAAAATGATATTACACATGACGATAGTGACAGATCGCTCCAACTTATTTTCCCGACTGTGATTGATCGATATATGATCCCTAATGCTGATCGAGTGAATAGAGGCCTTGTTGAGGCATTGGTAGCTCTTCGCAGGGAAACCCCTAATGCCCGACTGGATGGATATTCTAGCGACGTGTACACGACATTTGGTGTCGAGGACCGCCTTTATGAACGGGCGGATTTTGCACCTATTGGCGACTGGATGCGGGAATGTTTTGCAGCTCATGCTGTTCGCATGGACTACGCTTTGTCACCTCAAGGTGTAAGGCTAACAGAGTGCTGGGTTAACGTTTATGAAAAGGGTTTCGCGCATGAACTTCATACGCATCCAAACAACATTCTGAGCGGAGTATATTACGTCAAGGCTCCGGTCGGTTGTTCTGAATTACGGTTTCATGCTCCGCATGCATTCTCGATGATGCAGCAGAGAAAGCGCGTTGACAGTGAATTGAATTTGCTTTCCCACGCCGTCCAGCCTAGGGAGGGCGAGTTTATTATCTTTAACAGTGCGGTTAAGCATAATGTTCCGCCAAATGCTGTTGACGCAGAACGAATAATTATCGCTGCTAACGCATTATTATAGGGTGAAATGAGGTTGCCTGCTCCGGAAACTCTGCTGCTATTTCCAACGGTTCTCCATGTTACTCGTTATCGTGAAGAGCAAGATCTTAATTTTGCGCTCAAAAACACAATCGATTCTCTTCGCCGTACAACCCTAGGCACACCACCTGTTGAATTTGGTTGCACCATGTTTTCCACTATGGTTACCGAGTCGAGCTTACATAAAAGAGATGATCTTTCGGATTTGGTGAAGTTTGTTCTAAATGAGGTTTCGAGTTTTGCAGATGTTATGGACTATGACGCACCGAATGTTGCCATATCCAAATGCTGGCTCAATATATTAGGGCCCGGGGATTCATGTGATCTACATAACGACATTAATGGCTGTGTAAGTGGGGTTTACTTCGTCAACAGTAAGGCAACTGAGGGTGCGCGCCTGCAGATACATGCCCCATTAGGAAATGAGATGATTGTAATAAAAAAATCCAAGGTGAGTGATCTTAATGTGACGGAAATTTTCTTCGATGGCGAGCCTGGGGACCTGCTTTTATTTCCAAGCCACTTGATGCGAAGCTGGACTTTGAATAAAAGTATTAGAGAACAACAAATGTTTTTATTCACTGCCACCATCTCGTAGGTCAAAAAAGATGAAGGTGTTATTAAAATAGCACTTTTCTTTAAGGTGATGAGTGTTATTCGCACCAATCGCAACTTTATTCTAGCGTGTATGCGGGGGATGAAGCCCTGGGGAAGTTTGCTGCTCACTCAAAGTAACAGTGCGGCCGGATGATTACAGTGTCTAAAAGACAACCTCCACTAACGAAGGTCCATCCACGTCTATTGCATGTTCAAAAGCCTGACATAGGTCATGAGAATCCTCTACCCTTGTGGCCTCTACACCTAAACTTTTGGCAAACCCAACCCAGTCGATGACCGGCCGATTAAGGCTCAGCATATCAGTAGCAGTAGGGCCTGGTGTGCCGGCGCCAACACCGGCAAGTTCACCGACCAGGATATTGTAAGAGCGGTTGGCAAAAATCAGAGTTGTTATATCCAGTCCTTCCCGTGCCTGGGTCCATAGGGCTTGAGGGCAGTACATGCCGCTTCCGTCGCTTTCAAGGCAAATCACCTTTCGATCAGGGCAAGCAACTGCGGCGCCAATGGCCATAGGCAAACCTAATCCAATTGAACCGCCACAATTTTGAAGCCAGTCATGCGGGTGTGCTCCGGAGGTGTAAGGGAAAAAATTTCGGCCTGTAGTGATACTTTCATCGACGACAATAGCATTTTCAGGCAGTAGTGCACCTATTGTAGCAGCAATGGTGTCAATGGTTATTGGGCCCTGTGGCTTTTGTGGCTTATCAAGACATTGTAATTCTGGTTGTACATGATTGGCATCCAGTGCATCGGCAAGTGCCTCGAGTGCTACCAAACAATCTTGCTCAGGGGACGCTAAAGTTTTTATATGGCAGCCTTTAGGGGTTAGTTGGCTAGGTAAGTGGGGATAGGCGAAGAAGCCGACAGGTTCAGAGGCTCCCACGAGCAGTACTTGCCGAAAATTGCTCAGCATTTCGAGCGCCTGGGGTACTGGATATGGGATGCGATCTACTGACAATCGACCAGCTCCTCGTTGTATCCTTGCATTCATGCCTTCGGCCATAACGCTTACCCCAGTCTTTGCTTTTATTTTTGCAACTGTTTGTAGCGGGGCCTCTTTCAATGCATCGGCTCCAAGCAGGATAAGTGTACTATTATCCTCACCGATGAATCTTGCAGCATTCTCTATTACGACATCGCCTACCTGTTCTGGTGCAGAAATTTTGGGGAGTATGCCAACGACGCCATCTTCATTCCAAGCGGTGTCAGCCGGTAAAATCAAAGTGGCAACTTGCCCGGGCGGCGTGCCCGCGGCTGCAATTGCTTCAGCGCCGTATTGTCCGACGGTTCTGGATGTGGTTGCAGCCTTAACCCAAGCTGATACCGGTTTAGCCAATCCTATAATATCAGAAGTAAGAGGTGCATTATGCTTGAGGTGATGTATTGCGTGATCGCCTACTATGTTCACAACTGAGGAACGGGCTTTTTTCGCATTATGAAGGTTTGCAATTCCATTGGCGAGACCAGGCCCAAGATGAAGCAACGTAGCTGCTGGTTTTTCAGCCATGCGCGCATATCCGTCAGCGGCACCCGTAGCAACGCCCTCAAAGAGGCATAAAACGCATCGCATACCTTCTATTTTATCAAGCGCAGCCACGTAATGCATTTCGGAAGTGCCGGGATTGGCGAAAGACACATTGACACCACCGCGCAACAATGTTGAGACGAGACTCTCGGCTCCATTCATTAGTATCACCCTCATTGGATTACAGGAAGCTGAGCTCAGAATACCTGCCCCAAATTGCGTTGTTTTGGCAAGACAAAACCGCTATTGGCACGAGTTCTTAAACTGCATGCCATAAGAGCAGTTGGTGCTAGAAATAACTTTCTTGCGCTGTAGAAAATGTGATCCGATATGATTTAAAGAATTACCGTTTTGGGAAAACACCGCCATCATTTCTTAACCTTTTTACAGCGATGAGAGCAGTTTTCTAACATTTTCTCAACAGTACCGCCACTTTTTTCGCCACGAAAACAGTTTTCTGCACGACATGCATCGCCTTTGCGGCAGACAACTTTTTTTGTGCACTTTTATCTTAATCCCACACAATGTGCCCGTGGAGCGAATTTCCGATCATTTTTATCTGATGCGCTACGGTCGAGTAAGGAGGCTGCTCCACTATCCACATGAGCAAGGAGTGTTCTGATCAGTATCGGGGATGTTCAACGATAAGAAGATCGGCAACTACGCTCTCAAGAGCGATAACTGCATCATTAATTTCGCCGCCGACTTTGTCATTCCTCGACACGTGCCTTAAATGGTCGGCAATTATTTGGAGAGAAGCAGCTGAGGTTGTTATAACTCTGTTTTTAGGCATTTGGTTAATCCTCTTTTTCTACGTGTTAAAAACAATCTGGTTCACTTTTGAGAACAGTTTACGGATGATGGTGCTCTATAAAACGCTCTATTTTCTGCATGACCCACCGATGTCTTTTCTCTGCTTCATGATCACCACGTTTTTGAGCCATTCCTGCTTCCCAATTAACGGAAGAGTAAAACCCTATTAATTCATCCTCAGACATTTTACGCCCCATCTATCGTGCCTCCAAAAATTGCTAGCTACGGCTTGTACAACCAGCAATACAATTGCCATGTCATCGTTATGTTTTCTAAATGGCCGACAGTTGAACCACTGCTGAGCACTTAGACGTTATCAGGCTTGTGAAACTAAATCCGAGCACAAAAAACAATTAAGTAATCAACGACCCGCTATAGTATTGCCAAGCCACTATCAACTATTACTGTAACGTCCCATATAAGCATTCAGATCACTCACCCCAATTAGCTTGGGTAATTTTATCGCAAAAAGGTGATACCAAAGAGATGCATTTTTGTACAAAGGTACGAATGTAACGTATGCGTGTTGCTTGGGCGGATGGGGCCGACTGAGTTGATATTGAGTCCATCGAAACGCAAATGCACAGTCTCTTTGACACTGGGAGAACGTGATGAATAACAATCTACCAATTCATCATTTGTGCAATAGATTCATTGCACCTTCAAATTATTGCAAATGATTTTTGTGAATATGACCATATGATGAGGTAAAAGTTCAAAAAGGTTAGTTTGAGGTTTGGGTGTTTAGACGATTATCTGCTACACCCCTGAGAGCTTATTAGATAATTATGAGCACATCGAAAAAATGTCGCGACTTAATCAGATCCATGCTTTGAATAGGCGGCTTTTGCGCGCGCGATTTATACCAGAGACATTACTTGCCGTCATGGGAGAGGATGACTGGTCTAGCGCCCCCATCTCCAATTCAGCAAAACTTAGAAGCCAAAACGGCACCTCTATTTACATCGATGTTCCAATTAGTTGGCTAGAATTACTTATAAAAATTGATGATCAACTCATTCGAGCCGGCACCAAGTTCAAGACTGATATTATTTCAATCTCAATAAATAAGAATATTATACAATATGAAATCGGAGCAATTTCGCCGCGGCATATGGATATAACGCCACCTCATCTGGCGGTGAATGATACTACGTAAGGTGAACCATGGGCCGTGGTAATGGTTGAAAAGAAATCACAGGTAACTGCTGGTAAATTAATATATGTGCTCGGCATCGCTGGGCTGGTGCCATTCTGTTTGTTAGGACTTTTCCCAAATTTTTTAAAACCGTTATTTGAACCTTTATCGGGCTTAGTAGTTTACGGAGCTCTGATTCTGTCGTTCCTTGGTGGCGCCGTTTGGGGGTTATCGCTTAACTCAGTCGACACATTCCCACGAAAATACATTTTTCTTATCGTTGCAGTATTGCCGTCTCTTTTCGGTTGGGTATGTGTGTTTTTACCCACAAGATATGGGATTTTTGCTTTGATTTGTTTTTTCGCGGTGATGCTAGCAATCGACTACGGCCTTTATCGCGCGGGTCAAATTGAGAGCTGGTATATGAAATTCCGCTTGTACCTGACGATTTCTGTTATTTTCATTCTTGCAACCGCTATTTTTGTTTGGTCTGATCTATATCTATGACCAAATTTTTTCATAACAATTGCGAGCCGGTAGTTTTATGAATAATGATGCACTATCGAAATCACTGCGTTACCTTTTTAGTTTTTTGCTGGTGACTCTTTTGGGAGGATGTAATCAGATCCCTGACGGTTTAGAGGCCGTCACATCCTTTGACGTTCAGCGCTACAAAGGTCGATGGTTCGAAATTATGCGCCTTGACAACAGTTTTGAGCGCGGTCTCAGTCACGTGACAGCAACGTATGATTTGCGTGACGATGGGACAGTAAGTGTTTTAAACCGTGGTTTTAATGGTGCTAATTGTGAGTGGGAGGAAGCCAAGGGAGTCGCCGTTTTTCAGCAAAGAAAAACCGTTGGTAGTCTTTCGGTATCTTTCTTTTGGCCTTTTAGTGGTGGCTATCACGTTATTGGTCTTGATCGTAAAAACTACCACTTTGCCCTTGTTTCTGGGCCATCCCGAGAGTATCTGTGGATCCTTTCTAGGGAACCAGTTTTGGCAGCGGACGTAAGACAGAAGCTTATTGAGGAAGCTCGGAAACTCGGGTTCCCTGTCAGTGAGTTGGTCATGGTGAAACATGGTGACCGACATTGTAGAAGCCTCTCAGGGCCCCGGTCTTAATATCTTCGATGAGTAGGTTTTCGGTCACAGTCCTTCACGCACAGCTTGATCTACGCGGTAGATCATGACGTATCACTCATATATTGTCGATTTTGATCACTAATAGCTGGGGGAGAAAATGTTAAAAACTGAGGCCGGTAAGGACCCAGCGGTTACCCTTTTTTACGACGGTGGATGTCCGATGTGTGATGCTGAGATACGGTATTATAAAAAAATAGATATAATGCAGCGTATGAACTTCATTGACATTACTGATCAATCTGCTGTCCTGCCACCCGATTTGGATATGAAAACCGCCTTGTCCCGTTTTCACGTTCTCACTCGTGACGGAAAGCTACTATCCGGTGTGCTAGCCTTCTCGGAAGTTTGGAAACAGATTCCGCGGTGGCGGTGGGCCGGTTACGTTGCTTCTCAGCCCGTCATCCGAGACATTTTTGAAGTGGGGTATAAGATCTTTTTAAAATGTTTTCGGCCACTCATGGCTCATTTAATTAAGGGTCTTTGCAAAGGTGTCAAATCCACAAGCACATCGTTTTGAAATTGATTGTTTAATTTCCAGCAGGTACTTGTGTAAAAACAAAAATTTTCTCGAATTAGGAAAGGTTTACTCCGAAAATGACCACCATACTTTGGTTCCGTCAGGATCTGAGACTGACCGACAATTCAGCTCTCGACGCCGCCATTTCTCGAGGAGGTCCAATCGTACCACTTTTCATCTTCGACCACGCAGAGGAACATGAATGGTCGCTAGGAGGGGCCTCGCGTTGGTGGCTTCATCATTCTCTTAAAAGGCTCTCTGACGAGATAAAAGAACGCGGTAATGAACTCATTATAAAGTCAGGGGATGCAAGGTCTGTAATGGGTGAGGTCCTAAGAGAAACAGGGGCAACCTCCATCTTTTGGAACCGGTGCTACGAACCTCGGAGTATTATAAGGGATACAAAGCTTAAACAAGCGCTTGTTAATGAAGGCATCGATGTTTGCAGCTTCAACTCGAGCTTATTACGTGAACCTTGGGAGGTCGCAACACAAAAGGGTGATCCATACAAAGTGTTTACACCTTTTTGGAGGGCATCACGAGCACTTGGCGAGCCTGCGCGCCCTTCCAGTGCGCCAGATTCTATTCCCGCTTCCGATTGGGCTATAAAAAAGTGCAATTTAAATACATTAAAGTTGTTGCCAGACGATATTGACTGGGCTCACGGATTGCGTGAACGTTGGAACCCGGGCGAGAAAGGCGCCCTGATCCGTTTGAATGAATTTAGGGAGGCAAACGCTCATGGTTATGCGGATATGCGCAACATACCCTCATTAGCGGGAACCTCACGACTATCTCCGCATTTACATTTTGGCGAATTAGGCCCCCGACAGGTTTGGCACGCCATTACCTCCAATGCGCACATAGAAACTGATGGCATCATGTCAAAAGGTGTTGAAACTTTCCTCTCAGAAATTGGTTGGCGGGAATTTTCATATCATCTGCTTTACTATTTCCCAGAGCTGCCTTCCGCACCACTCCGAAAAGAGTTTGAGAGGTTTCCCTGGGCTGACAGTTTGTCCTCTAAAGCAGCATGGGAATGCGGGAAGACGGGATACCCAATAGTAGATGCTGGTATGCGGGAGCTCTGGAGTACAGGGTGGATGCATAATCGTGTTCGGATGATCGTTGCATCTTTTCTGGTCAAAGATTTATTAATTGATTGGCGATGCGGTGCAAGATGGTTTTGGGATACCCTTGTTGATGCTGATCTTGCTAGCAATTCAGCAAGTTGGCAATGGGTGGCTGGCTGTGGTGCTGATGCGGCACCTTACTTTCGAATTTTTAATCCTACTACGCAGGCGAAGAGATTCGACCCCGATGGTAGTTACGTTCGGCAATGGATACCCGAGATATCGGGCCTTCCAAACAAGTTGATACACACCCCTTGGCTTGCCAAACCTATTGAATTGTCTGATGCAGGTATTTCTATGGGCAGTAGCTACCCAAATCCCATTGTGGATCATTCAGAAGCAAGAAACCATGCTTTGGATTCTTATAAATTCCTCAAAAGTACGTGAGATAGCTAAAAATCAGGTGCTATTTTAAAAAACGAACTTCGTTCTTTGTGAAAAACCAGCTTACATGATGACAGAGGATAATATAGTCATAAAGATGTCGATGTGATTCCTGGCGGTGAGTTGGAACTCTCTTTTTTGAATTCATTACCTTAAACCAAAAGGTGAGAGATGAATGAGGAGTTTGTCTAATGTTTTTTTGGCCTCGCTTTTGCCTACTGGCCTTATCTTTTGTTGTACTTGGTGGTGTCTATTCGCATGCAACTTTCTTAGACCTTGAGAGTCAAAATTCGGTATGCTTAAAAGTATTAAAAAAATAAGCTTTGAGGATCAAATATGCATATAACTAATCACTCAGTGTCCTTAAAAGGAGAAATGAGTTGATCTTCATGTTTTGAAGGTGCCTTGGCTTTAAATAAAGTATTGGTGTGTAGCATGGAAATTATATTGTGACGTCTATGGAAAAGGTTTTGCTGGTTGATGATGAGGAAAAATTATTGGCCGGACTAAGCCGCCAACTCCGTGAAAAATTTGACATCCTAACTGCTAGTAGCGGTGACGCGGCGGTGGGGATGTTGAAGAAGGAAAGAAATATCGCGGTCATAGTGTGTGACATGCGTATGCCAGGAATGAACGGCATTCAGGTGCTAAAAGAGTTTAGCAAAAAGTCACCGGCAACTTCGCGTATAATACTTACTGGATTTGCTTCACAAGAATGTGCAGTTGACTCAATTAATCAAGGACACGTATTTAAGTTCATCAATAAGCCGTGCACAATGGAAGTGTTGGCCGGTAGCATTCAAGAGGGTCTCGAACACCATCGGCTTTTAATTAAGGAAAAAAATCTGCTTGAGCGGGCGTTAGCAGGTTCTATTAAATTACTGGCTGATGTGGTGTCACTCAAGGATCAATCTGCGGCAGAAAGTTCGCGAAGGTTAAGCGTTTGGGCAAATTTACTGTTACCGCACATACCTGAGGCAACGAAAGGCGAACTCGATTTTTCTATAATGCTTGCACCTCTAGGGCGCATGTTTGTGCCGGCAGAGGTCTTGGTGCGCCAATCCAAGGGCGAATCGCTGTCAGAAAAAGATTTAGCAATTTTAACTAAAGCACCTGAAATAGGCAGTAATTTGCTTGCCAATATTCCGCGAATGGAAACAATAAGTAGGTCTATCTTATATCAAGATAAGAACTTTGATGGCACAGGTTTTCCGGATGACAGGACCTTTGGGGAAAATATTCCAGTCATTGCTAGATTACTACATTTACTGAATGCTCTTCTGGATACGATTGGTGATGATGATCTTACAAATGAACACTTCGACCAATTATCACAGCAAGACGGTAAATTTGATTTAGAACTTCTAGAATTAGCGCGGAAGCACTTATTTGATGGAGGGGAAACCTCTTCCGAAGAGAAAGAGATACAAGTCGAGGTTGAAGAGGTTCCAGAGCCTCAAGAAGAGGAGGACACTGGCCCTGAGACAGAAATTGTCAGGACTGCTACGCTGCGAGAAGGGAAGCAGCTTGCGACAGATCTTCTTAATACAGAAGGATCACTTGTACTTGCAGAGGGTACTATCCTTACTCAGGAGCAGGTCGAGAAAATCCGTTTGATGTACGATCAAGAGAAGCTGCCCCTGCGCGTTGAAATAATTGTCCCCAGTTAGGTAAGTTAAAGACTTTCTAACTTTAAATAAGTCATGTTTTTCTTATTTCTGGTTTTTCGGAATTTATTTTAGTCGTTGCGGCGGCATGCCATATCAGTCGTTAGACGATCGGTATCACCGTAGTATCAAAGGATGACTGCAATCCTTTTCTTATGTCTTTAACAATATCAAGAAACTCACTGTGTTCTCTTCGCAGTTTGCGTGAAATCGAAATATTATATTCTTCTATAATCTGAGCTGGTTGTCCGCCTATCAACAGCACACGATCACTTAGGTAAACGGCTTCTTCGATGTCATGTGTTACAAAAAGAATAGACTTTTTTGTCTCTGACCAAATTCGTAATAATTCTTTTTGCAGTGTTGTGCGGGTTATAGCATCAAGAGCTCCAAAAGGCTCATCCATCAAAAGAATATCGGGATCAACTGCCAGTGCACGCGCAATACCAATCCGTTGGCGTTGACCACCGGAAAGTTGATATGGCCAACGGCCACGTGCTTCAGTTAGTCCGACTAGGTTCAATGCAGAGTTGATGCGCCTATGTATAAGATCTTTTCCTAAGTCCAGGCCTTCGAGGCCAAGAGCAACATTCTCATATACTGTTCTCCATGGCATTAAATTGGCAGCCTGGAAAACCATGGCAAATGGGCGCCGTGTTTTCTCTTGGGGAGAATTTATCCTGATACATCCATGACTGGTAGGGATGAGATCAGCAACGGCTCGTAAAATAGTTGATTTCCCCGAGCCCGAACTGCCAACTAGAGATACAAATTCACCTTTTTTTACCGTTAAATTTAATCCAGAAAAAACCGGTTCTGCGTCATTGTAATTGACTGCTAGATCATCAACTTCGATTATCTTTGCCAATTAAGCACCTGTTTTTGAACTTTTATGAAGGCAAAGTCACTCAGTCCGTAAAGTGCTGCTATGGAAAACATGTAAAGTATCACAACTTCCGAAGCTAGCAAGCCAGATGCTTCGATCATGCGTTGACCAATGCCAGCAATTCCGAAAAGCTCTGCTGCAACCACCGTCATCCAGCCTTGACCGAGGCCAGCACGAAGCCCGCTAAAAATGCCTGGTGCTGCTGCAGGCAATATTACTGTCCGTAGAATTGCTGAGGTAGACCTATGGCCAAAGGCTCTAGCGACTTCTACTAAATCCTTGTCCACTGTTTGGACTGCTGACATTGCGGTAAAGTAATTTATCCAGAAAATACCTATCGAAATTATGAAGGCAGCTGCTGTCTGAGAGATACCGAACCAAATAATAGCAAACGGTATCCACGCAAGTGGTGGTATCGGACGAAAAACCCGAGCTAGCCAAGCTTGACTGGCTGCAACACGGGGACACATTGCGACAATTATCCCTAAGCAGACCCCTAATAATGATCCCACGAAGAATCCAACCGTATAATGGCGCAGGCTCGCCCAGATCATGGTTTGCCATATACCCAGCGATATCTCTGACGCCAGAGTTTGCGGGAGAGTTGAAGGTGGAGGAAGCAGATGAGTTTCGATCCAGCCACTCTGTGCAATAGCTTCCCACAAGAGAAGGAAAGCAATCAGGCCGAGTGCCGAATAGGTATAAGAAGTTGCAGGTTTCATATCGGTTGTGGCCAAATCAATTTATTTTTTTAAATTTTTCTCTGCAGCCTCATAGATTGTGTTGTCAAAAAGCCCACGTGTTGACACTTTGGAATTTATTTTTCTTGTTTTTTGAAAATCGGCCATATACTCGGTGTCTTTAATTATTTGTCGAGGATCAGACCGAAAATTTGACGCTGGAGATGTAAGTGCCTTTAATATGGTATCTTCTTTAAGCAATCCCTTCCCGATAAAACTTTTCACAAGTGGTGCTGCTTTTTCCGGATTACTTGTAAGCAAATCGGTTGCTTTTATATGAAGTTCTACGAACTTTACGAGGGCGTCTCGGTGTGTGTTTATTACTCTCTCGCGTGCTGCAATCGTTGATCCCGGTTGGCCAGGCATCATGTCCTTCGCTCCGGCAATCACCTTAGCGTCATTGAGCTTTTCTTGAACGATAGTAAGGATTGGCTCAAGGATGCCGGCTGCATCAACAGAACGTGAAAGCAACGCTTGTTGCACCCTGGCAGCACCCATACCAACAAGCTCCACCTCATCAATATCAAGACCAAGGCTGTTCATTAGCCAGTGTCGTGTGACTGTATCTGGAACAGAGCCCTTTGGGAAACTAGCTATTCTGACCTTCTTGCCCTTCTCATCCCGCCATTTTGTTAGGGCTTTTTTTACTCCGTATTTGTTTACATATTTTATGAAATCACCTTGTCCAACTGCTGCAATTTGATTGATTATACCTGCCGCAATAACTTTAATCTTTATGCCCTTACCGCGAGTAACCATAGCGGGGCCCACGCCAAAGCACATCACATCCATTTTGCCGGACGCTATTGCCTGCACAATCGCGGGACCATTAGAAAATCGGGTGAATTTGAGGTTAAGGCCCGCTTTTTTGGTCCATCCCAAGCCTTCCATAACAAAAATTTGACTACACGGCACAATAGGCATGTAGGCCATTTCCAGTGTAACCGGTTTTGCGGTGGCGGACGTTTGTATTGCGACGAAAGAGAGAACAATTACGGTTATTTTTCTCCAATTGAGTAACATAGGATTTCCTCCAGGTCTTGGAAAAGACTTATTATTAAGCTTGTGGCCTACAGCATAGATCGTGTGATACCCGTCGCAACGGTTTCTACGCCCTAGACAAGAGTTAGGACTTTATTACGTTGATACAACTATAAGGTGTCGATGCAGAATTCAACACATTTTTACAGTTATTATAATAATAAATACAAAATAATAGTGTACAATTATATCAAGCCGGTCAAAGCCAAGATTAAATCCGCAAGGAAAAGGGGGTTATAAAATAGAAGTGAATATAATTTAATTGCTGTTACAGCTGTTCTAGCCGAAGGGGCGTGCAAGCAAGCCACAAAATTTATCGTGCGAAATTTTTACGAATTTTGGGTAAATCTCCATGTGGTGACCGCGGTAGATAACAATTGCTATGTTTGTGTAATTATATAAGTTTGTTCTTGCTTTATGTTGTCATTGAGAAATACACGCACCTAAGACATTGGATACTACTCAAGATAAAAAAACTCTCAGGCCAAGGCGTAGTTTTATTTTCGCGCCGGGCTTACATCCGGAGATGTATCTTAAGGCGATAACACTGGGCGCTGACATCGTCTGTATTGAACTTGAAGATGGAATCGCTCCCAAGGATAAAAGTCTAGCACGCGAACGCGCTATTGCATTATTTGCAGAACCACATGCCGTTCATGGTGTTGAGAGTATTGTGCGCATAAACTGCGTGCGTGAAGCACACGGGCATGCTGATATATCAGCAGTGCTTGCAACCGATACGCCACCGCCAGCTCTTATGTTGCCAAAAGTCCAAACACCGGATGAAATTTCATGGTTGGACAATCTTTTGACTGAACGTGGCCACAATACTCGGTTGCATGTTATTATTGAGACAAATGCCGGGCTTGAAGCCGCTCATGATATTGCCCTAGCGAGTTCTCGCATTGACGCCTTATTCTTCGGAGGTGTCGATATGGCGGCAGAACTGCGTTGTATAAATGCATGGGAGCCTCTGTTGTATGCGCGTTCACGCGTAGTCCATGCCGCAGCCAGTGCAGGCATCGACGTAATCGACGTACCATATCTTGACCTAAATGATCTTGACGGGATGAAGCAAGAGGCTCGCTTGGCACGCGATCTTGGATTTAGTGGTAAGGGATGTATCCACCCTAAGCAAATTCCAATTTTAAACGAGGTATTTACACCTGACAAAAAGCAAATCGATTATGCGCAACGGGTTGTTGACGCTTTTGACAAAGCAAATACAGGGTTAGTCGTTCTAGATGGTAAATTGATCGAAAAGCCGGTCCTCAGAGAAATGAAGCGAATTCTAGAGATCCAGGCACGTGCTTCAAAGTAAACACGAGAAAATTCAGAAAAAAATCTTTTTGGACAAGTTTTAAACGTCGACCATATTAAGTTTAAAGAATTATGGTATTTCAGCCATGGAGAAGACATGCCATGTCATTCATTGATTCGGTGATGGTTACATTTTTACGATTAACAAGATTACTATGACAGCGATGGCTAAAATAATTGTTTCGACACACACTAAAGCGATTGCGTGACCCCCCACCCCTCTCAACGACTTCAAAGCTGTTTTCATTCCAATGGCAGCGATGGCTGTTACCAAACACCATCTTGACACATCCAATAATATAATTTTCACCTCATTGGGAAACCAATCGCTACTGCCCAGGCAAATGAGTATGACAAAACCGATTACAAATAAGGGAAAAGGAAGCTGCCGGTTTTTACCTCCACTGATGTCTTTTCGGAATATCAGTAACGTCAATAGAACAATAGGAACCAGCATTGTAACGCGGAGTAATTTGACAAATGCAGCCGTGTCCCCCGTTTCCTCTGATATGCTGTATCCTGCGCCAATAACTTGTGCAACATCATGGATTGTAGCGCCGATAAAAATACCGGATGACACATCATCTAATTCCAATAGATTCGCAAATATTGGATACACAATCATTGCGAAGGTGCTGAGTGTGGTAACCGAGATAACGGTGAAAAGTGTATTACGCTCCGAATTTTTATTCTTTGGTAACACAGAGGATATTGCGAGCGCCGCGGATGCACCGCATATAGCAACAGCTCCGCCAGTGAGAAATCCGAAACGCCACCCGCGGCCCATACTACGGGCAAGTATTGGTCCAGACGCCAGCGTAATAAACACGCTGGCCCCCACTATGCCGACGGTTAGGAGACCGGCTTGACGAATTTGTTCGATTGAGATTCCAAGGCCAAGAAGCGCTACCCCAAATTTCAGGACCAGACTGGATGCGAGTTCAATGCCGGCAACGCATGGCCCTTCCTCGGAGAGGAAATGGAAGCCCATTCCTAAGAGGAGAGCAAAAAGCATCGCTGGTCCTCCATAATGATCAGACAGAAACTGTGCTGCTATAGCTACGGTGATGGCAGCTAGCAGGCCAGGGCATAATGATTTAATGCGGGCATTCAATTCAATCGTATCTCTTTGTTGTTGCGAAAGACATTACGTTGCGAATTCCTTTTTCATCAATCCTAATAATCCGCAAATAAAAGCATATTGAGGTGCTGGTAAACGGTTTAACAAAATAATACCAGTTTATAGCACAGACTCTCCGACCATCAGGCGCGACTTATTTGCATGCATTCCGCCTGCTATTCTGACTGCAAATTTTCTCCGATTGGGCTGCAGGATGATGACTTCCTCCATACAGGTTACGAAAACCGGAGGTGGCCAAAAGTAATGGCGGAGGGAGGGGGATTCGAACCCCCGACACGTTTCCGTGAACACGATTTCCAGTCGTGCGCCTTAAGCCACTCGGCCATCCCTCCACTAAAGGAAATGAAAACCTAAACGAGCCTTCCGTTTCAGGCAAGCTTAGCTGTCAAAGAACTCGCAAGGGGTGGTGATTTGTGTTAAGCCGAATTTACACACTACCTGATATTTGAACTATGAATGGCGGTCTTTTGGTCAGATTAATAGGACAGATTTGTATTCTTGTAGGCTTATTATTTGCAATTTTAGGTATTGGTTTATGGGGAGTTGGTGCGGATGTAACTATACCCGCGGGAAAGATGTGGTTCAAAATTGATAGTGCTTCTCTTTCGTTATTGCAGTCCTTTGTTCAACGATATATCAACCCGGAGCTCTGGAATGTTTTGGTGGTTTCCCTGTTGTTACGACCGGTATGGGAGGCTTTCTCGATAATTGTCGTATTTTTGGCATTAGTAGGTGGTGCCCTTGTTTCTCTCGGCCGTCGGAGACGGTCTACCTTAAGATGATGTGAAACCAATTTTCTTTCTTACACCCTCTGGAGTAATACCCTGATCTCGCAGAGACTTTAAAGTTTGACTTCTGTGCCGCTTTGCTAGCCTCTTTCCGTCCTCCCCTTTGATAATTCGGTGATGTTCATAGATTGTTTCGGGCAAGCCTATTAGCTTCTGGAGAAGGCGTTGTATATGAGATGCAGGCAAAAGGTCTTCGCCGCGTGTGACTATTGTAACTCCCTGTTCGGCATCATCGATAGTAACAGCTAGATGGTAGCTTGTAGTAACTTCTTTGCGGCCAAGAATAACATCTCCACTAATATTGGGATTAACGGGTATCATCCCTCGAGCGAGATCAAAAATTTCTAACGGGCCGGCTTGTGACCCGGCCCGTTGAGCGTCTAGACGCAGGGAATATGGCCTTCCAGCAGCAATATTTATTTCTCGTTGGCTTCTCTCAAGGTTTCGACAAGTGCCGGGATAATGGGAGCCGTCAGGCCCGTGGGGAGCATTTACAGCACTTTCTAATTCGATTTGTATTTCCCGTCGCGAACAGAAACACGGGTACACCAAGTCCGCTTCCGTGAGTTTTTCCAAAACTTCCTGATAAATCTGGAACCTTTCTGATTGTTTCAAAAGGGGACCGCTCCATGAAAGTCCGAGCCATTTGAGGTCTTCACATATTGCTCTTACAAATTCGGGTCTACATCGACTCTGGTCAATATCTTCGATCCGCAGCACAAAATTTCCTTTAGTCTTTCGCGCAATATTTTCTGCAAACATAGCGCTGTATGCATGGCCGAGGTGCAGGTAACCAGTTGGACTCGGAGCAAAGCGTGTTGTGGCGGGTGATAAAGAATCAATTTTTTTAATCATGGGTATGGCGATATTCCTCTCGATTAGTTACATCACTAAAGATGACCCCTGAAATAATCAAACATGGTTTGGACGAGCTTGCTACACGAGATCCTGATGTGGATAATGTTATCAGACAGATTGGTTATCCACCTCCTCGAGAGAGGCCACCCGGGTTCGCCACGCTTGTAAACATCATTGCTGGCCAACAAGTCTCAAGTTCAGCAGCCACCGCCATACGAGATCGTTTAGATTCTGTTGTCAACCCGATGATACCGGAAAAACTTCTTGCGATAAATAACGAGGCCTTGCGTGCTACGGGCTTGAGCGGACGCAAGATTGAGTATGCCAAAGGTCTTGCAGAACAGATTTGCAACGGACAACTCGACTTGGATTGTTTGGCTGAGAAAAGTGATTCGGATGTGGTGAAGATTTTAACTTCAGTACGGGGGCTTGGTCGTTGGAGTGCGGAAATTTATTTGTTATTTTCACTCAAAAGGACAGACGTTTGGCCAGCCGAAGACCTCGCTATCTCTGAATCACTACGTGAGTTGAAATCCCTCAATTTGCGCCCGAATAGGGAGCAGTCTGAGTCTATTGTTGAACATTGGAGGCCTTGGAGGGGCGTTGCGGCTTTATTGCTTTGGTACTACTACAGCCAGAAAGATTAAGGAGTTGATATGAGTTTGACTGAAATTGTAAAAATGGATGGGCCACGGGTTGGTCCTTTGTCAGGTAAAAAAGCGCGGCAATTGATTATTTTGCTCCATGGTGTTGGCGCTGACGGCCAAGACCTTATAGGGTTGACTCCTTCGCTTTCGCAAGCCTTTCCAGATGCTTCTTTTATTTCGCCGAATGCCCCCTACGACTGCGATATGGCAACAAACGGATATCAATGGTTTAGCCTTCAAGACCGATCACCTGAGGCTATTCTATCAGAGGTGAAGGTGACTGCTCCTATTCTAAACGCTTTTATAGACGAGGAAATAGTGCGGTGTGGAGTGACTGCTAAACAAACCGCGCTTCTGGGATTTAGCCAGGGCACTATGATGAGTCTGTATGTTGCTCCTCGCAGAGAACAAGCCTTGGCAGGCGTAGTTGGTTTTTCCGGGCGGTTGATTGCACCAGATTTGTTGAAAAAGGAGATCAAGTCTCGCCCACCCATTTTGTTGGTACACGGTGACGCTGATCAAGTGGTTCCGGTTGAGTCTGTTTTTCATGCCAAAGAAGGACTTATTAGTTCTGGCATTGATGCCAAGGCTGTATCTCGGCCGGGCTTAGGGCATGGGATTGATACAGAGGGTATTAACCATGCAGTTACCTTTTTAACCAGCTGCTTTGATTTTTAATTGGACCTCAGTCTACCTGTAATACGCATGCGAATTCCAGACTATCTGAACTCGTGTGTCCTTGTAGATAAATGTGGTTTATTGTAGTGGGTAACTAGTTTAGGCATTCGGTGAAAATGGTTAACAAGGGAAAGCAGAGATGCCGGCGTTACCTCAGTACTGTCCAGCGCTTGTCTTAAATGCAGATTATCGTCCGCTGAGTTACTTTCCACTATCGCTGTGGTCCTGGCAAGAAACGGTCAAAGCAGTGGTTACAGATCGAGTAAACGTGGTTTCTGAATATGAAACGACCGTATGTTCACCATCATTTAAGCTATGCTTGCCGAGTGTTATTTCCTTAAAAGAGTATGTGCCCCAAATGCGCAAGGTGGCCTTTACACGCTTTAATGTCTTTTTGCGTGATCGTTTTACTTGTCAATATTGTGAAGAAGAGTTTTCCGCCCAGGAATTAACTTTTGACCACGTAATTCCAAAATCACGGGGTGGAAAATCAAAGTGGGAAAATATTGTCGCTGCTTGCAGCCCTTGCAATCTACGGAAAGGAGGAAGGACAATCGAGGAGTCCACCATGTGTCCATACCGCAAACCGTGTGAACCCAACATGTGGCAGTTACAAGAGAACGGGCGAGCATTCCCACCAAATCTTTTACACGATAGTTGGGGTGACTTTCTTTACTGGGACAGTGAGCTGGAAGAAGTTTAGACCCTGAAGTTTAGAACCTTTCGGAAAGCCATATTGCCAGTCGAGAGGCCGATCTGACTGAACTAGTTAGAAGTGGGTAGGCGGGTGCCCCCTCTGCATCGTGATCGAGTGCTGTATCACGATGTTCAAGCTCTTCAATACGAAATTCTTCGATGGTATCTATAAGATCTGTGTCCTCTGCACCTAACCGTTTTGCTTGGTCGGCGTAATGTTCATCAATTACCTCCTCTACACCAACGGTACAAGCCATGGCTGCTCGTTCGCCAAATATTGCACTGCAATATCCTAAAAGATAACCTGCCACATGCCAAAACGGTATAAGAATTGAAGGTCTGACTCGGCGGTTTGGGAGTATCTCTTCAAAGCGTTCTCGATGACGGACTTCTTGATCCCCCATGTGACGAATAATGTCTGCTTTAGGACCGTTTTTAAGAACAGCCAATTGACCAGCATAGATGCGCACCGCGCCATACTCACCAGCATGATCAACCCTAATCATGCGTGCGCGATCCGAGCTGGGTTCCGGATCGCCAGGAAGGTACAAAGGCTGATTGGTCGGGTTGTTATTCTTACTAATCAATTTAATTTTCTTACTCCTGCTATCAATACAGCGACGCCAAACCCTACAGATAGTACTAAATTATAAAATGCTAAGCTAAACCCAAAAAGTGACCAGGGCACTTTGTCGCAACGTGTTATCAAACTTACATTTTTATTTGCGTGCAGATCAGAGAGAGTGTCCGGTAGCGCAAAATTGTTAGTGCAGGTGCTCGGCCCTCTCCACCAGTCGAATTCGATCCCGACGTGATATAACGCTATTGCTCCACTGACTATAATCGAGAGGCCCGCTAGACTTACTAATCGCGATATCCAAAGATATGACAAGTTCGGAACATGCGTAATAATAGAAAGCAAAAATGCCATCCACCAAGGCCACCGTTGATAAATACAAAGGTTACAAGGTTCAAAGCCAACAAAATATTCAAGGCTATATACGCTGCCCAAGACAACGAGACAGGCGATCAGTATAACCGTACAAATAAAATTTTGTTTTTCGATTAGAATGGACAGGTGCTCCCGTTACTGGCTCCAAAAAGTAGTTTAAAAAATATGAATCCACCCAAAAGAAGAGCAACGAATATTGCTGTTAGCAAGGTGAGTTTGGATTCTATAAAAGCGCGTATTTGTGAACCAAACTTCCATAACAGTCCCGCAATTATTAAAAATCGAGCACCTCTGCTAATAAAAGAAACGATAGCAAAGGTTATAACGTCGTGCTGTGCTAACCCACTCGCTACTGTTATCACTTTGTAGGGGATCGGACTGAACCCTCCAACTCCAACAACCCATCCTCCGTATATCTGATAGCAGTCATGGAATACATTATACTTGCTCCCGTAGTTGGGGAATATTTGTATCAATGGCTCGACGATGCTTCCATAAGCAAAATATCCTATCCCATAGCCAATTAAGCCTCCAAAAACAGAGGCCACAGTTGCAACAGTAACAATTTTCCATGCTTGAGCGCGTGCAGCCAACACCATTGGGATAATAAGCACGTCGGGTGGAATAGGGAAAAATATACTCTCAATTAGGGCTATACCTGCAAGCCACCAGATCGCATGTGGATGTGCAGCAAGTTGCATTGTACGATCATAGAGGTAGC
The DNA here is from genome assembly GCA_913043025.1 of uncultured Rhodospirillaceae bacterium. GTDB lineage: Bacteria > Pseudomonadota > Alphaproteobacteria > UBA8366 > UBA8366 > UBA8366. The sequence goes on from CAJWLM010000007.1 coordinate 32,954, forward strand.
GCAGCATCATTCATTTCCTAATTCAAGTCAGATTTTATGGACGTAATAACTGAATTCCAATTTCCAGGTGATATTTGCCTATATAGCCGAGCACTCGGATACCAAGGCGAGTCACTACGTCTTGTCAACCATCTCCAATCTGGCGAGTAAGGCAACATTATCCAGACGGGGCTGCCAAGCGCCCCGGCAAGGTGAGCAACCGCAGTATCAACACTCACAACAAGGTCTAATTGGCTTATTATAGCGGCCGTGTCTGCGAATGAGTGAACCTTATTGGGAAGATCCATCATCCCCGCAATTTGCTGATGCACCGGTTCCTTTTGTAATGAAACCCATTCTATATTTTCTAACTCGAAAAGTGGTGCCAGCTCATCAATCGGGCAGGAACGATTGAGGTCGTTATCGTGATTCGGATTACCATACCATGCAATTCCAATTCTTTTTGACCCGCTTTTTTTATTGGGTACAAGAAACTCAGGTTCAGGAGGAACTGAAAGATAAGAATTAGGGGCAGACAGATTTTCAAATCTTTCTTTTCTTTTGTAGGGAATGCTCATCAGTTGTGCGTGACAATCACATTTGGGCAGTGGATCGGATGGTCCAAGGACTGCAATGTTTTGACCTAATGTTAAAAAAAGCTTCTGTAAGCTGGTGTGCACGTGCAATGCTACATGTGCTCCCTCTGATTCGAGAATAGACGCATATCTGGCGAATTGGATAGCATCGCCGGCGCCTTGTTCCCCTAATAATAATATGCTTTTTCCGGCAAGCGGCTCACCCCCCCACTCGGGAGACTGCGGGGATAAATGTGGGGGCTGCCTTTTGCGTCGCCACTCGTACTCCACCCAACCTTGTTCATATTCGCCAGCTAACAGCAACGTCATAGCGAGGTTCCAATGAAGCTCAGGATTGTCCGGTTCTAATTCAACAGCCCTCTGATGTGCTTCCCAAGCTTCGACTAATTTGTTTTGAGCTTGGTACGCATTACCAAGGTTACTCCACGCTTTCGCGTAATCTGGGGCCTCATTCAGGGCGAGAGTAAAATTTTTAATTGCCTCATCTGCTCTGTTTAGTTTTGTGAGTGAGACACCTAAATCGGTTAAGATAAGAGGATCGCCGGGCATAATATCAGCTGCTTTTGATAGCATCACCAATGATTGTTCAAAATTTTTATCCTCTTGGTGTGCAACGCCTAGGTTTGTTAATGCCCCTACATGGAGTGGATCGACTGATAGAATAGTCTCATAGCACTTTATAGCGCATGTTCTTTTTTCAAGGTGGTGCAGTGCAACACCAATATTAAGTTGGACGTTGAGGTTCGTTGACTGATTAGTGGTTTTCTTCTTTATAGCTGAACGATAATGCTCGATGGATTCAGCCCAAAAACCGAGTGCAAAGCAGGCGTCCCCCAGCGCCGTAACAACAACGAAATCGTCCTTGCCAAGGGCAGTGAGCCTTGGCACTGCTTCTCTAAGGCATTTCACTGCCTTGTCCACATCTCCCGCGTCCCCGCATGCGATCCCCAATTCTGCGAGAAAGTCTGCTCGGAGTGGGTCGATTGCGACAGCTTTTTCTAGTTTTGCTATTGCGTGACCTAATTGTCCAGATTGCTTAAGTGCCACTCCTAGTAGCCAATAGATTTGTGCATTATTAGGCAAGACGGCAATAGCCTGTTCGTATAGTGGCACTGCTGCAGCTGGACTGCCATTTTTGTGGAGATCAAGCGCGGCGTGCAACAAATCGGCCACATCGGAGTCTGTATTTTTTATTTCTAATTCATTAGTCATAATTTCAACAGGTTAAAGGCTTTTTTTGAAATGTGCTTCTGCTAAGTTGTATTGACCCAAAAATATGCACAAGTATTATATAAATAAACAGTGAACAGGGCCCCTGTGGCGGAATTGGTAGACGCGCTGGATTCAAAATCCAGTTCTGGCAACAGAGTGAGAGTTCGAGTCTCTCTGGGGGCACCATTCTTGGTTCAACTAAAGGAGGTATACCGGTGATTTCCCTCCGAACGATCGTTTGTTTTTTTTAAAACGAAACGTATAGTTAATTGTTCGTTTGCCATTATTGTTTATCAAGTAAACTAGATTTTGGCGATATTACTTTGAATCTATCTGCTACCCGTGATTGAAATATTATCCAATATTGTTCTAGGGAGGGATGATATACATGAAAGCCTCTGATCTTTTTGTGCAATGTCTTGAGGCGGAGGGTGTAAAGCGTATCTTTGGCGTACCGGGCGAGGAAAACGCCGATATGATGATCTCACTGTTGGACAGTAATATTGATTTTGTACTCTGTCGTCACGAACAGGCGGCTGCTTTCATGGCAGATGCTTATGGGCGGTTGACTGGTAGGGCTGGCGTGTGTCTTGCTACTCTGGGTCCGGGAGCCACTAACTTGGTTACAGGTCTGGCTGATGCAAATATGGACCGGGCACCCGTAATTGCCATAATCGGTCAAGGTTCAACTATGCGACTGCATAAAGAAAGCCATCAAATAATGGATTCGATACGTATGGTTGAGCCAATCAGCAAGTGGACACAAACTATTGTTGCGGGAAGTAATATTACAGAATGTGTCCGAAAAGCATTTAAAATTGCTGAGACTGAGAAGCCAGGGCTTTGCGTGCTAGAGCTACCTGAGGACGTAGCTAAGGAAGACGTTGATGGTATGCCGATGGTGCCCATAAAGGTACGTCGTCCCGGCGCAGATTATAAAGCAATAGCGTCGGCAGTTGAACTAATACTAAATGCTAAAAAACCGATTATTCTAGCAGGCAATGGAGCTATTCGGAAACGTGCTGCGGCTCAACTTAAACGTCTTGCTCAAAATACAGGCATTGGCGTTGTAAACACATTTATGGGTAAGGGCGCGATCCCTATGGATGATGAACACTGTCTTTTCACCATGGGATTAGGTTCTGGCGATTACAATAACTTGGCATTTGACGACTCAGATTTAATTATTTCTTGTGGGTATGATCTTGTTGAATATGCTCCGTCGGCATGGAACCGCACAAATAAAATGTCGAAGCGTATTGTCCACATTGATTTTTTGCCAGCTGAAATTGATAGGGATTATGTTCCAACTATAGAGGTTATTGCTGATCTTGCCGATGCACTCTGGCAGATTAACGAAATGCTTGAAAAGCAATATAAGGCCAAGCTGCCACTTTTTGATATTAAAAGCCGTGCGAGTCTGCGTAAAAATATGGCTGATGATTTCATTGCTGAAAAAGATGATGCATCTTTCCCGATGAAACCACAGCGCATAATCTACGACGTACGAAGATTTATGGGTGACACCGACATTCTGCTATCGGATGTTGGGGCTCACAAGATGTGGATTGCACGGTATTACCAATGTAAGGAACCTAACACTTGCCTCATTTCAAACGGGTTTTGCACCATGGGATTTGCAATGCCCGGCTCAATTGGTGCGAAGTTGGCATTCCCAGATCGAAAGGTTCTATCGATTTCCGGCGATGCTGGCTTTGCCATGAATATTCAGGAATTAGAAACCGCGGTCCGGCTAAAACTTAATATTGTAGCCATGGTTTGGATTGATGGGGAATACGGCCTGATAAAATGGAAACAGCAGGTAGGATTTAACGGTAGGCACAGTGATCTAAAATTCGGCAATCCCGATTTTAAAAAATTGGCTGAAGCTTATGGTATGTGGGGCACTGAGATTGAGAAACCGGAAGAACTTTGGCCTGCGCTGAAGGCTGCATTTAATCAAAATGGCCCTGCATTGGTTGCTGTGCCTGTAGATTATAGTGAAAATATGAAGTTAACCGAGCGACTTGGAAACGTATCTGTAAAGATGTAGTGCAGTTACCTATTGTGATTATTTCTAGTCTATGATCGTAAAATTAATGGCTGCACATACTAACGCCTAGCTCGCATCAGCAACTATCGTGCTGTTGGCAACCTTTTACAATCTGTAGCATGTGTTCTTGCTTTTACCTGGCCTAAAAACCGTAGACAACAATGATAAGTATTAGCAGCATCGCCCTAAGGCGTTACATCAAGCCGTTGCCTGATTGCTTCTAATGATCCACCCTTGGATACACAAGCTGGTGTGTCATGGCCGACAACTTTGGTCGCTACATTCGAGGCTCTGATCAACGCATCAAGATCGAGACCGGTTTCAATACCCATTTCACTGCACATAAATGCTAGGTCCTCAGTAGAAACATTACCAGCTGCACCTTGATGCTTCGCAAATGGACATCCGCCCAAACCAGCAATAGACGAGTCAAATCTGTCAACACCCATCTCCAAGCCAGCATAAGCATTTGCGATTCCCATTCCTCGGGTATTGTGAAGGTGCAATCTAATAGGCATGTCGGGGTACTTATCTTTTACCGCTCCCACGCCGCGCTTGATACTTAGCGGTGTGGCCCACGCCATTGAATCTGCTAAACTAAAAGATTCAATGTTCAGCTCAAACTCTTCCGCTAAAGAAAGCGTGCTGTCCACTGCTTGCACCAGATTTTCAGCAGAAACATCTCCTTCAAAATTACAGCCAAATGCAGCGTTGATGCCAGCCCGAGTAACAGGAATATTTTTTTCCAAACAGAATTTGATAAGCTCACGAGTTTTTTCTTGGTGTTGTTTAAAGTCTCGGTTCAAGTTGCTGATTAAGAAATGCTCAGAAGCATACAGGGTGATTTTCAGGTCCACGCTCAAGTGCTGGAATGCCATCGCTTGTTTGAGGCCGCGTTCATTAAACCAAAGAGCCGAATATTCAATTTTCGGGTTCACTATAATTCCGTCAGCTACCGCAGCGGCATCAGCCATGCCTGGAACTCGCTTTGGATTTACAAATGAGCAGATCTGGATATGCTTAAGCCCAGTATTTGAAAGTGAGTTTATAAGGCGGATTTTTTCATCTGTTGGTATTGGACCCTTTTCTATTTGAAAACCTTCCCGAGGGCCCTCTTCTGAGATGTGCACGAATTTTGGATAATCACTCATTTTTCACTCCATGGTAAAATGATACCTCACAAGATTTCTCTTTTTTCTGAGAAAAAAACTTCGCAAACACCACCATCGCCTCAACAGTATATGGTAAAACTAGCGGAAGCGGGAGATCAAAATATTTAGAGAGCTGTATAGGCATACTTGATATTGGACATTTCAATGTGTGAATTTGTCGTAGGTTTCAGATAATACGGAAATGCCGGTGGAGAGTAACTTGGGAGTTAGAGGCATGACTGAATTCTATAATCCGGTTAAAGCAGTTTTTGGACCTGGTAGCTTTGATAAGTTACAACAACTTATTGCAAATCGCATTTATGCAATCGTAACGTATGATGAGGCATTTTCAATGCAACTCGTTCGCCGGCTAGAGGATGCTGGTAGAGGAGCTGAAATCATTATTAACAACGTTAAAGCTAATCCCGACTTTCCAGAGGTTAAAGCTGCGTGTGAGGCACTGAAGAAGCTCCCAAAATTCCCTGAAGTTTTTGTAGGCCTTGGTGGGGGGTCTGCCATAGATACTGCTAAAGCACTTGCAGTATCGGGGGGTGATTGGGAGTTGCTCAAAGAACACTTAATCACCGGGGGTGGGCGCGCTGATGAACTCAAAAAACCCAGCATCATAGCAGTGCCAACCAATGCAGGTACGGGTTCGGAGGTGTCGCTTGGTGCTGTGATCTGGGACCGAGCAAACGGAGGCAAATGGGGTGTGCGCTCTAATCATGGCTTTCCGGATTATGCTGTAGTAGACCCAGAACTAACGCTCTCTCTCCCCAGAGATCAGACAATCTCGACCGGTCTTGATGCGCTGAGTCATGCTCTGGAAAGTATATGGCAAACCAAGCGAAATTTCATAACTCAGCCAATTGCAGAACAAGCAGCGCGCAATGTGATACGTTATCTTCCACTATTAGTCGATGATCTTACGAACTTAGAACTGCGGACAACGATGTCTGCAGCTGCAATGAAAGCAGGCATTGCTCTCTCACAGACGCGCACATCGATTGCACACCAATTGTCCTATGATTTGTCTTTAAACTATGGGGTTCCGCATGGCATAGCATGCGGGTTTTCTTTGCCAATGGTAATGAGTTGGTCAATAGGGTTTGATCGCAATTGCGATGAAAGTTTGAAAACAATATTCGGCGATAACCTTGGCTCTGGCGTTCGTGACTTTGAAAAATTCTTTGATAGACTAGGCGTGTCTCGCAACCCAACTACATATGGTCCATCAAAGAATGAGTGGGAAAAGATGGTCATGGATGCTGCATCTGGCACAAAAGGCAAAAATTTTCTCGGTAAACCCAAACTCTCATAGTTTTGTACTAGCACCAAACCTGCTTCTTGACCTCTCCTTATTTTCAACGCTTAAATGCTGAAAATGGATAAAAATTGCTGTAACACTTAAGGCTGTTATTCTGGTAGCGTACGTTCATCTGTTGCGTCAGCGCACGCCACCCTTCATTGTTTGACGGGGGGTATCGTGGGAGAAACAGAGGGCCTGTCAATCATGTATTGCTGAAAAAAAAATCGAAAAAGTATAATTCTCATTTCCAGTAGTGCAAAAACACATTTAAATACTGGGCCAATTAGATACTCATTAATATTTTTCCCTAGTCTTGCGAATGGCTGTGCAAGAAAAGGCCGGAGTAGAGGAATAATAAAAATCATGACCATCGCCGCTTTGTATGCGTTGGTTACATATTGGAGAGCAGTATGGCTAAGTCAGTTTTGTTAATAGGAGATATGATAAATGATCTTGTTCACGAAGATGGTCCTAGCCCATACTTGAAGGAAGTGAGGCGGCGCAAGATTATTGAAAATAACGCCATGGTAATAGATAAGGCGCGTGAGGCTGGTATCCTGATTGGCTTTATTCGGGTTGGTTTTTCTCCTGATTATCGTGAGGTTTCAGCAAGGTCTCCATTGTTTACTGGAGCTATGAAGGCTGGGCGATTTAAGCTCGGTACATGGGGAACTGAAGTGCACCCCGATCTGTCACTGAAAGAAGGTGACTTTGACATTATTAAACACCGCGTCAGCCCATTTTATGGAACGCGCATGAATCCGTTGCTTCGAGCGCAAGGCGTTGAGAATATCTATATAACTGGTATTTCGACGTCCGGGGTTGTTCTCTCGACGGCTAAAGAAGGGCATGATCGAGATTTTGTAATAACAATTATAGAGGATTGCTGTTGTGCTGGTTCAGAAGATGATCATCAGGCGGTGCTGCATATATGTGAGAGGTTTGCTTCGATAACTAAGAGCGAAGAAGTGGATTTCAAATATCATTTGATTGATTAGAGCTGCGCCGGCTTTCAGTGATAGCCAAAGTTAATGTGCTATGGTTTTAAACAACATAAGTTGAGTACAGCTCATTAGCTATTAGGGGATTAAAGAAGCCGCGAGACGGGGTTGGGATATGAATTACCATGAACAAGCGTACCTTGTGCAAGATATGCCTAATCAGGTGTTGCATAGTGAAGTCTCAAAACGGAGAATTGATACCTTTCGCGGAAAACGTCTGTCATCATGGAAAGGTTGCTTGGAATGAATGAGAAAAAAGCACTCCCACCGCTTGATGGCATTCGGGTTGTTGATATGACCCAAGTGATCGCTGGGCCATTTTGTTCTACGATGTTAGCTGATATGGGGGCTGAACTAGTTAAAATCGAGCGCGCCCACATGGGTGATGATACACGTCACATGGGTCCTTACAAAGGTAGGGAAGCAGAGGATCAAGACTATTTTTTTGCAAACAATAGATCACGCAAGAGTATTGCACTTGATTTAAAAGAGCGACGTCATCAGAAAATTGCCCAAGCACTTGTGGGGAAGGCCAATGTGTTCGTCGAAAACTATGCTCCAGGGAAAGTTGAAGCTCTCGGGCTCGGCTGGAAGAAACTCAAAGCTGTTAATCCCCGCTTAGTGTACTGCTCGATTTCGGGCTTTGGACAGACCGGACCAAATCGTAACAGGCCCGCCCTTGACCCAATTATCCAAGCTGCTTCTGGATTAATGAGTGTTACAGGTGAACCCTCTGGAGAACCAATGCAAATTGGTGCGCCAGTGGCGGATGCTATTGCTGGAATGAACGCTGCGTATGCGATAGTAAACGCAATTCGTGTAGCAGAAAGAGATGGCGAGGGACAGTATATCGATATAAGCATGCAGGATGCTATGATAGCAGCTCTTGGCCCGCGCATGGGACAAACGTTGAACGCAAATGAGCAACCCCCTAGAGTGGGGAATGCAAACCCCCTTCGCGCACCTTCCGATATATACAGAGCTAGTGATGGTCAATATGTCAGCATAATCTGCCACAATGATGGGTTTTGGTCAGGAATTTGTCGTGCGCTTGGTAAGCCGGAATGGGGACTGGACGAAAGCCTACGCACTATTGCTCAGCGAACAGGACGGCGGGATGAAGTGAATGAGATGGTTCGGGAGGTAATTAAGACACGTACAGCTGATGAGTGGATTACATTATTGGATGCAGAGCGTGTGCCCGTCTCCAAAGTTCTAGATTATGGTGGGGCTCATGCAGATAGCCAGGTAGTTCACAGGGGGCTTATAAGAAATTTTCACCACCCAAAATCCGGACGGATACGCATTATTGGGCCCCCATGGATTACGACTATGGAAGAGACAGAATTCTTTCCTCCACCACTCTTGGGCCAGCATACGGCAGAGGTGCTAGTAGACTGGCTTGGTTGGGAGAGAGACGAGGCAGAACATTTTGCAAAGGATGTTGGTGCGGAGGGAGTATGAACTGCTTTTTGTGATATGAAAAATCAGTATACACGGGTACGTATACAGAAACTAACATTGCCATTAGCCCCTTGTGATTGTCTAACCAAAATATGCCCTATCAGACGACACTCGCTGTATCCCCTTCCACAACACAAGCTAACTTGGCTTTTGCACCGTCATAAATGGCTTTGACTTATGATGGTTTGCTTCAAAATCCTTAATGGCATCCATGTACTGCTTTGTAAGAGAGATGTCGTCCAAACCTTGTATAAGACAGCGCCTTTTTAGTGGGTGCATGTTGAATTCATATTCAGTTCCATCAGGCGCTATAACCTTCAATTCCTCGAGGTCCACAGTTATTTTGGCGCCAATATTTTCGAGAAGCATCGAGCGAAGCTCATGGCATGCCTCTTGGCTAAGTTGTACGGGGCACAACCCGTTCTTAGTCATATTATTATAGTGAATATCACCAAAACTAGCTGCGATAACAGATTTGATGCCGAATGATGCCATTGCGTAAACTGCGCTCTCACGACTTGACCCAATCCCCCAGTTTTGATCGGCAACTATAATTTCAGCTTTTTTATAGGGCTCTCGATTGAATATAAAATCGGTATTCCGTGGTTTGCCATCTTGAGTGAATCGTTGGTCATGAAACATTACCTTTTTCAAATATGGATCCCCGATAGGAAGCTTATTGAACCGAGTAGGGCAAAGTTGATTAGTGTCCACGTTGATTTCATCAAATGGACATGCGATCGCGGTTAATTTTGTGAATGACTTCATTTTTATTTATTTACTCCAAGGTACGAACATCGGTGAGCTTACCGGTGATTGCAGCGGCCGCGGCCATGGCGGGACTTGCGAGATGTGTTTTGCCGTTCGGCCCCTGGCGTCCCTTGAAATTGCGGTTTGATGTTGAGACGCAGCGTTGTCCATCATTCAATAAGTCACCGTTTAATGCGGTGCAAAGCGAACACCCGGGTTCGCGCCAATCGAAACCGGAATCAGTAAAAATCTGATCCAAACCTTCTGCTTCTGCTTGACGCTTGATGGACTTTGATCCCGGGACCACCCACGCCTCAACCTTCGCAGTACCTTTTGCTGCTACTTCTGCTGCGGCGCGTATGTCTTCAATACGTGAATTGGTACACGATCCTATGAAAACACGTTCGATTTCTATTTCTTCCATCCCCATGCCCGGTTGAAGGTCCATATAATCAAGTGCTCCTTGAATTTCGCGACGCTGGTCTTCATTCTCAGCATCTTCCGGAAACGGAATAGTCCCGGTGATCGGCAAGGTCATCTCCGGGTTTGTCCCCCAAGTAACCATTGGATCTAATTCCTCAACTTCAAGTGTTTTTTCATTTGCGAATACGGCGTCCTCGTCGCTGGGCAGGGAACTCCAATATTCGACAGCATCTTTCCATAGTTTCCCTCTCGGTACGTAAGGACGACCTTCCATATACTCATACGTTGTTTCATCTGGAGCGATCATGCCCATACGCCCAGCTGCTTCAATTGTCATATTGCAAACTGTCATTCGTTGTTCCATGCTCATTCTCTCAATGCAGGAACCAGCAAACTCGATTGCCTTACCTACACCGATTCCAACTCCAAATTTTGCAATGACTCCCAATATTATGTCTTTGGCATGGACTCCAAATGGCAGAGTTCCATCAATATTTATTCTTAAGGGCGAGGGCCGCTGTTGCCACAGGCATTGAGTGGCCATGATATGCCCTGCCTCCGAGGCTCCAACTCCAAAAGAGATGCTACCAAACGCACCATGTGTCGATGTGTGAGAGTCTGCTCCGCACAGAAAAATACCGGGTTGCGAAATACCCTGTTCCGGGGGAACTACGTGCAAAATTCCTTGATCGGGGTCATGAAATCCGAAATAGCGTACACCGACTTCAGATGTGTTTTTCTCCATAAGTTCAAGCATTCCCCGAATTTTGTTATCTCTTACCCCCGGGATGCCGCCCTCCGTTGTCTCCGTTGGCATGTAGTGATCGGCAAAGCCGAATACCTGTTCTGCTCTGTATGGGGGCATCTCGATGTTACGTAACATTGTAAAAGAATGTCGCGATCCCTCATGGACCAATAGACGATCAACGTATACAAGTGTTTCGCCTTCCTCCTCAGCCACTACATGGCTATCCCAAATTTTATCGAATAGTGTTTTGCCTGGCATGATTTTACTTTGGCTCCTTGCTTGCCGTGTTTATCGCCCAGCTTGGTAAGGAGGGCAAGTTTCAACATTATTTTTAGTTGAATTATTCGAAAGCTTCGCTTGCGATTAGTGCGTTGCATCGGTATATCCCCCAGTATGGATCTCCGTAATATCGCTATAATCGCACATGTTGACCACGGGAAGACGACATTAGTGGACTGTTTGCTGCAGCAAGCAGGCGCTTTCCGTGAAAACCAAAAAATTGCGGAGAGAGCTCTAGATTCTAACGACCTGGAGCGGGAGCGCGGCATAACTATTTTAGCAAAATGTACTTCAGTAGAACGCGATGGCATCCGCATTAATATCGTCGATACACCCGGGCATGCAGATTTTGGCGGTGAAGTAGAGCGGATACTGTCTATGGTTGATGGTGTGGTAGTGCTCGTAGATGCGGCTGAGGGTCCAATGCCGCAAACCAAATTTGTGCTTTCAAAGGCACTTTCATTAGGCCTCAGGCCGATTGTCTTTATCAACAAAGTTGACCGACCTGAACAAGAGGCCGATAGGGTTCATAATGAGATATTTGACCTTTTTGCAGCTTTAGATGCAGATGAAAGTCAACTTGATTTTCCTGTGCTTTTCGGATCGTCAAAAGAAGGTTGGTGTGCGTACGATATTGAAGGACAGCGGGAGAATATGTCGCCATTATTTGACATGGTGCGTGAACATGTTAGCCCGCCAGAGATTCAAAATGATGGTGATTTTCGCATGTTAGCTACTACGCTTGAGGTCGACCCTTATCTTGGCAGGCTCCTTACAGGTCGGATCGTTGCCGGGCGGTTAAAACCAAATGCGACCCTAAAGGCATTGGGACGTGATGCTAGTGTTATAGAAGAGGCTCGCGTCACAAAAGTACTCGCCTTTCGGGGGCTCGAGAGAGTTGGCGTCGAGGAGGCCGAACCCGGCGACATAGTTGCCATTGCAGGTTTCGAGAGTGCTACAGTTGCAGATACAATCTGTGATACTAACTACGGTGTGCCAATTCCTTCCCAACCCATCGACCCTCCGACGCTTGCAATGACGTTTTCAATAAATGACTCTCCGCTCGCAGGACAAGACGGTGACAAGGTTACCTCTAGGATGATATGGAGCCGCTTGAAACGTGAGGCAGAGGGGAATGTTGCGATCCGTATCTCGGAAACCGACAGCCAAAATGCTTTCGAGGTTGCAGGGCGTGGGGAGTTACAATTAGCTGTTTTAATCGAAACAATGCGCCGTGAAGGGTATGAGCTCTCAATTAGCCGTCCAAGAGTTTTATTTAAAGAGGACGAAGCAGGTAGTCGTATTGAGCCCGTTGAGGAGGTGATGATCGACCTTGACCAAGAATTCTCGGGCGTTGTTGTTGAAAAAATGAATAAACGCAAGGGAACATTGCAGGACATGCGCCCCTCGGGAGCTGGAAAACAGCGGCTTACCTTTATAGCTCCCTCACGGGGGCTAATCGGATATCATGGTGAATTTCTTACTGATACTCGAGGCACTGGTATTATGAACCGATTGTTCAATGGCTACGAACCCTTCAAGGGAGAGATTGAGACGCGTCGAACTGGTGTAATGATTTCGACAGAGACTGGCAAATCAGTCCCGTATGCACTTTGGAATCTTGAGGAACGTGGTGCTTTATTTATAGGCGCTGGAATGCCGGTATACCAGGGAATGATAATCGGCGAACATGCGCGTGGCCTTGATCTCGAAGTCAATCCAACCAAAACAAAGCAACTGACAAATATTCGCGCCTCTGGGAAAGATGATGCGGTAACACTAACAACTGCAACCACCATGAGTTTAGAACAGTCTCTAGCATATATAGCCGATGATGAACTGGTTGAGGTGACACCAAGTGCTATTCGAATAAGAAAGAGATATCTTGATCCGCATGAGCGCAAGCGCGAGGCCCGAAAATAACTTAAGTTGTAGGCTTTGATATGGCCCGGCACATTATTCTTTTTTTATGTTGGGGTGTCATTTTTTCCACATCGATAAGCGAAGCGGCGCCTAAAAAACAGCTGTGGGAGCGGTGGTTAGAATACTCTCCAGAATCGCAAACTATCATCGATCATCAGTCTTGGAACACTTTCTTGAGTCGGAATGTTTTGGTTGGCCGTGATGGAATAAACCGCATCGATTATGCTAATGTGCCCGACGCAGACCGCAAAAATCTGAAATACTATATAGAATACCTGGGAGCGGTTACCATCAGCCGATACAGAAGATCCGAACAGCTTGCTTATTGGCTCAATCTTTATAATGCGCTAACCGTTAGGCTGGTGATAAAAAATTATCCTATTCAAACGATTAAAGAAGTTGACATCTCGCCGGGTTTTTTTGCTGATGGGCCATGGGGTAAAAAACTATTTAAGGTGGAGGATGTACCTATAAGCTTAAATGATATAGAGCACAGAATACTGAGGCCCATATGGCAGGATCCACGAATTCATTATTTAATTAATTGTGCCTCCATTGGTTGCCCAAATTTGCAGCCGATAGCATTAACGGGACGTAATGTCTCGGCCATCCTCGAAGCGGCGGCAAGGGAATTCATAAATCATCCTCGCGCAGTATCCTATGATGAAGGTCGCCTAATACTCTCAAAGCTATACCAGTGGTACGCGGAAGACTTCGGAGAGGATGATGAAAGTATAATTTTTCACATTACACAATTCGCAAACCCGCGACTTAAAGAACGTCTGAAGCAACTGAAAAGCATTGCAGATTTTGACTACGACTGGAGCCTAAATAAGGGGCAACTCTAGCGTTGCCGTCTGAAAAATTGGCCGATGCCTCGCGCAAAAAGCCGGCGGGGTAGGGTTGTCGGAGCGAGAGCAAGACGAATAATACTATTACTAATTAAAACCTTTCGTTTTCCAAGTGAGCCCAATGCTTTCTTAACGACTGCGTTCGGCTCCTCCATTGACATCGGCATTGACCCAAAAAAACCAGCGCGTTCGAAAAATTGTGTGCGGGTTGCTCCCGGACATAGAACTAGGATGTCAATTGGCTCCTTCCTCATTTCCTCCGCTATAGCTTCTCCCCAATGGCGCTCAAAGGCTTTGGTGGCGGCGTATGTAGATAGATAAGGAATAGGCATTACGGAAGCGGTGCTAGAAACGACAATCATACCTGCCCGGCCATGATTTTTTTGCGCACAGGAGATCATCCTTGGAAGTAACGCGTGGCTAAGTTCCAAGACGGCTGTGATATTGACATCTAACATTTCGCGTTCTCGTTCCAGTGGTGTCTCAATGAAAGCACCGTACGATCCGAGACCGGCGTTATTAATAAGGAGGTCTATGGGCGATGTTTTTATCTTTGATATTAGTTTTGACCGGCCACTGGCCGTGGCAAGATCAGCCGTTATGATTTGCACAGTACGGCACTTATTTGAGAGCTGCCGAGATAGTTCAGCAAGTTTTTGCTTATCACGTCCTGTTAAAATCAAGTTGGTGGATGTTGGCAACAGTCTCGCAAAACTCTCCCCAATTCCGCTGGTGGCGCCAGTTATGAGGGCACAGGAGTATTGAATATTTGACCGAGCATCGTTCAACATTATGCCTATTTACTCCCCAAAAGTTTCCTATTCGATATCAAAAGTATTGAACTGAGAAATGTTTTTCGGTGAACATTGCTTCTTCTGATGGGTTAAAATGTAATGTCTTTTTCCCAGTAATCGACATTATTCAATTTTATTGGTAACAGATCTATACACTCCCGAAACTGCTTTGGGTATTAGAACTATGAATGACCTTTTAAGCCTATCTGACATCAAGACAGCACAATCCAGGTTGCCAGAGATTATTCGAACAACACCGATTGTTCCTATCTCCCTTGATGCGAAAGAAATAGGTAATGAAACACTCTTTCTTAAATGCGAAAATATGCAGGTAACTGGGGCATATAAAGTTCGTGCTGCCTTCACTGCAATGCAAACGTTGAGTGAGGCCGATAGGGCTGGTGGCATTGTTGTGGCATCATCTGGAAATTTTGCTCAAGCCTTTGCCTATGCTGGTCGGTTAATGGAAACTCCTGTCGCAGTGGTGATGCTAGAGTCCACAAGTTCATATAAAATCGCACAAACTGAAGGCCATGGCGGGGAGGTAATTTTGTGCGGTACCGATGCTATGAATCGCCAACCAACAGTAGAGCGTGTAGCTCTGGAGCGCCAAATGAAACCTATCGACACATGGGAATATCCACCGTTGATGGCTGGTCATGCATCGATAGGCCTGGAAATTCTACAGCAATGTCCAGATGTGAAGCAGGTATTAGTGCCGGTCTCTAGCGGTGGAGTAGCGGGAGGTGTTGCGACAGCCATCAAATTACAACGTCCAGATGTGCGAGTGGTGGGGGTTCAGCCAGAACAGGCAAATGCCGCTTTTTTATCTGTAAAGGAGGGTAAGCCGGTCGAGATTAATAATTGGGATACAATTGCTGATGGATTGTCAGCAAGGAGACCGGGCGATTTTCCTTTCAGACATCTGCAAGCATACTTGGATGATATTGTCCTGGTGAGTGAGCGGGAAATAGCAAGCGCTTTCCGTACCATTCTTTTCCGTGCGAAGCAGGTAGGGGAGCCGGCAGGTGTGGTTGCGGCAGCCGGATTTCTATCTGGGAAGGTAGATACAAAAGTTGCGACTGTAGCTGTTTTGACAGGCGGCAATGTTGGGGAAGACGTTGTTCAGGATATGCTTAAGATGGCTGCGTAACGTTCTTGTCCTGTAGATATTTCGTTTGAGCTCCGAAAGATACAGCCCACACTTACGGTTGACGCACTAAGCTGGGGCCAGCGGATAATCAAAATAATTTTATTTTAAAGTTTTAAAGGGTACTTCAACGTTATGGTAATGTCATGAGAGGTGAATTTCGTATAAAGTAATGAGCTAGTATCGTTCGCATTGATCTTGAGAATATAACTCTTGGAGGTAGGCTTTAGGTCCAAAAGTGCGAGGGAAAAAATTTTGGTCCCACATATGCACAAGAAATGACAATACTCCTGTGCAAACCCGGTCGCGAAACGTAAATTTCGAAAGAGTCAGTCAAAATGGCAATTGCAAATGATGTAACTCATACCAACACACGACGGGTTCGTAATGTCATTCGGTACACAACATGGCCTATGCTAGTGATTGCTTGTGTATGGATGATTTATTTGGGAATCTTAAAAGATCAGCCGATAATTTATTTTAACATCACCTATTTTTGTCTCGCGCTAATTATTTGCGTGTTAGAGCGAATAATGCCCCATGAGGAGTGCTGGCTGAAGAGCGATGGTCAAATCGTTGCAGATCTTGGTCATACAGTTCTGAGCAAAATACCGGCCCAAATCTGGGCAGGTTTGATGATAATCGGTATTTTGGAGGTTGCTGGCAATGATGGAGGAGTTCTTTGGCCAAATACCTGGCATCCAGCGATTCAAGTTATTTTTGGTCTTTTGGTAGCTGAATTTGGACTTTATTGGGCTCACCGATTTGCTCATCAATGGCCGTTCCTTTGGCGATTCCACGCAGTTCATCACAGTGTTGTGCGGCTCTGGTTTGTGAATACCGGACGATTTCATGTCTTGGATGCCATGGTTAGTATTTCACTTGGTCAGGCGATGCTGTTAATGGCCGGAGCACCCGAGTTTGTGATGTTGTGGACAGCAATGTTAACTCCTTTCATTGGCTTTCTTACGCATTGTAACATCGATATGCGGTTTGGGCCTTTGAGTTATATCTTCAACACTCCTGAACTTCACCGGTGGCATCATTCGAGATCGAAAGAGGAAGGAAATACTAATTATGGAGAAAATTTTATGCTTTGGGATCAACTTTTTGGAACTTTCTATAACCCACCCCGCCGTCCATCACCAAATATCGGAATCGGAGATTATATGCCGCAGAGTTTTTGGGGTCAGCTAAAATGTCCTTTTGTCTGGGAACGACAGCAGGCAGAGACAAATAGTAATGAGGTATCTTCAATGAATAATCTTGCAGCAAAAAAGCCTTAAATATCTCAAAAAGTTATAGTTTCAAATGACCACAGCTCTTCATTTTACGCATGCGATTCGGCACGACAGTCAAGTGACTGGCATTCAGGTAGCGGTTGACGGCATAGTTGACGCTTTTTTGAGATATGCCGCCCAAGATAAAATGTGGTGTGTAGCTCCGAAAGAGGAGTTATTTCAATTTTTTGTGGAGAAAGCAATTCGGGCCGGTCGATCAGCAGATTCTTGCATTTATTTAACGGAGACGCAGACTGAAAAATTTTCAGAGATTAGCTGTTTATTAAAGCCAGAGCCGGCGATTGCGCAGATGGCATGGAATCGGCGACGAGGTAGCCAGCGAGCTTATAGTTTGTGTGGAGTGAGTCATACAATGTCCACCTCCAACGTAATGAAAGCGGTAGGTGATTGTATCACTCATCCTCTGCAGAGTTGGGATGCAATAATTTGTCCCTCAATGGCTATCCGGAACTCTATTCATTCCCTTTGGGATGGCTGGCGGGAATATCTCGGGGAGCGATTTGAGACCACAATCTATTGCCCAATTCAGACACCTGTAATTCCACTTGGTATTGACTGCCAAAAATTTACTAAAAACCGTGATCCAATTCTAAGGGTCAAGCAAAGAGAAATTTTGGGTGTTAGCAAAGACGAAGTGGTGGTTTTATTTTTAGGTAGGCTGAGTTATTTCGCGAAGGCACACCCGTTACCACTTTTCTTGGCTGCAGAGCAGGCTGCTAAAGAAACTGGTAAGCGAATACACTTAGTCTTCTATGGATACTTTCAGAGTGAAAAGTTTGAAACAGAATTTCGCGATGCAGCCTTAAGTCTCTGTGAAAAGGCGATGGTATCATTTGTGCTAAATTCGGAGTCTAAATTTACAGAGGGTGTGTGGGCTGCGGCGGATATCTTTGTATCTCCTTCAGATAATATCCAGGAGAGTTTTGGGCTTACACCGATTGAGGCAATGGCATCGGGTTTGCCCGTAATAATTAGTGATTGGGATGGTTATCGAGAGGCGATTTCGCATGGGGTCGAGGGTTTTCTGCTCCCAACACTTTTGCCGGCACCCAGCATTGGAATAGATCAAGCGCACCGGTATCTTTCAGAGGAGGATAATTATGGGGAGTATCTAGCAGGTGTCTCCCAATCAACGGCTGTTGATGTACGTGCATTAATTTCCGCATTGGTAACATTGATCGAAAATAAAGATTTGCGGCAGAGTATGGGTAAGGCAGGTATTTTGCGAGCTGAGGCTATATATGATTGGAAGCAAGTGATTCCTCAATACGATGCATTGTTCAAAGAGCTTGCTGAGCGACGCAAGATTGATCCCGAAAGTGCAGAGCGAAAGGTTGGAAGTCCTGCCTTCCCCTTAAAGCCGGACCCTTTCCAAATGTTTAAGGGCTTTTCGTCTGCAACACTTTCGTGGGACGACCAATTGGAGGTCTCAAACGGGTCGCCGAATGATCTAACTCGACTTTTAAAACATAGAATGAACTATTTTGCTCCTAACCTTTTAGTATCGCCTCAGGGTTTACCCACTGTTCTGCACACTATTACGAAAAACCCGGGCATTACGTTGGCAGAATTGTATAGAAAGCTTGATAACTCAACAAAGTCAGAAGTTATGCGTACTGCTGCCTGGTTGATTAAGCTAGGTGTTTTAAAACGAATATAATTATTTGAACCGGTATGTAATTCGCCCTTTGGTGAGGTCATACGGGGTCATTTCAACGGTCACGCTGTCACCGGCGAGAACACGTATGCGATTTTTACGCATTTTCCCTGAAGTATGTGCGAGCACTTCATGGTCATTTTCTAGCGTCACCCGAAACATAGCATTAGGTAGCACTTCAGTGACTGTGCCTGAAAATTCAATTGGTTCCTCCTTGGCCACGTACATTCCTTTCAGCCGTATGAATTATTCCTAATCATTAGGCAAGGCAGAGAAAAAAACAAGGTTTACTTTTCTCTCGGCAATTATTCTAACGTTTCCAGCGGCAGCGCTGTTCTATATTTTACTTGCTTGAGGGCGAAACTAGAATTTATCGATGCAACGCCATTAATTCTAGTTAAATGGTCAATCATGAATCTTTCGTAGGCAACAAGATCAGCTACAACTACTCGAAGTAGATAATCAGAATCGCCTGTCATAAGATAACACTCCATAACCTCAGACCTTGACAGTACAGCATGTTCAAAAGTTTCGAGTGCAGATTCAATTTGGCGTTCTAGGCTTACTCGTACAAATACACTCACCGGAAGGCCAACTATTGCAGGGTCAAGCAATGTAACTCGGCGCTTGATGACCCCTCCTTTTTCGAGCCTTTTTACCCTACGCCAACAGGGGGAGGGAGAAATTCCAATGCGGTTAGCGAGTTCTGCATTGGATATTTGGGCATCCTCCTGCAAAACATTGAGAATCCGGCAATCAATAATATCAAAATGGAACGAAATTGTATTTTTCACCAATTCAGAGGATAAATATTCCCCAATAACACTATATTATTAGAATAAAAGCAATATAATTTCTCTGTATCTGGAATAATATTGGACGTTTATATGTCACTTTTGGGAAAGTTTAATGGCAGAACAACACCGGTTCTTAGAAGAGGGTATACGTGAAATCCCCTTGCAGGAGCGGTTATCAGCTCTTGGTGAAATTGAAAAAAAGGTGCTTTGGCTATCGTCATGGATGATACATAACGCAAATTATGTTCGACCGGGATGCGATGGCTTAAAAGTAGGAGGGCATCAATCTTCGTGCGCCTCAGCGGTAACTCTTCTTACCGCACTCTTCATGGAAACATTGAGGCCGGCTGATAGAATCGCAATAAAACCGCATGCGAGCCCGGTCTTTCATGCTTTGATGTACCTTTTCGGGAAACAGAGTATTTCTAATCTGCAAAATTTCCGCGCGATGGGTGGGGCTCAGGCTTATCCTTCCCGCACTAAAGATACCGATGATGTCGATATTTCAACGGGGTCAGTGGGGCTCGGGGTTGGTTTTACGCTATGCGCTGCCTTAGTCCAGGATTACGTTAAGTATCAAAAGCGCATGGGCGATGGCATTGAGCCAGGACGATTTGTTGCTCTGATGGGCGATGCGGAGCTCGATGAAGGCAATGTATTCGAAGCTTTACTTGAGGGTTGGAAGCACAAGGTTCAAAATCTCTGGTGGATAATAGATTACAACCGCCAGAGCCTTGATGGAGTTGTTAATGATCTCTTGTTCCAGAAAATTCAGAGTTTTTTCGGAACGGTAGATTGGAACGTAGTGACATTGAAATACGGCAAAAAATTGGAGGAGGCCCGTAAAGGTCCTGCTGGCGAAGCATTACTGCAATGGATTGACGATTGTCCTAATGACCTTTATTCGGCACTTACCTACAAGGCTGGCGCTGCGTGGCGCAAACATCTTGAAAAAGGACTTCGTGGCACGTCGGGTTTGAAGGAGTTACTTGATAATCACGATGATGACTCCCTACATAGTTTGATGACAAATCTAGCAGGCCACGACATGGAGTCCGTGCTTGAGGCGTTTAATGAGGCATCTCCAGAGCATCCGACTTGCTTTGTAGCTTACACGATTAAGGGTCATCGTCTGCCTTTTGCTGGGCACAAAGATAATCACGCTGGCCTTATGAACGCAGAGCAAATGGCGGTTTTTAAAACCGAAATGAGTATTAAAGATGGTGAGGAATGGTCATTTGATTCTGGCTTAAACATCAGAGGTGAAAGACTGAAGCAATTGCTCGGTTCTGCTTCTTTTAATAATGACTCGAATCGTCGGCATGTCGCAGCCCGGGTGGAGGTGCCAAAATACTTTGACATTCGTACGAACACACAAAGTTCAACTCAACAGGGATTCGGCCAACTAATGAATCAGCTTGGTCGCACTGAGAGCGAATTGGCTGCTGCCATCGTCACAACTTCACCTGACGTGACAGTGTCAACAAATCTCGGTGGGTGGGTAAATCAGCGCGGACTTTTTGACCGGCAAGGCAAGAAAGATGTGTTTAAGGAACAAGATGTGGCATCACTCCAGAAATGGACAAAGTCTCACTCAGGCCAACATATCGAACTTGGGATCGCAGAAAATAATCTATTCTTGATGCTTGCCGCTATGGGGCTCTCAGAACCGCTTTTTGGGGCAAGGGTATTGCCTGTGGGAACCCTTTATGACCCTTTTATTAACCGTGGTCTCGATTCGTTACTTTACGCCTGTTATCAGGACGCTCGTTTCATGGTGGTGTCAACGCCGTCAGGAATCACTTTGGCGCCCGAGGGCGGAGCACATCAATCTATCAACACTCCTTTGATTGGCATGGGCGTCGATCGCCTTTCTTATTTTGAACCAGCTTTTGTGGATGAATTAGGAATTATAATGGCTTGGGGGTTTAGGCATATGCAGGCACCAGTAAGTGAGGATGGGGGCTCGGTATATTTGCGGCTTTCAACGCGTCCAGTGAAACAACCTGAAAGAAAGGTAACGCAAGAACTGATAGATGGTGTAACGGCTGGGGCCTACTGGGTCGAGGCACCATCTCCAGGTGCTGACTTAATAATCGCATTTTGTGGGGCACTTGCGCCAGAGGCGATTTCTGCTCACTCAGCTGTAATTGAAGACGCTCCGGGCGCGGGATTGCTTGCAGTAACCTCGCCTGACCTGCTTCATCAAAACTGGATTAAAGCAAAACGGAGTCCGTGTGGAATTTCACACATAGAGAAGATTTTAAGACCTTGTGCTTATGATGCTGATATTTTGACCGTTCTTGATGGTCATCCGGCAACACTTTCATGGCTTGGTGCCGTGGGGTCATATCGATGCACTGCACTGGGTGTGGAAAAATACGGCCAATCGGGTACCATCAGCGAACTTTACCGAGAACATATGATAGACAGAGATTCAATATTAGAAGCTGCCGCAACTATTTTTTTACGTCGATTAAACTAACTACCGGCGACTGTCATTCCATCTATACGGAGTGTTGGGCAATTCGTACCATAACGAAATACGAGATCGTTAGCGGGTGTTAAATTAAGAAACATGTCTTTTAAATTACCTGCCACTGTCATTTCGCTCACAGGGTATGTGATTTGACCATTTTCAATCCAGAAGCCTGATGCGCCGCGACTATAATCACCAGTTACTCCATTGATGCCAAACCCCATCATGTCAGTAACGTAGAAACCTTGGTTTATTTCTTTGAGCAAATCTTTTGGTGTTTTGGTTCCTGGTGTCATGTGCAGATTCGTTGTTGCTGGGCTAGGGGGGGAAGATGTGCCGCGAGATGCACGGCCATTGCTGCAGACACCAAGTTGCCGAGCTGATCGTAGATCAAGGACCCATTGAGTTAGCACACCATCTTTTACAAATTCAATCGGCCCATTTTCTAAGCCCTCCGCATCAAAGGGCTTGGATGCGAGACCGCGTTTGCGGTGTGGATCGTCAATAATGGAGATATTTTCAGGGAGAATTTTTTCTCCTAAATCATTTTTTAAAAAACTTGTCCCCCTAGCAATTGCGCTTCCATTAATAGCGCCTGCCAGATGCCTAATAATCGAATTTGCGATTCTTGGTTCATATACCACGGGTACTTTAGCACTTTCGGGTTTACGGGGGTTGAGCCGCCGCACGGTTCTCTCACCAGCGCGACGACCTACTTCTTCAGGGTCGTCTAAATCGGCTTTAAATACAGCAGATGTATAATCGTAATCCCGTTCCATTGCAGTGCCCTCCCCTCCGAGCACGCAGGCGCTGATGCTAAAGGATGAGCCTCGGTAGTTGCCTGCAAATCCATTCGTAGCTGCTAAAATAACTTCACTCTGCATCCATCCAGCTTCCGCACCCTCAGAATTGGTTATCCCATCCACTTCTAATGCAGCGCCTTCAGCAGATCGAGCCCACTCAATAAGCATGTTTGTGTCAGGTTTCGACTCATCGAATATTTCAAGCTCTGACGGTTCCTTTTTTTGCAACTGGCTGGGGTCAGCAAGGCCGCAGTATTCATCCTGAGGCACAGCTTTGGCCATGGCTACTGCTCGCTCGGCTAAATCATTGAGTGCGCTGGGTGTTTGATCTGAAGAAGAGACTACTGACTGTTTTTTGTCCTTAAAAACACGAAGTCCTATATCTGCATTTTCCGCACGTTCTATATTTTCAGTTTTCCCAAATCGTTGCGAATGACTCAAAGATTCCTGGTGCACATAAACCACTTCCGCCGCGTCGGCGCCGAATTCGGTGGCTTTTTTTAGTAAATCCTGCAACTTGTCGAAAGTTTCTTCGCACACGAATTTTCTCCTACCAGCTAGTACGAATGCATGACACAACACTAAATGTTGCAACTAAAATTAAAATACCGCTGCACAAGATTACCTGACGTCGACCTCTGTTCCAGTCGTCAGTAGTTATTGCCTTGGATTCCGTCTCTCGTGTCTCTAACGTTTCATCTCCGCCGGCCAGTCGACGGGTCATTTTCTTATGGGTAGTGATAAAAGTCTTGTCAGCTGAACGTGCACGGCGTCGGATGTAAAATACAAACCAGAAAGCAAAAATTCCGAAAAGAGCAGGAATAAGTATCTCACTTGAATTGACATTCATTTCCAAATAGCCCTTCCCTTTCCTGGCAAGCCAAGTTCATCCCACAGTTGATCAATTTTTTCGATAACATTGTCACTCATCCGAATAGTTCTGCCCCAGTCACGCTTAGTCTCTGGTGGCCACTTATCGGTCGCATCCAAGCCAATCTTTGAACCTAAGCCCGGAATGGGACTCGCAAAATCTAGATAATCTATCGGCGTATCCTCTAGAACCGTTATGTCACGAGCTGGGTCCATTCGTGTCGAGATAGCCCATATAACATCATCCCAACTTCTAGCGTCTATCGTGTCATCAATTATTACTACCCACTTTGTGTAAGTGAATTGACGTAGATAAGACCAGACTGCCATCATGACACGCTTTGCATGCCCGGGGTAGGCTTTCTTGATTGAGACAACAGCTAGACGATAAGAGCAGGCCTCTGGAGGCAGCCAAAAATCAACGATTTCAGGAAATTGTTGCTGAAATAAGGGTATAAAAACTTCATTCAAAGCTTCGCCTAGTATACTTGGTTCATCTGGTGGTCGCCCCGTAAAAGTGGAGTGATAAATTGGACTCATCCGCTGTGTGATTGCCGATACGGTGAAAACTGGGAATGGCTCCTGTGCATTGTAATAGCCCGTATGATCCCCATACGGTCCTTCCGGCATCTTATTGCTGAGATCCACATGGCCTTCCAGCACAATCTCTGCTTCGGCGGGAACTTTAAGTGGGACTGTTTTGCAGTCCACTAAGCTGATACTTTTTCCTTTTAGAAGACCTGCAAATTGATATTCTGATAGGGTATCTGGCACGGGTGTAACTGCCGCTAGTAATGTTGCCGGGTCGGCGCCGATCACCGCTGCAACTGGTATTGGATTGCTTTTTTGCTCATTCCAACGAGCGGCCTGTTGCGCACCGCCGCGATGAGATAGCCATCGCATGAGAGTGGTGTTACGGCTTTTTACCTGCATTCGATAAATGCCGAGATTGTAGCTGTCTGACCTATTTCCAACTGGGTCAGGGCCTTGGGTAACAACTAATGGAAAGGTTATGAGAGGCGCAGGCTCATTGGGCCAACAAGTCTGAATAGGATATCTTGTTAGATCAATTTCCTCTCTCTCAAACACTACTTCTTGACAAGGCGCCGTCCTAACTTTCTTTGGCCTCATAGCTATTATTGATTTAAGGAGTGGAAGTTTTTGCAAAGCGTCGCCGATCCCTGCAGGTGGCTCCGGCTGTCGAAGAAAGGCCAGCATCTTACCCACTTCTCGCAACTCTGCGGGTGATCTCCCCATCCCCAGCGCTACTCGCTCCACTGTCCCAAAGAGATTTACCAACACTGGCACATCGAATTTTTTGCCATCCCCCCTAAGAGGATTTTCGAAAAGTACTGCTGGACCTTTTTCGGCTAATAAACGGGTTTGAATTTCGGTCATCTCTAATTCCGTTGAAACTGGTGTTTCAACACGCTTTAGGAGACCGCGCTGCTCCAAATCAATCATAAAATCTCTAAGAGAATTGTAAGTCATGCTAATAAACTAGTGCAAAAATTACTTAGAAGCGAAATTTGTTTTTTAACGATATTATGCCAAGTACTGGAGACCACTTCATGGCAAATGGTGTGACTGAATTGAACAGCATTTTGAAACGAGCACGAGATTACCCCTATTGGGCCCCCAAGAGCTCCTACACATGGGACTCGAGCGCTGAAGTGAACAATGTAAAATCATTTGACTCAAATTTGGTTGAAAATTGCTGGCCGGTCTTGGCGGTCGGGTCAAATCGCTCTCCCGAACAACTGTCGCGCAAGTTTAAAGACATCAATGTAGGACCAATAGCAGTGCAATATGGAAGAATTGCTGATTTCGATGTTGTATATGCGGCCCACATAAGTGCATACGGTGCTGTGCCAGCAATGCTTCAGCGTGCACCCGGCGTGCAAGCTAAGATAGCGGTAACGTGGTTGAGTGATGAACAACTAGAGATAATGCATCGTACTGAAGGTAATTATCATTTTGGCGAAATCGAGCATGTGCAGCTCATGCTCGAACATGGCGAACCAATTGAGTCGGCTTATTTGTATGTTGGCAAGCATGGTAGTTTGAACCTAAGCAATCAGGCTATTGGGGTACGGGATATCGCTGTTTTGAACAGGCCTTACATAAGCGCTAATTCCGCTGAAATCTTGGAAACTTTAAGAGAGCGTCTTGGGGCCTCTGAGGACCCCGACAACTTCATTTTACGTTTGGTGAATGATGACCACTATCGTAACACCATTATCTCCATTTTAGCATCTAAGGCTCAGCCTTTCGATTACCCCGTAAATATAATCGAAAAAGATCTTTGCGGATCTCGAGAGTGTTAGTTTTTCTAACCAGCTACTGCCCTTAGTCGTCATACAACTCGCCACACTTGCGCATTTCGTAGATCCGTATCTTCCAGTCGAGACACGGTTTCCTTACTGTATCTTATGACACTCTCTAAGCCATTCTTTGGAAGGTAAATACGCCGAGGACCTCCAATAAAAACTTTTGACC
This sequence comes from uncultured Rhodospirillaceae bacterium, assembly GCA_913043025.1. Classification (GTDB taxonomy): domain Bacteria; phylum Pseudomonadota; class Alphaproteobacteria; order UBA8366; family UBA8366; genus UBA8366. Next base: position 59,043 of record CAJWLM010000007.1, read on the forward strand.
CGCTACTTACAAGTGACTTAAGCCAAGTTGTTATCATGAGAGCCGTATTTTTTTCGTAGCATACATCTGCTGCGAATACTGTCGTCCAATTCTTGTCAATCCCGATGAAATTCTCCCGTGTTATTTCTATATTTACGTTATTTTTCTCTGCATTAATTGCTATTGCTGCTTCCGCATATTCATCGATATCACTGGCAATAACGTGTGTAGCGCCAGATTTAGCTGCCGCGATCGCAACGATTCCGCTTCCTGAACCAAAATCAAGAACAGTCTGTCCGTAAACGATTTCCGGATTATCGAAAATATATCTTGCTAACGCTTGTCCTCCAGCCCAAGCGAAAGCCCAGAATGGTTCGGGTATTCCCAATTTTGAAAAATGTTCGGGTGTTTGCAACCAAACGGGGCATGTTTCATTTGCGAGATTAAGTTGAAGTTCAGGAACTAATGAAGGAGTTATTGTTGCAGTATTTTCGCGAACGAAGGCTTTTTGGGATGTCATGACGTGGGGCCTTTCAGGGAAGCTGCCCAATAACTAGAGCGGCCAATATCCAACAGCCTATCTGTGTATTAGCCCTAAAGTGCAAAAGACAACTCTTGGGGTCGTCGAGATTAACACTGTACACCTGTATCGTTAACAAACCAGCGGGAACTGCGAGTAACAAAAAATAAGTTGGGCCGAGATCGGCGAGTAGCCCGGTTAACACGAAACAGGTCATTGCTAAAATATAAAATCCACTGATCCAAGCCTTACTCGTTGAGCCGAATTTAAGTGCAGTGGACATTACTCCGATCAGAGCGTCGTCCTCTTTATCTTGGTGTGCATATATTGTATCGTATCCTAGCGTCCAGAAAAATGCAGCCGCATAAAGGACGAAGGTTGCGGGCATAAGTGTGCCAGTTATTGCTGCAAATCCAACTAGGACCCCCCAGTTGAAAGTTATCCCTAGGAAAGCTTGTGGCCAAAAGGTGATACGCTTCATCGCAGGATAAATAGCGACGAGGATCAGCGATGAGGTTGCAAGAATCCTAGTGAATTCATTAAGTGTGACCAGGATTGATGCGGAAACTAATAATAGCAAACCCATAAAAATAATCGCTCGGGCCACGCTAATGGCACCACTTGCGAGAGGTCGCGAAGCAGTGCGGGACACTTTGGAGTCAATATGTCGATCCAAAATATCATTCCATGTGCAGCCAGCGGAGCGCATCAGGGTTGCGCCTATTAGAAAAATTAGTGCTAAAACAGCTGCGTCCCAAGACGGAAAAATATTCATTAAATTACAGGCCAAACCCATGCCCCACCAGCAGGGTATTGCAAGAAGCCAGATGCCAATGGGGCGATCAACGCGAGCTAACCGTAAATAAGGCTGGACGGGACTCGGAAGTTTTTGATCTATCCAGTCACCTTTTGCAATGTCACTATTCTGTTTCATATCTCTCCTAATCTGCGATGGTTGGTGCCGGAAGGCAACAAAGTCTCCTCAAAATTTTTGAAGGTCCGGCAACGTGGGCTGAGTTCAAGATTATTATGAGACTGTTTTTGTACTTAAACGCTGATAAGATTTTGTACGTTTCAAAGTATTCAAATAAAGACTGTCACTAATTAATTATAAATCCTGCAAATAAGGTAAGTTATATGACAAAGTCCCCGCCACGTTTGTTCGTCAATTGTTCATTGACACCTGACTCCCTTATCAGCCTTCAAAACTCCCAGATTCATTATCTGAAAAATGTACTTCGTCTTCAGCCCGGAGCATTGGTGTCTCTTTTCAACGGGCGCGACGGCGAATGGAGTGGTTCACTCGCAATGGATCTCAATCTCATTTCTGTAAAAGTTGAAAAATTACAGCGCCCACAGCCCGATTCCTCGGGGCCAGGGCTTTTATTCGCACCGATCAAAAAAGGTCCTATGGAGGTGTTATCACAGAAGGCTACAGAACTTGGTGTGTCTATCCTTTTACCCACAATAACCGACTTCACCGATGTAACAAGATCAAACTATGATCGCGTCAGAGCAATTGCTGTTGAGGCTGCAGAGCAGTGCGACCGTTTAAATGTCCCATTAATCGAACCTCCCAAAAAGCTTATTGAGCGGTTGCAGGTTTGGCCTGAGAACACCAAGCTGCTGTTTGCGGCCGAGTCAGGTTTAGCCAAACCAATTGATGCGGCCCTCAGAGATGTAAAGGACAAAAATATATTGATGGATTGGGTATTAGCAGTCGGTCCTGCCGGGGGGTTTAGCCCGGCAGAGCATGAAATGCTGCGCGGTTTATCCTACGCTATTCCCGTGGGGCTTGGCCCAAGGCTATTAAAGGCTGAGACTGCTGCCATTGCAGCATTGAGTTGTTGGCAGTCGATTTTGGGAGATTGGGAGAACCGGCCCATTGACAGAAATGGGGAATAGGTTAGGAACTCAATAATATAAGTTTTCTTGCGAGAAATATATTCGTCATGTCTCATAAAGTGCCCGCCGTCGAACCTGTTACCGATAAGGATACGTTGATCAAGTATCTTGAGAAAGGTGTTAAGCCGCGTGAAAATTGGCGAATCGGTACTGAGCACGAGAAATTTGTTTACCGTTTGTCGGATTACGCGCCGCTTGCTTATAATGGTAGCCCTGGAATACGCCAAATCCTTGAGAAGTTACAGCGTTATGGTTGGGCGCCAGTGACGGAGAAGGGTAATATTATCGCTTTAAAAAAAGCTGATGGGTCTTCTGTGACCCTAGAGCCCGGCGGTCAATTTGAACTTTCTGGTGCTCCAGTAGCCAGCATCCACCAGACATGTAATGAGGTGCAGTCTCATCTCACCGAAGTTAAGGCAGTTTGTGAAGAGATTGGCGCAGGTATGTCTGGCATTGGATTTGTGCCGAAATGGCGTCGCGACGAAATACCGTGGATGCCAAAGGGCCGTTACAAAGTTATGCGAGACTACATGTTAAAAACCGGCTCGCTCGGCCATGATATGATGCTTCGAACTTCGACTGTGCAAGTTAATTTAGACTTCTCCTCTGAGGCCGATATGGTGCAAAAAATGCGCATCGCGGTTGCTCTCCAACCCGTTGCAACGGCGCTTTTTGCTAACTCTCCTTTTACTGAGGGACGTCCTAATGGGTTTTTGAGCTACCGGAGTCACACCTGGACCGATACTGACCCCGACCGTTCAGGCATGCTGCCCTTTATCTTCGATGATGGTTTTGGGTTTGAGCGCTGGGTGGATTATGTGCTCGATGTGCCAATGTATTTTGTCTATCGCGAGGGTTTGTATCAGGATGTAGCAGGCTGTTCTTTTAGAGATTTTATGGCTGGTAAGCTGAAAGGATTTGAAGGGGTTTATCCTAGCTTACGCGACTGGGAAGATCACATGACCACACCATTCCCAGAAGTCCGCCTCAAGCACTTTATTGAGATGCGTGGTGCTGATGGGGGGCCGTGGAGCCGTCTTTGTGCACTGCCGGCTCTTTGGGTAGGATTGCTTTACGATTCTGAAGCTCAAAATGAGGCGTGGGACCTTATCAAAGATTGGAAAACTAGCGAGATGCAGTGTATTCGTGCGGCCGTTCCGAGGTATGCGCTTAAGACCCAGTTCCGTGGGCGACCGCTGCAAGATATCGCTAAATCCATGGTGGAAATTGCCGGAGATGGACTAAGAAGACGCAGGGTTGCAAGCGGTTCTAAAAGTGACGAATGCAGCTACATAGAGACATTGCAAGAGATTGCCGAAAGTGGAATAAGCCCGGCGGAAACGTTACTTGAAAGATTTGAGAAGGATTGGGGTGGTGATATAGACAGGGTTTATATGGCAACTACATATTAGTTTTTTCCAGATAACAAAGCCTGTGTTTTCACTTGTGTAGCTGGGAGAAGTGTCCACTACCTACATTCTTGTCGTTGAATTGGATGTTTGCATTCATCAGGCCGCGGTCCCACCAACCGTCAATCCGTTCAGGCGAAGCGTTGGTTGCCCGACACCAACTGGAACACTCTGACCATTCTTACCACAACTTCCTATGCCGGGGTCCAATTGCATATCATTTCCTATCATAGCAATTCGTGTGAGCACGTCTGGACCATTCCCAATTAACGTAGCGCCTTTAGCTGGAGGGCCTAATTTCCCGTTTTCGATCAAATAAGCCTCGGTGCAACTAAATACAAATTTACCGCTTGTAATATCAACTTGTCCTCCACCGAAGTTAACTGCGTAAAGACCTTTCTCAACCGACTCTAGAATTTCGCTTGGATCTTTATCGCCATTTTTCATGTAGGTGTTGGTCATTCGGGGCATTGGCAGGTGTGCATAGGACTGACGGCGGCCATTCCCCGTGGTCTGCATCCCCATTAATCGGGCATTCATCCGATCCTGTATATAACCAGTAAGAATTCCATCCTCAATTAAGACGGTTTCATCTGGTGCGGTACCTTCGTCATCAACTGTAATGGACCCACGCCGATTAGCTATTGTTCCATCATCCACAACTACCACACCTGGGCTCGCCACTCGTTCTCCAAGAAGACCCGAAAATGCAGAGGTTTTTTTCCTATTAAAATCCCCCTCTAACCCATGACCAATAGCTTCGTGTAACAAAATGCCGGGCCATCCGGGTCCTAATACCACCACCATTTCGCCTGCGGGGGTGGGCACGGAGTCGAGATTGACTAACGCTTGCCTCAACGCTTCATTGGCTTGATTTTGCCACGCATCGGGATCAACAAAGCTCGAATAGCTAGCGCGTCCGCCAGTGCCCTGCGAACCGTTTTCCATGCGACCACCATCAGCAACTGTGACTGAAATGTTAAGTTGAACTAATGGCCGAATGTCTGCAGTGTGGGAACCATTAGGTCTGATAATGCGTATTGCTTGCCATTCTCCGGAGATGGAAGCCATTACTTGTACTATTCGGTCGTCGAGATTGCGCAAATACCCATCAATGTCCGATAGAAGTGCAACTTTAGAATCGAAGGTCATCTCGGTCATCGGGTTCAGATCTGTGTACAGGACTTGGTCTGTTACGCTTGGAGGCAACGCAAGTTTTCCATTATGTCCGGATTTTACTGCCGAAACGGTTTTTGCAGCGCGTTGGATCGCGGTAAAGCTCAACTCTGGTGAATGCGCGTAGGCTGTCGCCTCGCCCGAAACTGCACGTAACCCAAACCCTTGCATCGTATCATAATGTGCGTTTTTAATCTTGCCATCATCCAATGTGATGGCTTCGGACTGGCAGTACTCAAGAAACAATTCACCGTCGTCTGCCCCCTGTATAGTCTCACCTACCACCGCATCCAAACGCGAGGGGTCAAGGCCTGCGCGATCGAAAAAGATTTGATTCGTTAAAAATAAATGATTCATTATGGTTAGCCGTTGTTATATTTAAGTACCCTTATCAAACAGTCTTATACTACCTAGCTTCATTCACATAAAAAACACAGAGTTTTCGTTTAAACCAAATTTAACCAGCTGCCTCGCTCAGCAAACTGTTGAATTGTTAGACGCGTTTCTTCAAAACGATTGAAACGCAAAAAATTAGTGAGTAGTTTTGCGACATAGTGTCACGCAGAATAGGCCTTTAGCTCAGCGAGTGATATATATTTTAATGCAAGGATGTCCCAGTTGGGATAGATAAGTTACCGTTTTCAACCACACGATTATTGATGGTTGGGGGGATATATGAATTTAAAATTGGTCTATGCCGTTATTACGGTCCTTTTTGGAATATTGGGTATTGTTGATAATAGCTTCGCCGAAGAATCAGCAGGCCCGAAACCGTGGCAGTTGGGACTGCAACCTTCGGCATCGCCTACCATGGAGATGATAGCAGGATTTCATTTCCAGTTGGTTATCATCATCACGCTGATTTCGGTTTTCGTGTTGGGGTTGCTCATATACGTGGCGGTTAGATTTCGCGAAAAGAGAAATCCTATTCCATCCAAAACAACACACAACTCGGTCATAGAAGTCCTGTGGACAGCAATACCCGTGGTCATCTTGGTTGTGATATCAGTACCCTCTTTTAAATTGTTATATTTTGCCGATAGGATTGAAGAGGCGGATATGACTTTAAAAGTTACCGGGAACCAATGGAATTGGACTTATCAATATCCAGACCATGGTAATTTTGAGTTTACAGCAAATTTATTACAGGGCGAGGACCTGAAAGAGGCGCAAAAAGCTGCTGCCAAATCCAAAGAACAGCGGCCCGTACTGCGGCAGCTCAGCACAGACAATCCGGTTGTATTGCCTGTTGGCAAAAAGGTTCGTTTGCTGGTTACTGCGACAGACGTGTTACACAATTGGGCCATTTCGCCACTTGCAGTTCGTATAGATACGGTGCCGGGGCGTCTTAACGAAACCTGGGTTGAAATAAAAAAACCCGGAACTTATTTCGGGTTTTGTTCTGAGTTGTGTGGATCTGGTCACGCTTTTATGCCAATTGAGGTTCATGCGGTTACTGAGGGCGAATTTAAACGGTGGGTCAAAAAAGCTCAGAAAAAGTACGCCAAAGTTGATAACATAACACTGCCCATCGCCACTAAAAGCAAGAATACAAGGGATTCAATCAATTTGGCGGATGGAACTGCCCCTCAATAAACAGCACGGATTAATTTTAGTAAGGGAATGACCATGGCTGAAGCACCAACTGCCGACGCACAAGGACACGAAAGTCATCATGAGCCTAAGGGTTGGCGGAGGTTTGTTTACTCCACCAACCACAAAGATATAGGTACCATGTACTTAATATTTTCAGTAACTGCGGGGCTGATTGGAGGGGCTTTTTCGGTATACATGCGCATGGAACTGCAGGCGCCTGGTGTGCAGTTCATGACCATGGAGGATGGTTCGCCGGATGGTCACCTCTGGAATATGTTTATTACCGCGCACGGTCTTATAATGGTGTTTTTCGTTGTAATGCCAGCTTTAATAGGTGGGTTTGGGAACTGGATTGTGCCGCTGATGGTTGGTGCGCCCGATATGGCTTTTCCTCGGATGAACAACATCAGTTTTTGGCTTCTTCCTCCTGCCTTTCTTCTATTGCTGGGATCTGCCCTTATTGGCGGCGGTGCGGGAACTGGTTGGACAATATACCCGCCACTTTCAAGCGATACTGGGCATCCCGGTCCAGCCGTGGATATGGCGATCTTCGCACTCCATGTCGCTGGAGCATCATCAATATTAGGAGCCGTTAATTTCATAACCACGATTTTTAATATGAGAGCTCCTGGTATGACCCTACATAAAATGCCATTGTTTGTTTGGGCAATGCTGATTACAGCATTTCTGCTGTTGCTATCCCTTCCAGTTTTGGCAGGTGCAATAACGATGCTTCTGACAGACCGAAATTTCGGCACGTCATTTTTTAAGCCCGAAGGGGGGGGAGATCCAATTTTATTCCAACATCTTTTTTGGTTTTTTGGGCACCCGGAGGTTTACATCATGATTTTGCCTGGATTTGGCATAATAAGTCATGTTGTTGCTACTTTTTCAAAAAAGCCCGTCTTTGGTTATTTGGGTATGGCCTATGCGATGGTGTCGATAGGGTTTATAGGGTTTATAGTATGGGCACATCATATGTACACGGTTGGGCTCGATGTAGACACTCGAGCCTATTTTGTTGCAGCCACAATGGTGATTGCTGTACCGACGGGCATAAAAATCTTCAGTTGGATAGCCACAATGTGGGGCGGGTCGATCCGTTTTGACACTCCAATGTTGTGGGCAGTCGGGTTTATTTTCTTGTTTACCGTTGGGGGAGTGACTGGCGTTGTTTTGGCAAACGCAGGCGTCGACTTAGTTTTGCACGATACTTATTATGTGGTTGCTCATTTTCATTACGTATTGTCTTTGGGGGCCGTATTCACAATTTTCTGTGGGATATACTATTGGCTTGGGAAAATGAGTGGTCGGCAGTATCCCGAATGGGCGGGGAAGTTGCATTTTTGGACAACTTTCATCGGCGTAAATATATGTTTTTTCCCGCAGCATTTCCTCGGCCTCGCAGGCATGCCGCGGCGTTACATTGATTATCCTGATGCATTGGCGGGGTGGAATGCTGTGTCATCTTTTGGAGCATATTTTTCATTTGCTTCGACGCTCTTTTTCGTCGGAATGTTGGTCTACACAATCAATTGGGGCCGCAGGGTGGGAGATAATTATTGGGGTGAGGGAGCAACGACTCTGGAATGGACAATCAGCTCGCCGCCACCATTTCATAGTTTTCATGAGATACCGCAAATTAAATAAATAGGTTTCAGGGAGAATCACGTGGCGGAAACCGCCTATCACCTAGAAAGAAGTAATGGCTCGCAATTTGTTGACACAGAGCTTGCGGATTACTTAAAGCTGCTTAAGCCACGCGTGATGTCCCTGGTGGTGTTTTCTGGGTTGACCGGGCTTTTATTGGCCCCGGGAACGCTGCATCCAATTCTTGCCATCGTTGCTGTCCTTTGTATCGCGGTTGGCTCCGGGGCAGCAGGTGCGATAAACATGTGGTATGACCGGGATATAGATGCCGTGATGGAGAGGACTAAATTACGGCCGATACCGAATGGACGCATCGCGCCCGGAGATGCTCTCGGTTTCGGCATAGTATTAGCTGTAGGATCTGTTGCAATTATGGGGCTGACTGTTAGCATCCCTGCCGCATTAATATTAACCGTAGCTATCCTCTTCTATGTCTTTGTCTACACGATATGGCTTAAGCGCCGGACACCCCAAAATATTGTTATTGGTGGTGCCGCCGGCGCCTTCCCACCGATGATTGGGTGGGCAGCGGTTACTGGCAGCATTTCCCTAGAGTCTGTAGTCCTTTTTGCGTTAATATTTTTCTGGACACCACCCCATTTTTGGTCCTTGGCTCTTTATAGAGCGAGGGATTATGAAAAAGCGGGTGTGCCGATGCTGCCGGTAGTTGCCGGTAAGCGTGAGACTAAACGTCAAATCATTATTTATACTTTGTTGCTTTTACCTTTGGCCGTCGCTCCATCACTCCTCGGTGTAACAGGCTGGCTATATGGCATTTCTTCATTAATCCTGGGCTTACTATTTTTGGCTGCGGCTGTGTCGGTTTGGCTGGATGATACAGAGCGAGCATCAAGGCGTATGTTTACATTTTCAATAATTTACTTATTTCTTTTATTCACGTTAATGATTGTAGATGGATCAACTGTGTTTGGTGCTTGAGGGATAAATGGTGGTGGTGGCAAGAAACAACGGTAAGCAAACTCCTAAAGATATCGACCAAGATTTCATCGAGCCTAAACGTCGTTTGCGGGCGAAAAATTTAGCCGTCGCCGGTGTGCTTGCAGGGCTAGCCCTTATGTTTTACTTGGTTGCAATCGTCAAAATGAGTGGGGGTTAAGATAGTTGGCACAATCTCTGAAGTCTAAAAATCGTCGTTTATTTGGTGCGCTTATCCTTCTCGTGGTGGCTATGACTGGAATGGCCTATGCTGCGGTGCCACTCTATGATTTGTTTTGTCGCGTCACCGGGTTTGGGGGGACCACTCAAATTGCTCAGATGCCTAGTGGGAAACGCATTGATAGAGTTATTAAGGTGCGTTTTGATGCTAGCCTGAATGGATCGTTCCCCTGGGATTTTCAACCTGTGCAGCGGGAAATGTCTTTACAGGTAGGTGAGACGGGTTTGGCATTTTATCGTGCTCGAAACGACTCAAATGCTCCCCTGGTTGGCACAGCTACGTTTAATGTAACGCCGCTCAAGGCGGGGCTTTACTTTAGTAAGATTGAATGTTTTTGTTTTCAAGAGCAGAAATTAGATGCGGGAGAGCAAATGGATATGCCGGTAACTTTTTTTATTGACCCGGAAATAGTGAAAGATCGAAATTTGGACGATGTGAATACAATAACTCTGTCCTACACTTTTTTTGAGGCTGCTAAACCTTCTGCGGGCCTTGAAAAAATTACGGCGACGGCGATTGCAAAATAGTAGAAGAGGTCTCTCCGGGATGTCATGTCCTGGATACAACTAGGGAGGCAAAATAGATGAGTTCCGAATCGCATAATCAGCAAACTCATGATTACCATTTGGTAGATCCAAGTCCTTGGCCTGCAGTTGGTTCGGCAGCCTCATTTTTTCTTTTTTTTGGCGTGGTTGTATTCTTGCATCCGGATATGCTGGGGGTTGATCTTGAGGGGCTTGTTACAAAACTCGGTGTTTGGGTATTCATGCCCGGACTTGCTGGTGTGCTTGCAACAATGTGGTTTTGGTGGCGCGACGTTGTGCGCGAGGCCACTCATGAAGGGCACCATAAACCGGTAGTACAGCTAGGTCTTCGTTATGGCATGATGTTGTTCATAGCGTCGGAGGTTATGTTCTTCGCAGCTTTTTTCTGGGCCTATTTTGATGCTAGCCTGTATGCGAATGAGATGAAACAATTTAGCCGCGTTGAATCCACCGGAGGTGTTTGGCCCCCCAAGGGTATTGAGACGCTTCCGACATTCGGTGTGCCATTTATGAACACACTCGTGCTTCTTCTTTCCGGTTGTACCGTTACGTGGGCTCACCATGCTTTACGTGAAGGCAATCAGCGAGATTTGGTTACTGGCCTTGGGCTTACTATTATTCTTGGAATTATATTTACCGGGCTGCAAGTTTACGAATACGTGCATGCTACCTTCACTATGGAGAGCGGTATATATGGGTCTACTTTCTTCTTAGCAACCGGTTTTCATGGTTTCCACGTTATCGTAGGCACTTGTTTTCTAACCGTGTGTTACTTCCGCGCTCGCAGGGGGCACTTTAAAACTGATCAGCATTTTGGCTTGGAAGCTGCCGCGTGGTATTGGCATTTTGTTGATGTGGTTTGGTTGTTCCTGTTCTGCGCGATATACTGGTGGGGGGCTTGACCAGCGCCGCTCGCTGCGGATTCGGTTTCCATGTCGTCGTGATTCGTCGGTGGTAATTCGTTTCGGGTTAAACTGTCACCCACAGGCTTTTCACAACATTGGGCTGATCACCAAACTTTTTATGTCTTTTTTGACAGAAATATAGTTTGGCGAATGTTCGTTAAATAGTTTTGAGTTGACTGGTCTTTCGCACTTATCTATGTGGCATGCGAAAATATGACCGATAACATATTAAATTCAAATTGAGCTTTTGTAACGTCACTTATTAAAATGCTCTACTTTTTAGCAAATCATTTTGAGAATAAAATATGTCTTTTCATTTCAAGCTTTGGCCAACAATCCTTACAGGTATAATGCTATTCATTCTTGTGGCTTTGGGCTCGTGGCAAGTTCAACGTTTAAATTGGAAGAATGAGTTAATAACAAAAATACAGACACGCGCTACAGAAGAGCCAGTGTTATTGGCAAAGCATCCAGTTGACATGGAAAAACTTGAATTCCAAAGGGTAAATGTCCGTGGGCGATTCGATCACAGCACGGAATTTCATCTTGTAAATCGATCGCTTAATGGAAATCCAGGTTTGCATATAATCACGCCCTTTTTAAGAAATGACAAAGGTGGGGTCTTACTTGTCAATCGCGGTTGGGTTCCATTTGAGAAGAAAAATTCAAAATCGCGGCGTGAGAGCTTAGTTTCAGGTGAATTAGAGCTGAACGGTATAATACGACTTATAAAAGGTCCTGGAGTATTTACGCCTTTGAATGATCCAGAGACAAACCACTGGTTTTTTATAGATCCTGTGGCAAAGTCCAAGATAAGCGGTCACTCATTTCCATCTGGGTTTTATTTGCTCGATGGTAATGTGGAGGTGCCGGGTGGTTTCCCTGTTGGCCATCAGTGGACTCTCGATATTCGAAATGATCATCTTCAATACGCAATTACATGGTATTCACTAGCATTGGCCTTGTTAGTAATATTTTTCGTGTATCACCGTCAAAAAGACTAGTTCTCATGAAGAACGCCTACCAAGAGTTAGAGCAGCGGTTCCGTCGGGTTAACCTGCTACGTCAGGCTGTTGGAATGCTGCAATGGGATCAGTCTGTCACGATGCCGCCAGGCGGAGCAAACGCACGCGGCGCACAACTTGCAGAATTAAAAGTTATTATTCATGAGATAGTTACAGACAGACGCACAGAACAGTTATTGTTGGATGTGGATATCAGTCGTCTTGGGAGTTGGCAAGCGGCTAATGTCAGAGAAATGCAGCATATATGGTCTCACGCAAATGCGGTGCCTAGGGACCTTATTGCTGCACGCAGTAAAGCTTGTACGGCCTGTGAAATGAAGTGGCGCACAGCGCGCGCTAGTGCTCAGTATAAACAAGTTTTGCCGGATTTCAAAAATGTAGTAGACCTCACTAGGGAGGTCGCTGAAGCAAAGGCATCAGCTTTAAATGTTTCCGCTTATGATACGTTATTCGGTCAGTATGCGCCGGGAATGACAATTGATGAAATTGATCCAATCTTCGATGATTACCTTTCCTTCTTGCCTAATTTTTTAGGGCGAGTGGTAGCACGCCAGGCTGCTGGTCCACCGCCGCCTGAATTAAAAGGGCCATTTGAGCTGGAGGCACAGCGCCAAGTTGCAAGGCATCTTGCCGAGATCGTGGGGCTCGATTTTGCTTCGGCTCGTCTCGACGAGAGTGAACATCCTTTTTCAGGTGGAGTGCCGGATGATAGTCGTATCACTACTCGCTATTCAAAGGATGATTTCTCCGAGGCAATGATGGCAGTACTGCATGAAACCGGACACGCCATGTATGAACGCGGTCGCCCATCGGAATGGTATGAGCAACCAGTCGGCTGCTCACGTGGCATGGTCATTCACGAAAGCCAATCTCTGATAGTCGAAATGCAAGCTTGTAGATCAAGGGAATTTTTTCAATGGGCTGCGCCCATGTTTGCGCATGCATTTGGCGGTAGCGGGGCTGCTTGGGGTGCTGACGAATTTTACAAAAGGGCTACTGCAGTGCGGCCAAGCCTAATTCGTATTGATGCCGATGAGGTTACTTACCCTGCGCATATAATATTGCGGACGCAGCTTGAACGCGCTTTATTAGCCGGGGACCTTTTGCCCGTTGACTTACCAGGAGCTTGGAATGAAAAAATCCTGCAACTCCTTGATATTTCTCCATCTAACGATGCTGAGGGTTGTTTGCAGGATATTCACTGGTATGACGGAGCGTGGGGGTATTTCCCAACTTATACACTTGGCGCAATGGCGGCGGCTCAGATTTTCAAGGCTGCTGTCGGTGAGAACCCTATGATACTTGACTCCATCACTGATGGTCAGTTCAGACCGCTTATGAGGTGGCTGTTAAGCAATATCCATGAGCATGGTTGTTTGTTTTCCACCCAAGATTTGCTTATCAGAGCTACCGGCCGGAAACTTGATCCAGAGGCATTTAAATCACACCTCCATGAAAGGTATTTATCTTAATGGCGGAGCCGAATTTTTTTTTTATTGTGGGGGTCACATTTTTTCTCGCGGGGCTCACGAAGGGTGTTATCGGGCTCGGGCTGCCGACAGTTTCGCTGGCCGTTTTGACAGCTTTCTTTGGGTTAAAGGATGCAATTCCATTGATACTTATACCCTCTTTAGTAACCAATCTTTTGCAAGCATTCTCTGGGCCACACCTTAAGGAATTGATAAAGCGCTTTTGGTCGTTGTTATTAGCTGGTGTCACCGGAATCTTCGCAGTGTCGGAAGCTTTTGTGAATTCAAGTAGCGAGCTATTATCGCTTATACTCGGAGTCTCCATAATCATTTATTCAGGGTTTGGGTTGTCATCAACTAATTCCCTGAATCTAACCGACCGAGAGAAATGGTATTCACCGATTATTGGAACCTTTACTGGAGCCTTGACCGGATTGACGGGTTCTTTTGTAGTACCGGCGGTGCCTTACCTTCAATCTCTTGGATTGCAGAGGGATCAATTCATTCAGGCTATGGGTATTTGGTTTTCAATTGCTACCGGAGCGCTTGCGGTAATGTTAGGAATAAGAGGCTTATTGCCGATGGAGCAAAACATCATATCAACAGCGGCACTGCTTCCGGCAGTGATCGGTATGTCGGTTGGGCAAATTATCCGTCGTAAGCTTTCAGAAATACGGTTTCGTAGAATCTTCTTTCTCTCATTGCTGTTCATGGGCATATATATCATCGTGGGCTCAGCACAATGAGAATTACATTTTATCAACCGGTGCCATCACCATGGTGCTGGTCTTATTTCTTAAGAGGGTAAATTTTTGTTTTACATTAGCACTCGCGGTTCCGCTCCCGCCTTAGCATTTGATGAGGTCCTTCTTGCGGGCCTTGCTTGCGATGGCGGGCTGTATGTGCCCAGTGTTTGGCCGCAGGTTTCCTCGGTAGAACAAGTTGAATTAAATAATCTCAATTATTCCGATCTTGCTTTTCGGCTGATGCTCCCTTTTGTAGGGGACACCATAGCCGAAGACGATTTTGCTGAGATAGTGGGCGCGTCATATTCAGAATTTTCAAATGATCAGGTGGTTCCGTTAACGAAACTTGATGATGGGGTTTGGTTGCTTGAACTTTTTCACGGACCAACGTTAGCATTCAAGGATATAGCTCTACAATTACTAGGGCGCCTCTTCGATTATATACTCACTCGTCGTGGCGAACGCATCACGATTGTCGGTGCTACCTCTGGTGATACTGGTTCTGCAGCTATTGAAGCTTGTAAGGGGCGCGAGTCGGTTGATATCTTTATTTTGCACCCGGCAGGTCGTGTGTCCGATGTCCAGCGTCGTCAAATGACGACTGTATCATCAGAAAACGTCTATAATATTGCAATAAATGGAACATTCGATGATTGTCAGGACTTAGTAAAGGCTTGTTTTAACGACGTTCATTTTAGAGAACAAGTGAGCTTATCGGCAGTAAATTCCATAAATTGGGCGCGTATTATGGCGCAAATTGTATATTACTTTTGGGCCGGCCTCAAACTTGGAGCTCCGGTTCAGGGCACAACTTTTGTTGTTCCAACAGGTAATTTTGGTAATATTTTTGCTGGATACGGAGCCCACTTAATGGGGCTTCCAGTAAACAAATTAGTTGTGGCATCAAATCAAAACGATATTCTTTTCCGCTTTTTTGAGAAAAACGAAATGGCGATGGAGCCAGTTGTGCCGACAGTTTCTCCCAGTATGGATATACAAGTTTCAAGCAATTTTGAGCGTTTGCTGTTTGACTTGTTGGACCGTCAACCTGACGATGTGTCTGAGGCAATGCACAATTTCCGCAAAACGGGTAAATTAGTTGTTCCAAATTTTGCGTGGAAGGGGGCAAGAAAATTATTCGATGCCAGTAAGGTAGACGACGATACTACCCTTGGGATAATTGCGAAGATTTATTCTGAAAAAAACATGTTGATTGATCCACACACTGCTATTGGTGTCGAGACCGCGCTTCAAATGAGCGCAAAGCTCTCTCGTCCCATTGTTTCTCTAGCAACCGCGCACCCAGCAAAATTCCCTGATGCTGCAAAAAAAGCTGTTGGTCAGGTCCCTACGCTTCCACCATCATTAATTGACTTATATAAGCGTAAAGAAAATTTCACCGTGTTACCGAATGAATTGGATATACTCCAAGAATTTATTCGCGCAAAAACATACTGAGGTGCCAATGAGTGTAGAATTTACAGCGCTGGAAAATGGACTCCGAGTTGTAACGCATGAAATGCCAGGAGTAGAGAGTGCTTCAATTGGCGTGTGGGTTGGATCTGGTACGCGCCATGAGTCAGATGAGAATAACGGAGTGGCGCACCTCCTAGAGCATATGGCTTTCAAGGGTACTCGGCGGCGCAATGCTAAGGATATTGCTGCTGAAATAGAGGCTGTGGGAGGCCATTTAAATGCTTATACGGGCAGGGAAAGCACTGCTTATTTTGCTAAGATGCTGGCGCCGGATATAGCACTTGCTGCGGATATACTAGCAGACATTCTTCAGAATGCTGCCTTTGACCAAGTTGAGCTGGATCGTGAGAGGCAGGTCGTGTTGCAAGAGATTGGCCAGGCTGCAGATACGCCGGACGACATTATTTTTGATTACTATCAGGCTGCTGCTTTCCCAGATCAATCCATGGGTCTTCCGGTTCTGGGTCGGCGTGAAACCGTACAGACAATGAGTCGCGAAACTATTAAAAGCTACCTTCAAAGTAATTATGGATCCGAACGTGCAGTGCTTTCAGCCGCTGGTAAAGTGCAGCATGAAGACATTGTGGGCATGGCGGAGGAATTATTTGGTTCTTTGCCGACTTCCAAGATTGTTACTAAGCATGAGCCAGCACATTATTGTGGGGGTGAGAAGCGTGTTCAATCAGACCTCGAACAGGTACATTTCCTTATTGGATTTAAAGGTTTTTCTTTTGGTGATCCAGATTTCTATGCTTTGAGCGTGCTGTCAACAATCTTAGGGGCTGGCATGTCCTCACGCTTATTTCAGGAAATAAGGGAAAAACGCGGGCTTGCATATTCAGTTTATTCGTTTTCTGCTGCTTACAGTGATGCCGGTACTTTTGGGATATATGCTGGTACTGGCCCTGATAAAGTCGACGATCTAGTGCCCGCTCTGTGTGATGAAATTGTCGAATTTGCATCCAGTGTTCAACATGAAGAAGTGATGCGTGCTTGCGTACAATTGAAGGCCGGCACATTAATGTCGTTGGAGTCAACTGGTGGCCGTGCCGAACAACTGGGTCAACAAACACTTGTCTATGGAGCTCCTCTTTCGTTGCATGACCTGATACAGCGTATTGAGGCCGTTGACTTGAACCAGGTTCAGCGGACAGCTACACGCTTGTTCACTAGCAGACCAACATTGACCGCTACGGGCGTTTTACAGAAACTCGAGAGTTACGACAAGATTTGCGATAGGCTTCAATTCTGAGGGGGAGAATGGTGCTATTGAAATCTCTGTTTGAGCGCCATACGCCCCGCATTACTGGTGTAAGGGTCTTCATTCGTCCGCCGAGTAGGTGGGACCGTAAGCAATGGGTTGCTCTTCGGCGCGAAAGTCGAGAGTTTTTAGTTCCTTGGGAACCAAGTTGGCCTGCGGATGGTGCGACAGCGCTAGCGTATAGACGACGGCTTCAGCGATTTAAGGCTGAGTGGCGATATGCTACGGGGTATCCTTTTTTTATTTTTGAACATGAACGTCAACGATTGGTGGGAGGTATAACTTTATCTAACCTGCGCCGCGGAGTGGCTCAGAGCGCTAGTATTGGATATTGGATTGGCGCACCATTCGCCCGAAAGGGATATATGTTCGATGCGCTGCGCCTCACCATCTCTTATGCCTTCGATAACTTGGCGTTAAACCGTGTCGAGGCAGCTTGTCTCGTGCACAACGAACCAAGTCGAAATCTTCTCAAGAAAGCGGGTTTTTTTGAAGAAGGACTGCTTCGACAATATCTTTGTATTAACGGTCGGTGGCAGGATCACATTTGTTATTCTCTAGTAAGGACCGATCCGAGACCGTGATTTTTTCATCTTATGGATGAGGAAATCAATTATTTGATGCTTGGATAGAGGTGCATCTTTTGATCTATATTTTCGGGTTTTGTAACTACTAAGCGTGTCCCGTTTCACCTGAAAGCAAGCTCAAATCTATGCCGATAGAGGAGATAGCACATTCCCATTTTTTGTCATCTTGTAAATTAAATATTAACTCTCGGTCTGCTGAAGATTGAAGCCATGCGTTCTGTTGTATTTCATCATCTAGCTGGTTTGGCCCCCATCCAGCATAACCGAGTGCGAGCAGAGATTGTGCCGGGCCACGGTCCTCAGCGATATCACTCAGCACATCTATGGTTGAGGTTAAACCCAAACCATCAGTTATGCTGATCGTGCTACTCTGGTGATAATCGAGTGAATGCAAAATAAATCCGCGTCCTGTGTCGAGAGGGCCGCCGTGATAAATTGGTCGATCATCAATTATTCCATTGTTGCCTATGTCCAGTTGTTTGAGCAATTCGGAAAAAGCTAGTGATTCTATCGTTTTATTCACAACCAGTCCCATGGCGCCCTCCTCGTTGTGGACACAGATATATATCACGCTTTTGGTAAAACGAGGATCAGTCATTGCAGGCATTGCGATTAAAAACTGCCCCGTCAGATAACTTGGATGTGTACCGGTGGCGGCTTTGCTTGCCTTATTCATGAGAATATTTTCCAAATTTCATATGGTACATATGATAGCAATTAGAGCACAAAAAGGGAACTAATGCGGGTGTGGATTTATACTTACGGTGGCGCTCAAGGAACTTTTGCATCAATATTTAAGTCTTTAGATTAGCCGTTTTATTTTAGGAAATAAGAACTATGTTGTTAAGACCATTCTTGATTTTAGAAAGTCTTTAATATGAAGTTGAAAATACTTTTTTTAATGATTTTCCTGTATTTTCCTATTGCAGATGCAAATTGCGCTTCAAGTGAATGGCAGCGTGAAGAGCAAGTTGCCGTGCGATTAGTCAGTGCATTTAGTTCAACTGGTTCAGGCACCACGGTTCCTTTAGGATTACAATTCAAGTTGAAACCTGGGTGGAAAATATATTGGCGTTCGCCGGGCGATGCAGGGCTACCTCCAAAGGTGACATGGGATAGGTCTGAAAATGTAAAAGATTTAATTATTGGTTGGCCGGCTCCAAAGAGATTTTCCGTACTCGGCCTTGAAACACTCGGATACCTTGATGAGGTCATTCTGCCAGTGGAGTTGAAAACCATATTGTCCGGTGCAACTATCGTCAGAGCTAAAGTAGAATACCTTATTTGTGAAAAAGTTTGTATCCCATACGTCAACACCCTGGAGTTAAGCTTGCCAGCAGGTAGGGCAGTATTATCTGATTATTCGAATCTGATTTCCCAGTATATCGCACAGATACCCCAGCGTGACAGCCGTCATGGCCTTAGCATAGAAAGTTCTCACCTGACGAAAAGCGGGGACAAAAATGAAATTATTTTTCGTGCGCAGAATAAAAACAATTTTATACAGCCCGATATATATGTGGAGGGGCCGGCCGGCAGTCATTTTGGCAAGCCCGAGGTTATTATTACTCAAGATCGGAGGATGGCGGAATTGCGAGTTCTGGCTAGTGGCGTTGGACAGTCAGCACTTGAGCAAGGCGGCATAACAGCAACCTTAGTAGATGGTGATAAGTCGATTGAGGCAAAACTTTATCCTAAATACAAGCTTTCAAATATAAAAGCCTCATTACGTTTTTCCCAAAATGAAGAATTAACTTTAGCAGCGATTATCATATTGGCCCTGCTAGGAGGTTTAATTCTCAATATAATGCCATGTGTTCTGCCGGTCCTATCGATTAAGCTTCTAGGGGTCATATCTAATGTAGGGAAAGATAGTAAAACAATTCGTGCGGGCTTTCTCGCTTCTGCCGCAGGCATCCTTTTTTCATTTATGATACTAGCCGTTGGTTTAATTGTTTTGAAAGCCGGGGGTGCTTCGGTCGGTTGGGGGATCCAATTTCAACAACCGATTTTTCTTGCCTTTTTGAGCGTGGTGTTAGGACTTTTTGCATATAATCTTTTCGGCTTGTTTGAGGTGAAACTACCGGCTCGGGTGGGAAGCATTGTCGCTATGCCCTTGAATAGAGATAACCTGGCGGAGCATTTTTTTGCAGGTACGTTAGCAGCGCTAGTCGCTACACCCTGCTCTGCTCCATTTCTTGGCACTGCTGTCGGCTTCGCGTTGAGTCAGGGTTGGCTTGAGATCCTTTTAGTTTTTTCTTCTCTAGGTGTTGGTTTGGCATCACCATATCTCTTGGTAGCTCTTTTCCCTGGATTGGCGGGTTTTCTACCGCGACCTGGACCGTGGATGAACACAGTGAAACGTGTGCTTGGCGTCGCTTTGTTAGTTACTGTTGTATGGCTTCTCTATGTATTTGCCAACGTACTTGATATGGGCGGGGCTGCCGCACTCGGTGGATTGATAGTAACCATGGGTGTAATTTTATTGCTAAAAAAACTACCGGGTTCAGTCCTAGGTCGGAGGTCGGGATTAATCGTCTTGTTTATGAGTGTAGCAGCAATCATTTTTCCAACAATGTGGAATACAGGGCTGAAGCCACTAGTTGATCGTCCTCATTCTTCGACAGCAGTATGGCGTGAATTCGACGCGGTCCAGATTAAGAATTTGGTGGCTGATGGAAAGACTGTTTTAGTCGATGTAACGGCCGATTGGTGTGTTACGTGTCAGGTTAATAAGCGGTTTGTCCTCGATACAAACCGTGTGGTAGCGGCCCTTAAAACAGGCTCCATTGTTGGAATGAGAGCAGATTGGACCATGCCAAATAATGAAATAGCGAAATATCTTGGATCATTTGGGCATTTTGGCATACCATTCAACGTTGTATACGGCCCTGAAAAACCAGATGGCATCGTGCTGCCGGAATTACTTACGAGTGCAATCCTCACTAGAGTTTTTTATGAAGTGTCTGGTAAGAGAGGAACAGCTCAATAGGTTCACGGCACCTAAAAAATATTCGAATAAACGGGCACGTGGCAAGAATTCACGTTTCGCTAGTGGAATTACACTTTTGTAGGAGCAGTAAGTATTACACCTGAGCTAAATTGTATTGGCTTGGTGCGCTAATGCAGCATCCCGGGCCAGTGTATCTGCGCGTTCATTTTGCTGGTGTCCAGCGTGTCCCTTAATCCAGTGCCACTGCACTGCGTGGCTACTAGCGACCTTTTCAAGTCGTCTCCACAGGTCTTCATTTTTAACGGCCTTCTTGGATGCGGTTTTCCACCCGTTTTTCTTCCATCCATGAATCCATTTGGTAATTCCGTCACGCACATAGATGCTATCTGTGTAAAGGTCGACTGCGACAGGCGTAGTAAGAATCTCAAGGGCGCAAATTGCAGCCATAAGCTCCATGCGATTGTTGGTGGTATTTGTGTCGCCGCCTGAAAGTTCTTTTTCGGTTTCTGCAAATTGCAAAATAGCGCCCCAACCACCCGGCCCAGGATTACCTGAGCAAGCACCGTCGGTAAAGATCTTAACTCTTTCATTTTTTTCACTCATTCAAGACCATACTCAGTTATTTCAGAGATCTTCTGGTGGAAACTCAAAATATGGTAGTATTCGGCCGGGTTTTTTGGCCTTACTAATGCATCGGTTGGATTGTTAATCCAGTCGAAGAGCCGTGTCAGTAGAAAGCGGACAGCTCCACCACGAGCTAGTGTGGGGAATGCTTTTAATTCCGTCACTGTTAATTGCCGGACACTGCAATAGCCTGTAAGCAGGGAATGTGCCCTTGACAGATCGATAGACCCCTTTTGATTGAAGCACCAAGCGTTAAGACATATGGCAAGATCGTAAGCTAGGAAGTCATTGCAAGCAAAATAGAAATCGATCAAGCCCGATAATTTTTTCCGCAAGAAAAATACATTATCGGGGAATAAGTCAGCATGGCATGTACCAGCAGGGAGGCATGTGGGCCAGTGCTCGTGTAAATATTCGATTTCTCGTTCTAAAAATTTTTTTAGACCTGGTTGTACTTGATCAATGTACTGACCACACGAGTAAAGTAGGGGACGCCAAGCTGTAAGTGCGAGACTATTTTCACGGTTCATAGGAAATTGGAGACTGGCGAGATGCATTTTAGCGAGGGCCTCCCCGACCATTTTGCAATGGCTCGTATCAATCTTACGGGGAGACATGCCATCAAGAAATGAGATAATTGCGGCTGGTTTTCCGCAGACTTCCCGTAAGCCTTTACCATCACGTCCGTGTAAAACAGTAGGGCATGGTATACCTCTTTCCTCCAGATACTCCATCAAATTAAGAAAGTAGGGTAGGTCTGAGGGATCTACTCGCTTCTCATAAAGTGTAAGAATAAATCGTCCCTGAGTGGTCGTTAGAAGGAAATTACTATTTTCAACTCCCTCCGCAATACCTTTGCATGATAGTATTGAACCAATATCGTATTCGGTGACAAAATCGTCTAGCGCATCATCCGGCACTTCTGTGTATACAGCCATTTTTTACCAACGAGTGTTGCTTATGGTTATTCTTGCAAAATCAATTTATTTGGTAACCTTTGGTTTAATTGATGTAGTTGTACTTTTTTATTCGGGTACCCACGAAGAAAAAACGAACGAATATGTCAGTCCTTTGCAACGCGGTTTATTTGTGTTGCCGCCTGCTCCCATCTATAACGAATACTATTGGCCGAATTTACGTTAGCAAAGTAAAAAGTTTGCTTTACGTTGTTCTGAATTTTAAAGGTGAGTGATCTATCATTGTGATTCTAATGTTAAAGTTCCATTCATTTATTCGCCAGACCATAAAAATGATGATGTTAATATCGTTGATGGGTGGTTGTGCCTTAATGGACGAAACAACCGGTGATCCCGATGTGTGTCCTATGCCTACAATATTTAAAACCGGGCAAGAATTAGTGAGATTCAGACCTGGCGTCGGATACGACCTCAACAAAACTGTCTTCCACGTTAAGCTTAATACCTTCGATGGCGAATGTGATATTGGGAAAAAAGAAATAACTTTAAATATTGCTCTCAGCATGACTGCTCTTCGGGGAGCTGCAATGATAAAAGATAAGGCTGAGTTTGCTTATTGGGTATGGGTTGTTGATCGTGAAAAGAAAGTTCTTACCCGTAATCGCACACCAGTAATTGCAAAGTTTGAGGGGCGCGACTCGCGGATTGATTTCAGTGATATTTTTGACGTTATTATTCCGCAACGGCTCGATCATTCCCCGCCGGATTGGCGTATCTATATTGGCCTTGAACTGACTAAGGAGGAATTAGCTTATAATCGGCGTCGACTCGGTAGTACGCGTCGTCGCTGACTACGCGTAAACGTAAAAGAGATAAATTTTAGGCTGAAGACGTTGCGTTACTGGGCTGGTGTCGTTACATTGTATGAATATACCCTATGACCCTAGCGGGAGAGACCGACATTTAATATCCGTCGGCGCCGAAGGAGCAACCTACTCGGGAATCTCTCAGGCAAAAGGACCGTTAGGTGAGGGGCCTCTGGAAAGCAGGTGTGCTCATACGGGTTCACCTCACCGACGGGGTAAATCGGTTGTTGCCGGTGATACTCTCAGGTTCCGTGACAGAGCTGGGTGGTGCTCATAGTTTAGGGTGAGTGCGCTAGTTTTTGTTAATGGAGACGCGGCCAGTGGCAGAGGATAAAATACTTTCAAAAACACCCTTACATAAGCTGCATGTAGCGCACGGCGGTCGTATGGTTTCTTTTGCAGGATACTCATTGCCTGTTCAATATCAGGGTGGGATTGTCAAAGAGCATCTGCATACTCGCAATGCTGCCGGATTGTTTGACGTTTCGCACATGGGTCAACTCGAGGTTTCTGGAGAAAACCGTGCAGCAGCAATCGAGAGACTAGTTCCTGCGGATGTGAATGGTTTGGCAAAAGGGCAAGTTTGCTACAGTCAATTCACTAATGGTGAGGGTGGGATTCTTGATGACCTTCTAATCTCTAATAATGGCGACCGGCTAGGTCTAGTCGTGAATGCTGCTTGTAAGGATGCTGATATTAAACACTTGAAAGAGCATCTCCCTGAAAGCTGTGGTCTTCATTATCTGCAAAAACGAGCACTCCTAGCTTTGCAAGGACCTAAAACAGTACAAGTGCTCAAAAGACATTGTGATATAGATTTCGATCAATTCGGTTTTATGACACGCCGCCATGCTGTTCTTTTTGGGGTCGAAGTAGTACTCAGTAGGTCAGGCTATACAGGGGAAGATGGCTTTGAAATCTCCGTGGACGGCGAAAAAGCAGAAAGGTTAGCCGAATGTTTGCTAGGTGAGAAAGAGGTACTATTGGCTGGACTTGGCGCCCGCGACTCGCTGCGCCTAGAAGCTGGACTATGCCTTTATGGTCAAGACCTCGATGAGTCGACTACCCCCGTGGAGGCCAATTTAGAATGGTCTGTAGGGGCCCGCCGGCGCAATTCTGGTGATTTCATTGGCGCGGATGTTGTTTTAGAACAGCTTGCCTCTGGCACCACACGTAAGCGGGTTGGGCTAGCGCCAGAAGGTCGAGCACCTTTAAGAGGAGGTACTCAATTACGAGATTCAGCTGGCGTTGACGTAGGCAAAATTACAAGTGGGGGTTTTAGCCCAACACTTGGATCTCCTGTAGCAATGGGTTATGTGGCATCCACATGTGCCGCGATCGGTACCAAGTTCTTTGCAGAACTTCGAGGTAAAACCATATCTGCCACCGTTGTGCCCATGCCAATGGTTCAGACACAGTATTATAGAATTAAAAATTGAAGATTAGTGGAGGTTGAGCATTATGACAGACGTAAAATATAGCAAAGACCATGAATGGCTTACCTTAGATGGAGAGATTGCTACGATTGGTATTACCAGCTTTGCTCAGCAGCAACTGGGAGATGTGGTGTTTGTAGAATTGCCAGCAGTCGGGAAGACAGTGGTTAAGGGGGATGAGGTAGCTGTGGTTGAGTCGGTAAAGGCAGCAGCGGAAGTATATACTCCGGTGTCAGGGGAAGTTTCTGAAGTCAATGCCGCCCTAGACAGTGCTCCGGAAACTGTGAATAGCGATCCACAAGGAGGTGCATGGTTCTTTAAAATTAGGCTTTCGGACACGACCGAACTAGATAGTTTAATGGATAGTGCTGCTTATGATGAATTTGCTGTGGAGGAGGGTTGACAATGCCTAGAGGTGATGAAGTGGCTCGGAGTAAGCTAACTCTGAAAGAACTCGAGCAACATGACGACTTTATCGGTCGGCATATTGGCCCGAGGGACAGCGAGATTCAGCAAATGTTGGGGGAGCTGAAGGTAAGATCGCTGGAAGAGTTGATGGAAAAGATCGTGCCCGACTCCATTCGGGATACCAGTGCACTTAGTTTGCCGCCTTCAAAGGGAGAAAAAGAGGTAATCGAGAGGCTTCGTGAAATAGCAAAATCAAACCAGGTTATGCGCTCCATGATAGGCTGCGGTTATTACGATACTGTCACCCCAAATGTAATAATCAGAAACGTTCTCGAAAATCCAGGATGGTATACTGCTTACACTCCATATCAACCAGAGATAAGTCAAGGGCGGTTGGAAGCAGTATTGAACTTCCAGACAATGGTCTCTGAGCTTACCGGAATGAGCATAGCTAACGCCTCTCTACTTGATGAGGCATCAGCAGCAGCAGAGGCGATGACATTGCTTCACAGGTTGTCAAAAAAGAAGTCTAATTGTTTTTTTGTCGCAGCAAACTGTCATCCACAAACTATTACTGTTTTGAAGACGAAAGCTACACCACTAGGGATTGAGTTGAAAATTGGTGATCCTTCTTCAGAGTTAAAATTTGAAGATCCATTTGGTGTCTTGCTGCAATATCCGACCACAGATGGTGCCGTAAATGACTACTCGTCACTTGTAGCAGAAGCCCACAACAATGATATTTTCGTTGCTGTTGCGACGGATCTTCTGAGCTTGATGCTGCTACAACCACCGGGCGATTGGGGCGCGGATTTGGTTTTCGGTAGCGCTCAACGGTTTGGAGTGCCGATGGGCTGTGGCGGGCCACACGCAGCCTTTTTTGCAACCTCAGATGCTCTTAAACGCTCTCTGCCCGGGCGCTTAGTCGGGGTGTCAGTTGATACGAGGGGCAATCCAGCGCTCAGGCTTTCATTGCAGACACGGGAACAACATATTCGACGGGAGAAGGCTACCAGCAACATATGTACCGCACAGGTGTTGTTGGCTGTGATGGCGGGTCTCTATGCAGTTTACCACGGACCGCAACGATTGAAAAAGATTGCAGAGCGCGTACATCGGCTCGCCACAACATTAGCATTTGGATTGAGTAAAATCGGCTTCAATCTCTCAAACAATGCATACTTTGATACGCTTTCTGTAATCACGGATGATGCCGATAAATTGATTGCCGATGCGGCATCAGAAGGAATAAATTTGCGGAAAATAGAGGCTGGTAAAATTGGTATAGCAGTCGACGAAACTACCTCCCGTGCTGACATTGAAGTGCTTTGGAGGGTCTTTGACCCTATCAACGGTGATGGGCTGGATTTCAATTTGATTGAAGAGGGCGTTATTGATGCCATCCCTCATAGTTTGCGGCGTAACGGACCATTACTTAATCATCCAATTTTTCACAAGTATCACTCTGAGACTGAAATGTTGCGATACTTGCATCGACTTCAGGCTAAAGATATAGCACTCGACAAAGCCATGATACCACTTGGCTCTTGCACCATGAAGTTAAATGCAACTGCTGAGATGATACCAATTACTTGGAAAGAGTTTAGCTCTATTCACCCATTTGCACCAGAAGAGCAAACAACAGGTTACCAGATTTTAACAGATAGCCTAATTGATATGCTTTGCAGGATTACGGGCTTTCATTCATTTTCATTGCAGCCTAATGCGGGAAGCCAAGGAGAATATGCTGGCTTGCTTGCAATCCGCGCTTACCATGAGGCTAATGGGAATTCTCAACGTGATGTTTGCTTAATTCCCAGTTCTGCTCATGGCACTAATCCTGCGAGTGCAGTGCTGGCAGGAATGAAAGTTGTCGTGATCGATTGCGATTCCGGCGGCAATATAGATTTAGCGGATCTAGCGAAAAAAGCTGAGGAACATAGAAAGTGCTTGGCTGGGTTGATGGTAACGTACCCGTCAACCCATGGAGTTTTTGAATCCGCCATTAGCGAAGTATGTGACATTGTTCATGGTCATGGTGGGCAGGTCTACATGGATGGGGCTAATCTTAATGCCCTCGTTGGTGTTGCTCGGCCAGGTCACTTTGGACCGGATGTTGCCCATGTAAATCTGCACAAAACCTTTTGTATTCCTCATGGTGGAGGTGGACCTGGGGTTGGGCCTATTGGTGTTGGTAAGCATCTCGCTCCTTTCTTGCCTGGGCATCCTCAGAAAGTGCAATCTCAAGCCGTCACCGCAGCACCGTGGGGAAGTGCGGGGATATTGCCAATTTCATGGGCATACATAGCGATGATGGGGCATGATGGATTAAAAAAAGCTACGGAAGTAGCTATTTTAAATGCAAATTACATAGCACGGCGGTTAAGCTCTCATTTCCCAGTGCTGTATACCGGCCCCAACGGGTTTGTTGCCCATGAATGCATAATTGATGTGAGGCAATTCAAAGAAACCGCTGGCATTACGGTTGACGATATAGCAAAGAGGTTAATGGATTATGGCTTCCATGCACCGACAATGTCATTTCCGGTGCCTGGTACTCTAATGATTGAGCCTACAGAGAGTGAATCGAAGACTGAGCTTGACCGGTTTTGTGAAGCGATGATCGGAATACGTTGTGAGATTGATCAAATTGTATCCGGAAAACTGCCTAGAGACGATAATCCATTGGTTAACGCCCCTCACACAGCCGCTGACATATCGGATTGGCATAACTGTTACCCTATCGAACTAGCTCTCTTCCCAACTTCTGCTCCTTTGAGTGAAAAATATTGGCCTGCGGTTAATCGCGTTGATCAAGTTTATGGTGACCGTAATTTGGTTTGTAGTTGTCTACCACTGGAAGCTTATAAAGATGCTGCCGAATAGTTTAGGTAAGTAAAAAATGAGAGTTAACTTTGATTTATGTGTCATGAGAAAACTCTATATATCTTAAAGGCTTGGCAGCAATCAAAAGAGCCAATGCAGCTTTACTCAGAATCTCTTGCCGAGTTCAGCAATTGAACCTTCAGCCAACTCCTTACCTTTTTTCCCGGCGAGACGGTCCTCGAGAACCTTTTCTGTTGCGTCTATCGCGAGATCAACTGCCGTATTTTTAATCCTGGATACCGCCGCCGCCTCTAATTGCGAGATTTTTTCAGTTGCCAGTTCTTCTTGACGTTTCAATGCTGCCTCAATACTACCCTCAGCTTCCCTGCGGAGCCTAGTTGCATCATCTTGGGCACGAGAAACGATAGCTTCCGCTTCTTGTAGGGCCTCTCGCTGTTTGCGGTGATAGCTAGCAAGAAGCGCTTCGGCCTCTTCGCGTAGTTCTTGAGCTTCCTCAATATCTGCTTTGATTTGATCTATTTTTTTATCGAGACCGGACAATATAGCTTTTTTGGCTGGTCTAAAAACAGCAAGAACAAATAGAAAAAAGGAAACCGCAACCCAAGCGGTTGGGTCTAAATTCATTATTTTACCCTCACTAAAGCTGCCTCTATAGCTGCGGTTGCATTTTTGTTTGATGTGTCCCCACAACCGAGTTTTTCAGTCGCCAAACACACCAAGTCAGCTGAAAGAGAATTCACTTCGCCGGCAGCGCGCTGCTCTTCATGGGAAATTGCAGCCTCTGCTTCTAGGACGCGTCCGACGATTGATTGAGCCACCTCATCTAGGCGCCTTGCTCGTTCAGCGGACATCTCATCAGACACTTTATGAATTATCTCTTGTGCTTTTGCAGATGCCTTGGCGAGTGAATTTTCATAGGCTGCAAGAACACTCTCTGCTTCAATCTTTACAGCTTTGGCTTTTCCCAAATCAGCCTCAATTCGTGACTGCCGGACTTCACGGATACGCGATATCCTTGGTAGCGCAATCTTCCATAGAACAACGAATAAAAGGCTAAATACAACAATCAGCCAAAAAAGTTGGGTTGGATAGTAAGTTGGGTCAAGTTGTGGCATCGCTGACGCGCCTTTTTTAAGCTGATTCGGCCGACATTACTCAAATAGGCATTACTTAAACAGAATGAGCAACGCAATTACGAGCGCGAAAAGTGCTATTGCTTCCACTAGCGCAAAACCAAGCATGGTCATTGTAAATACTTCATTCCGAGCGGCTGGATTACGTCCGACAGCTAAGATGAAGGATGAAAATACGTTGCCGATACCAATCCCCGAGCCGACCATTCCAATCACGGCAAGACCGGCGCCAATGAGTTTTGCGGCTTCAATATCCATGAGTTTATTCCTTTTCAATTAGAAGTTGAGTGTACGGTTTATTCTTAGGGGCGGATACCCCGATATTCAATTCATTAGTGCAACTTTAGAGCGTCGTTGATGTAGAGACAGGTAAGTATCGCAAAAACGTAGGCTTGCAAAAAAGCAATCAAAATTTCAAGTCCGGTCAGCGCAGTAACAAGTGCAAGTGGAAGAACACCGTAGACCCCCAATAGCCCAATGAAGCTGGCAATAACTTTGAGCAAAGTATGCCCAGCTAGCATGTTGGCAAAAAGGCGCACTGACAAACTTATCGGTCGTGACAAATACGAAATTACCTCAATAGGAACAAGTAATGGCGCCATCATCCAAGGAGTTCCGGGAGGCAAGAAAAAACTAAAAAAATGCATGCCATGTTTATAAAAACCAAGGATTGTAACGCCAGTGAAAATGGCAAACGCTAAAGCAAAGGTTACGATAATATGGCTGGTGAAGGTAAAACTATATGGAGTCATGCCGAGTAGGTTACCGACTAGAACAAACATGAACACACTGAATATAAGAGGAAAATATTTACGTCCCTCTGCCCCAATTGTGTCGCGAATTAGTCCAGCTATGAACTCGTAAGACAATTCAACCATTATCTGTAAGCGGGAAGGCACTGATGCGCGTTTACGTGTGCCTAACAATAGGAACCCTACAATCAGAAAAAAGGTAACAGTCATGAAAAGAGCTGAGTTGGTGTACGAAACATCAAAACCGCCAAGTTCAAGTTCGATTAATGGCTTGATTTCAAACTGTGCAAGTGGACTTTGTGCTTTGCCGTCGGCCATTGTTAACTATTTCCTACATGTTTATTAGAACTATCGGCTAACTCGTTCTTTGCTTCGGGGCTGGCATAACCTGCTGCATACCCATGACCGCTAATCAAACGAAATACGTTAAGAAGTCCAGCCGCCGCTCCCAGTATAAAAAATAAGATTAGCATCCAAGGTTTTGTATTTAACCAGTTATCCAAAAGTAACCCAAGCCCTACTCCTACAGCTAACGCTGCGACTATGTCCACTCCAATTCGCACTGCGACACCAAATCCCTGGTCACTGCGAGTACCTTTGCGTTGATCCAGATGCCTAGCATCCAGCTTCCTAAGTTTAGTATCCAATTTCTCCAACGGCGTTTTTGACTGATTGCTCGACATAGCCCCAAATTCTCACAGAAAACAACATCGCAAACAAAACTCTAACAAAACACTACCTTACTACTCAATCACTCTAACGATAACTAACCAAACGATAAAAGCCACATAGTGCCCTGTCAAGGCAGCGAGATGTGGTGAAACAACGCACTCTTGATGAAAAAACTAAGTTCAATGCTTCATAAATCATGCGCTATCGCGAATCTTCTCTGCACCACCAAGGTCGACTGAAACAAGCTGACTGACGCCTCGTTCCCCCATAGTGACTCCAAATAATCGGTCCATTCGTGCCATAGTCATCCTGTGATGGGTAACACATAGAAATCGAGTTGTGCCGGAGCGCGCAATTTCTTCAAGTATTGCACAAAATCGGTCTACGTTTGCATCATCAAGGGGAGCATCGACCTCATCTAGTACACATATGGGTGCAGGGTTAGTCAGGAAGACGGCAAAAAGCAAAGCTAATGCGGTTAACGCTTGCTCTCCTCCAGAAAGAAGCGACATTACTTGTAATTTTTTGCCAGGGGGGCTTGTCATGATTTCTAGCCCTGCTTCTAAAGGATCATCTGCTCCTGTTAGCTGAATAAAAGCCCGCCCGCCGCCAAATAACCTTACAAAAAGATCTTCAAAATGTGTTTTGACTTCGTCGAAGGCCTCTAGAAGGCGCTCACGACCCTCCTTGTTTAAAGACGATATTCCGTGGCGCAGGCGGGCTATAGCCGACAGCAAATCTTCGCGCTCTGACTCCATGACTTCCATTCGTTCGTTAACGTCCTCTAATTCTTTTTCTGCGCGAAGATTAACGGGACCGATAGCATCTCTTGAACGCAAGAGCTTATTAATATCTGTTTCCACCGTTTCTCGCGCTGGCAGCTCTGTTACTGACTCAAGGCCTGCCTGCCCGAGTGCTTCCTCAGGCAGACAATTAAGCTTTTCTCTTATTCGTTCGGCTACAACTCTACAATCTTGGTTTGCCTGCTCGACGAAGCCTTGTTGTCGAACCATATCTTCACGGGCTTCGCCAAGTGCCGCGTCAGCTATTTGGGCTTCGCGATCTGCATCGCTTTGTTCTGTCTCCCCTTTTGTGAGCTCATCGGACGCTGTTAGTTGTGATTCTTCCGATGATTTACTTAATTCAAGTAAATCTTGCCGTTTTCTCGCAATTTCAGATGGTTGTTCAGACAAAGTTTGCGCCTGATCTTTTACGTCCTTTTGCCGTTTGAACAAATCATTTAGTCTTTCCGTCGCTCCCGAGGCTCGTTCGCGCCAGGAAGAAAGTTCTTTTTCATTTGCGGTCATGCGTTCGCGCCGCAATTGAAATTGGGCTTCAAGCCGATTGTATTGTATTTGACATTCTGACTCTCGGTTTTTGCGATCAGCAACAGTTTCACGCAATTTATCGATTGAGGATTTTAATTGTAGCGGCGTTGATGCAGCATCTAACGCGTCGGCAACTTCGGCCTCCAGCCTCTGAGTTTGTGTCAAATCATTTTTAGATTCTGCCGAGGCTTCTTCTAACGCCGTAAGCCTACTTGCTGCACCACTGGATTCGCTTAACAAACCAGCACGTAGGTCACGCGCACCATCAAGCTGGCCAATGGAAACCTCAACTATTTGTCGTGCTTCTTTTTCATTGATGCTCGCCTCAGTCAGCTCTTTAATAGATATTTCATGAGCTGTCTCAGCAGTTTGAAGATTAGTGTCAGCATCTTTCAATGACTCATTGAGCGCCTCTAATCTGTTGCGTTGACTAAGCCGCGTAGCCGCAGCACTTGGCACTCCTGCCGCAACCGTAAATCCATCCCATCGCCAAAACTCGCCAGTTTTCGAAACAAGCCATTGGCCAGCTTTAAGCTGTTTTCGCAAGGTCGCCCCATTGTCGTCGTCTGAGATGACTCCAATGCTAGAAAGTCTTCGCTCAAGTGCAGGGGGTCCCTTTACAAAATCAGATAATGGGCGGGTGTTGACCGGCAGCGTTGCTTTACCGGGCATAGGGCCGAGCGAAGCCCAATGTCGCTCTGCCGCCTCATCAATCGGGGCCGTAAGCTCCTCCCCAAGAGCAGTTGCAAGCGCTGTCTCAAAGCCTGAAGTAACTTCTAGTGCATCGATTAGTGGAGGAAATAGGTCACTATCGGGTTCGCCAAGAATCTCTATCAATGCTTTAATTTCAGCGGCAATCCCATTTTGGGAGGCTTTTTTTTCAGCTGCTTCAGCCCTCGTCGACTTTTCCTGTTTTTCTGACTGCAGGCGTTTCTCTTCTGCGGTTTTTAGATTTTCTCGAGCTATGGCCAGTTGCGATTCAAAATTAGCAACGTTGTGTTCTGCCTCGGCAAGTCGCTGATCTGCGCTGATTTTTCCTTTCAGTGTTTCACGTTCATTGTCAATTTGCCGCACTCTTGCCTTTAACCGTAGACTTCGCTCTGCAAGTTCCATTGCTCGGGCTGTGATTGTTGTTTTTTGGGCCTCAGCAGCTGTGATCTCCTTAGTGACATTGGCGAGCTTAGTTTCCTCTGTCGCCAAGGCTGCACGGGCTTCTGAGAGTGCCGCTTGCGCGGCCTCTATTGCACTTGCCTCTTCAATTTTGTTAATTTCTAGGTTGGAGCGTTCTGTTTCAAGTCGAGCTATAGTCTCGTCTGATTCCTTCGCAAGATCATTTTCATGAGCTATATCCCCTTCAATTTGCTCAAGCCGGCGCGAGACCTCAGCACCGGATTCTGAGACCCGAGATTCTTCATTATCAAGCTCTTTAAGAGCCATGGTAATTCTTTGCAACTCGGCTGCCGCGCGCACTGCGGTATTACGTAGTTTCGGTAAAGCCTGCTGGGCGTCAGCTCTTCGTCGTGAGGCAGAAGCTGCTGCTTGGGTTCGTTCCACAACAAGTTGCTCCACGCTCGTCAATTTTGCAGCCGAGGATGCCTTGGCATCTGATGCCTCGTTCCAGCGTAAATGCAGTAGCGTCGCTTCTTTTTCTAGAATTTTATCGGCGATATTTCTGTAACGCTTAGCTTGCCGTGCTTGGCGTTGCAGACCACGACTTTGATCGTGAAGTGCACCGATTACATCATCAAGCCGCTCTAAATTGGTTTCAGCGGCTTTTAATCGAAGCTCTACCTCGTGGCGACGCGAGTGGAGACCGGTTATGCCTGCTGCTTCCTCTAGCAGTGCACGCCGTTCTGTTGGCTTTGCACCAATTAAAGCACCCACCCTACCTTGACTGACCATTGCTGTGGAGTGTGCTCCACTAGCCAAATCAGCGAATAGTAACTGAATATCCCGCGCACGTACGTCATTTCCGTTTACTCGATATTGAGAGCCAGAGCCTCGCTCTATACGCCGTGAGATTTCTAGAATGTCGGCTTCGTTAAACCGTGCGGGGGCGCCTCGGTCAGAATTATCGAGTGATAGGGTTACTTCGGCAATATTGCGCGCTGGCCGACTAGTGCTCCCACCGAATATAACGTCGTCCATCTCAGAGCCGCGCATCCTTTTAGCTGAGGTTTCCCCCATTACCCACCTCAAAGCCTCAACTATATTTGACTTTCCACAACCATTGGGTCCGACAATGCCTGTCATTCCAGTTTCGATGGGCAGTTCGACTGGTTCAACGAAGGATTTAAATCCTATAAGGCGTAGAGTTGTAAAATGCACTTTTATTCAAATTCAATCTGAATGGGTTTGGTAATGAAGCTGAGCTCTGCAATTGATCTATTTATTAATCATTTTTTCTATGGACGAGAAATCACCATCCACCTTTTCTCCGTTGACAATAATTGTGGGAGTGGAGTCAACAGCAAATTTTTTTGTGTATTCTATCATCTTCTTTCGCATGCCCTGGTATAGTTCTTCATTTACGAGGCAGGAATCAAATTTTTCTGACCCCATACCGCCCAATTTAGCTATTTGTTTAAGTGCTGCTACCGGGTCGTTTTTGCGTGTCCAGCTGCTAAAGTTTTTAAACAAAGTATTTACGTAAGGTCGATAGTATTTGCGTGGGGCGCATCTGGTGATCATATGAGCAAGAATTGCTAGGTTATTGAGCGGAAAGTCTCTCGAAATGAATTTTGCTTTCCCTGTATCGATGAATTTTCTCTTTATTTCTGGCAATACGTTAGCATGAAATTTTGCACACTGACCACACGTTAGAGAGAAATATTCTATAATAGTGTTGGGAGCATCTGGATCACCCATAACAATGTCTTCCAACTGAGATTTGGTGTCTAGCTGTTTGGCTTCTACCGGTTGGCCAGTTATGATCAAGGCCGTTAATAAAAATATTTTGGAAGCACGGGTCACTATCTACTCCTCATTTTGCCTAATGTGCAATTATAAATAGACTAATGTGGCTCAATCAAGGCACGCTCATTAATCGAATCTGATAAGTTTATGTGGATGGATTTCCCATACGTAAGTTAAGAGATTCTCAAAAATTAGTCTTTTTTGTCCGATTCGCGCATTTTTACAGATTGGGCAAACCGTTCTAGTACATGCATTAACTTTGTGGCACCGATTTTTTGGTTAAGGGATTTTTTATTTATAGACTCGGTTGAAGTTATTACTTCACTCTTAGATTTGTTTACAGGACCATTAATAATATTCAGTCGCATTACCGCCCGATACCCAAAATAAGTATTTATGCGATCAAGGATTTGGGGTTCCAGATGTTGAATTTCTAGTGCTGCCCCCCCTTCAGCTTTCAGACGAAGTACACCAGAATCTCGCTTATTTCGTGGGAAAGTAAGTTTTTCTGGTGCGCTCAATCGTGCAATATCAGGCCCAACTATAGTCGCCCAGTCTGTGATGAGGCCGATATAGGAAAAGCCAAATTTTCCGAGCGCTTTTCTTGTTAGTTTTGGCAAAAGCGCGGCAAGCGGTAACGGTCCGCTCCGGTGCCTTTTTTGAGTGTTTTCGAAATCGTGCATATACCTACAGACTTTTTAGATTGTAGATTGGGTTCCAGTTAGTAAAAATATATCCTCACCTGTCTTACGCTAACTCTCTTCAGTGGAAGATTAGCTGTGTCAACGAAAGATAACATGACTGCCGCTATTGAGTTGCTTAATTGGTATGACACAAATCGCCGTCGCATGCCATGGCGCGCGAGCTTGGGCCAGAAACCAAATCCTTATCATGTCTGGATGAGTGAGGTCATGCTGCAGCAGACGACTGTTGCAACTGCCGGACCTTACTTTAAACGCTTCATTACCCGGTGGCCATCGGTAGCAGATATGGCGCGAGCTGAACTCGACGAAGTTCTATTGGGTTGGGCTGGCCTAGGCTATTATGCGCGGGCGCGAAACCTTCATAAATGTTCTCGAGTAATTATTAATCAGTATGGTGGCCGATTTCCTGATCAAGAGGCTGAGCTCCTGAAACTACCGGGTATCGGGCGTTACACTGCAGCTGCAATTGCTGCAATCGCTTTTGGAAAGCCAGCTGCGGTAATGGATGTCAATGTGGAGCGTGTGATGGCTCGTCTGTATTCGGTTTCTGACCCGTTGCCAGCGTGTAAACCAACACTTTACAATCATGTGTTGGATATGACGCCAACTTTTAGGCCCGGGGACTATGCCCAAGCGGTAATGGACCTTGGCGCGACTGTATGTACGGTGCGGAAACCAAAATGTGATCTATGCCCTTGGACAAAAAGATGCCAAGGAAAGAACATAGCAGAATTCATCCCATTAAAACGGTCAAAGCCAAAACGTCAAACAAGGCGTGGCATAGCATTTTGGATAACGAATCCCGCAGGTGCGGTGCTTCTGCGAAGGAGGCCAGAAAAAGGCTTGCTTGGTGGTATGATGGAGGTGCCCAGCACAAACTGGGTTGAGGGTGCTTTGCCAGATAGGAAGACAGCAGCAATGGCGGCACCTCTGCAGATGGCAAATTGGGACGAAATCTCCGGAACGGTAAGACACACTTTTAGTCATTTCCATCTCGAACTAAATGTGGTCACGGCTTCAGTGGATGAGGTGCACGCGGCGCCGCAGGATTGCAGATGGTGTCAACCGAGAGAATTCGAAGAACACGCATTGCCTTCAGTAATGCGTAAGGTGGTAAGGCTTGCAACAAGTAATCTTTGAAGATGATTTCAGTTGAGTTCCGTTCGCAACTGCTGACGCAAAGAGTCAATTGGAATGGTTTTGCCTTCAACGTTCATGCACCAAAATGTCCAACCATTGCAGCTAGGGGCACCTTGAACTGCAGCACCAACCTGATGAATTGACCCGCGATGTGTTGCAGAAATCACGGTGCCATCTGCCCTTACTTTTGCTGTGTGTTGTTGATCGGGGCTGACCAGCACGTCGCCCGCAGAGAGTAGTCCACGTTCTACAAGCCAACCAAAAGGAATTCGAGGCTGGCGCCTCTTCGACGGACTTCTTATCAGTTCTAATGAATGCGGCTCCGGTGTCGCGTCAATTCGCTCTTGGGCTGCCTTGACATACTCAGGATCACTATCGATGCCAAGATATCGGCGTCCTAATTTTTTTGCCACCACCCCAGTGGTGCCAGTTCCAAAAAATGGGTCTAGAATTAAATCGTCGGGATCAGTCGCAGCCAAAACAGCACGATAGATTAGCGCTTCCGGCTTCTGAGTGGGATGGATTTTATCTCCTTTTTGATCGCGCAATCTTTCTGAGCCCGTGCAAATTGGAAGGAGCCAATCGCTGCGCATTTGGAGATCTTCATTGAGTGCCTTCATAGCGTCATAATTGAAGGTGGGTTTACTTGTTTCTGATTTTGCGCACCAAAGAAGCGTTTCGTGAGCGTTTGTAAAACGAGTCCCACGGAAGTTGGGCATTGGATTGGTCTTGATCCATACTATATCATTCAAAAACCAAAATCCCATGTCCTGAAGTGCTGCTCCTACTCTGTAGATATTGTGGTAAGTGCCAATGACCCATAGAGTACCATCATCTTTTAAAACGCGTCGCGCTTCGGCAAGCCAATTGCCGGTAAAGGTATCGTAATCTGCAAAAGTTCCAACTTTATCCCAGGCATTGTCGACACCGTTGACTTTGGTGTTGTTCGGTCGGCGGAGGTCGCCTCGAAGCTGTAGATTATAAGGCGGGTCGGCAAAAATCATGTCGGCACACTGATCAGGCAGTTTAGACATAACTGATGAGCTGTTTCCAAGAATTATTCTCGAATCAATTATTTCTTTGGAAGATTTTTTTACGCAAGAGGCCATTTTATCGCATGCATCCCGTAATTTAGAAACGTTGTTGCAAAGTAATAAAAAGATTTAAAAAATACAATACTTATACATTATGAAGTAATAGATTTTGTATTACTAAATAGTACTTACACAATATATTGTATGTACTTCTATATTTTTGCTATTATTTTGGCGATAGGAGAGAATGTCTTTCGGTGATGAGGTGTAACTCCTATCCTTGCGAGTGCCTCGCGGTGCTCCTTGGTTCCATAACCCGCATTTTTCTCCCAACCATACTCGGGAAAGGTTTTTGCTAGGGTGGCCATCTCACGATCGCGATGAACTTTTGCAACAATTGAGGCCGCTGCGATTGAAAGGGAGAGAGAATCGCCCTTCACCAATGTTTCGACCTTACAGGGAAGATTTGGTGCTTGATTGCCATCGACCAGCGCAATATCCACTGTAATTGAGAGTGATTGTAATGCTCGTTCCATAGCCATAAAGGTTGCGCTTAGAATATTAGTTTCATCGATTTCGGTTACTTCTGCGCGTCCGACGCCAATGTCTGCACAGAAGTGAAGCATGGAAAAAAATCGCTCACGCTTCGCCGAGGAAATAAGTTTTGAGTCATTAATTCCAAACCTCAATTCATCTGGCATTTTGGATTGATTCAGGACAACGGCAGCAGCGAAAACCGGGCCAGCCCACGGACCACGTCCTGCTTCATCAATACCAGCAACACGGCCGCTGTTGGCATTTTCGCGGCTTAAATCAGGCACTATGATTTCTGCAAAGCAATGTATCAAACTTTCCTAGGCTATTTTCAGTCCAGAGAGCGCAGTGCAGATACCGGACTGACACTCAAATGACCATACCGCATCAATAACCTGATTAGTATTACAATGGCCGATTAAAGGTTTTGCTAGTGCCCTAAACTTGTGTTCGAGTTTTTCACCTTGAGTGCCAAAATCTTCCACTGGCGGTCCCATGTCACCATGTTCGGTAATAACAGTTTTATTGTTGAGATAAACAAAGACATCACTTGCATAGCGATCAAGATTTTTTGCAGAGCTAATAAAAACTTTTTCTCTCATCTCTACAATATCTGATCGTTGGGCGGCATCGTCACTGTAGCTTTCAAGGCTACTTGTTTCCTCCCCAAGCATTGCTAACGCTGCACTATGGCGGTAACTAAATTTTGCCTCATGACCGGTTCTTGGCTCTTGAATGTTGCAAACGTCGAGTGCGAATGGTGGTACTCGCACTTCAATCCTTTCCAGCTTTTCTGGGTCAAACGCGGGATTTTTCTTGATTGTCGCCAAGGCTTCCAGCATTGCGTGGGTCCCAAAGCATGATGCATGGTATTTGAATTTTACATCTAATGTATGGAATACATCTCCTAACTCTTCTAGTGCTTCGTGAGGTTGAAAGCTGTCTGTTTGAGTATCTGCAAAGCCCTGTCTACATTCAAGGACATCGGCCCTGCTAATAAATCCACGCGCTGAGAGTTCTGCCGCTATCACGCCGTTCATTGCTGCCTTACCCGCATGGAGGGGTTTGCATTCGGTCCCAAACATACACTTCAAGCCTGCAGCTTGAGTGGCTGCAATGCCTAAGCAATGGGCAGTCTGGCCCGCGTCAAGCTTCATTAAGCGAGCGGCAGCGGCAGCGGCGCCCAAAGTGCCCACCGTACCCGTTGCATGCCAGCCTTTCTCGTAATGTTTGTCCCCCATCATGGCGCCCACGCGTGCATCAATCTCAACTCCGGCTACAAAAGCCGTTATCATTTCTTTACCGCCGACACCGAGCTTTTCTCCGAGGGCTAGCACAACTGGCAGTACCGTAACTGTTGGATGTCCGTGTAGAGGACGTAATACATCGTCATAATCAAGTGCGTGAGCAGCACTTCCATTTACAAAAGCGGCTTGTGATGGAGAGGTGCGATCCCCATATCCAACAATCGTCGATTTCGGACTTCCGCCCTCTTCTCGGACAAATGATATGACCTTTTTGGCAAGCGGCTCTCGCGAACCCGCTAGCATAACGCCTAGGCCATCAAGAACGCACTGCTTGGCTACTAAGACGATTTCACCCGGGAGATTTTGGAATTTCAATCCACTCGAGTAGGCTGCAAGTTGCTGGGTTATATTTTCAGCGTAAGAGCCCATATTAACAGCATGTCGCGCCATATCCCCCTCCTTAGGTGCATCTCCGTTGTCCTGCCTTAAAGGCTGAACAAATAAAGCTCTAGTAATTCACCAGTCCCTGCGCAGCGCCTTAGTAAAGAGGGAATATTGTCTTTGTCCCTTCGTGGCTGCGAATTATTAAGCTACTTCTATACCAGATATTGGTGACAAAGTGCAAATAAAGGCAGGTATGCAAACGGATAATCAGGATTCACTAGGGTCGACTGTCCTGCTGTAAGACTGATAATTTTTCACAGAGATACATCTCCTGTTTTCAATCTTTGTCGTAACCTTTCGTTTGTTTAGAGGACTTGTCTGAAATCCTGATCCAGAAGTGCCTAAGTTTCCGTAAAATGACCTTTATTCTGATCATGGCATTCCGGCCAACTTCGTTGATGAAATGCCACTCACGGTAGTAAACAAAATGCAGGAGAGGTCCAAGACTATGTATTCTATCGGTAGCGCGATGTTGCAATCGATGCATGGTATTCAGCCACAGTGGGCTGATTATCAATGAAAGTACCGTAATGGCTACTATCAAGCGATGGGTTTCGCTCGCTATTATTCTATGGTCCATTGCAACAGCGCCTAATACAAAGGAAAATTCGCCAATTTGCGCTAACATCAAACTTGCAAGGAATGCATGACGCCAGGGCTCACCAAATAAATGTAAAAGCCCAACATTTAAAGCAGTTTTAAATACTGAAACAAAAAGCCATAGAATTATCACCAAGCTAAGATTATCCAATAAAAATTGGAGATCGATTAACAGGCCAATTGAAAGGAAGAAAACCATTAGTAAGATATTTTCTATTGGTTTAGCCAGATCAAAAAACAATGACCGCTGCCGGCTGTTGCCCACAAATAATCCTGCCATGAAAGCGCCGAATGCTGGTGAAAGGCCGAGCAGGCCAGCTAGGGCAGCTGAACCAAAACATCCCGTGAGGGCAGCTAGAGGAACTAACTCCCTCTTATCCTCTGCAATTTTCCCGAGCGGTAAATCTATCGCCTGGCGTCGGCTGAAGTAGAGAACCGCGAAAACGAGGAGTGCAATGGTTATGCTGACTTTCACAATCACATTAAACGCGGTCACATCCTTGGTCAAACTTTCAAGAACTAACAACATTGGTGCGACAGCGAGATCTTGCGCAATAAGAATTCCGACCGCAATCATGCCAACTCGGCTTCGGAGTTCACCGGTATCCTCTAGCATGCGTATAGCTACGGCGGTGCTGCTTAGCGCTAAGACGAATGCAAAAAGAATGGCGTGTTCAAGTGGCCAGTTAAGCGCCCAGCGAAACAACAGCATCACGAAAAGAGACACAATAATCTGTAAAGCGGCTACTCCGACCGCAATACGCCAAATGCGACGGAAGCTGCGGAGTGAAAGCTCCATGCCGATGAAAAAGAGCAGCATCAGAACACCGAGTTCTGCTAGCGGTCCAATCAGCATTCGGTCCTCTACTATAGCAAATGCGGAGGGTCCGAGAATAATACCCGCAAAAATATAACCGACGATCGGCGGTTGTTTTAAGCGCGCCAATGCCATTCCGCATAGTGTGGCAGCCGCAGCAACGATTGCTAGCCCAGTAAAATCGCTTCCGTGTTCCATGGTTTATTGCTTCTAACTAAATTAGCTTAGCACGCATTCGAGATATCTCTTTATTCGAGATATTTACGACTTGTTCTTGTACACCTTGTCAGTTCTGACAAGGCCTTAAAATACTGGTACAGATTGATGTGATATTTAGATAATAAACACATATGGAGTGATCAAATTCTATTTGCTCGAAATCGCAATGCTACGCTGCTCGTCTAAACCCTTGCCTTTTAGATCGCATTCGAAAACTGATGTATTATGGAGATGATAACACTTTAAAAGAAGTCGTAATACAATTCTCGATCAAAATATTAAAAGTTATATTTCTGCAAAAATATAACCTGTACCCAAATTTGTGAGAAAGAGCTCACAACACATTTACATCTGGTCCCGAAAAAAATTAAAGGAAATTTATAAAATAGGAATACAAGGTGGACAAAATAAGCATTATTATTCCCACTCTTAACGTTGCACATGTTGTGAATGCCACGCTTCAATCCCTTGGGACTTTGGATGGACTTGATTTAATTCGGGAAGTGATTTTCTCAGACGGCGGCTCTGACGATTCTACTGAAGAAATCGCTTCGGCGTGCGGGGCAAAATTCATTCAGGGCCCCGCCGGCCGAGGCAAGCAGTTGCAGCGCGGTGTGGAGGCTTCCACGGGGTCATGGCTTTTAATACTCCATGCGGATACCACGCTATCTTCGGGGTGGGAAAAGCAACTGCGAAATTTTATGCAGGAGCATAAATGCCACGCTGGATATTTCCGATTTGCTTTGGAAGACACCGGAATGCGGCCATATTTATTAGCCAAGCTGGTATCCTTTCGTTGTCGTTTGTTCTCCTTGCCCTACGGTGATCAGGGTTTATTCGTTCCGAGAGATCTTTATGAAGCGGTTGGTGGGTATGCTGAAATCCCATTGATGGAGGACGTTGATCTTGTTCGCCGGATCGGGCGAAATAACCTTCACGAAGTTTGTGTTACCGCTACAACTTCGGCCGCTCGGTATCAGAAGTATGGATATCTGTTCCGTACATTATACAACTTGTTTTGTTTGTTGCTTTTCTTCTTTGGCGTGTCACCGGCGAAAATAAAAAATATATACGAGGCCATATGAGACACCTTGTGATACTCGCGAAAGCGCCACACCTCGGGGCAGTTAAGCGTCGATTGGGGCACGACATTGGCAGTTTAGCCGCACTTCAATTCTATGAGCGTAATTTGCGCTTAACTTTGAGAAGACTTTGCAGGGACCGTCGTTGGATCACAAGCCTCGCAATTACTGGCGCACCAACTCGTTGGTCGAATATCACTCCCCGTACTGTGCGCATGATGGAACAAGGACACGGTGATTTGGGCGTTAGAATGAGACGAGTAATGGAGGCTATGCCCTCTGGGCCAGTTATCATGATAGGAAGCGACATTCCAAATATTTCGCGTGATGATATTTACGAAGCATTCTCAGAGCTAGGTCATAACGAT
Organism: uncultured Rhodospirillaceae bacterium; assembly: GCA_913043025.1. GTDB lineage: Bacteria > Pseudomonadota > Alphaproteobacteria > UBA8366 > UBA8366 > UBA8366. Next base: position 101,510 of record CAJWLM010000007.1, read on the forward strand.
ATAGTGTTAGGGCCAGCACATGATGGGGGTTTTTGGCTTATAGGCCAAGCTCGTCGCCGACCGTTACCAGATATATTTAGGAACGTTCGGTGGTCAAGCCAATACACACTTCACGATACATTGGCTAATCTCGATCACCGTCACACATATTCGTTCGTTAGAAAATTGTTGGATGTCGACGATGGTAAAAGTTACGAGATTTGGCGAAAAACGCGTAAAAAATGCAATTAATATTTAAAAGCCTGGTATTATTGGCCTGATAAAAGACAATGTATTCGATGATTGCATTTGGGGACGATACTAATGTTCCCTCAGGCGAGGCATAAGTTCAACAAAATTACATGGACTGTGTCGGTTATCTAATTGATACATCAAGATCTCGTCCCAGCCATCGCGGCATGCGTTGGGTGAACCAGGTAAGGAGAAGATGTAAGTGCCGTTAGCGACCCCAGCGCAGGCCCGGCTCTGAATCGTTGACGTAGCAATTTTTTGATAGCTTATCCAGCGGAATAATTCGCCAAAACCCGGGATTTCTTTATCCCAAAGCCGCTCTACGGCCTCTGGTGTAACATCTCGTCCGGTTATTCCTGTGCCGCCAGTTGTGATGATTACATCCACATCCGTTTTATCAATCCATGAAGCGAGTTTGGCAACGATTTCTTCTACATCATCCTTTACGATATCTCGGAATACTAATTTATGACCGGCTGCAGTTATGCGTTTTTCAAGCAAATCGCCAGACCGATCATCCTTTTTCCTTCGGGTGTCCGAGACGGTAAGTATCGCAATATTGACTGGGGTCATCGGAATATTATTTTGCATGATTTTTAACGTCCTTGGCGCTTTTATCTAGTGCAATGTATGTGGGCCATTTTCCTGACGCAAGAGCATGTAGCGACGGTGTTTCTTGTTTAAAGTGCTCACGGTATATCCAATAATTTGCTAACACTCGTTCCACAAAGGTGCGCGTTTCGCGAGCTGGTATGCTTTCTATGAATAAAAGGGGGTCAGACTGGTAATCTATTTTTTTTTGCCAGCGCGAAAGATTACCTGGCCCACTGTTATATGCAGAAATTAAATAAAAAAGATTTTTGCCTATAAAATCATTTTTAATCAGGCGGCGCAGATATCTCTGACCTAACGTGATATTTAGCACTGGATCAGACAAGGATGAGCGTCGGCCATTCCACATATTATGCCCTGCAATATCGCGAGCTGTGCGCGGCATTAATTGCATGAGCCCAGTAGCTCCCATGCGACTTCGGGCACGCGCACGAAATCTTGACTCCTGACGCATCAAGGCAAAGATCAGAGCCTTATCGAGGAAGAAATCATCTGCTGGTTTCCAAGCTGGCAAAGGATACAAGGCACTATCAAACGGTTTTCCATTATTATCAACGACAGTGTGCCCCAGTCGATAGGAAAGTTGAGGTAGCTTGCCTCGAATGGCAACATTTAGCAGTATACGGGTGTTTTGTTCGGATTCTCGAAGGGCAACAAATTTCATTTCAGCTTCGGCCCGTACCCATTGATTAAGCTGAATTAGAGCCAGAGCGCGCCTGAGGCGGGGGCGACCTTTCATTGCATCGATATCCTGCGCCTCCAAGGGGGGTATGTACCAATTTAGAACAGGGGCGGTGCCTAGCAGGTGGCATGCCAGCATTCCATAAAATGTACGGGGTTTCTGAGCCGCGATACTAAGGTAGTGATTGACTTGACTTGGCTGCGCAGCTCTTAAGTAAGCACGTGCTGCCCAAAAAGCTGCAGCTGTTTGAAGAGGTGCCATTATTGTTCTAGTTTGAGATAATTTAGAAAAATAAATAGCAGATTTTTCAAAGTTTCCCGAGCGCCAGCTTGCTAAGCCTGCCCACCAATTTGCGTCTCCTTCACCAATCGCCATATATTTTGCAGCACGGTTAGCGAGGGTCACTACCAGTTGATCGTTTTTCTCATGGTAATAACCTCTTGCCAACGCCGCGTAGGCTTTAGAAAGCCCATAATTTCCCAACGCTCTAGAATTCCTTTTTGTTTTGACGAGGGCATGGGCATCCTTTGTCTTACGTTTTGCGATTAACTTATTTAAGTGACGCAAGAACCGACGAAATTCCCTCGAGCTATTATTTAAAATCGTAGGTTTTTGGGGTGCTCCATTGCTAAAAATAATTTCTTCAGACAACACACCTTGTATCTTTGGTAAATTAGGTGGAGGTACTTTAGTGTTCTTTGTGGGCCTTCGTTTTTTTGCTAATCGGTATATTCGCAGCGCCCCAGGCCTATCAGGAAATTTTTTAAGCCAAGACTTCAGTTCACGGAATAGAGCTCTGTGTTTGGTTGGATGCATGTAGCGTTGAAACAAAACATGGCTTTCTAGGGATTTGTCATCGATCTTTTTAAAAAATTCGGTGGCTTGAGCCCACTTCCCACTTCGCTGAAGGGCAAAAACTCTTTGATAAAGGTGAACATCTTTTACTGAAAGCACATTGGGTAAAGCGTGTGCCGAATTATCTCTGGAATCAGCAGCCGCTGCTAAACCAATTAGCGCAGAATATAATAAAATAAATGCAGCAAGAAATTTTCGTATGTGACCGATATTCATCTAAAAATAGGGTCGGGCCCGCCGACTGCTCCTTTGTTGAGACAATCGGACATATCAAATTAGTAGTATTCTAGCAATTTTGTTTTCACTGCACGGAAGTCATGCCAAGCCTCTCGTTTTTGGTTCGGCTGCCGTAACAAAAATGAGGGATGAAACGTTGGCATGCATGGGATTTGCCGTTTCCTATTTGCAAGCCGAATATTTGACCACTTTCCGCGCAACCGCATTATGCCTTCCTGAGTGTTTAAAATTGTTTTTGTAGCAGTTCCACCCAATAAAATAATGACTTTTGGATTTTTCAATTCGATGTGTCGCCAGACAAACGGCAGGCATGCTGCGATTTCAGAATTTGTAGGGCTGCGATTGCCAGGAGGGCGCCAAAAAAGTACATTCGTGATGTAACAGTCTTTGGATCTGTCCAGGTTAATGCTATGTAGTATTTTATCAAGAAGGTTCCCGCTTGCGCCGACGAAAGGGCGCCCGCACTTATCTTCGTCGACACCAGGAGCTTCTCCGATTATCATCAGATCTGCAGATGGATTGCCATCTGAAAACACGGTGGTTGTAGCTGTGAACTTTAATGCACAACCTTCAAACTGCTCAACTACCGCTCTCAGTTCGTCGATATCTGTAACAGCCGATGCTCCTGTGGCGGCGTCATGTGCTCCCTCAGCGGGGGCTATTTGGTTTTTGCCAACAGGCGCAGGACGAGACACTGAACCATCTATCGTCTCAACTATTCGCGTTGCGGTGTCTTTGATTTTTGGGTTATTATTTTGTGGCGACATTACAAAACGATTGATTGGCGTATCTGATGTTATTTCATCAGCTCCCATGTCAATAAGCCACCTAAGGGCTTGGGTAGCGTTGATTTTTGAGTGTTTAGTATAGCTTACCATCTTGTCGGAGGCCCCCTCGGTTACTATTTAGATTAATATACTGTTTTGCTATAGAGATATAAGTCAAAAGAACAAATCTGTGATATCCGGAAAGAGACACATGGAACGCGACTCGATGGAATATGATGTGGTTATTGTTGGCGGAGGGCCGGCAGGTCTTTCTGCTGCTATCCGACTTAAGCAGCTTTGTATTGAAAATGGCGCGGAAATCAGCGTTTGCGTTTTGGAAAAAGGGTCAGAGGTAGGCGCACACATTTTGTCCGGCGCAGTTTTGGAACCCCGGGCTTTAAACGAGCTTTTTTCTGACTGGAGGGATATGGGTGCCCCACTTAACACGCCGGTTGCTGATGAGAAGTTTATGTTACTTACCGATTCATCAGCGGTTAGTATTCCCACTTTCTTATTGCCTCCGGCAATGCACAACAAGGGTAATTATATAATCAGTCTGGCAAACTTTTGCCGATGGCTTGGAGAGCAGGCAGAAGGATTGGGCGTTGAAATTTATCCTGGCTTCGCTGCATCAGAGATTCTTTATGATGATGATGGCGCTGTGCGTGGCGTTGCTACCGGTGATATGGGTGTATCAAAGTCGGGTGAACAGGGCGATATGTTCCAGCCTGGGATTGAACTTCATGCAAAGTACACGTTCTTTGCTGAGGGGTGTCGTGGTCATTTAGGTAAAATGTTGATGGAGAGGTTTGAGCTACGTGCTGGCGTCGAACCACAGACTTACGGTATTGGATTGAAAGAACTATGGGAGATTGACCCAGACAAGCATCAGGAAGGCCTCATCTTGCATAGTGCTGGCTGGCCCCTTCAGAATGATACATATGGCGGATCATTTTTATATCACCTTGAAAACCACCAGGTGTCTGTTGGTTATGTAGTGGGGCTGGATTACTCAAACCCATATCTTTCACCTTACGAGGAGTTTCAACGTTTTAAAACACACCCAAAAATTAGACCTTACTTTGAAAATGGTCGACGCGTGGCTTACGGAGCACGGGCCATAAACGAGGGTGGCCTGCAATCATTGCCAAAATTAGTATTTCCCGGTGGGGTCCTTGTTGGTTGTGAAGCCGGGACTGTAAATATGCCAAAGATTAAAGGCAGTCACACCGCCATGAAAACAGGTATGCTGGCAGCTGAGGCAGCCTTTGACGCATTGACCGGTGGGAATGCTCCTGCCGAACTACTTGCTTATGCAGAAGCGTTCGAGAAAAGCTGGGTATATGATGAACTTAAACAAGCGCGTAATGTCCGTCCCGCCTTTAAATGGGGTCTTTGGGCAGCCACACTTTACACTGGTATAGACCAAATGCTTTTCCGTGGCAGGGCTCCTTGGACGCTCAGCCATGCCCATGCAGACCACGAAAGTTTAAAGAAGGCGGCTGATTGTGTTCCGATCGATTATCCAAAACCCGACGGTGAAATTACTTTTGACCGACTGACAAACGTGTCTTTCTCAGGTACTAACCACGAAGAGGATCAGCCAGTACATTTGACTTTAAAGGATGCAGATGTGCCGATTAATCACAATCTTGCAAATTATGATGCTCCAGAACAACGCTATTGCCCAGCCGGTGTATACGAAATTATTCCAGGCGATAGTAATGCTGGCCCTAGGCTACAAATCAACGCTCAAAATTGTGTTCACTGTAAGACCTGTGATATTAAGGATCCGACCCAAAATATAGATTGGGTTACACCGCAAGGTGGAGAAGGGCCCAACTACCCAAATATGTAAAAAGTAGTTTTTGGTTGTTATGTTGTCGGTGTCTACGACATTCGCCACATCGGGTTGAAGTTTACGTTCGTTAGGATGTTTGTGACAATAGCACCACATCCGTTGGATCTGATTTAAAAGAAATAGTGGATAAATTCATGGCAAGATCACTTGCGAAGGCATTCCTAGGTTTTACGTCAATCGCAGTGGTTATTAGCGTATTCTATTATTTGCTACCGCTCATCGACAAGAATCCTGGTAAAACTGTGACAAAGCCAGACGACATTACCCTTTCGCCATTGACCATTGAAAAACCATCGACCTTCGGCAGATTTTTAGCTGGACGTTTTGCTGAGCGCCGCAGTGATTTGAAGCATGCTGCACTATTAATGGAAGAAGTGCACAAAGAAGAACCCAAAAATGAGCTGTTTTTACGTCAAGCATTTGTGCTGGCTGTAAGTGCTGGACATAATGATAAAGCACTCCAGTTTGCCCGTCAGATGGAAGGTAGGTCTGGTTACGACTCAACTGCTCGAATTACTCAAATCGCTTCTGATTTCAGAGAGAAAAAATACTCTGAAGCGTTAGGTAGGTTGGAGAATGCTGAAACTAGTGGTTTAGGGCTTTATGTCGTGCCGCTAGCTAGAGCTTGGAGCCTAGCCGGGCAAAAAAAATTTTTTGAGGCCAGAAATGCCCTTGCGGTGATGACACAGGAAAAAGGATCAAACTCGATATATCGGTTAAATGTGGGATTAATTAATTACTTAGCGGGTGATTTCGATGAAGCTTATCAACAGCTAAAAAAAGTCAGTGAGGACGGTAATTTCTTGACTGCCCCAGTCCGTATCCAGCGGGTCGTAATTCCAATACTGCAAAAACTCGGTAAGAAAAAAGAGGCATTAGAAATTATTGATGGGCAACGGGACGCCGATATTGATGACTTTATATTTTCAGGTTTACGTGAAAATGTAGAAAGTGGAAAACTTGTTGCATCTTTAGTAGAGACGCCCGCACAGGGATTAGCGGAGGGTTTATTCAGTTTGGCTACTGCATTGCCACGAGACCGAGCCAGCAATATGATTTTACTCTACACGCGGCTCGCCTGCATGTTAAAGCCGAATTTTCCACTTGCGCAAATTCTGATCGGTGACATCCTTATGTCACGACAAAGGTTTGAAGATGCGGTTGAAAATTATCGCAAAGTAGACCCTGGGTCAGGTTATTCCTGGACTGCGCAGCTGCGGACTGCTGACGCATTATATGAGGAGGGGCGCTTAAATGAGGCACAAGTGCTCCTTGAGGAAATGGGAAACCTCAGGCCACATAGGTTGGATGCATTGCTGAGACTTGGTAACTTTTTTAGGTTTAAGGAACGCTATTTAGAAGCAGTCGAAGTCTACGATCGCATGTTTGCTCGATTAAAAGTACCAAAGAAGCAGGACTGGAACCTGTTCTATGCACGAGGTATTGCGCTGGAACGATCAAAAAATTGGGCTAGGGCGGAAAAAGACTTTCTTAAGGCGCTAGAATTAAATCCTAATCAACCGTACGTTCAAAACTACCTAGGTTACTCATGGGTGGAGAAGCGGAAAAATATTGAACGTGCAAGAAAATTGATAGAAAACGCTGTAGCTCAACGTCGCAATGACGGTTACATCGTCGACTCTATGGGCTGGGTTCTTTATCGACTCGGGGAATTTGATAAAGCAGTACCGCATCTCGAACGAGCTGTACAAATCAGACCACATGACCCAATTATTAACAATCATCTGGGCGATGCCTACTGGCGTGTTGGGCGCAAGCAAGAGGCTCGTTTTCAATGGCGGCGGGCTCTCAGCTTTAAGCCGGAAAAGGATGAACGCAGCAAAATCGTAATAAAAATTCAAACTGGTCTCGGTAAACCAGAAATACTAGGGAATGGTAAATGAGTGTTCGAGCAGACGACACGGTAAGGGCGTATGCTCGGGCAAAAATAAATTTATATCTTCATGTTTTGAATCGGCGTGAGGATGGCTATCATGAATTAGATAGCCTTTTTGTTTTTGGAGATTTTGCGGACGTCATTGCGGTCACTCCCGCGCGCTCATTGAGTTTGGAAATACAGGGCCCATTCGCTGGAAAATTAGGAGCTCAAGAGGATAATTCAGTGCTCCGGGCAGCCCGTCTGCTCGCGGACGCCGTGCAGATACGGCCGCAGACAAAGATCACGTTAACAAAGAATTTGCCAGTTGCTGCGGGTCTCGGCGGCGGTTCTGCTGATGCTGCGGCAGTACTTCGGGCCCTGGCAGCACTTTGGAGGATTTCTCCTTCAGCGGTCGACCTCACGCTGTTGGGAATGGGTATTGGATCAGATGTACCAGCGTGCCTTCTTAGCGAGCCTTGCTACGTAGGCGGCATCGGCGAGCAGATAGAACCAATTCCCGGCCTACCGGCCTTTCCCTTACTATTGGTCAATCCAGGAATAGAATTGGCAACGCGCTCTGTTTTTGGAACTTTTGGCAGAGAATTTTCAGAAGCAGCGCGGTTTTCAGAAGTTCCATCTACAATCTCTGAACTAGTAAGCCTTCTTCAAACTCGACACAATGATCTTGAGCGGCCTGCGATTAAAAAATGTTCGGGGATCGCAGAGATTTTACACGCGCTTAATGAAACTGAAGGGTGTTTGCTGGCCAGGCTTTCCGGTAGTGGAGCCACTTGCTTTGGAATTTATGGGAATATTGTGGAGGCAAAACAGGCTGCTGCATTGCTCAAGAAACGAGGTTGGTGGGCTGAAGCTACTATGACTGCAAAAGCAGAGCGCCCATGGGAAGATCTTTAGCCCAATTTCTCTCCGGCATATTGTTTGGCCGTGGGGTGATAGTGCAATTGGTCGATTAATATGCGAGTTTTGGGCCAAATTTGTTCAAAGGGCCTCAGGGAAGTTTATTGTATAAAAGGGATGTTTTTTCTTTGCGCTGTGAGTTGGTTTCGGTTAGCAAAGCTTCATGACTTGAACCAACGGAGTTGTTATCATTTGTAAAAGGTGTATTGATGTCGGGCTGTAAACATGGTCGCTTGCCCTAGCCGTCATTCACTTCTATCTTTCAAGTCAGGAAGGGGCGTAGCCAAGCGGTAAGGCAACGGGTTTTGATCCCGTGATGCGCAGGTTCGAATCCTGCCGCCCCTGCCATCATGTTGTTGCTAGGCGGAGTGTGAAATCATGATGGACTTACTGGCGATTGCCCCGTGGCTGGCTTTGTTTAGTTATGGGTTTCTAATTTGGCTGGTGATGCCAGGTGGAATTACAAACACTCAATTTTTTAGCGGTAGCAGTAAAGTCGGAGCCGAGCCCGGGTTAGTACTGTTGGTATCAAGTGCTGCAATTTCATGGATTTTCGCAAAGTCTATATCAAATGTTGCTGATTTGAGCGCTGCTTATGGGTGGATTGGGGCGATAGGATATTCTGCGTATTACCTTTGTTTTATTATTGTAGGCGTTACAATCTATTTTATTCGTACTCGAGGCGGTTGGGAGTCTCTCTCCAGCTTCCTAACGAACAAATATGGCGGAACCTGCACCAAACTCTTTATGGTGGCTATAGCTATTCGGCTGATTAATGAAATTTGGTCAAATACAAAGGTTGGCGCACTCTATTTTGGCATTGAGGGCAGCAGTGGGTATTGGATTGCAGTAATATTTATCACAGGTTTCACTCTATTTTATTCCTGGCGAGGAGGCTTGCGTTCAAGCTTAATTACTGATGGCGCGCAGATGCTATTGGCTGCGGTATTGCTGGTTGTTGTGCTTTCAACGCTTGGGCCAGGCCTTTATGCAGCCGGGCTGCCAAGGGTTAATAATTCAACTATGCTTGCAGGATCGACCTTTTTTTGTCTCGCCCTTGTTCAGGCGCTCAGCTACGGGTTTCATGATCCGGTCATGACTGATCGTGCTTTTATCACTAGCCCAAAACGTATGGTCAAAGGTTTTTTTTTAGCAGGGCTGGTGGCGGGTAGCTTCATTTTACTTTTTTCTATAATTGGAATTTACTCGCGATCCCAAGGCCTAGATGGTGTGGCAGTTGTTGTAGTGCCAAGTGCATTCGGTCTTCCGATGCTTCTTGTGTTTAATGCCATTATGTTAACGAGTGCCGGCTCGACGCTTGATTCGACGTTTGCATCAGCGGCGAAATTAGGGGCGCGAGATTGGACAAATAACCAAGCACCTCCAACGGATAAACATTCGGCGCATGGCCGGCTTATGATGCTGGCGCTTGCCCTTTTAGGAAATTTGCCGCTACTAAGCATTTACCTTGGCGATGCTTTGGGGCCTGCAGTCATTGCTGCAACTACAATAAGTGGAACTATGATAATGGGATTGGCACCAATATTTCTTCTATCATGGATTAGAACGGCCAGAAAATTGAGTTTTCATCTGGCCTTTTGGCCAGGACTGTGTTTCGGGGTATTACTGACTCTTGAAAGTGCATTCAGCATCCAAATCTTCCCAGCAGCTCTTGACATAGGGGCAGGTAAATATGCAGATGATCTTGGCGTTAACGTCTATGGCCTAATAATTTGTACCGGGGGATTTCTTCTCGGTGCAATGTTTTCAAAGCTAGACACTTGCGCACGTGAGATATCAGCTTCAACCTAAGGTTATTTGAATACCCGCTTGTCAGCACCCATCGATCCAAAATATCGATTCTTGAGTATTTGTTGATTCTCGTAGATTGATCCTTGATGAGGCGCTTTAGGGAAAGGCATTTTCACGGGAATATTTGTAAGTCTTGGCTCTAACGTGGAGAAACCGCGAACAATTAAGGCATCAAAGTCCTCTATGCTTTGCCCATTACGAAAGCCAGTTAGCGGCCATGCGTCAGCGGAAAAGTAGCCCTGGAGCAATAACCGGCGTGGTTTTGTCGAATGGTTCAAAGCCGATCCGTGCACGGAGCGGACATGGTGGAGCGTTATTGTTCCGGCCGCTCCTGTTAGGGGTACAGCTTGTGAAAAAGCCATTGGTGTTTTAATTGGATCGATCGCTCCGCAGAAATACCCTTCACTGTGATGATCGATCACGCCCGCTTTGTGTGAGCCGGGAATAACCATCATAGGCCCATTATCTTCATCAACATCATCAAGATAAACCCCCAATGCTAGGCCTGTATCATTGGTGTGCGGATAGAATGCCCAGTCAGAATGCCATTCAACAGCCGCACCATACCCCGGCGCTTTCATATTCATTTTATTATTGTAAAGCCTTATATTGGGGCCAATAATTTGCTCTACTGGGTCCAGTGCGACGTCACTTCGCAGAAATTCATTGAAAAAAGCCCAATGCTTAAATGGTGATTTTAGACGTCTGACCCGAGGCTCATGCAATGAGTGTGTTTCTTCAAGATCGTAGCATTCGTTGCTCTCAGTCAGCCCTTTAGCATCTTCCATTATTTCATCGGTCAATCTCAGCATCTTTGCTAACAAGCTAGCTGGCAAAGCTCTATCTATAACTGTAAAACCATCTTCCCAGTATTGCTCTATTTGTCGAGTATTAAGCTTTTTGATCACAACAATATTCCTTAATTCCAAATTCACATGTCAAAAGGAAAAGCACCAGCCGAGCCCCTGTACCCTTTCAAATATATAACCAGCTAAGCCAAATAAAAATATGAGTAATTTTCATTTAATCACTATCGTGTGCGGTTCTTTTGGATTAATTTTATCTATCAAATAATAATCTTAAGGAGACGCAGATGAGTGTGGTTAAAATGTCTGTGCTCAACTTGACTGTTAAATTAATATTAGTGGTTGTTTAATAACTCCTGAGGAATAAGGATGGACGATGATCTCCCTTTCAACGGCGTAAAAGTACTCGATCTCAGTCAAGGTGTAGCGGCTCCTTATTGCGGAATGATGTTGGCGCGGAATGGCGCTAGTGTAATTAAAGTAGAGCCGCCTGGAACTGGTTGCTGGAGCCGCCAGCTTGGTAAGCATAAGGGAGACCAGACGGCGCATTCTGTTGTTGTACACCGTGGAAAAAGATCTTTAGGTCTCAATCTTAAGACAGATGAAGGCTTGGCGATCGCTCAAAAAATTGCTGCAACTTGCAATGTTATTCTGCAGAACTACCGTGTTGGTAAAATTGATAAGTTCGATCTTGATTATGATAGCGTTGCTAAGATAAATCCATCAGTTGTGTATCTGTCGGTCACAGGTTTCGGCCATGAGGGCCCGCGCCGTAATTTGCCGGCAACGGATTCGGTGATGCAGGCATATACGGGTATGATGTCGATCAATCGTGACTCCAACGGCACTCCCCAACGTATGGACATGTTGACCATTGATTTCGGTGCTGGGCTTTATTGTTTTCAGGCAGTAGCAGCCGCGCTCTACAGGCAGGCCATTAAAGGTATTGGAAAGCATATCCGAACTAGTCTGCTCGAGGCGTCATTAACCTTCCAAGAGGCGGCAATGATGGAGTCTTACCTCCAAGAAGGCGAAGCAGAACCGATCGGCATGCCGGTTGGGTGTTTCAAGACCAAAGACGGCTTTATAAGTATCAATGCGCGTCGCAATCCACATTTTAAAGCATTTTGTGAACTGATTAAAAAAGAAGAATGGATAGATGATCCACGCTTCTCCAATGCGCTCGATCGGGTTACTCACCGGGAGAAACTTTTAGAAGAGATTCGCCCCATAATAGAAACAAAGACTTGTGATGAATGGAATAAGGTTCTGGATGGGATCGATGTATTAAATGCAAAAGTGCACACTCACAAGGATCTGTTTAAAGATCCACAGGTCAAGGCAATGAGTGCAGTGCATTGGGTAAAAAATGACACCCTTGGTACATTACCCATGGCGTCAATTGCCGGGCAACCTCTGCCTGAAGATGGTCATCCGCTTACCCACAGCCCACACTTGGGAGAGCACAATGACGAAATACTGAGTGAATTGGGTTACTCCCAAGCTTACACAGATCAACTGAGATCCAAGGGTGTGATAGGAGGTTACTATAATGGCAAACCTCCAAAGTAGATTAGGCTGATACCGGCACTGTCCCGCGCACCGTAATTCGCTGCATCCTGCGCCGCAGTGGTAAATCGAAATTGTGTTCAACAAAGTGTTGTGTTGGGAAATTATCCCACATTAAAAAATCGCCCGTTTGCCACTTATGTCGGTAGACAAAGTCCGGCTTTTTTACCCACTCAACTAGGAAACTTAATAACTGCTCGCTTTCTTCTGTTGGCAGGTCATTGATGCCGACAGTCATGGCTTCATTGCAAAATAAAATTTTTCGTCCGGTAAAGGGATGTTGAATTACCAGCGGGTGTTCAACGTCATTGAGAGCCGCTGCTGATTTCTTAAATTGCTCTCCTTGGCCAGATTTGAAATAGGCATAGGCATGTCGGTTGATGATTGATTTGCCGTCAATGCGGCTTTTGATGTCATCGGGCAACTCGTCGTAGGCTGCAGCTGTGTTAGAGAAAAGTGTGTCGCCGAGCACGGTTCCGTCATCAGTAATAGGCACTTCAAAGGAATAGAGGAGTGAAGCTCGGCTCGGGGTTTTGGTGTATGCGAGATCAGTATGCCAAAATTTACCCGCATCGGACACGCCAATCGGCTTGCCGTCTTCGTCGAGGATATTGGAGATTATAACGATTTCTCCATGATTCGGATGAGCAAAATGGCTATAGACATCATTGTCAATTTCGCCGATACGTCCGGAAAATCGGATGTGATCCTCCTCCGTAATGTCCTGATTCCGAAAAACAATGACTGAATGGGTGTGAAAAGCATTTAGTATTGACTCGAAAGTGTTGTCGTCGAGTGGTTGACTCAAGTCAACACCCATTATCTCGGCGCCGTGAGCACCGCCAGAAGGAATAACTTCCATCAGTATTCTCCCATGTCAGGTACAAATTTTGCTAGTAGTGCCATATAATTTCAAGTTACGGAGTTTTTAATTATTAATTCGGGTGCCTCTTGCCACGGGGTTGAGCTGGGAGCGAGGCGCGGTAACTCTAGTACAGGAATATTGGTCAGAAACCGTCTTATAGAGTTAGCTGTTTCGTCGATGGGGACCGGGCTATGCTCTGACTCGCTGATTACTATGGAAGCGACATTAAGCCCAAACTTTTGTGCAGTCTCCACAGTGGTTAACGTATGACTGATTGTGCCCAGGTATGAACCGGCAACCATTATGACGGGGTATTTCAAAGCTTTGATCCAGTCTAGGACAGTTTTGGAAGCGGTTAGGGGTACCATCAATCCTCCTACTCCCTCGATAAGCAGAAGATCATTCGACTCGTTTTCTGTTTCCTGACAAAAGTTTATAATAGATTCGAATTCTAGAGTCGTGCCTTCTCGTGCTGCTGCCATGTCTGGAGAAAGTGGTGCTTTAAACCGCCATGGCGAAATTGAATCTATCGCGGCTTGCGTTTGTTCAATCTCGAGGCATTGCAAAATTTGCGCTGTATCGCTTTGGTTGCAGGTTTCCTTGTCATAACCGCTAATCACTGGTTTTAATACACGGACCCGCTTACCTTTCTCCCGAGCTTGCCAAGCAAGCGTTGTAGTAACAACGGTTTTCCCGATCTCAGTGCCTGTAGCAGTTATAAAGAATTTCTTCATGAGCTAATTGTGAAAGGATAAATAGGCTCTTCAGGTAGAAAAGGTTTTAATGAATAAGCAAGCTGTAGCACATCGGCCTCTTTGTGTTCGGCGGTAAAAGTAATACGTAGCCTAGATGTACCCTCTGCGACGGTCGGAGGGCGAATTGGCGTTACAATATATCCTTCGTTTTCAAGCGCTGAGCTAGCCTCGAGAGCCTTTTCTGCTGAACCAAGGATCACAGGCACAATACAGCTTTCAGGTTCTGATAAGCCAAGGGTATTAGAAAACAGCTTGGCATGCATCATAGGTTTTTTCACTAATTCTTTGTCTGTAGCAATTAACTCAAGAGAGGCAATCGCAGCGGCCAATGTAGCGGGTGGTAGACCTGTGGTGTAAATAAAACTGCGTGCACGGGTTTTGATAAAGTCGATCACAGGCTTGGAGGCACACAGATAACCCCCGTAACCACCGATCGCCTTCGAGAGAGTTCCCATTTGCAAGGGTACCGGAATTTGATTTCCATCAACGTAAGAACTGCCTTTGCCGCCTGCAACAACGCCTAGCCCATGAGCATCGTCAATTAATAGCCAAGCATCGTATTTTTCGGCTAATGTTGCAATTTCTTTAACCGGAGCTCGATCTCCGTCCATACTGTACACCCCATCGACAAGAATCATACATTTTGGGTGCTGAGTTCGCGATGATTCAAGTATGGCTGCCAATTGATTGACATTGTTATGGTGAAAAGTCTTAAAAGTTGATCTGCTTAAGTGTGCCCCAGCATATAAACAGGCATGGCAGAGCTCATCGGCGATTACAAGGTCATCACGTCCAACAAGGCATGGGATTGCGCCAAGATTTGTTAAATACCCGTTACCAAAGACAATAGCATCTTCACTTCCCTTAAAGTTTGCGAGCTTAGACTCTAATTGTGTGTAAAGCGGAGTATTGCCAGTTACCAGGCGCGATGCCCCAGATCCTGCTCCGTAACGATAAAGAGCTGAACTAGCGGCAGAAAGAACTTTTGGATGATGCGATAGATCGAGGTAGTCATTACAAGAAAACGAAATCATATCTTTTCCGGCGCGTCGTGTTTTTGCGGGGCCATGGCGATCTGTCTCGACGAGGACACGGCGTAATTTTTTCGCCTCCATATCGTCGAGTTTTCCTTGGCAAAACTGATCGAGTGATTTCACATCAATCTCCTATACCTCATCTAAAGTCCTGTGCGAGTGTGCACCTGTCAATTAGTCTTTGAACAGTTATTTGACTTTATCCTCGTGGTTAATGAATATGCACCTTAATATTATCTGTAATCGAAAGTATTTTGAATGAGTTTAGCTGAAATAGATCCCGCCGCCTTCGTTGAAAATGATGGACTACGCCACGACTGGCGCCGTAGCGAAATAATGGAGCTTTTTGCACTCAGCTTTAATGATCTTCTTTTCGAGGCTCAGACAGTTCATCGTCTGTATTTCAATCCCAATCAAGTGCAAAAAAGTCGTTTGCTTTCAATCAAAACTGGCGGGTGTCCTGAAGATTGCAAGTACTGCCCGCAAAGCGCGCACTATCATACTGATTTACCTGCCGAAAAATTATTAGAAGTGCAAGCAGTGCTAGCTGAAGCCAGGGCTGCAAAAGATACTGGTGCCTCACGATTTTGTATGGGGGCGGCGTGGCGTAATCCGAAGGATCGTGATCTCGACAAGATAATTGCTATGATAAAAGGTGTAAAAGATCTTGGAATGGAAAGCTGCATGACATTAGGAATGCTTACTAAAGAGCAGGCCTCACGACTTTCCGAAGCTGGCCTTGATTACTATAATCATAACGTTGATACATCAGAAGAATTTTACTCGGAAATTATCACAAGTCGTACCTATCAAGATAGGCTTGATACTATCGACCATGTTCGAGAGTCCGGCATGAATGTCTGTTCTGGCGGCATAGTTGGTCTTGGCGAGGAAAGAGAAGATCGAGCAGGCATGTTAATGACGCTTGCAAATATGAAACAGCATCCTGAGAGTGTTCCAATTAATATGTTGGTGAAGGTGGAGGGAACGCCACTTGACAACAACGAAGACTTTGATGTCCTGGAGTTCATTAGAACAATAGCAGTGGCCCGTATCTTGATGCCTAAAAGTTTTGTGCGTCTTTCTGCGGGACGTGAGAGCATGAGTGGTGAAGCTCAGGCTCTATGTTTTATGGCAGGAGCGAATTCGATTTTTTGTGGCGAAAAGCTTCTGACTACGTCTAATCCCGAAGTTGATGAGGATGATAATTTATTCGCGCGTTTAGGTATTTATCCTCTAGAGATGCCACTGAATGAGTGATCATTTGGTGATGGATAATGCTTGGCCAGACTGGGCGAGGAATGGATATCCCCATTTGTGGTTACCTTACGCTCAGATGCAAACACAAACAAATCCGGAAGCAGCGGTCCGTGCTAGCGGAGTTCGGATTGAACTGGCCGATGGCACTCATTTGATTGATGGCACTGCATCTTGGTGGACTGCTTGCCACGGCTATTCGCATCCTCACATTCGTGAGGCCGTCGCATCGCAACTTGAGAAATTACCACATGTCATGCTTGGAGGGTTTATTCACGAGCCAGTTGCGCGGCTTTCAGAGCGCTTAGCCAATATATTACCTGGTGACCTCGGTCACGTTTTCTATTCTGAATCAGGGTCAGTTTCTATTGAGGTCGCGATGAAAATGGCCGTGCAATATTGGCTGAATCGTGGTCAGCGCGGGCGTGCTAAATTTGTTAGTTTTCTGAACGGTTATCATGGGGATACGATGACAGCGATGTCGGTTTGCGACCCTGAAGAGGGGATGCATTCGATGTTCAAGGGGGTACTACCGGAGCAGTTCGTGATGCCTTTACCGAGAACTGATGAAGAATTTGAAGACTTTGAGTCCTTCCTTGCCGATGAATCTGTTCGCCTTGCAGCAGTACTCCTAGAACCCCTAGTACAAGCGGCAGGTGGTATGAAATTTCATTCACCCGAAATATTACGGCGTGTCAGCAAACTTTGCCATCGTTATGACTTACTGCTGATTCTAGATGAAATTGCTACAGGCTTTGGACGCACCGGTAGCATGTTTGCCTGCGAACAAGCAGGCATTGCTCCAGATATCATTACCTTATCTAAGGCGCTCACCGGCGGTACAATGCCGTTAGCGGCGACCATTGCTAATGATAGGGTTTACGAAGCATTCCTATCAAAGGACGTAGGTAAAGCATTTATGCATGGGCCTACTTATACTGGGCATGCATTGGGGTGCGCCGCAGCAAACGCCTCGCTGGATTTATTTGAACGTGAGGATCGATTGGCGCAGGTGGATTTAATACAAACCCAGCTAGTGGAAGAACTCCATGAATGTACCAAACTAAACGGGGTGATTGATGTCCGCGTAAAAGGCGCCATTGGCGTTGTCCAATTGGACCGCGTGCCTGATTTAGCCGCTATGCGCAAACGATTTACGTTAGAAGGGGTTTGGGTTAGGCCTTTCGGAGACTTTGTTTATCTGATGCCTCCTCTAGTAATCGGACCAGATGATCTTAGCATTCTAACTCGCGCGGTACACAAGGTAGTTTCGCAATGGTCTAACGAACGGTAGGCGCCGGAAATCAAATAAATTGAAACGTTATTAAGTATACGGCTTGAATATTGAAATCGGCACTTTCCTCACTTGGGGTTTAGTTTAAGAGACGCCGAGTTAATACAGTAACGTAGGCCAGTTGGAGGGGGGCCATCAGGGAATACGTGCCCGAGATGCCCATTACAGCGAGAGCACGTTACTTCCGTGCGCACCATTGAATGGCTGATGTCTTTTCGTTCAATAATTGTATTCTTATTTATTGGTTTGGAAAAACTTGGCCAACCAGTTCCAGAATTGAACTTGGCTTCAGAACTGAACAAGTCCCATCCGCAACAAACGCATTCGTACGTGCCTTCGATGGTACAATCATAAAATGCACCCGTGAAGGCTCTCTCAGTGCCCGCCTCCCGAGTGATGTGATATTGATCTGGCGTTAGCTGTTTGCGCCATTCAATTTCGGTTTTAATCACTTTTTCCGGCATGTTCCTCTCCTGGGTGCTGTGTAAAACTACGCCATTCTTACTTTACCTTAGCCGGTATACTTAGTGCATAACATAATCTAAAAAGATTGAGCGTCCTGAAAACCTCACCAATTTAAGTTTCACATATGAACTGTGAGAGGGTGATTTACTACAATGGGTTATTGAGGCATTCATTCGGGCGAGGACTATAGTTCTTTTTATTATATCCGGAAAGTACACATCGATCATGCTTACACTTATATACTGATATTCTCTAACCCTTGGTGTGAAGAGGAAGTATTTGGAAATTTCATTTGATGATGTGCTTGCTGATTTTGAAGCAGGACTATTTGAGCAAGCTGAGATTGGATGCCGGGCATTACTTGGCACTTACTCAAACGACCCGGATGTATACCATTTGCTGGGCGCCGTGCTGTGTAAATTGGATCGGTTTGAGGAGGCGGTCACTGCTTTTCGACAGGCCGCTAAATTAGCACCAGGTGACGGTGAGGTTTTTGCCAATCTCGGTGCAGCACTTGAAGCTCGGGGCGACTTCATTGCGGCCGAAGATGCATACTGCCATGCTCTCGAGCTGGGAGAAACCGATATTGAGATACTATATGGTGCCGCTTTGGCGGCAAAAATGTCTGGGAACACAGATACAGCGGTAGAGTTACTAGAGGCACATGCTCAACAACATCAAAACGACTTAAGAGTTTGGAACTTGCTTGCCGTTTGCCAAATGGAGTCCGGCAACATTAAAGGTGCGGCCCATGCGTTCAAACACCTTTTAACCATAGAACCGGATGATGTGAATGTTCTCGGAAACTATGCAGTTGTGCTGGCCAAGCTTGGCCGTCGCGAAGAGGCAAAAGGTCTCTTTGCAAAAGCTGTATTGCAGCCTAGCGTCGACGCTAGCTGCCTACTGAACTTCGGCATGTTATTGCAAGAAGGCGGGGAGGAGACACAAGCCTTAAAAATGTATCAAAGAGCTGCTGAGAGTGATCCCGAATCTCCTTTGATATGTGAAGCATTCGCTAAATTGGCTCGTCGTCACCATCAAGATGTCCGAGTTATTGAGCACTTGAATGAAACTGTATCGGAGCATCCAGCGCTCGATTTTGCATGGTTTTATCTTGCTGTGGCCCTGCTTGCTGAGGACGATTTAAGGTCAGGTAGTGATGCGATGGCCCGGTATATAGAGCTTGATCCTTCCGACCGCTTAGGGGGCAGACTAAAGCTTGGGGCCAGTGGAGCTGAGGATATCCCAAATCGTCCGACTTCTGCGTACCTAAAAAATTTCTATCGTATCCGTGCTCACACTTGGGATCAGACGGTCAAAGAAAATTATAATGGTCATGACTTGATACTAGCGGCCGTTGAGGAATCAATTCGCGAAATCGGACGCAATGGGCATGTGCTTGATGTTGGATGCGGTAGCGGTAGTTTAGGCAAAAGATTAAAATCATTGGTAAAACGACTTGACGGAGTTGATATTTCACCCGAAATGGTGGCAGTGGCGAAGAGTAAAGGCGTTTATGAGGTAATAGAAGTTGCAGACTTAGTGGACTTCCTTTCACAAAAGCATGAGGCCTACGACCTTATTGTTTCAGCTGCCGTATTATTTCATTTCCGTTCTCTTGATAAGGTATTGATCCTCATGGCCAATGCATTACGCCAGTCTGGGCAGTTAATCTTCACCGTATTTAAAAGTACAGATGGAACCTCAAGAATCAATGAACACAATTTTTTTGAGCATCCTTGGTCAGAAATAAAAGCTGCGATCATCGCAGCAGGCCTCACTCCAGTTTCCGTTAATGAGGCAATTCATGAATATAGCTCCGACGATGAGCCGCGCGAATGCTTTTGTGTGCGCTGCTATTTCAAATAAATGAATTGCAAAACATAAAAAAATGGTAGTGCGGCTTATACGTGTGAGAGCATAAGCTGTTCAATTTTTCATTCGGTTGGCAAATAACGTCCTGTGCTAGGCAATATATCATTCAGTTTATGACCCAAAAAAATTGGCAAAAAGTCGAAAGGGAAAATCTCTCCATGTTTGAACACACTCCGATGCGACCGATTAGAGTATCACACAACAAGATCTTAGATACGGATCGAAGTGTTGTGAATATTGCTCTGAGCAAGGATATTCTCCGCACTTGTAGTCTCTAGGTGAGGAAATTAAAAAAGACCGAATTTCAAATATTATTCACAGAAAACAGTGAAAAAAGTTACTCATTATACTTTTGGCATTATGCAAGAACAGCTTCCAAGTTCGCCAAAGTTAGCCTCGACCTTTGAGCCGGCGCCAATTGGTATAGGGCCTGTAGCGGCACCGGTGCTTATCCACTCTCCAGCTTTCAAGTCAATGCCACGATTGGCAAGCTTATTTGCGAGAAACGATATCGAGTTTAATGGATTATCTAGCACCCAAGCACCAGTGGATTCTTTAATTAATTCGCCATCAACTATGTGTTGGACTTTGTGACTGGGCAAGTCAAAGCGCTGCCAATCTGTGATTCCTTCGGCGAATACGAAAGCGAAATTACCAGCGAAATCCATTGTTGAGCCTGGCCTACCAAGACTGCTCCGTGTCTTGAACCTCATGCCTGTAATTTCAATAGCTGGATGGATACTGCCCACCGCCTCTGCAGCTCTTGTGGTTGTGTAAGGAGCGCCAGAGGCTGGAAGGTCCTCTTTCAGAATTACAGCGAATTCACATTCAATGCCACCTACTGTGGCTTGGCCGTTGGAAAAAATATGGCCATTATCAAATACAAATTCTTCAAAAATAGGGCCATAGGCTGGTTCAGTAACTCCTGCTTTTTTTTGCAGCTCCTTATTTGTTAGGGCCACTTTCCAACCGTTATGGGTTACGTTAGCGTGGTTTAAAATTGCAAGCTGAACTTCTATCGCCTCGTCTGGTGTCTGTGCTTTACAATCGGCTGGAATATCGTCCAGCAATTCATTCTGAAGGTGTGCGGTAACAAGGATTTCAGCAGCTTTAATCGCATCGACCATTAAAAATTCCTCCTCATAATCCTAATTTTCATTTTATGCTCTACTCAGTTAGATTTCCCGTTACTCTGCCTCAAGTCGAAAATGTATGCTAGCCCTGAAAACGGCCTAATTCTTTCCCCAAACCCCGCTGTTTGTGAATAGAGATTCTGAGGTTCTATCCATCACCACAGTATATTAAGAATCAGCCTTGTAATTGAACAAAAGTATCCCACCAATCTTCATTGGCGTTTGGTAAAACTAATCCTTGAGAGGCCTAGCCCATTTGAAAGCTCGTACAAATTTGTCAACAAGCTGCGAGGCATGGTCTAGCTCTTTCGCACGGGCACGCGCATTTATCTGGATTATAGAATCATTTCGCTCTAGCAAATACAGTCCCGTCCAAAGTTTAGTTTTATTCTTGGGGTCATTCACTAACCATTGCGCTTGGAGACCCTTTAAACCATGCGTTTTTGCAATGCCATAGGTGCCTCTGCTGTGACGCCGTGCATCGCCATAGCGTTGCAAAATCATCGCGCGGATTTGATCAAACAGTTGGCGAAGCGCTTGTTTTTGTTTGGGGTATATAACGATTTCAGCCGAAACAGCACTTTCACCAAGCCATTTGGCATACTTCCCTTTGACGTGCGGCATGTCGGTTTTGATTTTTCTCAAGCCTGTGCGGTGAAATTCTGAGATATTTGCTCCAAATAGAAACCCTGTTCTCGTATGACGCAAACTGAAGTCATGACTGCGCGGCACAAAGGGGGAACTGCTGTTTTCACGAATTGTTATGGCCTCATTAACTATTTGTTGTATTTCACTAGTTTTGCCCTCTTTGTTATGAAGAGTATAAGCTAGTACTTCGAGCAGTTGGCCGCGAACTTGCGGCAAGGGATCGAGCAGAGTACCTGTGTTGAGACCTTTTCTCGCTGCTTTTCTAGCCTTATCTAGCAAACCACTAAAAGCCAGGGCCTCAGCTAATTGAAGGTGTGTCACTGCCATAGGTAGTCCGTCGGTGGCCTTTTCCCTTGCGTGTTCAAGGTATCCGACTGCAGAAACCCAATCGCCAAGCTTTCGGGCCATCTCACTCCGGCCCATCATTTTATCCCAGCCACCCTCGTGTGGTTTGCCTTCTTGATGTGCGGCCACCCGTAATCCAAGAAATGCAAAAAAGATTATAAAAGAAAGAAGTATTGCTTTCATTGTGCTGTACAGTGCAACCCGCATTGTCCAAGTGGTCCGAAGTCAGCAACTAGCTCACAAGATTGTGGGACCGGATGCATCCCCGTGCAACTTCCAGTAGTTATATATTGACCTTCTGTCACAGTGTAGCCGTCGACGCAAAGTCGATTAATTATCCAGGCGAGGGACTTAAGCGGATTACCCAAAACATTTTTCCCCTCCCCTGTCGCGGCTTGCTCACCATTGACGCTGAGTGATACCGGTTGATTTATTATGTCGAGAGAGCTCCAGTCTGATGTTCCAGCGCCAGCCACAAATGCATAATTACCGCAATGATCGGCGACAACGGCCCGTGCGCCTATGTCAAATGCACCATTAACACGCACATGTACTACTTCAATCGCTGGATGGAGCGATGCTACGCCGGATATTATCTCATCTAAGGAATATTCCCTATCGCACGGCCCAAAGTTGGTGCCTATTTTGAAAGCGTACTCACATTCAATTCGGCGCAAACAGTGGCCGGGCGATTTTAGAGAATCTCCAGAGCTAAAAGTTGACCCCTCGAAAAGTGGCCCATAGGCGGGCTCATCAGTTTTCATCATCTCCATTGCTGCAGCCGCAGTAAAAGCCGCTTTCCAACCCGTTAAAGCTTCGCCATAGTCCTTAGCTACGGCACGTTGAATTGCATAGGCTTCGGTAAGATTTTTTGGAAAGCTCTCGATTTGAATAACTGTGTCGGACTTACGGGCGGCGATGAGTGCATTAGCGGTGGTGGAGATATCCAATGTTTGATCCTCTTCGTTATTTTTCTCTTTGTAAGGTGGCAAGGCTTTTTAAAGTAGCATTTTTAAAGTCCAGTCAGCTCGAAAAATGCTTGCCGGAGCATATAAATATTTGCGTTTATCTCTTCTTTGGATTCTTTTATCAGTCACGTGAAAAATGACCTCGGACCTTTTGGTGGGCCAAAGAGGGGTAATTGCAAATCTTAACTAGATTAATGCTGCGCAGGCCCGTTGGATCCGGGCACAGCAATCTTGAACTACATCTGTCGCGGCGGCGTATGATAAACGAAAAAAAGGCTCAAGTCCGAATGCTGCGCCGTGCACGATGCCCACACCTTCTGTTTCTAAAATATAGTTACAAAAGTCTTCATCGGTTTTTATCGTTTTTCCTGCGGGCGTTTGTTTTCCTAGGCATCCAGCAATGCAAGGATATACATAGAAAGCCCCTTCAGGAGTGGGGCACTCTAACCCATTCGTCTGGTTGAGCATAGAAACGCAAATATCGCGCCGTTTTTGAAATGTCTGGACCCATTCTTTTAGGAAAGATTGATCGCCTTCCAACGCGGCGACAGCGGCCCATTGACTAATAATACTGGTACCTGTGCAGGCTTGACTCTGAACCATGTTCATTTTTTTTATCAATTCTACCGGTCCACCTGCAAAACCAACTCTCCAGCCCGTCATACTGTAGCCTTTTGAGCAGGCATTGAGGGTCAGCGTCCTCTCTTTAAGCTGAGGGGCTACTTCTGCAAAAGTGACAAAATTAAAACCGTCATAAACAATATGCTCGTATACATCGTCCACAAATATGGAAATATGTGGGTGTTTCTCAAGTACTTCAGCTAATGCCTTGTAGTCAGCAGCGGAATACGCTGCACCCGTTGGATTAGAGGGGCTATTTAAAAAAAACCATTTTGTCTTGGGTGTTATTGCTGCTTCCAATTTCTCGGGTGTTATCTTGAAATTCTCCGCAAGACCGCAATTCACAATTATCGGTTCACCTTCGCAAAGCAGAACAATATCGGTATAACTCACCCAATATGGTGCGGGGATTATCACCTCGTCTCCGGGTGATAGCGTCGCCATCATCGCATTGAAAATAACCTGTTTGCCACCAACCGTCACACAGACTTCGTCAATACTATATTCGAGATTATTATCACGTTTGAACTTAGATGCTATGGCCTCGCGTAGCTCAGGAATGCCAGCTGGGGGCGGATATTTCGTTTCGCCGCGGCGCATGGCGTCAATAGCCGCATCTACGACGTGCGTAGGAGTGTCAAAGTCAGGTTCCCCTGCGGCAAGGCTTACGACGTCATTACCTGCGCGTTTGAGATCGTTTGCCTTTGTGTTGATCGCGATCGTTGGGGATGGCTTTATGCGCTTTAAGCGCTCAGCGAGAAGGGACATAACAGGACTCCAAACCTGAATGATTTTACAATATTTTTAACGATACGCTGATGACGTCCGCTATTCAACGGTATTTGTGCGTGATTGACCATGTTCCCTATCGCGCCTTAATGTAATAAGGCGTAAACGGGAGGGGTATATAACTAAAGTACTGATTGAAGCCCTAGAATATCATTCTAAAGTTATTCATAATATGGTGAAGGTAAAAATTTCTGGTAAAGGTCGTGGTTATAGTTAGTAGACATTGTATCAGTGGCTTCTGTAACAGCCGGGCTTGCCATGAACCTCTAACTTTAATCATTAGATGACTGTTGCTGTCACGTTTCTAGTTCTTGCGGCCGCTATGATGCATGCAATCTGGAATGCTTTCATTAAAAGAGCGGCAGACAAAGTAGCAATGGCCACATTGATATATGGCTCCGGGCTAATCGTTGCCGTTCCCGGAATAATTCTTTTTCCTTTCCCCTCATTAGAAATTTGGCAACTAATTTTCGTTCATGTTTTCTGTCATTTGATCTATAAGATGGCTTTGGTTGCAATGTACGAGGAAGGTGATCTTAGTCAGGTATACCCAACTACCCGGGGTATAGCACCATTGATTACTACTTTACTGGCTATTCCTGTTATTGGGGAGGTGCCTAATGTACAGCAAATTGGCAGCATTATCGTTATTTGTCTTGGGTTGTTAATTTTTGTGTTTGAGCCCGGCGCATTTTCTCAAAAACGATTCTGGCCGCTAGTTCTCTCCGGTATCGCCGGAGTCTCAATGAGTATATACACCATCGCCGACACAATCGCGATACGTCTTCCTGAAGCACGTTTTGCATTCATTGGGTGGATTTTTTTATTTGATGCCCTGACCATGTTTGGTCTTGCTTATTTTCGTCGCGGTAACCGCTTAGCGAGGCTTCTTTTAGCGGATTGGAAGATTGGCATTTCCTGCGGTATCGCCGCATTTTTGAATTTTGGTATAGTGTTGTGGGCTCTTAGCATTATGCAAATCGGACATGTGGTGGCGCTCCGAGAAACAAGCGTGGTATTCGCAGCACTCATCGGCAAATTCTTCATGAAGGAAAGATTTGGCAATAGGCGAATTATAGCTTCTATTGTGATTGCCGGGGGCATCATTGTAATGCATTTCGCAGCGGCAGACTAAGATCGACGCTTTCGTTGAGATTTCTTTTTTGTCTTTTTGCGAAGGGAGCGTTCCTCAACCCAGCTTCTGATATATTGTTGTACATTCGGGTTATCAGATTTTTCAATTAATTCAGTGGGCCCTTGCCAACTGATCTGTCCGTTTTTGAGCATGGCAGCTTTGTTTGATATTATGCGTGCACTATCGATATCATTGGTTATTGAAATTACTGTTGTATTGAGTTCTTTAGTGATGTTTGAGATCAATTCGCTAATGCCATTACTTAAAATGGGGTCCAGGCCTGCTGTGGGCTCGTCGAGTAATAAAATCTTTGGATCACCTGCTATAGCGCGTGCAAGGCCGACACGCTTTTGCATGCCACCTGACAGCTCCGCTGGCATGAGATCTGCCACGCTTCTTCCCATTTGAACTAAGGCTAGTTTTTTAAGCGCAATCTTTTTGCCCTCACTTGGGCTACAGACGTTGGATTGCAGAAGCCGGAAAACAATATTTTCCCATACACAAAGGCTGTCGAAGAGTGCCGAGCGTTGGAACAACATCCCTATCTTGTTAAGATGTTGGGCTCTCTTGTCGGCGCCATGGCCATTTGTGATTTCGCCATCTATCAAAATGTTCCCGGCATCAATATCGAGTAGTCCAAGAATGCATTTCAGTAGTACTGATTTGCCGCTTCCAGATTCTCCAAAAAGCACTAACGAGTCGCCATCCTGCGCTTCGATATCTACCCCTTTCAAGATATTATTTACCCCAAACGATTTGTGTAGATTACGAATACTAACTTTATTTTCAGTCACCATCGGTCCACCTTTACGATTTCTATCAAAGTGTCAAGTGTCTGTGCCGTTGCTTATAATCTTTGGTTCTTTTCGTGCCTTTTTTTTGACGTAATTGAGCATAAAAAGGTCTAATTTTCACCCAGAAGCAGACCCAATCTTTTTGTAATTGTAATTGGCTAATAAAATTAGAAGGAGTTTGCTAGCATGGTTCCATATAGACAACGAACTTTTTTGGTGCCCCATTCAATCAAGGGGCGGATTCTTCGCGACCTTGGGATTCTCGCCACAGCCGCTGTCGTTTTCATCTCAATTGCAATACTGTGTTTAACAGTCAATGTTTCTTAAACTGCGGCATAATGTAAGAATATTAAACTGGCGCGTTAATATCATCATACCTAACCACTTATTGCCATTTCTCTCATTCAAAGTTCGAATGTAAATTTGGCAATTGAGACCAGTGGCCCAAACATGTCTTATTCTGATGGAGACCGTTACTCGCATTCGAAGCGCCTATAGCAAAATATGTTTGTATTACTATCAAGGAGCCATGTTTGATTTCGATGCAGTGGTGGCGCTATATAACCCAACGGAAATCAGCAGGCCTCCCAGTCCATGGTAGACTTGCAATGTTTCGTCTAAAAAAATAATCGCCCAAAGTGCAGCAAAAATCGGCACTAAGTGCTGAAAGTATCCAGCGATGTTGGGACCCACTATGTCGACTGCTTTATTAAACAGAATAAGCGCCAGTGCGGTGGGAAAAAAGCCCACATATAGCACAACATACACTGATGTTTCTGTAATTGGCATTGTTCGGATGAAAAGACTTTCAAACAGATAAGCCGGGAAAAGCAAAACTACGGCAATAGTCAACACAATAGTTAAAAACGTAAAGGGATGTGTTTGTTTATCCCTTTTTTTGACCAACACTGAATAAATCGACCAAGCAACAGTCGCGGCTAACATTAAAATATCACCGGCGCTAAGTGTGATCTCCCATATTGCAGCCCAATTTCCACGGGTGATAATAATGCTTATGCCGATAAAAGATAATGCAAGTCCAAAGCACTGGCGCACATTGAATGGTTCTTTTAGGATAAAAAAAGCTAACGCTGGAATGATGGCGGGCGTCAGTGACAAGGAAAGTGCTGCGTTTATAGCCGTGGTAGATTGGACCGCGGTGTATAACAAACAATTAAAAGCGGCAATACCGAATAAGCTTCCTAACAGAACAACCCACTTTTGCCTTTGTAATGCAGGTATAATGTCGTGCCAATGGTGCCTAGCTATTAATCCGATCAATATCAGGGCTGCACAATTTCTCCAGAAAGTAAGTGCAATTGGCGGGAAATCCTCGTGAACACCGCGGCCAATTGTGATATTGCTTCCCCACATCATCGTGGAGATCACTAAAAGGAGGCACGCGAAAACAGGTCTCTCTGGCAGACGTTTATGCATGGAAAAGTATGGTAGACATAGACATACCGGCGTACAAGATAACTTCAAATAAGAAACGTTATTTTAAAAGAAAATTATTATGGCGCGCTTGAAAGATATTCCCTCCGGCGAAAGAGAGATGATCAAGGAATTACCTTGCCCTGAATTTGAAGACACGCCGTTTGTTAGGATAAAAAAACCTCTTTCTCAATGCCGCATTTCGTTATTATCCACGGCTGCAATACAGAGGCGTGGCGAAAAATTATTCTGGCGTGGCGCAGTAGATTATCGGGTTATCCCAGGTGATATTGAGCCAAATGATGTTGTAATGTCACATTCATCCGTTAATTTTGATCGGACGGGTTTCCAGCAAGATCTAAATATTTGCTTCCCGCTTGAGCGTCTCCAAGAGCTGGCTAATAGGGGTGTTATCGGTTCAGTGGGCGCATTCCATTATTCAGTAATAGGTGGTTCGGAACCGGAGAAGCTTAAACCTGCTGCGCTAGAAATAGCGCGGATGCTGAAAAATGATCACGTCGATATTCTTTTCCTCGTGCCAATATGACCGAAATGTACGCGTGCCGTTGGCGGGCTATCACATTACTTCGAGCGTGAAGAAATTGCTACTTTGCAGATAAGTCTCGTGCGATTACATTCTGAAAAGATTAGGCCGCCACGAGCTCTCTGGGTACCATTTGAGCTGGGGCGACCGTTGGGTGTCCCAAACGACCCCGAATTCCAGCATCGCGTAATTGCTGCTGTCCTCGGTCTCCTTAAGCACGATAGAGGTCCGGTGCTAGAGGACTATCTGGAGGAAGTGCCAGACGGAGAAGTAAACGAAGAGCAAATCACGATGGATGGCCAGTTTTGTCCAATTAATTTAACTTCAAGCCCCTCAAAAGATAGTGATCTAATGCAGGCATTAGAAGCTGAGATTAATCACCTTGCACCTTGGTATGAAATGGCTGTGAACCAACGTCGTCGGACTACGGTTGGCGTCAGCGGGCTCGATATTCTCGACGCTGCCCGTTTTTTAGCAGCGATGGCTGAAAGTGGGGATCCCTTCGTTCCTCGTGATGACCTTGAACGTGGACCTATGTTAAAACTATGTTGTGAAGACCTCACCTCTTTTTACGGCGAAGCTATATCAGTCCAGCCTGGAATGAACGCTTCTACGGCAGTAGAGAACTGGATTTGGGGTCACACAGTTCTAGGGGAAACGATGTGGAAAATCCGGGAGGTTAATCTGGAATCTAAGGATGACTTCATGCGTTATCATGCCCAACGCTCACTAATCCCAGACCGGCAAATACACCTTCGAGAGGAAAACCCTAGGGTCTTTAGAAGTTGGTCCTTAGATAAAAAATAGGCTAATGCTGATATCCGCTACGCCCAGTCTGCCACTACAGAGTTGTGGTAGTGCGGTTACCACTTGAGACTGGGGAAAAAATTGAGCTCTTTCATTATGCCCATTAATTTATTGTTTTGATTGTGAACGGTATTTTAACTTTTTTGTGTAAAAATATTGATAATTGTAATTCATTTTGTTAACGGCCTTATGGAATAGGGATGGGAAAAGATATTGAGAATATTGGAAAGTCGGATGAATTTTTGGTCTCGTGGCACCCAGAAAAACGCTACGAACGTCCGTTGTCTGAAGGCGGCATTCCATTTGCGCTGAAGAGTGATTTCGAGCCTGCAGGTGATCAGCCGCGCGCGATTAATGAATTGGCATCTGGTTTGAGGGCTGGCGAACGCGATCAAGTTTTGCTTGGTGTAACCGGCTCTGGAAAAACCTTCACCGTTGCACAAGTAATACAGGAGTTACAGCGGCCCGCCATAATGCTGGCTCCAAATAAGACGCTGGCAGCCCAACTTTATGGCGAAATGAAAGGATTTTTTCCCGAAAATGCGGTTGAATATTTTGTCTCCTATTATGATTACTATCAGCCGGAAGCATATGTCCCACGTTCAGATACATACATTGAGAAAGATGCATCAATTAATGAACAAATTGATCGCATGCGCCACGCTGCAACACGTGCTCTCTTGGAGCGTGATGATGTAATTATAGTTGCGTCGGTATCATGTATTTACGGCATCGGCTCGGTAGAGAGCTATTCGGAGATGGTTGTATCATTGGAAGTTAGCCAACGTATTAATCCTCGCGATTTATTGAAAGAATTTGTGGCACTACAATACCGACGTAATGATGGAAATTTTCACAGAGGCACCTTTCGTGTCCGAGGTGATACGGTTGAGATTTTTCCGGCTCACTATGAGGACCGTGCTTGGCGAGTTGGGTTTTTTGGTGATGAAATAGAAACTATCCATGAATTCGACCCGCTGACCGGAGAGAAGATTAATGCCTTAGAAAAAGTCCGCATATATGCAAACAGTCATTACGTGACACCAAGGCCTACCTTGGGCCAAGCCATGAAGGGTATCAAAAACGAACTTCAGGGCCGCCTTGACCAACTACACGGATTATCAAAGCTTTTAGAAGCGCAAAGACTCGAGCAGCGAACAATTTTTGATCTTGAAATGATAGAAGCAACGGGTTCCTGTGCTGGCATTGAAAATTATTCGCGTTATTTGACAGGTAGAAATCCAGGAGAGCCTCCCCCAACACTTTTTGAGTATATACCTGACAATGCAATATTAATTGTAGACGAGTGTCATGTCACAGTGCCCCAAGTAGGGGGAATGTTCCGAGGCGATTATAATCGGAAATCTACTCTTGCTGAATATGGATTCCGCTTGCCTTCTTGCGTTGATAATCGCCCCTTAAAATTTGAAGAATGGGACGCTATGCGACCCCAAACAATTTTTGTTTCGGCTACTCCTAGCCCGTGGGAATTGGAGCGTACGGATGGTGTAATAATCGAACAGGTTGTACGGCCGACCGGCTTGATTGATCCAATCTGCATCGTTCGCCCTATTCAGACCCAGGTTGATGATTTACTTGCTGAATGCAAAGGTTGCTCTGAACGAAATCAGCGTGTTTTGGTAACGACCCTTACAAAAAGAATGGCAGAAGATCTTACTGACTATATGACCGAAGCAGGCCTCAAAGTCAGGTACCTCCATTCCGATGTTGATACCCTTGAGAGGATCGAGATTATCCGTGACCTTCGGCTCGGAATTTTTGACATACTTATTGGTATAAATCTTCTGCGCGAAGGGTTAGACATTCCAGAATGTGCGCTGGTCGCAATTTTGGACGCAGATAAGGAGGGTTTTTTAAGATCTCGTACATCACTCGTGCAGACAATTGGTCGTGCGGCTCGTAATATTGATGGCCGTGTGATTCTTTATGCTGATACCATTACTAATTCTCTGGAGTCTGCGATTAGTGAAACAAACCGGCGTCG
>CAJWLM010000008.1 GCA_913043025.1 uncultured Rhodospirillaceae bacterium
GCCGAATTCTTATCCCACACTGTTGCAAATCAGTCACATGTATCAAGGATGGCAGTTTTAAGCTGCTCCCGGAATTCTGAGACCAATCAAGAGGATTATTCTCCTAAACCCCCCCTGTAGATTAGCAAATTTGACTGTTGTGAAAAATTATCCTCAAAGATTAAAGCGTTCCATTTACTTTGCCTGTGTAAATCTGTTTAAATCACTGTACGTGATTGAACTACTGGTGATACGTTAAATTTTCATGACAAAACAGTGGACGCCCGCTGAAATCATCTAATTTCCGGGCTTTAATTAATGGTAGAAGAATGACTGAAACTGCGGTATGCCGCCAATGGAGCGGTAACATAGATCCTGATGCATTAGAAGTTTTAAGAAAGCCGGGTGGTATTATCGTGAGCCCAACAAAGGTTGGCTACATTATAATTACTACTGATGAACGCGGCCTAGATCGAAAATTTGATGTAAAAGAGCGTGCGCGCAATAAACCGGGCGTAGTTCTCTGCAGTTCGATCAATCAACTTGAAGATTTAGCTGTGCTTAACAATGAAATACTGAATTTTTATCAGGATCACTGGGACCATGATATACTGCTAGGCTGCATCTTGCCTTGGTCTGAATCAGGGAAATCGTTTATCCCTGACGACGGCTCACAGAACTACATGATGGATAAACGCGAAACGAGTTGTTTTGTGATACGCTTCGGTACACCATCCGAACAGTTTGCAGAGGTTCTTTGGGAAGAAGATCAAAAGCTCTGCTTTGCAAGCTCGGCTAACCCATCCGGGCAAGGAAACCGCGGCATCGTTTCCGGGATCGGATCTAAAATTGAGTCGGGCGTGGATATGATTGTTGCTGCCGATGAATACGTTGCCTCAATACAGCCCAATAGTAGCGAAAAAACCCGCTATGAGCAGGGTGTTATGATATCAATGGTCGATGAGCAAGGCGTACTAGTACCGGAACAAAAGGGCCAGCGTGGAGTTCTTCCTGCTCCCACTCTTATTCGGAAGGGCCTGAGCGTGGACAAAATCACAAACTTGCTGTCTGACCACTTTAATACCTGGGACTTCAGGCAGGGTGCATACTACTAAAATTAAAAATTAGAAGTTTTCGCACCATGGACGTAGCTCAATTTCCCAACTCCATGCACTTCTGTGTTGCTGCAACACCTGAAAATAAGTGTCAGCGATTGCCTCGGGCTTAAGCAATCCATTTTTTTTGTTCTTCTCATTACGTGGATCAGCATCTCCGGTAGAAATACCCCCATCTATTACAAAATGAGCAACGTGAATATTTTTTGGTCCAAGTTCACGAGCTAAACTTTGGGCAAGACCCCTTAATCCGAATTTTGAGATCGCGAATGGAGATGATTTTGGGTAACCTTTTATACTAGCAGATGCACCGGTGAAAAAAATAGCACCCTGCCCCAGTCTTAACATTCGTTTAGCAGCCTCCTGACCAACCACGAAACCACCATAACATGATGTTAATATTGATTTTTTTACATCGTCAGGGTTGAGCGCCTCTATCCCGCCCCGCAAACGTCCGCTCGCATTGAAGAGCACTAACGACAAATCCCCTAATTCAGAGTCTGCCCACTCATAAAGCGCAGAAATCGATTGTGGGTCGCTGCAATCACAGGCCTTACAAATAGCATTGCAAGCAGAAGCTACCCCACAAAGCTTATCAATATCTCGTGCCGCCAACGCTACCTTATATCCGTTATCCGAAAGGCGCCGCGCAAAAGCTGCACTAAGCCCCTTTCCCGCGCCCACGATCAAGGCGGTTTTAGTCATACTGCTGCTTCCTCATCATAAAATTCAAAGTTTGCGAAACTGGATAATGGTTCCCGCTCAGGACGATATTTGTTTACTTCTTGTTTGGGATCGGCATAACCAATCGCCATACCGCAGACCACAGTTTCATTATCCGGTATTCCAAGGTGTTCTCTGATAATGTTATGGTAATCGCTGAACGCTGCTTGCGCACAAGTATGTAATCCATGTCCTCTAGCCGACACCATAATATTTTGCATGAACATTCCCAAATCCATCCAACTACCAATTTCAAGGTCGTTGTGAACAGAAAATATCATCCCGACTGGCGCGTCAAAAAACGTATAATTACGGGCTCGCTGTTGACGCATTTTCTCAGTTTCTCCTTTTGCAATACCTAGCGTTTGATAAAGCCCAATACCGCAGGCCCTTCGTCGTGCTTTGTATGGCTCGAAAAACTCATCCGGGTAGTACTTCCAGCTTCTTTCATCGCCATTGTCGCCGGAAAAGAATGCCTCACAGATAGCATCAGAAAGTCTTTGGCGCGGTTTTCCCGCTAAAATCGTGACTTTCCATGGCTGCATGTTCGTGCCGCTTGGAGCCCACGCAGCGACAGAAAGAATCTGTTTTATGAGCCTGCGCTCAACTGGCGTTGATAAAAATGCACGTGTGGAGCCACGACTTACGATCGCCCTGTCAACCAGATTCAAAGTATCCAGACAATCATTATCATTGGGATTTATTTTCTCTTCATTTTCGGCCGTACTTGACATTACTTTCCTTTACTTATTTAATAGAAATATAATTACAGTAATACCAATAATTTGAAGCATGTAATTATATTTGATATTATCAACACAATCAGCGCAATGTTTATAATTTAAAAAACAACCTCTGCCTTAACACATCCGTAGGTTAACTGATATGCGAAAACAGCGCAGACTTGATTGAATGCATAGAAAGCCAGTAACAGGGGATGAAGTGATATTAGTATACAAGTCGTTATAGTAATACTCACATGCAAAAAAGTACGGAGACGATCGAACAGGATTTCAGATGGCAAAGTCAGATAAGTCATTAACCAATACGTTTTATGCGGTATCTTTTATCCTGTTGATCATGTTGGCAGGCTGCAGGTCAGCGCCATTGGTACCTACAGCGCCAGGAACTACCGGAAGCATCACACGTTCGAGTTTCCAACCCACAACTGATATACCAATACCCAACGGCGCTCGATTTGATGCAGACGCATCCCTCGTGCTCAGTAGCAAAGATTACTGGACCGGACGCCTTGTTCTTGATGCAGATCAAAGTATCAGTAAGATTTTTGCATTTTATCAGCAGCAGATGCCCCAATTAAATTGGAAACCCGTTGCAAGCGTTTTATCCACAACAAGCGTCCTAACATTTATTCGGAAAAATAGAACCGCGACCGTTCAAATCACCCCAAAGAACTGGAGGGGTTCTGAAATTTCGATTACCGTTGCCATTCGTGACCCGGATACAACGGGTGGCGTTGAAACAAGTCCTCTGCCAATTCCTGGAAGTAGTAATCTAAAGTTTGACCCGCCAAGCAAACCTGTCTCATCCATTCAAAGCCCCATCCCCTCGCCTTCAAACTCTTCTGGCGACGGACCAAAATTTCAACAGCAAATTCCTCGGGTATATTAAGAGCTGAAAAATCTGTTACCCTATGCAGTTATATGAGCCGTTTAATTTCTTGGGTGGCAATTGATGCAAGTTCCATCGATTAAATATTTCATTTAATGTCCACCATTGGTTTACATTGTGACATTAAATTGACACCGCGGAAAATTCTAAACGCATTTTTTTAAAACAGAAATTAAGAGCGTTCATCAAAGCGATGATTATCGCAATCTAGATACCGGTTTGCCCAGTCATCTAAGAACAATGTTTACGCGTGTTACTGTCCTGCCAAACTTTTCGATTAAAGGAGGAATCATTTGCATCAATAAATCCCTCTTCCTCCAGCCTTTTAACTTAGCTATGGCTCTCCCCCGCCACACACAACTTAAATCATTGGTGTCACTAACCTCAATCACAAACCGAAGATAGGTTGCCAGAGTTTGATAGGTAGGCCCCCCTCTTTCACCCCCAAGAACACTATCGGAATTGCTTCGCCATAAATGGACAAATACTTCGTTTCCGGCCCAGCTATTACTTTGAGCTTCGACAGTCACCGTTTTGGATGAGCTATCGTGTATTTGCTCGATCTCTGTGCGATAAAGAATTCTTAACATTGGTTGAAGATGCAAACGCATTCCCTCAGATTCAAAGGCGGCAACAATATAATCTTTTACTGATCGATCTAGGAGGCTATCTGTCTCGGCTACAACTTCGAATGAAGGCCCCGGTGAAATCGACTTACAATTCTCTGATCCTAAAATTGCCTGCGCAGAAACACTAACACCGAAGAAACAGATCAAGTGAACCCATACCAGAAAACTTATTGGTTGATGCAGTTTTTTCCTCATGCCTTTTCAAACCATCGTGCTGTGTTAAAACGTTAAGTGTAGTATCAATATTTCAGACTGCCTTCATGAGCACAATCGCCATTTTATTCGCAGACCTTTGTACCTTTAAAGATCTGAACGCCAATACAATTATGTACCACAGCACATCAACCCATTAGCAAAACTACGCGATGATACCCCAAATACGGTTTCGAGAGCGCATAAAAAAATTTACGTTAAAAAACAAAGGGAGATCGTTATCATATGTACCTATACTCAAATGATAGAATTGGCTTTGCAGTCACGCTCCTTCCCAACGATCTCGACGAATTCGTGTCATGGTGCAGGACTGCGGAAGCATCAGGTTTTAATGCCGTCGGCATTGGCGACTCACAGTCTCTATATCGTGAAACTTTTCTAGCATCAGCACTTGCCTTGCAAAAGACCACGGACATCAAAGTAGGGCCCAGAGTTATAAATCCCATCACGAGGCATCCCGCAGTGTCAGCATCCGGCGTGTTAACACTCGAAGAAATAGCCCCCGGACGTGCGCTTTTGGGAATAGGAACCGGTGATAGCTCCGTACATAATGCAGGCGTTAAACCAGCGAATATGGCAAGGACTAAAGATTATACGATCGCGATAAAGGAACTACTTACAAAGGGAGAAACCGTTTATCAGGGTGAAACAGCACGCCTCACCTGGGGTAGGGCTGATATTCCTGTATACGTCGCTGCATCAGGCCCTAAAACGCTCGAATTGGCTGGTGAAATAGCGGATGGCGTCATTATTCAAACAGGTTTACTTCCTGAGGTTGTTGAGGATGCTTTGAGCTGTATTAAGAGAGGCGCCGAACGAGCGGGTCGTGATTTTAACAAAATTGACAAAACGTGGTTTCCTTGGGTGAATGTCGCTGCCAATAAGGAAGAAGCTATTGAAAACATCCTGCATTCCTTGGCCTCAGGAGCCAAACACCTTGGGCGTTTCACAACTAAAGGGAAGCACATCCCTGATAGTATGGTTCCTCTGATAGAGAAGGTGTATGCCGAATACAAGTTTGAACAACATCAAATACCGGGCAATGATAATGGCAAATTGATCAAAAAACTTGGATTGGCAGAATACCTCGCAGACCGCTTCGCTATTGTAGGCAATTCGAAAGATTGTGCGCGGAAAGTAAAAGAGGCAGCAGAGGCCGGCGCAAAACACTTTTGGATGAGTGTTCATTTCCCAAACAAAGAGGACTTCATGCGGGAATGGAACGAAAAAGTAATTAAAACAGTTAACTGAAGAATAATTTTGAGAATTAATATGAGCAAAAAAGTATTAATTACTGCTGACGGTATAGGTCAGGAGGGTTTAGATTATTTTAAACAAAAAGGTGTGGCAGTTTACGACTCAAATAATCCATCTCCAGTAGAAGAATTGATTGAGACCGCCAGTTGCCAACAGGTTGATGCCATAGTTGTGCGCCGAGCGTCTATCACACCCGCTGTGATGGATGCCTCCGCAAAACTCAAAGGTATAATAAAGGTCGGCGCTGGGCTTGATTCTATTGACATTAATGCTGCTACGGAACGTGGCATTGTAGTATGCAATGGTGCGGGCTTGAATGCTCAAGCAACAGCAGAGCTTGCTTTCTCCCTAATTTTAACGGTTTCGCGCAATATTGTTCCTCTAACAGTTGAAATGCGGGAAGGAATTTGGTCACAGAATCAGTACTGTGTCGCGGGACTGTCGGGGCAAACTCTTGGCATTGTTGGCCTTGGCCATATAGGGAGGATTGTTGCATCGATGGCTCGTCCTTTCGGTGTGAAACTTTGTGCCTTCAGCCCCAATGCTCCAACGAAAGCTTTCGGCACCGACATAAAATGTATGAATACCATTGAGGAACTCCTTCAGATCTCCGATATCGTAAGTGTTCATGCGCCTGGCCGACCGCAATACCACCATTTATTCAATGAAAAAACCTTTGCAATGATGAAACCCACGGCTTACTTCATCAATAATGGTCGAGGTTCGATTGTTGATGAATTAGCTTTGGCTAAAGCTCTTTCAAAAGGAATAATCGCCGGAGCTGGCTTGGACGTTTTTGACCCGGAGCCACCTACACCTGACAATCCACTGCTGCGCGCGCCTAATTTGGTTATGACCCCTCACGTGTCGTCCCGAACACAAACCGTAATCAAAACTACTGCTCGCCAAGCAGCAGTAAACGCGTGTCGGATTATCGACGGCAAAAAACCAGAGAAAAAGTTTCTAGTTAATCCAGAAGTTTACGGCGCCAGCCAATAAGAATCGCATGCCTCTTACTCAAGCTAATTGTGGCGCTTGGTGAGTAAAGCCAGGGATAAACAAAGATGGCATTAGGAGTAAAGCTCAGGCTCAGGCCCAGTCCTTCAAATCGCTTTCAGCAAAAGCAGCTTGACTAAGCTCCAACGTAGCAAAGAGAGTTGAGTGACTAGACAGAATAGCCCTATAAAATAACAAAATATTTTTTAAAGTTCAAAAGCGCACAACGCACTATTTCTGAGAAAATTTTCCTCGCATGGCACTCGCAACCTCGGCCGGGACAAACTGCTCAATATCGCCACCGAGTTGACATATTTCCTTTACCAAGCTAGAGGCCACAAATAAATAATTCTCGCTCGCCATGAGGAATACTGTCTCAACTTGATCCTCAAGTTTCCGGTTCATTGAGGCCATCTGAAACTCATAATCAAAATCTGAGACAGCTCGTAAACCGCGTATTAGCATACTAGCGCCACATTCCACCGCAGTTTCCACCAATAGCCCCTGAACTCCTCGCGCCTCTATTTTTATACCATACTTTTCAGCTAATGGTGCGGTCTGTTCCTGAACCATTGCGATGCGCTCATTGAAAGTGAACACAGGTGATTTGCTCGCATTTATGGCAACTGCAATAATAAGGCGATCAACGAGATGTGCTGCCGCACGCTCAACAATATCCAAATGTCCATTAGTGATTGGATCGAATGTCCCAGGATAGAGGCCTACTCTTTCGCCCATATCAGTCTTCCTCGCCTACGTCGTTCTGCTGATTATCCTCTCGTTTGGTTGTATCAGCCTGTCCCTCATCAGTTTCATTATCACTATCCATGGTAT
The DNA here is from genome assembly GCA_913043025.1 of uncultured Rhodospirillaceae bacterium. Classification (GTDB taxonomy): domain Bacteria; phylum Pseudomonadota; class Alphaproteobacteria; order UBA8366; family UBA8366; genus UBA8366. The sequence goes on from CAJWLM010000008.1 coordinate 7,379, forward strand.
CTTCGATATCTTCTTCAGGTTCACCAACATCACTAAGTCTCGCCACTGATACCACTTTTTCATCGTCATCAACCTTAAACACCGACACCCCTTGAGAACCGCGACCCTTAATCCCAATATCATCAAGCGGGCACCTAATCAATTTACCTCCATCAGTCACCAACATTATTTGGTCTTTGTCCTCGACTGAGAATGCAGCAACAATCTTAGCTGCAGTGCCCTTACCGATATCCATGTTAGTCACGCCTTTTCCGCCTCGCTTTGCCGGCCTGTATTCGTAAGCTGAACTTAGTTGACCACGACCATCATTGGAGATAGACAGGATGAATTGTTCTTCTTCAAACATTTTCTGAAATTGTTCGTTTTCCAAAGCCTTTGCTCGCTCTTGATCCCTATCCAAATCTTCCTGTTTCCATGCATCTTTATCACGCGTTTCTAGGCGACGACGAGCTCGGGAAGCTTGTATAAATACCTCTCGCTGTTCGGCACTGGTGTCTGTGTGCTGCAAAACAGACATCCAAATCACCTGATCATTATCACCAAGATTTATGCCGCGCACCCCAGTTGAAGTTCGCCCACTGAAAACGCGGACATCAGGTACGGGGAACCGAATACAAATACCATTTTGCGTCGATAACATTATATCGTTGCTTTCATAACATACCCGCGCATTAACAAGGCCATCGCCATCAGCAAGTTTCATGGCAATTTTTCCGTTAGCTTTAATGTTGGTAAAATCAGAAAGTTTATTTCGACGAACATTACCTTTTGATGTCGCGAACATAATCTGCGACTCATCCCAAGTCGCCTCATCCTCAGGCAACGGCATAACTGTGGATATTACTTCGTCTTCCTCAAGCGGTAAAAGATTAACCATTGCTTTACCACGCGCTTGCGGTCCTCCAAGTGGCAACTTGTAAACCTTCATTTCAAAGACCATTCCGCGCGATGTGAAAAATAGAACTGGCGTGTGAGTAGATGTAACAAATACCCTGCTTACAAAATCGCCTTCTCGAGTGCTCATTCCGGCGCGCCCCTTACCTCCGCGCCGCTGAGCGCGATATGTCGAAAGTGGTACGCGTTTGATATATCCGCCGTGGGTAACAGTCACAACCATATCTTCGCGCTGGATCAAATCTTCGATATCGTGTTCGAATTCCACATCACTGATTTCGGTCCTCCGCTTGTCGGCATAAGCATCCTTCATATCGACTAATTCTGCTCGCATTACGTCGAGCAGCAAAGACCGTGAACCTAAAATTCCCAAATACTCATTAATTTGCGAAGCCAGATCCTCTGTTTCTCCCACTAACTTATCACGTTCCATCCCAGTAAGACGTTGCAAACGCAACTCCAAAATTGCCCGTGCTTGCTCTTCTGAGAATTGATACCTCCCATCTACAACGGCATAGCCCGGGTCATCTATTATTTTTATAAAATCTTCAACATCGGATGCAGGCCACGGTGTAGCCATCAAATTTTCTCTTGCCTCTACAGGGTCTTTTGCCTTTCGTATAAGCTCAATAACAGGGTCAAGGTTGCTAATTGCAACTAAGAGACCCGCTAATATATGCGCCCTTTCTCGGGCTTTACTCAACTCGTAAATAGTGCGTCTCGTAATTACCTCCTCACGAAACGCAAGAAAAGCGTCTATGACTTGTTTAATGTTGAGCATCTCTGGCCTGCCGCCATTTAACGCCAACATGTTCACGCCAAAACTTGTTTGGAGCGGGGTAAACCTAAACAGCTGAGCAAGCACGACTTCTGTCATGGCATCGCGCTTAAGCTCTATCACGACCCGAACCCCTTCGCGATCGGATTCATCACGCAGGTCTGAAATGCCCTCCACCGTTTTGTCTCGAACCACCTCTGCAATCCGCTCTAACATCCGAGATTTATTAACCTGAAAAGGAATTTCAGTAACTACGATTGCTTCGCGATCCTTGCTTGCCGCTTCAGTATGGGTCTTTGCTCGCATCACGACAGAACCCCGACCGGTGTGAAAAGCAGAATTGATGCCCGTTCGCCCCAGGATTAACCCTCCAGTTGGAAAGTCTGGCCCGGGAACAATTGTAATCAGATCAGAAATGCTAATTTCGGGATTCTCAATAGTCGCTATGCAAGCATCAATTACCTCACCTAAATTATGGGGGGGTATATTGGTTGCCATTCCAACAGCAATACCGCCGGCGCCGTTGACCAACATATTTGGGAAACGCGCCGGCAAAACAGTCGGCTCCTCAGTTGAGTCGTCATAATTAGACTGGAAATCAACCGTATCCTTGTCGATATCGTCCAAAAGCGACTCTGCGGCTTTGGCAAGCCGCGCTTCAGTGTAACGCATTGCTGCCGGCGGATCCCCATCCATTGATCCAAAATTGCCTTGGCCATCGATTAGCTGAAGGCGCATGGAGAAGTCCTGCGCCATTCTTACCATGGCATCGTAGATGGCTTGATCTCCATGGGGGTGATATTTACCCATGACATCACCAACGATTCGAGCGGATTTACGGAACGGTTTGGAAGAGTCGTAGCCGTTCTCTTTCATCGCATAAAGAATTCGCCTATGCACAGGCTTGAGACCATCTCTAACATCAGGCAATGCACGACTAACGATTACGCTCATTGCATAATCAAGGTAAGAGTTGCGCATCTCTTCCTCAATTGTAACCTGCATATAAGTACCAGGATCGTCGTTTTGCGGCGGTTGGCTCACATCATGCCTTTGTTTAGTTATTTACGACTGAATTTTTATTTGAGACAGGTTGCACGCCATAGCATGCTTCCGTTGTTTCCACTATGTACTACCACTCACAAGCTGTCCCCACAACCGGCATAAAATTATTATTTATTATTATATTACAGTTACTTATATATTTAAAATTACGAATATGATCAATGGCGGGGTAAGTTCGGTTATTTGATTCGCTTGTGCCCTAATGATAGACCTGACACTCAAGTTTCGGCCCCCTTTTTATTTTGTAAAGAGACATTTTTCAGTCTTGTAAGTTATCTTATAGTAACCTTAACTCGCAGGTTTTACGATTATTTGACTTCGCCCAAAGTAGCATCCAACAACCTTTAGAGACTTTCAATTTCTGTCTTGTAAACCGAAAATTTTGCAACGACGGTCCACATTATGGAGCTAACAGCGTTACCCGATTTATCATTTTACCAATTTTATCGAAGAGTTTTACTGTGTTGATATACCTATCGACACAATCTTCGGAGCACAGATGGTTGCCCTAATTTGATAGAAAGCGACAATAAACAAACATTAGTTTTTTAATACAATAATGCTTATATGTAAGCAGCCGCGTGCTTCTTAGATACTGTTTCGCCAAATCAATGAAATGTCGAATTGATATGGCATTCCCTATCCCGAAGGTATTCTTAGAAAGGAATTTCATCATCAAGGTCACTGCTGCCTGCCGGTCCGGGACCAGAATCCTCCGGCGGGGAGTAATTCTGGGAAATCTCTTGGCCGGCGGCTCCTCCTCCACGAGAATCTAGCATTGTGAGCTGTCCTCTAAATTTACGAAGAACCACTTCGGTTGTATATTTTTCTTGGCCTGATTGGTCTGTCCATTTTCGGGTCTGAAGCTCGCCTTCAAGGAAGACTTTTGCCCCCTTCTGCAGATACCGTTCCGCAACATCGACCAGCCTATCATCAAACACAACCACTCTATGCCATTCTGTCCGTTCTTGCTGTTCACCACTACTACGATCTTTCCACCGTTCGGAAGTAGCTATCGACAAATTACAAACCTTTCCGCCGTTCTGCATTGTGCGGACCTCCGGCTCACGACCTAAATTTCCTATCAGTATTACTTTGTTAACGCTTCCGGACATCAATTTCTCCCGTATTAAACCCGCTGATTAAGTTTACCAAATATAACGCACGGTATTTCTATCAGAATGTACCGCAGCGCTACCTATCCACACAAATCTACGATAAAAGTTATCGTCTCAAGCCATTGTGGGACCTATATTAATAGTGAATAGCTTTTATAACAGCCAATCAACATATAGTGGAACAATAACCTAAAATGGCCGACTCGATTAGCATACGTGGCGCCCGCGAACATAACCTCAAGAATTTCGACATAGATTTGCCACGTGATCAACTGATCGTCATCACAGGGCTTTCTGGATCCGGAAAGTCCTCGCTAGCCTTCGATACAATCTATGCAGAAGGCCAGCGCCGCTACGTGGAGAGCCTCTCTGCGTATGCTCGTCAATTTCTTGAGATGATGCAAAAACCTGATGTGGACTCCATTGAGGGACTTTCCCCCGCAATATCAATTGAGCAGAAAACCACCAGCCGTAATCCCCGTTCTACCGTTGGTACAGTCACTGAAATTTATGATTATCTTCGCTTACTATTTGCAAGAGTAGGAACACCCTTCTCCCCTGCAACTGGACTGCCAATCGAGAGCCAAACAGTAAGCCAAATGGTAGACAAAGTTTTGGCCCTTAAAAAGGGCAGCCGGCTGTATCTGCTATCGCCCATCGTAAGAGGGAGAAAAGGCGAATATCGTCGGGAACTGAGGGATTTACAAAAACGCGGATTTCAAAGGGTCAAAATTGATGGTGAAATTTATGAACTTGATGATACCCCAGCGCTCGATAAAAATCGCAAACACGATATTGAGGTGGTTGTTGATCGGGTGGTGTTGCGTGATGACATTCAAGAACGTCTTGCTGACTCAATTGAAACAGCACTGGAGCTGTCGGACGGGTTAGCTATTGCTGAAGATGCCGATAGTGGAGAACGAAATATATTTTCAGCTCGTTTCGCGTGCCCCGTTTCCGGTTTCACAATAGATGAAATAGAACCACGACTATTTTCCTTCAATAATCCCTTTGGAGCCTGCACCACTTGCGATGGGCTCGGGACTAGAATGACGTTCGACCCGGAACTTACTGTACCTGATACATCAAAGAGCCTTAGAGACGGGGCAATCGCCCCATGGTCTAATTCTTCTTCTCCTTATTATCAGCAGACACTCAAAAGTTTAGCGCGCCATTTTGATGTTCAAATGAGCACTCCCTTTGGGAAACTGCCAGATGAAGTCAGAGGTGCTATTCTTTTCGGCACAGGCAATACTTCAATTACACTGGAATATGACGATGGCCTTCGAAACTATAAAACCAATAAGCCTTTTGAAGGAGTTATCCCCAACATGGCCCGTCGTTGGCGTGAAACAGACTCCAATTGGATACGCGAGGAGCTTGAACGTTACCAAACTAAAAACTTTTGTGAGACATGCAATGGAGCACGCCTCAAACCCGAGGCTTTAGCGGTCAAAATTGACGGGCTTCACATCAGCGAAGTTTGCACTAAATCGATAGGCCAAGCCGTAGAATGGTTCCAAGCAGTGGAAAGCTCCTTAAACACCAATCAAAAGAAAATCGCTGAACGTATCCTCAAAGAAATTCGCGAGAGACTCGGCTTCCTTGCCAATGTCGGACTTGAATATCTTTCACTCGAAAGGTCTTCCGGCACGCTTTCTGGGGGTGAAAGTCAGCGTATCCGGCTTGCATCTCAAATAGGATCCGGTCTAGTCGGTGTCCTCTATGTACTTGATGAGCCATCAATCGGTCTTCACCCACGTGACAATCAGAGATTACTAGAAACCTTGCGGCACCTCCGGGACCTAGGAAACACCGTAATTGTGGTAGAGCATGACGAAGAAGCTATGTGTGCAGCCGACATGTTGGTCGACCTTGGTCCGGGTGCGGGGCGTCACGGGGGGAGCTTAGTTTCTTTCGGAACACCGCAGGAGGTGATGGCATGCTCAAAAAGTGTGACGGGTCAGTATTTGTGCGGAGAACGTCAGATCGCCGTGCCTAAAAAGCGACGGGATACCAGATCAGCATCAAAACTTGAAATAAATGGAGCATCGGCAAACAATCTGAGGAATTTGTGTGCGGAGGTACCTCTTGGCACTTTGACATGCGTAACCGGTGTATCCGGAAGTGGAAAATCGACATTTACGGTTGAAACACTGTACCGAGCATTGGCACGACATCTAAATAACTCCCGGGTCATTCCAGGTGCCTACGAAAATATTAAAGGTTTGGAACACTTGGACAAGATTATAGAAATTGATCAGTCACCAATTGGACGAACGCCTCGTTCTAATCCAGCAACGTACACGGGTGCATTCACGCCAATACGAGAATGGTATGCAAACTTACCCGAGGCAAAAGCAAGGGGATATGCGCCGGGACGTTTCTCATTCAATGTTAAAGGCGGACGATGCGAAGCCTGTCAGGGTGATGGAGTAATAAAAATCGAAATGCATTTTCTGCCAGATGTATATGTCCAGTGCGACGTTTGCGAAGGCAGACGCTACAATCGAGAGACATTGGAGGTGCGGTTCAAGAATAAATCTGTAGCTGATGTACTTGCCATGACAGTGGAGGAAGGAGCAGAATTTTTCCATGCTGTTCCTTCAATACGAGATAAATTGGCAACCCTTAACCGCGTGGGGCTTGGTTATGTGCAAATCGGTCAGCAAGCAACAACACTTTCCGGAGGTGAGGCGCAGCGAGTAAAACTCGCTAAGGAACTCGCGAAACGAGCCACTGGCCGCACTCTTTACGTATTGGATGAACCTACCACTGGTCTTCATTTTGAGGATATACGGAAGTTACTTGAGGTGCTGCACGCGATAGTCGACACGGGCAACACAGTTGTGGTTATCGAACATAATCTCGATGTAATCAAAACAGCTGATCATATTATAGACCTTGGACCCGAAGGTGGAGAAAATGGTGGCAAATTAGTGGCAAGCGGCACCCCGGAAGAGATTGCCAAAGTAAAAAAAAGCTATACAGGTATGTATCTGAAAACAGTATTGAAAAAACAAAACGAACGTTCACGAAGAAAAAACTTTTAAAGCAGACATATTTGCTCCATACATCACTGCCGGAAATCCTTTAATTTTTTTTTCATACAATTCATATAATGTAGGTGAGGGTGTGCAAAACATCTACAATAACTGTGCTGGCATCAATCATGTCTGAGAAACAATCACCCATCCACATAATTGGCGGCGGCTTAGCTGGATCTGAAGCTGCTTGGCAAGCAGCCCAAGTGGGCGTGCCAACAATCATTCATGAGATGCGACCAACCCGTGCCACCGAAGCACATAAAACAGATGGTTTGGCTGAATTGGTGTGTTCCAACTCTTTTCGCTCTGATGATGCACTTAGTAACGCTGTAGGGTTGTTACACGAGGAAATGCGCCGTTGCGGGTCAATTATCCTCACAGCCGCAGATGCCAATAAGGTGCCAGCCGGAGGCGCTCTTGCAGTAGACCGCGACGGTTTTAGCAATACGATTACCAATGCTTTAAATAATGAACCTCTAATCGACATAGAAAGAGCTGAGATCACAGAAATCCCATCGGGAGATTGGGATAATGTCATAGTAGCTACCGGCCCTCTTACATCACAGGAATTAAGTACCTCAATTCTGAATGCCACCGGTGAAGACAATCTCGCTTTCTTTGATGCTATTGCGCCAATCGTTTATCGAGATAGTATCAATTTCAACATCGCATGGTTCCAATCACGCTATGATAAGGGTGATGGCGCAGATTATATAAATCTTCCGATGACCAAAGAGCAATACCTAACGTTTTTAGAAGAAGTTAATCAGGGTGATAAAACAGAGTTTAAATCCTGGGAAGAGACACCCTATTTCGAAGGCTGTCTTCCACTAGAGGTTATGGCAGAACGAGGTCCAGAGACACTTCGTTTTGGACCGCTTAAGCCGGTAGGATTGACTAACCCACGGGATCCAAACCAAAAACCCTATGCTATAGTACAGCTCCGACAAGATAATGCCTTAGGCACATTGTACAATATGGTGGGTTTTCAAACAAAACTTAAGTATGCTGAGCAAACTCGCATTTTTCAGATGATACCAGGCCTTGAAAATGCTCGGTTCGCGCGGCTCGGCGGCCTTCATCGAAATACCTTTTTGAATAGTCCGCTTTTACTAGATGATCAGTTGCGCTTAAAACAGGATCCTCGCCTTCGGTTTGCAGGTCAAATTACCGGTGTGGAGGGGTACGTGGAATCTGCTGCTATGGGGCTATTGGCAGGCCGTTTTGCAGCCGCTGAAAAATTAGCAATCACGCTAACAGCACCGCCGCTGACAACTGCCCTAGGCGCACTGATCAATCACATTACTAAAGGGGCCGAGAGTTCTACTTTTCAGCCTATGAATATTAATTTTGGCTTATTCCCTCCACCCATTATTCCAGAGGGAAAACGCAAACTCCGAGGTCGCGAGCGCAAACTTGCGTACACCACTCGAGCGAAAAATGACCTCCAAGACTGGCTTTCTTAAACTAAACCAAGGGGGATAAACTACTGCCATTTTCTACTCCATACCTTGAGTGCAAGGCGCACCTCATGAAACGGAATGGGTAACGAAACAGCATAAATATATGGGTCGTAATTAACCCGCTTCAGGCGCATCAGATACCAACGTGCCTGAACAGCGGACAGCACGGCGGGGTATGCCGCGCGTGACAGCTTAATCCCAGCCACCTCATCCAAACGCAAGAAGGCCATTTCGCCGAGCCTAGATATGATCTTTGATAATTCCGAAGATGGCCTGAGTGAGAGCAAAGTTCGTTCACTAAGGCCCGCCTCATCCATCAAATCTACGGGTAAGAAATTTCGATTCTGTTTGAAAAAGTATGGTGCTGCCCTCAACAAACCTGCAATACCATAACAAAGAGATGCCGTACTAACTGCGAGCGTGTTTTTTTCATTTTCTGGCACCTCAAGCACCTTCAATGCTAAGCGGTTTAAGGGGGTTACGGTTTTATCGATATAAGCAAATAGAGTCTCTACGTTTGCAAAAGACTTATTTTTTAGGTCATTCATTCTACCCATAATCAGGGTCTGTAATTCCTCCCTATCCAAACCCCACCTCTCATACGCGTGCGCCAACGCTTGAACAACCTGGTGCTGCCTTGGCGTTCCTTTGCAAATTTCTTCAATGGCATCTGACCACCATTGCAATCTTATCTCCCCCAGCATTGGTTCAGATACAGTTTCTCGTATTTTAGCAATTTCGTGATTAAAAGCATGGATCGCCCAGAGTGCAGGCCGTTTCTCAACCGGCGCAAAAAGACTCACAACGTATGCATCATGTGCCACACGCCGAACGAGGTCACGACAATAGATATCATTGTCATTCCAGTTCATTAAGGTACCCAGTCAACCCTATTTAAAACAGATTATATAATTAAGTTTCATATTTTAATATGTAATGACCTTACAAAAGTTCGACACCTGTTTGCACGCAGGCATATAATAGCCTGCCAAAAACTGGACCGTAAGAGAATTCATAATTATTGCTGGAACTTTATCTATGGATAAACTGCAGAAGATATCGTGGATTTTACTCTTGAGATAAAGTTCTAAGCCTTATCACAACCCACTATTGAAGCTTGCAAAAGTAGACTACTACACAATTGGATGTCTTGCCGGATAACCGTAGGCCTTAAAAATGGCTCTCAGTAAAGTCATATGCTGTAATTTCAGAAAGACCACCCGGACAACCCTATGACTGAGAAAGACATGGAGTCAAAATTCAGCAAACTGTTTTCAAAATTTGGTAATGAAAAAAAGGCAAATGAAATAATTAATTTGGTAAGAAAAACCGATCATTTGAAAAATATGTCTGCTTTAATTGCAGCTTTGGAGAAACGCAACTAAACCAACATTAAAGCAGCTGCGACTCTGCGACCCTCAGCTAACAGAACATTATAGGTACGACATGCTGCGCCGGTGTCCATGCTGTCTACACCAACCCCTTGGGCCCGGATGCATTCCCTCAGTTCATTTGGGATACGTTCCATTTTTTTTCCGGTGCCGATCAGCAGAACTTCTATACTTGGGTCAGCATTGAAAATCGGTCTAAGGCTACCTGATTCGACATCAGAGATACTTGAAATTGGCCACTTAACGGTCTGTTCCGGAGTAACGATGACACAACTGCTCCACACTACCGATGCTATTCTAAACCGCCCAGGTCCGTAGCTATCAACGACTTGGAGACCCTCCGGAACGCTGGTACTCACGTCCATCCAAAGACCCCTTATTCTCCTGATTGCGGTGAATATTTACCTTCACCGCCGCTATTTCGCTCTACCCTGAGATAGAGTAAAGTTGGAACCGCAAGAGCCACAGATGAGTATGTTCCAATCAGCACGCCAAATATTAGAGCGATTGAGAACCCACGAATCACCTCACCGCCTAACACTACTAGCGCCAGTAAGGCCAGCAACGTTGTCACGCTAGTCATGACCGTGCGAGCAAGCGTCTCATTTATGGACTTATTAAATAATTCAGTAAGAGGCATACTCTTGTATCGGCGCATATTTTCACGGACACGATCATATATTACAACAGTATCATTTATAGAGTAGCCGGCTATTGTTAATAATGCAGCTACAGAAGCGAGGTTAAATTCAAGTCCTAAGAGTGAGAATAAACCAATCGTTGCTAACACATCATGACTAAGAGCAATGACTGCCCCCAAACCAAACTGCCACTCAAAACGGAACCACACGTATAGCAGAATAGCGCCGATCGCCAATAGCACAGCCAATATGGCAGCTTCTTTGAGCTCGGCACCAACAGTAGGGCCAACTGTCTCAGTTCGACGAAATTCTATTACCTCATTCTTAATTGCCTCAGAAATTAAAGCCACTGCCTCCTGTTGTTGCGCATCACCACCCTTCTGGCGTTGAACGCGAATTAGCACGTCGTCAGGAGCCCCGAATTCCTGTATGGAAACTTCGCCAAGCCCTAGGTTGCTTATCTTGTTTCTCAGACCAGCCACATCTGCAGGACCGTCAGTTTTTACTTCAACGAGAATACCACCTAAAAAATCTATCCCCAGATTAAGTCCCTTAACCCCAAGAAGACTTAGCGATCCGACAATTAGAAATACTGAAAAAATAAGTGCAACGAAGCGCTTTTCTATAAACGCTATATTTGTGTTGTCCGGAACGAGGCGGAGCTTAATCATGTTTGAAAATGCCTTAAATCATCATCTCAGTTGGGCGGGCTGACCGTAGCCAGGTAACCACCATTAATCGTGTAACCATTATGGCTGTGAACATAGAAGTGATGAGCCCAAAAGTGAGCGTCACAGCAAACCCTTGAATGGGCCCTGACCCAAATGCATAAAGTAGAATTGCTGCAATGAGTGTTGTAAGATTAGAATCAATAATAGTAACTAATGCCCGGCCATATCCTGCTTCAACGGCGTTAATAGGCGTTCTTCCAGAGCGTAATTCTTCCCTTATTCTCTCAAAAATAAGAACATTCGCATCAACTGCCATTCCTACAGTCAAAACAATTCCAGCTATACCCGGTAAGGTTAACGTCGCCTGAAGAGCAGAAAGCAACGCTGTTAACAAGGCTACATTGATAAAAAGAGCAATATCAGCCATTATGCCAAAACGCCCGTAAACCAACACCATAAAAACAAGCACTGCGACGAACCCAATTATACTGGCAGCTTTTCCGGCCTCGATTGAATCTCTCCCTAGACCTGGCCCGACGCTGCGCTCCTCGAGAAAAGTGACGCCCGCCGGCAGAGCACCAACACGAATAAGCAGGGCCGTTTCTTGGGCTTCCTTAATCGAAAAACGCCCGGTTATTACACCATTACCTTGACAAATTGGTTCGTTGATGACCGGAGCGCTTATGACTTTTGTGTCAAGAATAATTGCTAGTTGCCGATTAACATTTTCCCGACTTGCTTTGCAAAACTTACGCGCTCCAATTGTATCGAAACGAAAAGTAACTGCAGGACGATTTTCATGGTAGGTACCGGCTGCATCGACAATATTTTCTCCACCAACTCTTACCCGTTTTTCAACCGTGTAACAGATTGGTTGTCCGCTAGCGTCGGTGTCATCTGAACGCATGAGCTGTGCACCACCTCGCATTCTCTTTGGAGAGTCAGTGCAGAGGTGCATTTTTTTTACCTTTTGGATGGTAAGCTTGGCGGGCTTGAACTTGTCTTTAAGCGAAGCATCACCGCCCGGAACTTGGACCAAAATGCGTTTTTCTCCCTGACGTTGTATTGATGCTTCCAATGTTCCGGTTGCATCAATACGACGACGTATCACCTCTACAGTGCGGCTGAGGATATCGTCTTTTTGTTCAGCTAAAAATTTTGAAGAATACGCAATGGCGAAGGAACCTTTTTCATCAACTTCATATTCCAGATTACCAATTCGATCACGCAACTTTTTGCGCACGATCTCTGTCTTACTAGGATCAAGCAATTTAAATCGCACACTATTACCTGAGATAGATATACCCGAACTGCGTGCCTTAGCCTGCCGAAGCGTTACGCGTACTGATGCCTTCAGGTTTTCTACTTGCTGCTTAAAGACGGAATCCACATCAACATCCATCAAGAGATGGAGGCCTCCTTGCAAGTCGAGCCCCAAATTCATACGCTTGCCGGGCAGCCATTCACTGCCGAGATCAAATGTTCCTTCCTTAAAAAAATTAGGAAGAGCGTACAAAAAACCCATCCCACAAACAGACAAGATGAGTATTTTTTTCCATGTCGGAAAATTAAGCATCACGCAGTCCGATTATTTAAATATTTATTTTTTAGCGGTATCATTAGCCGGCTCTGTTTTGGATATAACCTCGGAAATCGTGCCGCGGGCTACTCGAACGCGAACTCCGTCGGCTATTTCTAGCGCAACTTCTGCCTCATTAGTAATCTTTGCAACGGTTCCATAGATACCCCCTGCAGTGACAACCTTATCTCCACGACGCAGAGCACCGATCATCTCGCGATGTGCTTTCACTTTCTTTTGCTGTGGGCGGATCATTAGAAAATAAAAAACACCAAAAATAAGCACCATCATGATAATGGTCTGCATTAACCCACCACCACCAGCAGCTCCGCCGCTTTGTGCCCATGCAGTTGAAATCAACATTGAACTCTCCTTACCGTACTGATGTTAGCAAAATCGAAGACCATTTTATTAGACGAGACGCGACTATACTCAGAACCGCAGTAATTTCAATTCTGAACAACATCGCTGACATACCAAATTTTTCAACATAAATGTTTTAAAATGGTACTTCTTCTAAAACATTCATGATACCTCCTAAGAATAGCTATATTTTACGGCGAGTGTTGAAAGATGAAAATTGACAATCTGGCAAACAAATTTCTCGAAAGGATTGCAATTGCACTTGAAAAAATTGCACCAACCGATGAAATACAGAGCGACCTTAATCTGGCAGATGGTTACGTTTGGCAAGCAGATCGAGGTTGGCTCGAACCGGTTAAACACATCAATAAAGTAGATATAAGCTTGCTGCAGGGCATAGACAAACAAATCGCGTTGCTGCTTGAGAACACTGAACGCTTTTCAAAGCAATTACCTGCAAATAATGCATTACTTTGGGGCGCACGCGGTTCTGGAAAAAGTTCTCTCGTAAAGGCAGCGCACGCCGAAGTTAACCGGAATATAAAAGATTTGTCATCTCGGATTGCGCTCATCGAGATACACCGAGAAGATATCCCCACACTGCCAAATTTACTCTCCATATTGCGAGAAACCCCACGGCCATGTCTTGTCTTTTGTGATGATCTTTCTTTTGATGGTGAAGATACAAGTTATAAGTCACTGAAAGCCCTTCTTGAGGGAGGAATTGAAGGCCGACCCAAAAATGTGATTTTTTACGCTACCTCAAACCGGCGTCATTTACTTCCTCGAGACATGATGGAGAATGAACAATCTACCTCTATTAATCCTTCTGAGGCAGTTGAAGAGAAGGTGTCGCTTTCCGACCGATTTGGTCTTTGGCTAGGCTTTCATAACTGTACCCAAGAAACCTATTTAACGATGGTAAGACACTATATGGAACATTTTGAATTAGACACGAAAAGTATGGACTGGGAAAAGGAAGCAAATACGTGGGCGATCACTCGGGGTGCGAGATCCGGACGTGTCGCCTGGCAGTATATCCAGGATCTAGCAGGACGATTGGGCAAATCATTAGATTAATAACGTGCAGCTGTCCTTCGGACCAAATGCCTTAGCGGATTGACCGAGCGTCTGCCCTTCCGAATTTCAAAATGCAGTTGCGGGCGCGCAACTGCTCCCGTACTTCCGACTTTTGCGATAATTTGACCTCGCCGCACTTTTTGGCCCCGTTTAACCAAAAGCATAGAATTATGGGCATAGGCCGTCACATATCCGCCAGAATGCTTAATCAAAATTAGGTTACCAAAACCTGCCAACTCACTACCGCCGTAAGCAACAACCCCGTTTTCTGCTGCTCTAACTGGCGAACCTGCAGCCGCTGCAATATTGAGCCCATCATTGTACAAACCCCCTTTCTTTTTCCCAAATCTGGAAATAACCTTTCCGCGCACAGGCCATAGAAAACGAGATGAGGTGCGAGGTGGAGCCTTTAAGTCGGGCACCTTTTTTGACCTTCTCATCTTGGATATTTTCGGTGTCCCTCTCATTTTCGAATATTGATTGGAAGCAACTTGTCGACTTTTTGGTAATCTTAATTTCTGCCCTACACTAATTCGATAAGGTGCTTTAATCTTATTAAGTCGCGCCAATGCACTGACTGAAACGTTAGTCTGGCGAGAAATAGAATATAACGTGTCCCCTCTACGCACAGTGTGGTCGGCAGGCCCAACGAACCTTGTGATGCGCATTTTATCGCCAATCTGAAGACGATAGGGTGGTGAAAGCTGGTTGTCGTTAATGATATTTCGGATTGGAACACCGAATTTTTTTGAGATCCGATAAACAGTGTCGCCCCGACGCACAACATAGGTAGATCGCTCCTGAGAAGATACCACATAATTGACGAATCTCCCTCCGCCATCGCTTAGAGAGCCGCAACCAGATAATAGTCCAAGCAACTTGGCCAGTATCATAAAACGGACAGTTTTCCGTCTCATCAGTTCCTCAAAAAAAAGGTTTACCTGCTGGTTATCCCATCTGTCTCGGGCATTCCCCCAATTAAGGGCAGAAACCGAACATCAAAAAGATCCTGAACATCAATTCCATCTCGATTTTTTGCAATACGCGTTACCTTCTGAACACCGTGTTCTGGCCCAACAGGAGTTACCATAACACCATCTTCTGCCAATTGGCCCAAAAGAATATCGGGTATATTCTGGCTTGATGCCGCAATAATGATGCGATCAAACGGTGACTGCACCGGCCAACCTTTTTGGCCATCCCCCAACTGCGTAGTGACATTGAAGCATTTAACGAACTCAAGCCTGGCCTTAGCATCAGCGAGCAAAGTGGAGTGTCTCTCAATAGAATAAACTCTGCGATAAAGATGCGAAAGGATTGCTGTCTGATACCCTGAACCGGTCCCTATCTCCAACACCTTCAACCGCTTTCCTGTACCAAGCGCACTTATCATCCGTGCGACGACATTGGGATCACTGATGGTTTGCCCCATGCCTATTGGCAGCGCTGTTTCATCATAAGACCTATCTTGAAAAGTAGGAGGCACAAAAAAATCGCGTGGAATGCGCTCAAACGCGGAGATTATCTTGGCATCAGTTACTCCGGCCTGACGAAGTGACATGACTAACCTAATTTGTTGCGCTGCGAGAGCCTCAGAAATTTTTTCTTCTCCTATCAACATCAATCTTCGCTAAATAAGGCCTTCAGTTCGCGTAGTGTACCTGCATGCGTTTGGTTTACATGTAGTGGAGTTATAGAAATTGCGCCGCGCTCAACTGCCTTATTATCGGCGTCACCATGTCCCAGAGATTGTCCCGGGTGGGGATTTCCTATCATGTATAGATTATTTTTACGAGGATCAGGCACCTCAATGATATGGTACGACTTACTGCGCTGCCCCTGACGGACTGCAATGACCTTCGGCATATTTTCCCTATTCTGATTGGGAAAGTTTATATTCATGAAAACATCCCTCCGCCATTTCAACGATAACAACCGGGTAATGATATCTGGAGCAAACCGCTTTGCAACGGACCATTTCATCCTTCTACCATATGCTGATTGTTGACTTAATGAGATGGAAGGTAATCCCAGAAGCGCGCCCTCCATCGCGGCAGCAACAGTGCCAGAATAACTGATATCGTCAGCAATATTTAAACCTTGATTAATACCAGATAATACCAAATCAGGCGGTGTATCTTTCATAATAGTATTGATCGCCATCAACACGCAATCGGTTGGAGTCCCCATAACCGAATACTTTTTCTTTGAAATTCTCTCAATTCGGACCGTCGCATTGAGTGTTAGCGAATGACTGGATCCACTTTTTTCTGTGTCCGGAGCAAATATCCAAATGTCGTCAGTAAGTTCACGTGCAATTTTTTCTAACACCCGCAAACCTGGAGCGTTAATCCCATCGTCATTTACAAGCAATATACGTTTCCCTATCGGATCGATTGGCGTGCCTAACACAAATTAGTCCTTCTCAATTTTAGTTATGCCATTTAGATAGGGTTGCAAAACACCTGGAATGGTAATTGACCCATCCGGGTTTTGATAATTCTCAAGAATAGCTATTAGGGTCCGGCCTACCGCCAAACCGGAACCGTTTAGGGTATGCACAAAGCTGGTTCCTTTCTGACCAGGTGATTTAAAGCGCGCATTAAGCCGTCGAGCTTGAAAACAGCGGCAAGAAGAACAACTCGACACCTCTCGGAAACTATTTTGCCCGGGCAGCCAAACCTCAAGATCGTAGGTTTTGGTAGCTGAGAATCCGATGTCTCCAGTACACAAGGTCATAACTCGATAAGCAAGTCCCAAACGCTTTAGAACCTCCTCGGCACATGCCGTCATTCTTTCTAATTCCATGTCAGATTCATCAGGATGGACAACACTCACTAATTCAACTTTACTGAATTGATGCTGGCGCAACATCCCACGAGTATCTTTTCCCGCTGCGCCGGCTTCCGACCGGAAACAAGGCGTCCAAGCAGTTAGACGTAATGGCAGATCACTAGCGTTCAAAACTTTCCCCGCAACAAAATTTGTAAGTGGAACTTCAGCGGTTGGGATAAGCCAATGATCAGCTTCTGTTTTATAAAGGTCATCTGCAAATTTTGGCAATTGCCCTGTCCCAAAAAGAGCTTGCTCACGTACAAGAACGGGCGCCACAGCCTCTATATAACCAAACTCAGCACAATGAAGATCAAGCATGAAATTACCAAGGGCACGATCAAGCCTGGCTAACATGCCTTTTAAAATTACAAACCTTGATCCAGCCATTTGCGCCGCAGTCTCAAAATCCATTAACCCTAATGCCTCTCCCAAATCAAAGTGCTCTTTAGGAGATTCGATCAAAGGTTTCTTCCCGACCTCGCGTTCAAGCCGATTAGCAGCCTCATCGTGACCATCTGGTATGCCTGGATGTGGAAGGTTTGGTATGAGTTCCAAAATAGCGTTTAATTCAGCATCAATATTTTTTTCTATTTTTTCAGCCTCGATCAGTTTGGCTTTAAGGTCAGCTACCTCCGTCATTAATTTTTCAGCATCACCCCCTGCCTTTTTTATTTCTCCGATTTTCTGTGAAATATCATTCCGTGATTGTTGAAGGTTTTGCATTTCAGTCTGAGCTGAACGCCGTTTTTGATCGAGAGCTATAATGTCATCTACTGAGGACACAAACCCCCGGCGCCTCAAAAGCGTATCAAATTCGTCAGGGTTTTCACGAATGTAACGAATATCATGCATGGCAGTTAAAATATCCCGTTAGGTATTTGTTATTTATTACAATTAGTAAAAATAAGACCGTCAATGTTAATCATTTACTTCACTTTGTCCTGATTCCTCACGTTTGCGTTCCAAGGCAATCGAACACCAAATTGAAATTTCATAAAGGAGAATTATTGGGATAGCCAATGCGAACTGACTTAACGGATCTGGAGGGGTTAATATAGCAGCAGCAACAAATGCTATTACAAAAGCATATCGACGTTTCTGTTTCAAAAATTCTATCGACACCAAACCCGATCGGGTTAAAAGAATTAAAATAACCGGGAGTTCGAAACTCAACCCAAAAGCAAAGATAAGCCTCATTACTAAGGCAAGGTATTCATTAACTTTGGGCTCAAGTTCTATGGCAATTTGGCCTCCTGTTGCCATCTGTTGAAATCCAGCGAAAAACTCCCACGCTATCGGTAAAACCAGATAGTACACGAACGCACCACCTGTGAAGAAAAGAACTGGTGAAGCAATGAGAAAGGGTAAAAAAGCCCATTTCTCGCTACTGTACAGCCCCGGCGCTACGAACTTCCAGACCTGATTAGCCACGATTGGAAACGACAAAAATCCCGCAGCGAAAAAAGCTACTTTTAAATCAGTGAAGAATTTCTCGTGCATTGCGGTATAGATCAGCCTCTTTCCCTTCTGACCTTGCCACAGGTCATTAAGGGGGTTCACTAGAAAGTTAAATATAGAGTCTGCAAAATAGAGACTGACTATAAAAGATATCAGTAATGCCCCAATTGAATATATAAGTCGCCGTCGCAGCTCCACTAAATGGGCGAGCAGTGGCAACTTAGGATCATTGGTTGCTTCGGCATCTTTTTGATTTTTGTCACTTGGCCTGACACCTTCCGATCCATCGCTCATGTCAGAGCTTTGTCTGGCTCAGGTTCAGAATTATTGGGCTTTTTATCTTCCTCAACAATATCATTCAATTCATTAAATTCGGTTTCCAAGTCAAGCTCTTCATCAACCTTGTTGGCAATATTTCTATACGGAACTGATGACAGGTTTTCACGTACCTCATCGAGTTCTGCCTCTCGGGCTAGATCGTCGAATCCAGACTGAAAGTCAAACATTAACTCTCTCATTCGCCTCACCGCACGAGTACAGGTTCTAAGTACACTCGGTAATTCCTGCGGACCTACGAGCACAATAGTTACAACCGCTATAATAATCAGCTCAGGCCAGCCAATATCAAACATGCAATTTCGTCTCTAGATTAAATATGTGCAAATTCTTACTTACTAACTTTTGATTTTTTTGATTCCCCTTCAAGAATCTCAGTAGCAGTCGAGTCGATCGTCTTTGGCTCAACCTCTCCAATATCCAAAGGCTTTTCACTCTTATTTTCGTCCTTAATATTCTGCTTGAAATTCTTGAGTCCTTTTCCAAAGTCACCCATTATCTGCGAAATCTTCCCGCGACCACCAAAAACTAGCAGAGCAAGCGCAACCAGAATCAAAATTTCCCACGGACCCAGCGACATCAATTTCTCCTTTTTTGAAAATTTTCCTCATCGAGGTGGGGATGTAAAATTTATCATATAAACTGCAAAGACTTTGGGCAAAGAATGACTATGAATATATATTTATGGTTTAGGAAAGATGAAAGTTTGATTTGGGTCAATATCAATTCTCAGCCTCTCATTTTTCTCAGGCAAATATCGCCCCGGTATGCGCGCATGAAGGTGGATTTGTTCTCCATCTACCCCATCAGTACAAAGGTGAACGAGGGAAGAACGTCCTAGCATACGCGCTTCGATTGCCTGCACCCGAAATTCAAAAGATTGTTTTGTCGGGCGGGTTAAGCGCAGTGCTTCCGGTCTAATAAGAATCTCAACTTCTGTTCCTCCTGCTATATTTCCGGAATCGATAATACCAATTGTTGTATTTACCTTTCCATTTTCTACAAAACCATAAATACGGTTCACTTCACTGAAAAATTCAGCCACAAAAATATTTGCCGGCTCACAGTAAATTTCCTCTGGCCTGCCAATTTGCTGGGTCACTCCATTATTAATTACCACTATACGGTCACCCATGAACATAGCTTCCTCTGAGTCATGGGTGACCAATAACGCTGCCGCCCCGGATTGCTTCAATAAATGCAAAGTGTCATCTCGAATCTGATCGCGAAGTCTGGCATCAAGTCCTGAGAATGGTTCGTCCAGCATTATGAGCTTAGGTTTCGGAAGCAATACTCGAGCTAATGCAACTCTTTGCTGTTGTCCGCCAGATAGAGAGTGAGGGTAACGGTTTGCCAAATCGGCGATCCCAAGAGTTTTGAGCAGTTGGGAAATCTCATCTGCCATTTCGTTGTCTCTGTAATTCCTCACTCCAAATGCCACATTTTCTTTAACTGTGAGATGAGGAAACAGAGCATAGTCTTGAAATACTAACCCAACATCACGCTCTTCAGGAGAAAGGCTAAAATCTGAACTTTTGGCAACCGGTTTCCCTGCAATTCGGATTTCGCCGTACTGGAGCACCTCTAGACCCGCAGCCAACCGCAACGTAGTAGTTTTACCGCAACCTGATGGTCCTAAAAGACATACTATTTCGCCCTCAGCGAGCTCGAGGGAGAAGCCTTGCACAGCGGAAGTGTCACCATAGTGATGGCATACATCAATAAACTCTAGTGCAGGGTCAGCAATCATAGCTACTCCCTTTCTTTGTCTAAGATAACTTGTATTGTAAAACAGGTAGTTCCCAAACCCAACGGTATAAACTTGCTTAAAAAGCAACTACACTAATCGCGAGCAATATCCCCTTCATTCTTCTCATAACTGTCACTATCAGCATTATCGCTTCCATCAGATATTTGACCCAACGACATTAACCCCGGACGAGTATCTAAAAGACCAGCAGCTTTTAATTCCTCAATCCCCGGCAAATCCTCAATTCGCTCAATTCCAAATTGATCTAAAAATTGCTCCGTTGTTCCCCAAGTTACCGGACGCCCAGGAACGCGGCGACGCCCGCGTGGCCTAATCCACTCTGCCTCCAGCAAAATATCGAGCGTCCCCTTCGATGTAGCCACCCCCCTTACTTCTTCGATTTCAGCCCGAGTAATAGGCTGATGGTAAGCAATAATTGATAGTGTTTCAGTTGCCGCACGTGACAAACGGCGCTTTATTTCCGTATCTATCCTAAGGTGATCTGATAGGTCAGGAGCAGTTCTAAAAGCCCAGACTTTCTTCCCTACCGATACAAGATGAACGCCGCGGTTAGAATAAAAGGATTTCAGTTCTTGAAGAAGTATATCTACATCACTTCCTTCAGGAAGTCGGGCTTTCAGAACTTTCTCCGGCACTGGATCAGCAGAAGAAAACAACATGGCTTCTAAGACCCGCAATTGTTGAAATCGGTCCATTGTCATCAAGCTGCTTCTTCCCGCTTACCCGATTTAAGATAGAGTGGGCCAAAAGCTTTGGATTGGCGAAGGGAGGCCTCTCCAGCTTTTACCATTTCCAGTGTGGCAGCAAACGTAGCTGCCATCGCGGAGCGCCGTATAATTCCAGACCCTAATCCGGGAGGCAAAAATTTTTCAAGAGTTGTCCAATCTGGAGCCTTACCTATCACTTGACGTAACCAATCAAGCGCTTTTTCCGTGGTATAAAGTTTGGTCGGATCAATGCGAAGAGCAGAGATATTTTCACGTTCCCGCGTCGAGCCATATGCCCGTAACAAATCGAACAAACTGACTTCAAAAACCGAGGTTCGTACTATCTTCATCTGCTCGGGGCTACCCCGCTTGAAAAAATCACGCCCTAGTTGCGGACGTTCAAATAATTTTTTGCCAGCATTACGCATTCCTTCCAAGCGTTGAAGCTGGAATGCGAGCCGGGCAGCCATTTCAGCTGCGCTCATTTCTTCTTCTTCACCTTTTACCGATGGCAATAAAAGACGTGACTTTAAAAAGGCCAACCAAGCCGCCATCACTAGATAATCTGCAGCGATCTCAATACGCAGGTCACGAGCTTGTTCAAGGAATTCAAGGTACTGATTAGCTAACTGAAGGATCGATATTTTAGTCAGGTCTACCTTTTGTTCTCGCGATAAAGTAAGTAGTAAATCTATAGGGCCTTCGTAACCATCCAGATTAAGAACTAACTCGTGCTGAGACGCTCTGGCGGATACATACGATTTATCTGTGATGTCTTCTTGAAATTCTGAAACCACTGCATTTTCCTTTTCAATCACTAGGAATATAACCTGAACGGCTTCTGATGTTGAAACTCTCGCCACATCATGACTTTAGGCGCCGTTACCAGCATGGCTTACAAATGCATAAACGCCTATTGGTTAATTACCGGTAACACGTTGCAGAGGGAAAGGACAAGCATATGTCCGTGTTCACTAAAGTATTGTTTTAATGCAATATTTTTTATTAGTAATATTAATTCTTTAAAACAATTATGGTTGGGGAAGGTAAAAAACCATAATTTAGATTCGTTTAAGCAGCTTAATTAGGTGCTGTTTGAGACCAACTAACAAAATCAGGTGGACAGATACGTCAAAACACAAATTCTTATCCCAATATGGTCGACAGAGCCTCCCGCATTGATTGCAAGTTTTGTTCATCAAAAAAAGCAGGCCTACATGCATTACGAGCGTCATAGAACCGTTTCATCGCTAGTGTTCCCATGGGCGTAACACCATTTGCTACTGCCATCATTTCATCGAGATTTCCGCTGCAGTGAAGGACTACGTCGCAGCCTGCATTTAGAGCTCCATTAGCACGATCTGCAAAACCTCCTGTAAGTGCTCTCATTCCAATATCATCACTAAACAGTAAACCATCAAAACCTATATCATTTCTGATAACGTCATTGATTAAAGTTTTGGATAAGGTCCCAGGCGCTTTTTTATCAAAAGTCGTATAAACTATATGGGCTGTCATTGCTGCAGGCATATGACACAAATGACGAAAAGGTTCGAAATCCATTTTGTGTAACTCGTTGCGGCCAGCGTTAACCAGCGGCAACTCTATGTGGCTATCCGCCATCGCTCTGCCGTGACCCGGAATATGCTTCACGATGGGCAAAATACCCTTAGAAAGATAACCCTCACAAACCTCATTTGCCAAAATTGAAACGACTTGTGAATCGTTAGCGAAAGCGCGGTCACCGATTACTTCATGCGTATTCGGCCAAGCAAGATCCGCCACCGGAGAGCAATTCGTATTTATACCGAGATCAAGTAATTCAAGCGCCTGTATTTCTGAGTTTAATCGTATTGCCTTTAGAGCAAGAGATGGATCGGAGCCAAACATTAAGCCAAATTCACGTGCGGCTAACGTTTTTCGCCAACCGGGTGGACCTAGCCGAGACACCCTGCCCCCTTCCTGATCAATCAAAATTAAAGGGTCAGGAAATTCTATCGAGCTACGGAAGTCAGCTAGTAATCGGCGGATCTGCTCCGGGGTATCAATATTTCGCGAAAATAGTATCAAACCAAGAGGATTATTTGCCGCAAAAAAAGCTCCCTCCGCAGCGGTTATTTCTGTACCCGCGCAACCATAGATGACTGCGGATGGATTATTTTTAGCGTGTTCGAACGACAATGCAGCCCTGACCCTGACTTTTAAGCGTCTTACAAATCCCTATGGCTTTTTGACGAGAATTAATAGGACCCGCCCTTAGCCGGTAGTACACCTTACCGCGGACAACGGCACGTGAAACTTTAAGTTGAAGCCTACCAACCACGTCAGAATACCTTTTTTTTATTTTTGCCCACTCGCGCTCTGCATTCTTTGGAGTTGCAAGTGCCCCTGTTTGTATCAAAAATGCTCCCCCACTAGGTCCACTAACTTTCTGCCGACGTTTTGTCTTTGCTTTACGGGTCCTAGAGGGATCAATAGGTGTCAGTTTGGTCGGTGCTTTTTTATTTTTTGGGGTAACTGGCGGGCGGATCAGTTTAGTTTGTTTAGTTTTAACATCAGATATATCTGGTGCCCTTTGTCTAGTTCTTTTACCTGTAATACTTGGCAATTTAGGTGGCGGAGGTGCGGCGTTCATGGGACTTAGTGGCTTCTCTGGTGGCGGCAATATTCTTTCAACCTCACGGTCTTTCCTAGAACCTTGCACGGGATTAAATATCGTTTTTTCCTGATGGGCCACCGTGACTCCTCCAGGCTTGGGGGGTGGTACTTTAATCGGTCCGCTCATTTTTAACAACGGCGCTGCATCTTCGCTGCCGGCACGAACGCCGGCATCGTATGCGTACCAAACGAGTCCTCCAAAGGCCAAGGACACGAAAGTTAGTACAACGATAGGAACAAGCCCAAATCGCTTGGGCTCAGACGAAGTATCGCCGGCTTCCGCATCTATTTCCGCTAAAGCACGTTCCAACGGATCATTCTCGCTAGCCATTAACGCATTTCCTCAAGTGGCTTAATCCCTAGCAGTTCAAGACCACTAGCAATAACCATTTGCAATGCGCAAACAAGTGCAACTCTTGCCCTGGTCAACTCAGGTTCATCTTCAATCATGAACCGCAATGATGGACTTTCCTTACCCTGTGTCCACAAGCTATGAAAAGCAGATGCTAAGTCATTTAAATAGAACGCGATGCGATGCGGCTCTTTTGCTATCGCAGAGGCCTCTATCAGACGCGGCCAGCCAGCCATTAATTTGATAAGGTCTATTTCAGATTTTTCCGTTAAAAGTTCAAATTTTGAGGCCTTTAAAGATGAGTAGGTTATATCTAGACCGGGCATTTGTCTCGCAATCATACGGCTTAACGAATTACATCGCGCATGGGCATATTGCACGTACCAGACCGGATTATCCCGTGATTGCGCGGTTACCGATGATAGATCGAAATCAAGTGGTGCATCGTTTTTGCGGGTGAGCATAATAAAACGAACAATATCTTTTCCGACCTCATCGACAAGTGCACGAAGAGTAACAAAATTCCCTGAGCGCTTGGACATTTTTATAGGTTTACCATTATCTAATAACTTTACTAATTGGCAAATTTTTACGTCTAAAGTAGCTTGGTTGTCTGTAACGGCTTTGACCGCAGACTGTACCCGCTTAATATATCCCCCGTGATCAGCCCCCCACACATCTATTTGATAAGAAAAACCACGATTGAATTTATCTCGATGGTAAGCAATATCCCCTGCAAAATATGTCCACGTTCCATCAAACTTCTTCAATGCTCTATCAATATCGTCTCCAAATTCCACCGCCTTGAATAAAGTCTGGGGTCTTGGCTCCCATTCATCTAACTTTTTACCTTTGGGGGGGTCTAAAACACCCTCGTAAATTAGGCCACGTGAATCTAAGTCGTTTAAACAAGCGACTACCTCACCTGAGTCCACAAGAGCACGTTCGGAGGTGAAAATGTCAGGTTCAACACCTAATTTGGCAAGATCAGAGCGAATTAACTTCATCATTTCGTCTATTGCAACATTCCGGACGGGGGCAAGCCATTCGGACTCCGAAGAGTTCTCAAACTTTTCCTTATATTTTTTTGCTAAAATTTGTCCAACTGGCTTGAGGTAGGCGCCGGGGTACAGCCCTTCTTCGATCTGACCAATTTCATAGCCAAGAACTTCCCGATATCGTAAAAAAGCGGATCGTGCTAATGCGTCAACCTGCGCCCCAGCATCATTGATATAATATTCACGCGTCACATCATAGCCCGCTTTGGTCAAAAGTGACGCTAAGACGTCTCCAAAAACCGCGCCTCTTGCATGGCCGATATGAAGCGGCCCAGTTGGATTAGCTGACACATATTCGATATTTACCTTTTTTCCCTCACCTATAGTAGACTCCCCAAACCTATTTTTAAGATCTAGTATGTCGCCCAAACATTGATGCCAAAAGGGTAATCTCAAATGAATATTTATAAAACCTGGCCCTGCAATGTCAGCACTTTCAACCTCGTCAAATTCTTCTAATAACCGCCCAAGTTTTTCGGCTAAATCTCGAGGTGCCATCGCAGCAGGCTTTGCTAATACCATGGCCGCATTGGTTGCCACATCACCATGTGCCGCATCACGGGGCGGCTCTACTGCTATATTATCTAGTGCAAGGCCATGTGGAATAGCCTCACTTGCGGCCAATTTATCGATACAAGAAATGATACGTTTTCGAACATTGAAAAACAGGTTCATGAATTGGTCCCGATCTGCTGAAACATGGCACGGTGCAAATTAATAGCGTAACGATCCGTCATACCCGCAATATAATCTGCAACAATACGCGCAGTGATTGCTGAGTGCGGCACATCTACTCCTTGTGCCCATTCCTGAGGTAATTTTTCAGGCTCATCATGGAATAAACTGAAAAGGTCTCGCAATTGTTCCGCCCCAATGGCCGCTTCGTTTAGTACCGCAGGGTGTAAATACATATTTTTAAATAAGAATGATTTAATTTTTCCTTCATCACCTTCTACCGCCGGCGAAAAACTGGCGATGGCTGTTTCAAAATATCGAATATCATCTGCTGTGGAAACCCCTGCTTTAATCAAATTAACGTTGGTTTGATCTGTCAGGTCATCAATTGCTTTGCCAATCAAACGACGTATCGACTCATGAATTACCCGCGGCATTTCCAGTCCTTTATATTCATCAAGAACTTCGCGAAAAATTCCTGCTACGTGAGGCACGTCTTCGAGCATTTCAAGTGTTATGATACCAGCACGCAATCCATCGTCGAGATCATGATTGTCATAAGCTATATCATCCGCCATAGCGGCGATTTGTGCCTCAAGGGCAGGATAAGAAGAAAGCTCCAAGTCTTGTTTTTTGTTATATGCAACTATAGTCGGGAGTAATCCTCCTTCAGAACTAGTGGAGAGAAGCGGCCCGTTATGCTTAACAACTCCCTCAAGTGTCTCCCAACAAAGATTTAGCCCTTCAAAAGCAGGGTGGCGTCGCTCCAATAGGGTAAGGATCCTTAGAGTTTGATCATTATGATCAAATCCACCGAATTCTTTCATACATTTATTTAGAGCCTCCTCCCCTACATGACCAAAGGGCGGATGCCCAAGGTCATGAGCTAAGGCTAATGCTTCCGTAAGATCTTCATCTACCTGTAAAGAACGTGCAAGTGCGCGTGCTATCTGAGCCACCTCTAAACTGTGGGTAAGACGCGTGCGGTAATGATCGCCTTCTGGAGAGATAAAAACTTGTGTTTTGTGCATCAATCTTCGAAAAGCTGTCGCATGAATGATGCGATCACGGTCTCGTTGAAATTCAGTTCGACGTCGACTTTTGGGCTCAATATATAACCGGCCTCGACTGTTATCGAACCTACTGGCATAAGGGGCAAGTGTTAAGGACATGGCAAGATTATCGCAGTCACGCACGAAAAGGAAAATATGCAAATTACATTAAAAAATGATTCTAGTGATTGACTTTTCACCCTCTGCTATCAACTATAAGCGATGCTTATGCAACCATTTTCAGGGGTTAGATTACCTAGATGGCTGATATTTTCGAAAGTCATGATGAGCATTCACAGCGCGACTTCAGTGTAAGCGAAGCCGCTGTTAACAGAATCGCTCAAATAATGGAGACAGAATCGGATAAAGAAGCAAAACTACGTGTTTCTGTATCTGGCGGTGGGTGTTCTGGCTTTCAATATGGTTTTACTTTTGACAATAACATAACACCGGATGATCACTTGTTTGAGCGTGACGGCGTTACAGTGGTTGTCGATGACACTTCGCTAGACTTGCTGAACGGAGCCGAGCTCGATTTTGTTACTGATTTAATCGGAGCATCATTTCAAATTAAAAATCCCAATGCCACATCCTCATGTGGGTGTGGTTCGTCATTCTCAATTTAAGATACACTAACGGTAGGCGTTGCACCGTGTCATCCATTATCCGAACGTATTGTAAATCTTCAAAATATATGTGCTCAACGTGCACGTATACTTTTCAGAAAGATGTTAGGAAACGGAGCTATTTTTGAAACTTGCTACATTCAACGTTAATTCAATAAAAGCTCGACTACCACGAGTGCTTGAATGGCTCTCTAACACAAAACCGGACGTCATTTTGTTCCAGGAAATAAAGTGTGTAGACGAGGCCTTTCCATTATTGGAATTTGAAACTCTTGGCTACAAAGCAGCGACCCATGGTCAAAAAGCCTATAACGGTGTGGCTATTTTATCTTTACACGAAATGGAGAATATTACTCGTGGTCTTCCCGGTGATCCCAGCGATGAACAAGCCCGCTATATCGAGGCTACCATAAGAGGCATACGAGTTTGTGGCCTTTATTTACCTAACGGCAACCCCACTGATACCGAAAAATTTGCTTACAAAATTGCTTGGATGGACAGGCTCATTGAACATATCTCAAGCCGCCTGCTACCAACAGAGATGCCTTTTATCCTTGGCGGCGATTTTAATGTCTGCCCTGCTGACAAAGATTGCTATGATCCAGAACGCTTCGCAAACGATGCGCTTTGCCGCCCAGAGTCCCGCGCACGTTTCCGTACGATGATCAATTTAGGGCTTACCGAGGCATGGCGAGCTCTTCACAAAGAAGTGGCGTATTCATATTGGGATTACATGGCTGGCCGATGGCAAAAAGACGAGGGTGTTAGGATTGACCATTGGCTTTTATCTCCGCAAGCTGCTGATCGTCTTCAAAGCTGTGAAATCGACAAAACCCCTCGTGGCAAAGAGAAAGCTTCGGATCACACACCTGTATTTCTGGAAATCTCTGATGGAATTAAAGTCTTAAATAACGTCTAATTGTGAAGCTCAAGTTTTGAAAGCAAGCTTCATTTTTAAAAAAGTTTTTCTCGATGCCCCTAAAACTCTACTCAAAGAGATGAATGGCATATTCTCTGTAATTGATATCCTAAAGTTAGACCAAAGCATAGGACTTTAATGAGCTACATTAACTCTAAATGTCTGCGTATACATGCTTTTCTGCCTTTGCGCCCGGATGAGTTACAGCACCTTTGTAAGCTGGCCCAACCGTTTGAGCGTAGCGCCAAAGCGCTCCCGACTGGAAATCTGTCTCTCGTGGCTTCCACTCATCCCTACGATGGGATATTTGCTCATCGTTAAGATCGACCGACAGAATTCCCTCTACAGCATTTATTGTGATAATATCACCATCTTTCAGTAACCCAATAGGTCCGCCGACCGCAGCCTCAGGACCTACATGACCGACACAAAAACCACGGGTAGCTCCTGAAAAGCGACCATCAGTAATTAATGCAACCTTGTCGCCCATCCCCTGCCCATAAAGTGCTGCAGTAGTCGCAAGCATTTCCCTCATACCCGGCCCTCCCTTTGGGCCTTCGTAGCGTATAACTAACACCTCACCTTCACGATAATTTCTATTTTCAACGCACGAGAAAGCATCCTCCTCGCAATCAAAACAGCGGGCTGGCCCCGTAAACGATTGATTTTCAAGCCCTGCTACCTTCACAATGGCGCCTTCGGTGGCAAGATTCCCCTTCAAGCCAACAACGCCTCCCGTTTTGGTAATTGGATTACTCACCGGGTAAATAATCTTTTGGTCGTCAGGAACTTTTATATTCTCAAGATTTTCACCAATTGTCTTGCCCGTTACCGTCATACAGTCGCCATCAAAATATCCGCCTTCCAATAATGCTCGCATCAAAACCGGAACACCTCCTATTTCAAACAGATCTTTTGCCACATATTGACCGCCGGGCTTGAGATCCGCGATATAAGGGGTATCTTTAAATATATCGGCTACATCAAAAATATCGAAATCAATTCCGGCTTCATGGGCCATCGCTGGCAAATGTAATGCTGCATTTGTTGATCCGCCAGAACTAGCCACTATACGGGCTGCATTCACCAAAGAACTGCGGGTGACAATATCACGTGGCCGCAAATTATTTTCTAGTAACTCCATAACGGACCGGCCAGATGCCTCTGCATACTCGTCACGAGATTCATAGGGTGCAGGAGCTCCCGCTGAGCCCGGCAACGCCAGTCCAATAGCCTCCGAAACACATGCCATTGTATTAGCGGTGAATTGCCCACCACAGGAACCGGCTGAGGGACATGCGACACACTCCAATTCGTGCAAATCTTCGTCACTCATATTTCCGGCGCTGTGTGTTCCCACAGCTTCAAAAACATCCTGTACTGTGACATCCTTGCCCTTAAATTTACCGGGTAAGATTGAGCCACCGTACATGAAAACCGACGGCACGTTGAGCCTCAGCATAACCATCATCATTCCAGGTAAGGACTTGTCACAACCGGCGAGGCCCACCAGAGCATCATAACAATGCCCACGCATCGTGAGTTCGACAGAGTCCGCTATCAAGTCTCGGCTCACAAGAGAACTTTTCATGCCAGCGTGGCCCATCGCAATTCCATCGGTAACGGTAATTGTGGTGAACTCACGCGGTGTTCCATAAGCTGCTTTAACTCCCTTTTTGGTAGCTTGTGCTTGCCGTGAAAGTGAAATATTACAGGGGGCTGCCTCGTTCCAACAGGTCGCCACACCAACGAAAGGTTGTGCAATCTCCTCTTCACTCATTCCCATTGCATAATAGTAAGAACGATGAGGAGCACTCTCTGGGCCAACGGAAACATATCGGCTTGGTAATTTTGATTTATCGATGCTCATAATAGATACACTCTTTTGACAGCTGCTAAACTTATGTAGTTCTCACTGCCCTGACCTCAATGACTTGTCAACCAGACATTCATTCTGGATTGTTCAACTGTTAGTTGTAAAAAGACAAGTGTAAGCAGCATAGATAATTTTTGGCGTTTTCATTGGTGTGCCGTTAAACGTTCAAGTGCCAGCGCTAATTTGTTTTTAACATTGTTTTCAGATACTAAGCGTAATCTTTGCTCTTCTATAACTTCTGCTGGAGCCTTTTGAAGAAATTGTTCGTTATCCAATTTCTTTTGAATCTTGTCTATTTCAGCAATGGCTTTCTTCATCTCTTTATTGAGCCGATTTTTCTCAGCATCGACGTCTATGACCGCCGCTAATGGAAGAAATATAGTAACATCATCATGGACCAGCTGAACGGCGTCCGAAGGGATAGTTTCATCGGTGGAAAAATCAGAAATACGCGCAAGCCGACAAATTAATTTTTCATGCTCCACAAACCAGCCTCTGTCTTTTTCTCCCAACCCAACAATAATGGCCGGTATTTTTGCCCCTGCAGGTACGTTCATTTCTGCCCTCACTGACCGGACACCGGTAATTAGACGGATAACCCAATCAATTTCGTTGGCGGTAGTTTCATCTCTCAGATCCAACTCAAATGTAGGCCAACACCCAAGTATTAGTTGCTTATGCTCACCACCAATCAATCTTTGATACAGCTCTTCAGTGATAAAGGGCATAAAAGGGTGCAGCAATATTAACACCTGCTCGAACAACCAGGCTGCAGTATTTTGAGTCTCCGTTTTGATATTTACGTTTTTATGGGCAAGCAACGGTTTAGCAAATTCTAGATACCAGTCACAGTAGGTGCCCCAGACAAACTGATACAGAGTTTGCGCAGCATCGTTAAATCGAAAGATTTCAAGTTCTCTACTGATTTTAGTACTGCAATTCACAAGTTCACCAATAATCCACCTGTTAACTGTCTGAGATACGCGCCGAGGATCAAATTCAGTTCCAAATGGGCAATTATTCATCTCACAGAATCTAGCTGCATTCCAAATTTTAGTAGCAAAATTACGCGCGCCCTCAACCCTGCCTGCCGACAGCTTGATGTCTCTCCCAGGAGCTGCTAGTGAGGCTAAAGTAAACCTAAGCGCATCGCACCCATACTGGTCTATAAGGTCCAAAGGATCGATAACATTTCCTTTGGATTTTGACATTTTCTGTCCATTTTCATCTCGAACTAAGGCGTGCACGTAAACTGTCCGAAACGGAACTTCACCCATGAATTCGATACCTAGCATCATCATTCGCGCAACCCAGAAAAAAATTATATCGAAGCCAGTCACCAGCACATCGGTTGGATAATGACGGCCAAGATCAGGGGTTTTTTCCGGCCAGCCAAGTGTGGAGAAAGACCAAAGGCCAGATGAGAACCAGGTATCTAAAACATCCTCATCGCGCCTGAGTTCTGTAATCTTACCGTAATGTTTTTGTGCGGCTTGACGGGCCTCGTTCTCAGATAACGCCACAAATATTTCACCGTCAGGACCATACCATGCTGGAATTTGATGTCCCCACCATAACTGTCGTGAAATACACCAAGGCTGAATGTTCCTCATCCATTCAAAATATGTCTTTGACCAATTTTCCGGTACAAATTTGGTATCACCGTTCTCAACAGCCTTGATCGCAGGCTTTGCGAGCTCCTTTGCATTAACAAACCATTGGTCCGTCAAATACGGCTCTATAGGCACGCCGCCCCGATCACCATAAGGAACCATATGAATGTGATCTTCTATCTTCTCAAGGAGCCCTTCAGCCTTGATGTCCGATATGATTTTTTCTCTAGCTTCGAATCTATCAAGGCCACGGTAACGTTCAGGTGCCTTATCATTAATCCGACCCCTTACATCGAGCACATTAATCATGTCGAGCCCATGCCGGCGACCAACCTCAAAATCATTGAAGTCGTGCGCAGGAGTGATCTTTACAGCACCGGAGCCTTGTTCAGGGTCTGCATATTCGTCTGCGACAATTTCTATGCGTCTTCCAACTAGAGGCAACAAGCAGTATCTACCGATTATACCTTTATATCGCTTATCGTCTGGATGCACTGCAACAGCTGTATCCCCCAGCATCGTCTCTGGCCTAGTCGTCGCAACGGTAATGAACTTTTGATTAATGCCTTCAATCGGATAACGAAAATACCACAGGTTTCCGTTGGTTTCCGTCTGCACGACCTCAAGGTCGGAGATCGCAGTTTCTAATTTTGGATCCCAATTAACCAACCGTTTATCGCGATAAATTAATCCTTTAGAATAAAGTTTAACGAAAACCTCTACAACCGCTTTGCTTAGCCCCTCATCCATCGTGAACCGCTCGCGATTCCAATCACAGGAAGCACCTAATCGGCGTAATTGCTTTGTAATGGTACCACCGGACTGTTCTTTCCATTCCCAAATGCGACTGAGAAAATTTTCTCGTCCCATTTCACGGCGACTTTCTCCATTCTCAGATAATTGCCGTTCAACAACCATCTGCGTCGCAATGCCAGCATGGTCCATCCCGGGCTGCCAAAGCGCATCTTTACCAACTAAACGAGCGTGACGTATTAGAATATCTTGAAGGGTGTTGTTGAGTGCATGTCCCATATGAAGGCTGCCCGTGACATTAGGCGGCGGAATAACAATCGTGTAGGGATCAGCATGGGGTGATCGACCCGACGCAAAAGCACCACTTCTCTCCCACTCAGCATAAAGCCTTGGTTCAACCTCATTTGGTTGATAAAATTTTTCAAGATTACTCATGAATGCCTAGTTAAGGGACAGCCCACAGACAATGATCCCGCATTTAAGAGAGATTTACTTTTGTTCTGCTTGGTCCGCCATTCGTTGTATTTCCTTTTGCACCAAACGTTCGACCATATCTGGGAGGTTGGCGTCAACCCATTCTCTCAACATTGGTCGAAGAAGGTCTTCCGCTAATTGCTCAACGGTAGACCCAGGCCGATGCTCGCGTATTGCTGCAGATAGACTAGTTAATGAGTTAGTCATTTTTGCTCGTTGAGGTTCCCCAACCAACGCATCAGCTTTTTTTTCTGGTGGTTTAGGTGGTGGAGGTGGTGGCGGAGGTGGTGGCGGAGGTGGTGCTGCATCAATTTCAGCAGCAATATCAGATTTTTCCGGCTGCTTCTCGAGGCCATCGTCCTGACTGGAAACATCTTCTTTCACTTCATCTACCAGCTCAATTTCCTTTTCATCATCATCTTTATCAGGAACCTCTTCCTGCAAGACAAGCTCATTATCATCACCCTCAACCGTGTCAGGGGGTACACCTTTCATATCTGATTTCTCGCCATCATCATCCTCAGAAATTATCTTTCGGATAGATGCCAAAATTTCATCCATTGAAGGTCCTTGCTGTCCACCACCTTCACTCATCGTTAAATACTTTCTCTATAAACCCCTTCAGATCCATAACAGTCACTTTTGTTTTAAAAGTTCTCAGGGTTTCTTTACCTTATTGGACAAATTAGATGAACTAATATCATCACCAAGCCCAAATATTTTCCACTGTACCGCCTTGTTGTGCACATTCGTATCATAATAACCACTTGGAAGCTTCAAAGCTGGACCGGTTAATCGACCGGTTGCACTCATAACATCGAACCTCGCAACTACTTCATCGCGTTCTGCTCTTACCAAATCAACTTTAGCGTCTAACAGCTCTTGTTCTGCATCCAAAACATTAAGAACAGTACGTGATCCCACTAATGCTTCCTGTTGAACACCCTCCAGAGCGATCTGCGCAGCACGCACTTCAGACTTTAGTGAGTCAATTCGGGCACGCGCCGTCGATAATGCTTCCCAGCCACTCGTAGCCTCCTCTACCGCCTGTCGTCTGGCCTCTTCAATTTGCATTCTAGACTGAGCATGTAATTGCTTAGCCTCACGTACTCTACTGAAAACTGCCCCCTGTTGGTATATTGGAACCGTCAGTTGCGCCCTCAATTCATAATCTGTGTTATCTCGGTTAAGTACCGATTGATTACGACCCTTCGTTGCTTGACCTATCAAATCTAAGCTTGGAAGTAATTCCCCCGTAATTTCGCTAGTGTTGTGACGGGCTGCAGACTCTTCAAATTTCGCAGCCAAAACAATCGGGCTGTTTTCCATGGCAAGCCTGATTGCGTCCTTTCCATCGCTGGGCAATTCAAGAGCAGGATCCGGCTTATTCAAATCTGTTGCCTTTACGCCTACAATTTTCTCAAACACACCGCGGCTGGTTTTAAGATTTCCTTCGGCTTGAATACGATCCGCTTGCGCGCCTGACAAACGTGCCTCAGCCTGAGCAACATCAGTTCGCGTAACTTCTCCAACATTAAATCGATCTTGAGTCGCCTCTAATTGCCGAGCCAAAACTTTTTCATTATTCAATGTGAGCTTCAAAACCGCGCCATCACGGAAGACGTCCATGTAAGCAGTTACCGCATTTAAAAGAACAGACTGTTCGGTCGATACCAGCCTTGCTCGCTCAGCACGAACCTTGCTGTCTGCCTCTTCAGTAGCTGATAATGTTTGTCCGCCCTGAAAAATGTTCTGCGTAACGGTAACCTGCGCCTGATATCCACTGCGCCTGTTGATTTCGTTATTGTCGTTATTTCGTCTATTCCAAAACGTATTACTCCGAACCGAACCTTCTATTTCCGGACGCCAACCCGACAATGCTTGGCTGACTTGCTCATCTGTTGCACGCACTAAAGCGCGCTGTGCAAGCAATGTTGGATTATTTTGATATGATAAAACCAACGCCTCTTCTAAGGTCATCGCATTAGCTGTCTGTAAAGCGCATAGACCACTTGCTGTAATCCATAAACCATACAAAACCATAAGGATTTTAAATTTTTTAAAAGTTTGTGCCACCAATGAAAACTCTCTCTAGGCTTTACGAATGATTACCCACTACTCCAGCCTTCAAAAAAGCGTTTGCAAAAATTACTTTGAATTGCCGAATTTTCCTCTTCCGAATATACAAACGCCAACCAAACCATAACGGCACAAAAGTAATTACGTCATCAATAACGTAATAACACCACAAAATCTAGTGCTTTGTTATCTACTAGAACACAAAGTTTTGTGGCATCTCGAAATTAGGGAGTACAGGCGCTTTTGCATCAAATAAAACGCGGCCGGATCGAGCAGCACCACTCTTTAAAAACCGAGTCACCCTGCCCACGCCATTTTCTTGGATTATAGCCGTTAGCCTTCCTCCATCAGCCATCTGATCCAAAATGCCGTCGGGCAGTACTTCTATAGCGCCGTCAATAAAAATGGCATCGTATGGCGCTTCTTTGCCCCAACCCTTTTCCAGGGGCCCCGTCACAGATATAACGTTGTCGAGGCCAAGCTGATTACAAACACTTGTGGTTTTTAAATTTAGATCTTGCTCGTCATGTAGCGCAAACACGACACGAGCCAAGCGCCCCATGACTGCTGCGGTGTAGCCGCTAGCCCTCCCAATAGCGAGACATACATCCCCCTTTTTCAATTCTAAACATTGTAACATTCTCGCTGAAGTCATGGGTGCAAGCATTGATCGACCCTCGCCGATGTTTATCTCTCCGTCAGAGTAAGCAAAAGCTTGAAGATCGGCGGGCAAGAAAGCCTCCCTCGGAAGGTCTCCCATAGCAGACAATAATGCCGCATCTGTGACCTTATTAGTGCGCAATTGGCAGTCAACCATGTTCTGCCTTGCTTCGGTTATATCCATATTAAGTCCATCCGAATTTTTCCAACTAAACTACAAAAACAGTAATGCTTCATCAAACTTAATAATCCCATCTGTCTGTATCAAATCACACATAAAAAATTTATCCGTGCAGCTTCCGCTTGACCTACAGCATTCTCGGATTAGTATCTCGCCCCTGCACTGTATGAATGGTCCGGTGGCAGAGTGGTTATGCAGCGGATTGCAAATCCGTGTACGGGGGTTCGATTCCCTCCCGGACCTCCATGTTCAAGGCATCCCCATAATAAATCCAAATCGTCCCATTCATTAACATGATTAATTGCCGAAACCTTACAAAGAATTATTCTCAGATGTTTGTATAAAATATTATATCATAGCTATTCGGCTTGCCTGTGATCAACGCCATTGCTATAAGCCAGCGGCAGAAAAGTTATAGTTGGTCATTCACTTTGATCCGCGGTAGCTCAGTTGGTAGAGCAGGCGGCTGTTAACCGCCTTGTCGCAGGTTCGAGTCCTGCCCGCGGAGCCAATAAAATCAAGGGTTTAGAGGAAAATAAAAACAAACCTCTAAGCCCTTTTTTAATTTTCCGGGCAGAATTCGGGCACTTTGAGAGAACCGTTAGACGACCTTTCAAGCCATTCCCTGGCGCTTTCGCCCACCTGTCGCTGCTCAAGATACTTCTCTCGGAGTGAATTTATGGCGGGGTAATACAGATCGACGGCGTCTTTTTCCCAATCATGAATCAAGGTAATTTGACACGACCTAGTAACCGCACTGATGAGCTGAACACAGCGATTCTTGGTTCGAATTGTATTTAACCTTTTACTCGACTGACGATTAGCAGCGTCTCGTCTTGCGTCATTCCGTCACGTTTTACCTAAATCTCTGCAATCCGCCCGTTCGCTTGTGAACCAAATTTACAGAGACGACGTTATTATATTTGAAACAATCAAATTCAACTTATTTTAAGAAAGTAGTTAAAAATGAAAAAGTTTGGTCGGTTAAACTTCTTTGCTGTGGTGATGATATTTATAGCACCTGTCGCCATTGCTGGTGGCCACAAAAAAGATATTGTGGATACTGCTGCGTCTAACAAACAGTTCTCCACGCTTGTCGCAGCAGTAAAAGCTGCTGGTCTCGTTGATACTCTCAAATCGAGCGGTCCTTTTACCGTTTTTGCGCCAACAAATGAAGCTTTTGCGGCGCTACCAAAAGGTACGTTGGAGAGTTTGCTCAAGCCCGAGAACAAGACCAAACTGGCAGCTATCCTTAAGCATCACGTTGTGAGCGGAAAAGTGTTGGCATCTGACGTTACCGGGAAGAAACTATCCCAAGCCACGGTAAACGGGACCAAAATCGACATTGATGGTACTTCAGGAGTCACAGTTAGTGGCGCGAAAGTGATTTCTGCAGATCTAGGTACTACCAACGGCGTGATCCACGTTATTGATAAGGTTCTACTCCCATAAGTCGGTGTTACGTCTACTGAGCTAAGCAACGGGGGCCTGGTAACACTCCGGCCCTCGTTAGAGCTTTCCAATATTTATGCTTTTATGTGCCTAATTTTTCAGAATGACGTCCGCGCCGGATCCCATAAAAGCGTAAAGGCTTGTGAAGAAACACTTTGGTTATCAAAAAAGCTTCTTAGCAATCCGGAATGTGCATGGGATAGTTTTAAAAGACATTCTACACCATGCCACACCGCGGATCCTTTTCGGTTTCAAGCTGTTTCCGGGTGGGCGCGATCAATTGTTGGGATTGACTATAAAAAGCCAAAGCAAAAACTAACTGTCTACTCTATTGCTCGAGCATGGCGTCGAGCCTGGCTTGTTAACCGTTCTAAGCGAGAAGATACGATCTCAAAAGCTTCGATCACTTGGACCCGCGACATTGCAAGCGACTCTGTATGTTGAGACCGATAATTCGCAGATACCTCTCGAACTTGGTTAAGATCTAATTCAGCTCTTCGAGTTTATATTTTTCACGCAATACTTCGATGAATTCATGCGGTGGAATACGGTTCTTTGAGCCAATCTCGATTAGGAAAAAATCCTCAGTGCTTTTTTGTGCTAGGCACCTGCTGCGCACTTCAGCAAACCCAGCTAGTATTTTACTTTTTCTTATCGACTTTGGGGCCAGTGCAAGTTTCTTCACCTGCTAAAAATCCGAAATGCCGAATTTGGACTGCCACAACCAAGCAAGCACCGATAAATAAAACCGCAATTACGGTAAAACTCTCCTCTATTCCCCACCACTCCGCCATAAACCCCATTCCAATCGGCACAATAATATTTGAAAAGCGGTTTACAGTATTGCGGAGTCCTACTGCTGCACCTTGCTGATTTTCATGAATAGCACGAGATAAAATTGAAAAAATAAGCGGCTGATTTACGCCCTGAGCAAAACCACGCAAAGCAGTAGCTATAATAAGCAATGACATAAACCCGGCAATCAGAGGTGTCAGACAAATGAGCAATATCGCACTCGCGACAAACAAAATTACTATCCAATATACTTTCCCACGAGCGGCAAACCAGCCTGCAGTAAGGCCACCAATGCCTACGAATACTTCTGATAGCCCCGTTAAAAAACCAATTGTTGTTCCCGAAATCCCATTTTGATGAAGGTAAACGACAAAAAATGAAGCTTGGATAGCACCCGGACAATTTCGGAATGCCGTTAAAAGCAAAACGAAAATAATGGATGGAATAGCGGCTAACGAAAGGGCAGTAGCGTATTCACTTCGACGCGGCAGAAGATCTGAGCAATATATTTTGCCTCCTTCTTTTGTTTTCGTCTCCGACGGAAGAAATAAAACCGAAACAACAGTAAGCACCCCCCACAAACTGATAATAATAAAGGTAGGTTCATTTCCAAAATTATGCCAAATAAGGCCAATAATAAAAGGACCAAAAAAATTACCAAGCCGGGTCACAAAGCTGTATTTTCCGAGTATTGCAGAATCGCCTTTCGACAATTGGTTTATGACCGTCTGCCCGCTGGCCATTGCAAGGGTAATGATCAAGCCACTCAGCAATTGTAACACCACCAAACCCCAGAACCATCCAGTAAATGGGTAAAACAATGGCAATGCCGCTGCTGCGAGACCTACCCAAAACCCAACGAATGGGACACCCAAACGGTCCATTAAAATACCGCCATGAATTGAAAAAAGTACGGGCAACGCGGAGCGAGCTGCCACCACTAAACCAATTTCACTAAGGTTGAGGCCCACGAATACTGAGAAAAGCGGGATGATTATCCCCATCATATCCCACTGGCCGCCAGAAAATAGACCCAACGAATATGTAGCGTAAAGCCTGTGTGTGTTAGTTGGTGAGATTTGTTGTCCCATTACTAATTTACACTACATTCGTTGGTTTGCCAAAACGCTATACAGGTAAATGGGTATATTGTGACAAATCCTTTTCTCAAAATGCAAAAAAATGCCAAGATTAATTTATACTACGAGGATCCAAACATCAGAAATAAGCGCTATACAGAATCATTTTCTGAAATTTCAGTGCTGTTTATGATTTTGGATCGCTCTATCGCGGAGTATCTAGTTTCGAAATATTGAGTAACATTATTTTTTTAATACCGATGAGCTGAAAAAGAAAACCCGAATTAATCTGCCCCTTGACTAATGTGTGCCCTAAAACCAAGTCTCAGTCATGGATTACACTGTCCCCTCAGAAGCATTTAAGCGCATAGATGAGTCAGATGATGAAATTTTCTATAGGGAACCAAGACTGGTAAAGCACATCGATGAAGCAGCCTGTACAGCATTAACTAGTTATTTGAGTACAGTACTACTTCCAAACAGCCAAGTTCTCGATTTAATGGCGAGTTGTGCGTCTCACTTACCTGAAGAAATAAGTTACGGAGGTGTGACAGGTCTTGGAATGAATCAAACTGAGTTAAACAACAATCCTCAACTTTCAAGCAGTGTTGTTCAAAACCTCGCTATCAATACAAAATTGCCTTTCGATGACTGCTTCTTCAACATTTGTTTGATAACAGTCTCTGTGCAATATCTTATATACCCTATTGCAATTTTTAATGAGATTGCGCGCGTACTAATCCCAGGCAGTCCATGCATCGTCGCCTTTTCGAATCGCTGCTTCCCGACTAAGGCTGTCGCTATTTGGCACCAACTCACAAATACAGGACACGCCAAACTCGTTGGTCAATATTTTGATGCTACTCAAAAATTTGAGCCTTACACGGTTCGAGATATTTCGCCAATCGGAGGCCAGGGCGATCCGTTGTTCGTAGTTAGCGCAAAAACACAGCCAGTCTAAAATATCACCATCAGGTAGAATGTATTCTGTAAACCTGCTAATTGGTTTATCGGTATAGATATTTTACTCGTTATTATTTTTTCGCAGCGGGGAGAATATGCTGAAAACAATACGTATACAGGAGTATCTCGTTGCAAATAGCCAACGCCGTGAGGGAAGAATATGAGCAATGATAATTTTGATTTGATCGTGATCGGATCTGGACCCGGCGGAGAAAAGGGTGCTGCTCAAGCTGCATACTTTGGTAAAAGTGTTGCCATTATTGAAAGAGAGGGTGTTCCGGGCGGAGCTGCCGCGAACACGGGAACACTCCCTTCCAAAACACTACGCGAGTCAGCCCTCTACTTGTCTGGCTTTCGGCAAAGAGAACTTCATGGCGTAGACACTCAACTCAAAAGGACAGTTACAGCTCGAGATTTTCTTTTTCATGAACGTTTTGTGGTCCAAAGCGAACATCAACGGATAAGCGAAAACATTGACAAACATGGCATAACATATTTTGAAGGAAACGCCTCATTTGTCGATGAACATACCGTAAGCATCAAGTCATCAAAAAAAGATGATATTTCTGTTACGGGCGATGTAATCCTTATCGCCACTGGCTCCAGCCCGTATCACCCCCCAGCATTTCCGTTCGATGATCCACGCGTATATGACTCTGACACCATACTTGGTCTGGACACACTTCCTTCTACTATGTTGATAGCGGGGGGTGGCGTGATTGGATGCGAGTACGCGTGCATGTTTTCCGCTCTTGGCATTGATGTTTCCCTAGTTGAGGGACGCGAGCGATTATTAAGTTTTATGGACTCTGAAATTGCTGACACACTAACCAATTGTATGCGTAACATGGGCATCGATCTATGCATGCCAGAAGAAATTGAAAGCGTAGAAGCAGGGGGAGAACTAACGGTTAACCTCAAAACGGGGCGCTCTATAAAAGTGGATGCGCTTCTGGCAGCTACTGGCCGTAACGGCAATACAGGTGGTCTAGGTCTAGAAAATATAAAATTAAAGACTGAGTCCCGAGGGCAATTGAGAGTAAATAACACTTATCAAACTGCTTTGCCTAACATCTATGCGGTGGGTGACGTAATTGGTTTTCCAGCATTAGCATCAACATCAATGGAACAAGCGCGTGTAGCCATGGTTCACGCTTTTGATCTAGAATATAAAACTGAACTAGCCAATATTCTGCCCTACGGAATTTACACTATTCCTGAATGTTCGATGGCAGGCTCCTCAGAAGAGGAACTTAAAAGAGATAACATCGCATACGTTACAGGTCGCGCAACATATCAGAACAATGCACGGGGACAAATTATTGGCGACCAAGACGGCTTCTTAAAATTACTGTTCCGAGAAGAAGACATGAAGCTGTTGGGCGTGCACGCAATAGGTGAAACGGCCAGTGAGTTAGTTCATGTAGGCTTAACAGCCCTTTTGGTCGGAGCAGGCGCCGAGTTATTCATACAAACTTGCTATAATTATCCCACCCTCAGCGAGATGTATAAATACGCGACATATGATGCTCTTGGGAAACGTGATAAAAGTAAAAAATTGGCGGCAGCGTAGCTGCTCCTATTTTCAGTCTCTTTAGATCACGAAAGAAAGTTTAGTCGTTTGGAGGAACGCAACTGTCTGGGCGCTGAGAAGCAAAATCTTTAGATATTTTATTATTGCAACTATCCATATTTGGAGATGATGTCACAGGCTAAATCACGAGCGGTATTTTCAATATCGCCATTACATTTCGCATGTAGAAGTATTTTTCGGTCTTTCAGGCCCATAGAGCGTTCGTAGGATGGGTCATAATGATAATCTAGCAGATGCCTTGCCAAGGCATTCCAATCTTTTGAACTAAAGAAACATTTCGCTTTCTCTGCAACATCCGCGGGGTGACGAGAATCTAAGAACTCAAAAAATTTTTCAACAACGTTCTCATCCTCGAATACGTTTGAGTAACGCGCCACCAAAAAACTAGCTCGGTTGTGCCTAGAATTTTCTACAACGATACACCCTGAGTGATGCATTTTTTTGAAAAGTTCCGCTGGTATATTAACATTACCAATCTTGTTGCTTTCAGCTTCCAAAAAAACGGGTTTGGACAAATCTAATTTTCTGATTTGTTCCAATAACAAGGTTTCAAAGTACTTTTGCCTCGGTTGCTCTGTGCCAGGGAAACCACCTAACATTGAACCCCGATGCGAAGCCAATCCCTCTAAATCAAGTATATTTCCACCCAAGGACGAGATATGTGAAAGAATTTCTGTCTTACCATTTCCAGTTTTCCCGCTAATTACGATAAGCGTACAAGCCTTAGAGAACTGTTCGATCTCACGCATTACTGATTTTCGATATGCTTTATAACCCCCATCCAGGACAGCACATTTCCACCCAATAGATGCACATATCGTTGCAAACGAATTCGAACGCTGCCCCCCTCTTGCACAATAAAACAAAGGTTTGAATGATTTTTTCTTATCGCAGAAAAATGTTTGCAAGTGAGAAGCAATATTTAAAGACACTAACCTCGCACCGATTTTTTTTGCTTCAAATGGTGAGATATTCTTATAAATTGTACCGACTTTTTCGTGCTCGTTATTTTTTAAAACCGGAAGATTTACAGACCCGATTATATGGTCTTCATGAAATTCCCTAGGTGACCTAACATCGATGACCGCATCGCAGTCACCAATATTTTTTATCGTTTTTTCGTCGATATACAGTGTCATTCGGTCAATATTATTCTTGTTTTTTAAAAAGTTTCTGAAATCTTACAGGTGTATTATTTCCATGTTCAGTAACCAAAAACTGGGCTGAGATTTTCGGACACTTTACGCTCTAATTCGGCTGTCTGAGCCTCTGTAAAGTAATCTGTATAACCTCCAATCAGACCTCTCCTGGTCTTATAAGTATTTTCGTCGCTTGGGTCATCAGTGCTTACTCGAAAATCACCCTCATAGAAATTTTGCGCCTCACGTTTTTTCATACTTGCAAAATCAGCAAATTGAATAGCTTCAGCAATTTCAGAATCAGCAAAATCTAGATTCAAAAATTCAATGATATTCTTAAAGTTTTGGAAAGGATTTTTTCTAAGATCCTCGTAGCGAGAAATAATGTGATTTTCACATGTTGAGATAGTCCGAGCCCACTGATTCATAAAACGTATTATTGTCGGCAATCCACCTCGCAAACCAGAAACCCCAACAACAAAATCATACATATCTGCGCCCTCTAAATAACCACTTCGTTTGCTTTGCTGAAAATACATCGAAACTGCTGTGTCCAATGGATGCCGAATCAACAATACG
This sequence comes from uncultured Rhodospirillaceae bacterium, assembly GCA_913043025.1. Lineage (GTDB taxonomy): Bacteria > Pseudomonadota > Alphaproteobacteria > UBA8366 > UBA8366 > UBA8366. Next base: position 51,153 of record CAJWLM010000008.1, read on the forward strand.
GTTCTTGAGCCCGCAAAATAACCTTTCCGTCCTCCTTCCGGCAAAAATTCATTGCCAACCAAAACATGAGCATCATCGTGGGTAAAGAATAACCTAGGCAGTTCAGAAAATATTCGATGCCCATCGGTAAAGTCGATAATCTCATTTTCAGGCAAAGATAGTCGCTTCTGGAACAAGCGCGAAAGCATCACCTCAACCCACGTTCTGCCGCTCTTTGGATAAGATAAGATGACTGCGTCAGCTCGCATAACCCCCTCCATCATGCGGGTACGAAACTTATAGGCTTTCCTTTTAAATCGCGGCAAGAATGGATAACAAAATGGGAAACCTACTCTTCGGGCAATACACAAACCCTCATACATTGTTCGATAGACCATAGTTCCCCGTCGTAAAACAGCATCGACACCCACTAACCAGCAGGCAACCTTTTATGCCAACAGATATGCTATCTAACATTTGAAAGCATATCTGACCACCAGCACATATCTAAGTTTTATTACTCAAACAGGGCTATTTCAAATGCTTGCTCCAAGCTATAGGCATAATTTTCACGGGCAAGTATCCGGACTACAATTTGCTGTGGTCGCCCCTGAAGCAATTCTGAGCAGTTAATAGCTTCGGAAAACCAGAATGCCGCATTATCCCAATTCTGCTCCACACCAAGGCCTCTAGCAAACAGCAACCCCATTGCGATTTGCGCCCTTGCATCTCTTTGCTCCGCAAGGGGTTTCATCTCTTTTCTGACGGAAACCCAATCTTCTCTCAAAAAGGCCTCGCGTCCCTCGTCAAAGCCAGCAAATGCTATGGAAGGCAACATAGTCGCTAGGAAAAATATAACTTTTATTAAAGACTTCATTCTTACTCACTTATTTGCTTAAGAACTTAGGAAGCACAAATCCCAACAAACCTGCGGGCTTTGTACGCTTCTTCGTCGTTCAACTAATTCAAAAAAATAAATAACGAGTTTAGAAAGTCTCTGTGGTTTGTGACACTAATAAGGCAGTTTTGAGGCGATAACGTGAAATACGCACGCAATGTCGGTTCTTCTGAGGGGTTTACTTGTGAAATAGTTATTAATGGATCTAACTTTCAAAACGAACCTTGCCTGTCTCGTATCCAATCTCACCACTTAGCATTACATTAAAGCTAATACTTAATCTTTCAGTGCTTGATTTGTTCCGCTCTACACTATGCTCTAGCCAGGACGGAAACCGGGTTGTCTTGGTCCCGTATTATCTTAAGTTACGGCAGTGCAGTTAAGCGGGTCGCTTGATATCGACATTCAAAATTAAGGGATCGAAGCTGCCTCGGCCTTGTGCTATTTTGCACTACTATTTCGAAACATTATAATTTTAATGGCAGGGAGAGTGCATTTATGCCACACCAAATTATCCTTACGGGGGACATTAATCTTTTAGGAGTAAAAGACCCAAAAGCACCCTTTGCCAGAGTTAGGCAAACCCTGTTGGCGGCAGATATCGTTATATCAAACTTTGAATGTTGTCTATACGAACCTGATAGGGAACGTTCAATATACGAAGAAGGTTTTTACGCAGACCTTGCAGCAGGTGAGGCTCTTACAGATGCGGGTATAGGAATAATTGGTAATGCAAATAATGTGAACTTTGGTGGGCCGGCAATCAGAAGCTCTTGTGCAAGGCTAGATGAACTTGGCATTCCCCACGCCGGTGCTGGCATAGACCGAAAAAGCGCTTACGCATCGGTCATTGTGGAACGCGATGGCATAAAATATGGGTTCTTGCAAAGGAGTTCCGTTTACTGGTCCCATGGAGGACACGAAGCTACGGCAGAATTCCCCGGAATTGCAGTTTTAGAGGCACATACTGCATACAAACCACGAATCTCAGAAACACGTACTCTGACACGGCCCGGCCACGCGCCTGAAATTATCACTTGGTGCGAACCTGGTTCCTTAAAAACTTTCTGTGACGATATCGCAGAATTGCGAAGTTCATGTGACATATTGATCTGCTCTAACCATTGGGGTTGTGATCATGATGTCCTGCAGTATATGGAGCAAGCCGGTCGTGCTGCTATTGACGCTGGAGCAGATGTCGTCATGGGGCATGGCCCACATTTTCCATTGGGCATAGAAATCTATAAAAATAAACCCATTTTTTACAGCCTAGGAAGTTTCTCTTTTCATACTGGTCACAGCGCAAAAAAACATCCGGATTGGATTGGCATGATGCCTATATTGACCGGTAATAGCAATTCGATCGTTGAAGCGCGGTTTGCTCTCGTGAGACACAACCAAAAAAATGAAACGTATTTCGTTTCGCCGGCTGATGAAACACTGGAACTTGAAGCAATATATGCAAGTTCAGCGCCGTATAATACGAGTTTTTCGATCGATGGGAATGAGGTGGTGTTAAACCTATAAAATCTGTTATTTCCTAATCTATTTTGGAAATGCTTCCGGCCACGCAGATGGCATCGCCCGCTCATATTGTGGGGGATAAGCCATCTCAACTCCAAGTTCGTAAGCCGCCCTCCAAGTCCATCGTGGCTCGTATAAAAACCCCCTTGCCAAGGCCACCATATCAGCTTTCCCATCCTTAACGATAGCGTTTGCAAATTTTGGTTCGCGTATCATGCCTACCGCCATCACTGGAATGTCCACCTCGGATTTAAGCTGCTCAGCACCCGGCAACTGATAACCAGGCTCAAGAGCAATACTTTGATCAAAGGTTACACCACCGCCCGAACAAGTTACATAATCACAGCCCAATGCTTTCAATTTGTGAGTTAACACTATTGAATCTTCGATGCTCCATCCACGCTTATTAAAATCTAACGCTGATATACGAACTCCTAGTGGCTTATTATCAGGCCAAACGCCTCTCACTGCCTCAAATAGTTCCAAAGGAAAACTCATACGGCCATTTAAATCACCACCGTATTTGTCGTCACGCATATTTGCGAGCGGCGAGAGAAATTCATGCAGAAGATATCCGTGCGCATAATGTAATTCAATCAGGTCATAACCAAGAATTTCTGCGCGCTCTGCTGAATGAATGAAGGCCGATTTGATTGTTCCTATCATATCCAACGATAACATGTTTGGCGTTGGCCAATTATCCGCCATTGCTAATGCTGACGGGGCTTCTGTTTCCCAAGCATGAGGACCTGTTATAGGCCCCCTACCCTCCCATGGCCGTTCGCAGGAGCCTTTTCTGCCGGCATGACAGAGTTGTATCCCAATTGGGACCTTGCTTACTTGCCTAACAAATTTCAAGACACGTGCCAAAGCATGCTCATTTTCATCAGAATAAAGCCCGAGACAGCCATGGCTTATTCGACCTTCTGGCGAAACCGCCGTAGCCTCATGGATAAGCATACCCGCACCGGACAATGCAAAATTACCAAGGTGCATTAAATGCCAATCAGTAGCATTACCCTCGTGTGCACTGTATTGGCACATTGGAGACACCACTATTCGATTATCACGATTTAATTCCCGAAGTGTCATCGGCGTGAATAGTGGTGCCCTCATTTTATCATTTCCCATCTTCAAAGCATGTTATGATTTTGTTTGTTTCCAGCACATTCATTCGCTCCTTGTCATAACCAAGCTCGCTCAATATCTCTCGCGTATGCTGGCCGACAGTCGGAGGTTGCCTTCTAAGGCCAATATCATGATCACCAATTTCAATTGGTAACCTGGGAAGCTTAGCGGTTCGTCCATCAGGCAAGCTTGTTTCAAGCATTCGACCTTTATAATTCAACTGCGGGTCATCAAAAAGATCTTTGGTTTCAGCAACTGGCGCGAAAGGAATATTAATTTCTTCGCAAATAGCAAGTATTTCATTTTTTCTGAGGGATTTAATGATTTTACGGACGATAGGTTTCAGCCGCTCTTGAGCTGAAACACGATCTTCGTTCGTTTTAAAAGCAGGATCATTTAGCAGATCATACCTTTCGAATTTCTCACAGAAACGCCGCCAATGATTATCACTAGTAATACCTATAAATACTTGTTCACGATCATTAGTCTCCATAACCTCGTAAATGGCCCACGCACTCCAACGTGCGGGCATCGGAGGAACCTCCTTTTGTTGAATCGCTTCACCGGACATGTGGGAACCCATAAGATGGGCAACATTTTCAAAAAGTGCGCTTTTGACAAGTTGGCCTTCACCAGTTTTATCGCGCTCACGCAGTGCTGCTAAAATTCCAACCACTCCAAAGGTACCGCCCATAATATCAATAACAGATGCTCCGGCACGCAAAGGCTGGCCAGGAGGGCCCGTCATGTATGCAAGCCCTCCCATGAATTGTACAACTTCGTCGAGAGCCTGACGTTTTGCATAAGGCCCACTAAGAAAACCTTTTAACGCGCAATAGACCAACGCGGGGTTAATTTTTATAGCTGTTTTAAATCCGCAACCAAGTCGCTCCATCGTTCCGGGCGCAAAGTTTTCAGTGAGCACATCGGCTTCAGAAATAAGCTTATGGGCAATCTCAAGTCCTTCAGGCGTTTTCAAATTTACCGCTATTGATCGCCGATTTCGATTGAACGTAGAAAAAAATCCTGCTGCAAATCCCGCAAGCTTCCGTGTTTTGTCTCCTGAAGGAGCGAGCTCAACCTTAATTACATCAGCTCCAAGGTCGGCCAAAACAACCCCACAAGAGGGACCCATGATGATTTGACAAAATTCAACTACCTTCAGCCCTGCCAAAGGCAACGGTTTGTCTTGATTATATGACATAATTCCTCCCAGCCGGGCAAATTAGTGGCGCAATGCGCCTTCGGATCGCATCATATCAATCGCGCCCCTAACTGCATCTGCCGTGCGATCAGCATCAGCTTCAGAATGCACCGCGGAGACTTTGCCGGCTAATTTGCCATTGATATCAATTCCGTTAACCATCAAGGCAAGCCTGAATTTAGTTGTGACTTCCTGATCACTTTTGAAGAAGTCGCACTTTCTTTTCATGAATTCAAAGTTTTCAGGATCGAGAGCTAAATTCTCTGGATTGGTAAAAAAATGAAGTTCTGAGAATTGTCCGTAACAAGCCCAGCGAATATCCTCTTCAACGAATACTTTATTAACTTTAGAACGAATACTACGGGCAGTATCGATTGCGTCCTGCGTTGGGCTTTCATCCCGTACTTTCTGCAACATTGCCACTCCAGCAGATGCAGAAAGAGGGTTGGCATTGAAAGTTCCCTGATGTCCAATTTTTTCAAAACCTTTTGCTTCCGCCACATCAAAATCAAGCTGATCAAGCAACTCAGTGCTACCGCAGATTGCTCCACCGGGAAGACCACCAGCAACAATTTTTGCAAGGCTTGTTAGGTCAGGGATAACATTGTGAACCTGTTGAGCTCCTCCGGGCGCAGCACGGAAACCTGAAACTACCTCATCAAATATAAGTACTATTCCCAGTTTTTTTGTAATTTCTCGAAGACCAGATAAGAATTTACCTGTCACTGGTGTTTTGCCGAAGGCTGACCCAGTTGGTTCAATTATCACCGCCGCAATATCATCATGAGATTCAATGATACGTTTTGTCTCATCAATATCATCAGGGGGTGCCATCACAACATTCTCAGCAATCCCATTAAGGACTCCCGGGGTAGGAGAGCCATCGAAATGATTAGAAACCCCAAAGGCGACATGGTCCTGCCAGCCATGATAGTGCCCTTTGAACCGCAGTAGTTTCTCGCGCCCTGTATGCGCTCGAGCTAAACGCAGTGCCATAAGATTGGCTTCTGTGCCCGATGAGAGAAACCTAACTTCTTCTGCGCACGCAATAAGATCCTTTACGAGACTTCCCCACTTTATTTCTAGCCGATGGCCAGCCCCATAATGAGTTCCTTTGTCAATCTGCTCGTGCACTGCAGCGGTAACAACTGGATGGTTGTGTCCTAAAAGAAGCGCACCATGCCCCCCAAAAAAGTCTACATACTCGTTGCCATCAACATCCCACTTTCGCGAACCTTTAGCCTTATCAACATAAAGTCCATATGGGCGCAAATGACGAGAGTCATGCGTCAAACCACTAGGAAAGTGTTCTTTGGCTTCTTTTGCGCATTCTGCGGAAAGCGGTGTCTTTTCTTTATAAGCCGCTATTATTTTCGAATTCGTTAAAAAATCATGTGCCATCATATACCTCTTTTCGGCCAATACTTAGGTAAAAAACTAATTTGGACCTCGATGCGACTCCGCAGCATTAGATTGTGTTTATAACGGATTATTAGTTAATCCAAGGTGAAAGAAAATTTTATATTAATATCAGATGCATATTTTTTTATACTTAAAATATAGTGATATCATGTCTGTTTGACGCGCAGATGACAGCAAATAAACCACATAATATAAGCACTTTATATTGCAGTTTCTGTCACGTCCCTACCGCATACAAAAATTGGGGTCTCAAACTTTTTACCAAGGCAACCTTATGCAACTAGAGCGTATAGTCTCCCAAGATACAAATCGAGCCACGCAAAGGACATACGGAACCTCATCATAACCATAGAAAAAATTTTTGCCGTTTATTTTCAATTCTTTAGGTATCATTATTCAGCTATTTTTGCGAACTAGTTTGCGCGCATTGTGCCTTGTAAGGCTACAGCGCACTTAGCTTCTCAATACCGTAATCGGCCGCGAAAAGCCTCATATTTAAAAAAAATTGGCTCAGTGCCAACCCTTTTAAATAAAGAATTTCATGCCCTGTTTGCTCATCAATTTTTACAAAAAAACTGGTATATTAGAGCCAACCCAAGGGCGTTTCTAAAGAACCATTTAAAATGCGATGTTTTTTTTATTAATTATTATTTGCAAAGCGCTCTAGTTGCAAAGATAAAAAATGTGCTAAAGAACTCTGGACGGTCCGTTGTAGGGGCCATCGCAACGGACCACAGTTATGGTTTTCCGTAATAGTTAGGGATTAACGTACAGGAGATTATGATATGGGTAAGGGACTAGACCCCGCAGATTTAGTAGGGGTATCGTTTTGGATTATTTCGGCTGCTATGGTGGCAGCAACCTTTTTCTTTTGGGTAGAAAGAGATCGGGCCGAAGGTAAGTGGAAGACTTCTTTGACTGTAGCCGCGATGGTTACGGGTATTGCGGCCATCCATTATTTTTATATGCGGGAGGTTTGGGTCAATACTGGCGCAAGCCCGACCGTGTTCAGATATGTTGATTGGTTACTAACAGTGCCGCTGCAGATTATTGAGTTCTATCTCATACTTGCAGCAATCACACTTGTTGCAGCTTCAGTGTTCTGGCGTTTGCTTATAGCTTCACTTGTCATGCTGGTAGCTGGCTATCTCGGTGAGATAGGCGCTGTTAGCGTTTGGGGTGGATTTGCCGTTGGCATGGCTGGTTGGCTTTATATCATCTACGAAGTCTTCGCAGGTGAAGCTAGCCAGATCAACGCAAGCAAAGGCACGGCGGCTAGCCAGCAATGCTTCTCTGCATTGCGTATAATTGTCACCGTTGGTTGGGCGATATACCCACTCGGATATATCTACGGATATGCCGGCTTGGGTGATCCAGCCAGCCTCAACATAATTTATAACCTCGCGGATTTTGTTAACAAGATCGCATTTGGGGTTGTAATCTGGGCGGCGGCTACCGGATCGATCTGGGCAGCCACTTCGTCCAAGAAGTAAATAAGGCACTTAAACCTAACTAATCCGGGCTGGCTTTTCCTAAGCCAGCCCGGAGCTTTATGGCTTTATAATGCGTCATGCCTTGCGCCATTCCGTTACTAATGTATTCGATACGGATAAAAGAATATCTGCTTTATCCGGTATTGAAAGCAAAATGCTTGATCTTGTGTCATGCGCTGATGACTTGCATTCGGATATAAAAAACGCCGTACACTATCATCTCAACGGTGAAGGCAGAAGAATCCGAGCGCGGCTAGCTATCGATACTAGTTTTGCTCTGGACCTCGATTTAGATGATACAATCGCAATAGGTGCAACAGTTGAATTACTCCACAATGCATCTCTAGTACATGACGATTTGCAAGACAGGGATGAAATGCGGAGGGGAGCACCCAGTGTATGGGCAAAATTCGGGGAACCAATTGCGATTTGTGTTGGGGACCTCTTAATATCAGCCGCCTATGCTGCCGGCGCGAGCCTCAAAAAAAGTAATAACTCGGCAAATTTTATACAAAACGTCCACAGTAGCGTATCACGAACTATTTATGGACAATCCGCAGATCTCTATGCACAGGTGCATAAGCCCAAAAATTTGAATGTTTATGAAAAAATAGCGGCCGCCAAGTCAGGACCTCTATTGAGCATGCCAATGGAATTGCCTTTGATCGTTGCCGGTCATAACGACAAGATTGAAGCATGCAGACGCGCGTTGAATTATTATGCGATAGCATACCAAATAGCCGATGACATAAATGACATTGACCAGGACCAAAGCATTGGGGACGATCAAGTCCGATTGAATGCGGTGTTAATTTTCGGTGAAGGTAGCGTCACTAAGGATGCAATAAATCGATCTACAGAACGATTAAATGAATTATTGCAATTAGCACTCAGTGAAGCCGAGTTATTGCCTTCATCATGTCATGATACCTTGACGCGGTACTGTCATTTTCTAACTAAAAGAATATGAAAGACGCTATTGTAATCGGCGGAGGTTTTGGCGGTATAGCTGCATCTTTAAGGCTTAGGGCAAAGGGCTATAATGTTGAGCTTTTTGAACGCAGAGCAGAAATCGGCGGCAGAGCCCAAGTTTTTACATTAGATGGTTTCACACATGATGCCGGCCCTACGGTAATAACTGCCCCATTTTTATTTGAGGAACTTTTCAGTCTCTTCGGAAAAAAACTGTCGGATTATATCACCCTTGTACCTGTCGATCCTTGGTATCGTTTTTATTTCCCTGATGGAACACAGTTTGATTATGGTGGGACATTAGAGGACACACTCTCCGAGATATCAAAATTTGAGCCAAGTGATACTCAGGGATATCTGGAGCTTCTCAAACATTCACAGAATATATTTGAGGTTGCTTTTGACGAATTATCTGACCAACCATTCCATGAATTTAGTTTGCTGTTTAAGACGACACCCACGCTAGTAAAACTTAAGTGCTACAAGACAGTTTGGCAGTTAGTGAGCACCTATCTTAAAAATGAAAAATTACGCCAAGCGTTCTCCATACAACCACTTCTTCTTGGTGGAAACCCATTTGATACAACGTGTATTTATTCACTGATCCATTTTCTAGAGCGCAAATGGGGTATTTATTTTCCGATCGGAGGCACGGGTGCATTAGTACAAGCTTTTAAAAAATTGATGACCGAAGAGGGCATAAAAATAACCACCAACTCTACGATTGAAAAAATTATAGTTAAAAATAAGAAAACCAAAGGTGTTATAATTGACTCAGGTCGTAAAATTAGCGCGGATATAATCGTTTCAAATGCTGACCCCATGCACATGTATAGCAGCATGATATCAACGGGAGACCAATCAATAACAGCACGCGTTAAGCAGAGATTATCGAAAGTTTCGATGGGTCTTTACGTATTATACTTCGGGACACGTCGGACTTATTCAGATGTGGCGCATCATACTATTTGGATGGGAGCTCGCTACAAGGAGTTATTGAAGGATATTTTTGATCGCAAAATTTTAGCGGATGATTTTTCACTTTATCTACATCGTCCTACAGCTACAGATCCTAGTTTTGCGCCTGAAGGTTGCGATTCATTCTACGTTCTGTGTCCTGTCCCAAATCTTCTTGGTTCAGTAGACTGGGAAATCGAGGGGCCACTTCTCCAAAAAAGGATTGTTAGCGCGCTTGGTAACACTATTCTTCCCGGCCTAACATCAACGATTTGCTCGACTTTTTTTATGACACCAGTGGATTTTAAAGAGAATTATCTCACTGCTTTTGGGAGTGGATTTTCTATAGCGCCAACATTTAAGCAATCTGCTTGGTTTCGATTTCACAATAAAGCTGAGGGTCCGAAGAATTTATTTTTAGTGGGAGCCGGAACCCACCCGGGGGCAGGATTACCAGGAGTCATAAGCTCCGCAAAGGTGGTAGATAAAATGATACCTCGGTCAAATTAGAAAATGAATGAAGCAATTAACGAAAATATTTTTCGCACCCACGCAAGTTCATTTTATTTTGCCAGTTACTGGCTAGGCGGCAAGGATTTTCAGTCAGTGTCAGCACTCTATGCATTGTGTAGGAAAGTAGACGACATAGCTGACGAAGGTGTTTCAAACAATAAATCGTTCGAGCAGCTCACTCACGTAATTGAAAGAATGCAGGCAAAAGACGTTACCAATGAATACGTTGATCATCTGACGTCGATTACTCCAGCTGTCGACGCTGAAATATTTACTCATTTGTTATTAGGCGTAAGAAGCGATACCCAACCGGTAGCCGTATCAGACGAAAAAGAACTAATACAATATTGTTACCGAGTAGCAGGCACGGTGGGTTTGATGATGTGCAATATTCTCAAAGTAGAAGATCCAAGGGCATTAGCACATGCAATCGACTTGGGCATTGCAATGCAATTAACCAATATTGCTCGTGATGTCAGTGATGATGCAAAAATTGGACGCCGCTACCTGCCAGCAACATGGGTGAATAGTTGTAAGCCCGCTGAGATCTTATCCCCCTCGCAAGAACAAGTAATCCTTTTACAAAACGCTGTGGAACGATTGCTTATTTTAGCAGAGAAATATTATGCTTCAGGCTTCATTGGCCTTCCATTTCTGAGCTTTCGAGTGCGATTCGTGGTGTTGGTAGCCGGCCGAGTTTATCAAAAGATTGGAGCCAAGATTCGGAAGTCTGGGTTCAACGTCTGGGGCGGCCGTATTTATACAACTAAAATGGAAAAATTAATCGAGCTGATAGTTTCAAGCTTTGTATGCTCTGCCGCTCCATCATTACGCCGCTACACAACAGGCCACAATAGTACTTTACATGAGGCTCTGAAAGGATATCCGGGAGCCAATATTGAAGGATAGATTTATTTGATGGTCTGGATACATATCGTAGGTGGTGGTGTTGCAGGACTATCGTTAGCAAGTGAGCTTTCGAAGTATCCGAGGCTACCTGGCTCAGTTGTTGTTAGTGACCCCAATATCGATTCCCGAGATGATCGTACATACAGCTTTTGGTCCGACCGTGACCACTCAAATTTCTTGCCCGGAACAAGCCAGTACTCAAAATGGGTGGTCTCTTCAGAAAGCAAAAGTGTAACACAGACCGGCAAAAATTGGCACTATTATAGAATTTCGGGTCGCGCCTTTTTCGAAAAATGCAAGAAGGTTATTGAGCGCCATCCCCAGTGTTTTCTCAACAATGAAACTATAGGTTCGAAACCTTCAGCAAAGTATGTATTCGATAGCCGTCCCCCCGGCACAAATCGTTTTCGCGCCTATCAAAGTTTCGTAGGAATAGAAATTAAATGTGAGCACGATTTTGCTACGGATATCGCACTTCTAATGACAAATATGAGAACAGAGGATGCAGGATTATATTTTGAATACATGTTGCCAATAACCGACACAAGTTTGCTCATCGAAAGTACCTATTTTGGTACAATTCCGGGAAATATGGATAATCTTGAAAGAAATTCTCTAGAATGGATCAAAAATAATAATCTTACCGGACAAGTCATTCGAAAAGAGAAGGCGCATATCCCAATGGGACTTCGCCCTAGCACCAATGATGATTGGGGTATTCCAATCGGGGCTCGTGGAGGAATGACCCGTGCCTCTAGTGGCTATGGTTTTATGAATATGCGTGCCTGGGCAAAAATAACAGCCAAAAAACTTACGGCTGGACAACCAATAACAAAATATAGGTCACCTCTACTTGAAACTTGGATGGACCTACAGCTTATAAAGATCATACAAAAAAAGCCCCAATATCTGCCAAAAATTTTTTTAGATATTGCACAAAACACAAAGGGTGACGACTTTGCTTCATTCTTGACTAAAACCCGGCCCCTCAATGCGCTGCAGGTGATTACTGGTGCGCCAGCAAAGCCATTCTTAGAATCAATTATGCAAATGTTTAAAGAGAAATAATGTTTTGGGATTATACAGCACTAGCACTAATTGCTCTTGGCGGAATACCGCATGGCGCGCTAGATCCGATTCTGGCAAAAAATGCACGTATCTATAGTACTACATATGGTTTCATAATCTTTATTTGCACTTATTCATTCATAGGCATTTTAACAGCACTTTTCTGGATCAAATCACCTTTTATAGGACTGAGTTTGTTCATTCTTATATCGGTATATCATTTTAGCAGAGACCAAGTTTCTCAAATGCAGGGTATTCCATACGCCACGCTTATATTGGCATTGACGGTCTGGTTTTGGCCTGCCGAGGTAGAACAAATTTTTAAAGGTTTAATTTTCGGAGAAGACCCTAAATATATTATTACGGTAATCCATTTCGCTGGCTATTTTGCTGTTTTATCCTTACTTCTTGATATCAAAAATTGGAATTCACAAATATTATTTGATCTTCTTATGTTGTTGTTTTTAGCGGTTTTTTTTCCTCCTCTTATTTATTTTTCCCTATATTTTGTTTTCATACACAGCGCGCGACATATCAGACACGAATTTACCCTCCTGGATAGAGAAACACAGGGCCTGGCCGTTAAAAACATGGTCACTTATTCGGGGCTAACAATATTACTTGCAGTAACAGCCTACGGCTGGTTTTCCTCAAATCAAGATATTACTGATTTGCACTTCAAAATCTTATTCATTGGCTTGGCGGCGATAACGGTGCCCCATATGCTATTAATTGAATTGTTAAGGTTTCTTCGAGCTAAAGTAAACTCAGCTTAGTTGAATTAAAACCTACATGTTTTGTCCGTCATGCGTTTAAACCGTCCGAGAACCCAAAACCCCAAGCTACTTGACCCTGCTTATTAGTCTCTATTTGATACATAACAGCACCTGTCACAAATATTGGAGTTTGCTAATGAATCGATTTTTTTATGAATAAAGCCAGAATTGATTTCTCAGCCCCGCTTGTTTCTACAGACTGGCTAAACGCTCATCTTGACGCAGATAATGTGCGCATCATTGACGGCACATATTTCCTTCCGAATATTCGGCGTAACGCAGCGATTGAATACGAATCCGAACATATACCGGGAGCCTGTTTTTTTGATATTGATGACATCAAAGATCCACAAAACACTTTACCTCACATGATACCGCCGGCCGAAATTTTTTCTTCAAGGGTCAGGAAGATGGGAATCAGCGATAGTGATTATATCGTCGTCTATGACAGGCTGGGTGTTTTTTCATCGCCTAGAATCTGGTGGACCTTTCAGCTCTTCAGCCATGAGAAAATAGCTATTCTCGACGGTGGACTTCCAAAATGGCTAAAGGAAAAATTACCGGTCACTGATCAAAAATATTCGCCAAAAGATGGGCATTTCACCGCCCATTTGAATACGAAATTTTTGCGGACATTTGACCAAATTAAAGCAAATTTAGACACCAATGAGGAATTAATTATTGACGGAAGGCCTGATGGCCGTTTTTCCGGTGAGGTCAAAGAGCCACGGCCAGGCCTTGCTTGTGGTCATATTCCAGGCTCAGTTAATTTAATGCCTACCCTTTTTATGAATTCTGAAACCGGAGCATTACTTTCAAAAAGTGAATTACGTAATGTTTTTGTAAAAGCAGGTATTGATCCAGAGGGCCCCATGGCTATGACATGTGGGTCCGGAGTTGCAGCTGCCACACTTTCTTTCGTGAGATTTTTAGTAACTGGAAAAATAGCACCCGTTTACGATGGGTCGTGGACCGAGTGGGGAAGCACAGAAGGCGCCCCAGTAGCCACCGGTCAATCTTAATTTGATTTCTAAGAATGATTGATGGTGCTACAAATAATCTTACCGTCAGGGTTACGTACCTAAAAATGACTTCTCGCCCCGTTGGTATCCTTCCACCAGCACCTGACCTAAACTCTGAAATTGAGCTTAGTAGGGTTGAGAGCCCTTCCATTGACTTCTATCGTCATATTTACGCTGAAGTGGGGCTTCCTTGGCTCTGGTATGAACGTACTGAGATGACAGATAAAGAGCTTCTTAAGATTATATCTGATGATCGAGTAAAAATATATGTTCTTTACGTCAACGGAGAGGCCGCTGGCTTCGCAGAACTCGACTCCAGACAGCCACCAAATAACGACTTGCGAGACATACACCTAGCATACTTCGGCTTAGCCAGTAGATATATAGGACGTGGCCTTGGAACTTTCTTCATAAATTCAATACTTGATATAGCCTGGGCTAACGATATACGCCGAATTTGGCTGAGGACTTGCTCTTTAGACCACCCTGCTGCTCTATCTACATATCTAAAAGCAGGGTTTGTCATATACGGTCGCGAAACTTGTGTTATTGAAGATCCTCGCACGCGCAAAATCATACCAAATGTGCCAACGATTAAATAAATTTAAACATTTAATAGGTCGGAAACGTATTCACCAAGTGCCATGGAGCTAGTGATCCCGGGCGATTCAATTCCGAACATATTTACTAATCCTTCAATGCCGTGATGGTTTGGGCCAGAAACCATAAAATCAGGCAACGAAGTTCCTGGACCATGTATTTTTGGCCTGATGCCGGCATAGTCTGGACTGAGAGAGTCGTCTGGCAAACCTGGCCAATAGGTACGTATTGCCTCGTAAAATCCCTGGCACCGAGATGGGTCGACCTCATAATTAAAATCAGGGCTACTTTCAAGCCACTCAACATCCGGCCCAAAACGGGCTCTCCCGCCCATATCAACAGTAATGTGAACACCAAGCCCTCCATCGCGGGGAATGGGGTACACAAGTTTCGAAAATGGCGCCTTACACGATAAGCCGTAATAGTTTCCTTTAGCAAAATATTCCTTTGGAACACTCGCTGGCTCTAATCCGTTAATTTTTCTTGCCAAAGCCGGGGCTTTTAAACCAGCACAATTAATTACACCGTTGCAATGCAAATCCATCGGCATCTCACCGCCGATAGAGAGTTCGATATAATTGGATTTGATATTCCCAGACAAAACCGGGCTAAGGAATGCTATAACAGCGCCCTTCTCCTCGGCATCGCCCTGTAACGAAAGCATTAAAGAATGTGTATCAATTATACCAGTGGTCGGAGAATGAAGTGCCCCAACGCAGCGCAATTCGGGTTCCATCGCTATGGCCTCATTAGCACGAATAAGATCGAGGGGCACACCGTTCATTGAGGCTTTCTCTTGAATACCTTGCAATAATTCGAGCTGAGTTTCATCAGTCGCAACAATCAACTTTCCACAGTTACGGTGAGGAATACCTCTTTCTTCACAGTACTGGTAAAGCATTATTTTCCCTTCAACGCAGACGCTAGCCTTTAGTGAACCAGGCTCATAATAGATGCCAGCGTGTATGACCTCCGAATTGCGCGAACTAGTTCCTGTGCCTATTGCATTTTCGCTCTCTAAAACGATCACCTCACAGCCACGGAGAGAAAGAGAACGGGCTACGGCTAAACCCACCACCCCAGCACCTATTACTGCATATTCAATCCGATCAGCCATATCTTCAGTTTCCTTGTGCACCAATTGCGTAAAATCTGTTAGAGTAAGAAATTCTGTTCCTATTTATGTCAACACCCCTTTGGAATGAGCATATAACCGAAATCGGAGATGATATGAAGGACGATACTAAAATAATTCACGCAGGCCGAGCCCCTTTTGATCATTATGGCGCCGTAAACACCCCCGTCTACCACGCCTCAACGATTTTATTTCCAACAATGGCGCAATACCTCTCCCGGGGGACTGATCCAAATGTGAAGGTGCGTTACGGATTACGCGGTACGCCGACCTCTTTTGCACTAGAAGATGCGCTTACAGAACTTGAATCTGGCGCCGGCACAATTTTAAATCCATCGGGACTTCAGGCAATTACAATGGCTTTTATGGCGTTTGTTGAGCCCGGAGATCACGTTCTTGTAACTGATAATACATATGCCCCATGCCGATCCTTCTGCGATAATTTCCTCTCCCGTTTTGGAGTGACTACTGAATACTACGACCCGCTCATTGGTGAAGGTGTGAAAGAACTAATACGTCAAAATACGAAGTTAATTTGGACAGAGTCACCCGGTTCGCAAACTTTTGAAGTTCAGGATATTCCAGTCATCGCGGATATTGCTCGCCAAGCTGGCGTCATTTCCATAATAGATAATACTTGGTCATCTGGTTATTTTTTCAAAGCAATCGAAAATGGCATAGATGTATCCATTCACGCTTCCACAAAATATATAAGCGGTCACTCGGATGTAATGATGGGGGCAATAATTTGTAATGAAGCCACCTATGAAAGAGTTAAAGAAATCACAGACCTATTTGGGAACTTCGCCGCACCAGACGACGTATATCTTACGCTCAGAGGTTTACGAACTATGGGCGTGCGAATGAGCCGCCAGCATACAAATGGTATTAAAGTAGCGAAGTGGTTAGAGGCGCATCCGCTGGTTATGAAGGTTATGCATCCAGCACTCGAGAGCGACCGCGGGCATGATATTTGGAAACGCGATTTCACTGGAGCAGCAAGCCTCTTTGGTTTTATCGTTAATGAAACTGACCAAACCAAAGTCGCTGCTTTCTTAGATGGAATGAAGTTATTTGGCATGGGGTCAAGCTGGGGTGGATATGAAAGTTTATTAATCCCAACATTTCCGAACGAAAACCGGTCAGTAACCAAATGGGAACCTGACGGTCAAACGATGCGTATTCATATCGGACTAGAAGACCCGGATGATTTAATAGATGATCTTGAAGATGGGCTTCGACGATTAGCTAAATGATAAACCCTGCTATGAAAAAATTACCTAGAAGAACTTTCTGCCCGGCAATTTTTACCGCATTGCAAGTTGCACCGGGCTTCATGGTAAAACTGGACTAGTAATTTGCATTTTTACCTCACATAGCATTAACTCGTTATCTATCTGGTCATTCACCTTTCAGCAAGTTGAGACAACTATGGACCATCGGGTCTTACCACCTGCTAATATAAAAAGCGATGTGCTTTCAAAAATTATAACAATTTCTGAGCTGAAAAAATTGTTAGGCGCACGAGGAGTGGCTGATCCCAAGGTTGTTCTTTGCCATGGAGTTTTTGATTTGTTACACATGGGCCATGTTCGGCACTTCCAAGAAGCGCGAGCAATGGGAGATCTCCTCGTTGTATCGATCACCGCGGATGCTTTTGTAAATAAAGGACCGGGTAAGCCCGTTTTTTCTCAGGGCCTGCGTGCCGAAATGCTTGCAGCTCTCTCATGTATTGACTGGGTGACGGTCAATGATGCCCCTGATGCTTTACCAATTATCGACGCTATCAAGCCAGACTTTTATGCAAAGGGTTCAGATTATTCGGATGCTAAAAATGATATTACTGGCAAAATTAATGTGGAGCAAAAAAAAGCGGAAGCTTATGGCGGGAAGCTGGCTATAACAGACGATATAACATTTAGTTCTTCTGAACTACTAAATCGCCATTTTGATGTGTTCGACCAACCTGTCCGTGATTTCTTATCACATATGCGCCTGAATGGGGCACTTAAACGCTTAAACAAACATTTGGAACAGCTTTCTCAAATGAGAGTTTTAGTGGTTGGGGATGCAATTATTGACGAATACCGATACGTAGCACCACTTGGAAAATCACCAAAAGAAAATATGATTGCAACTAAGTTCGAAGAAAATGAGGTCTTTGCGGGCGGCGCCATCGCAACCGCTAACCACATTGCGGGATTGTGTGCCCAAGTCGATATCATGACGTGCCTAGGTGATAAGAGTGGAGATAATGGGCACAACGACGAAGAACTTATCATGTCGGGCCTCGCTCAAAATGTCCAACTCTTGCCTATCCGACGTCGCGGCGCTCCGACTACACGCAAGACACGTTTCATTGATCGATATTATTTCCGCAAACTGTTTGAGGTTTATGATTTCGATGACACTGCTCTTCCTCAGCCGTTACAAACGAAATTTGATCAGATGATTGAGGAGAAAATAGAAGAATATGATATCGTCATTGTAAATGACTTTGGCCATGGACTTATTGCAGCAGAGACAATATCGATCTTAACAAAGAATTCGAAATTCTTAGCGGTAAACGCCCAATCAAACAGCGCCAATTTTGGATTTAATCTGATAACGCGCTATCCACGGGCTGACGTTGTCTTCATTGATACGCCAGAAGCCCAGCTTGCGGTCGGCAATAAAACTACCGATCCCGCAACCGTAGTGTCAAAAGTACTGCCGACAAGAATAGACTGCGACAGATTTGTTTTAACTCTCGGAGCAGGTGGCTGTACCACATGGGAGAAAGGTAAAAACGTTCAAACTGTTCCAGCTTTCGCAACCTCTGTCGTAGATCTTGTTGGTGCCGGCGATGCCTTTCTTGCTGTAGCAGCCCCTTTTGTTGCAGTAGGCGCGTCAATGCGGGACGTTGGCTTCATGGGTAATATAGCCGGTGCCATCAAAGTAGGTATTGTGGGCCATCGCAGTTCAATTGATGCAGCCAAGCTAATGAAATCTATTACAGGCCTACTTAAATGACGGATTACCCCGCAACAATTGACCAATATCTCGAGAATATTTCAGACCTCAGGCACAAGATCACAGCGAGAAATAGTGCAGGAGAAATACTTTCACTCGCCGATGCCACAAAACTATCTGTAGAGTTAATTAGGTGTGCATCACAGGACGGAGGAAAAATAATATTTATAGGCAATGGCGGCAGTGCAGCGATTGCAAGCCATATGGCAGTTGATTTTTCAAAAAACGGCCGGATGCCAGCGATTTGTTTTAACGACGCCGTGGCATTAACCTGCCTCACTAACGATCTGGGGTATGAAGAGGTGTTTTCTCAACCGATTCGAATGCTTGCAAAATCTAATGATGTTCTTGTAGCAATCAGTAGTTCGGGACAATCACTTAATATAATTAACGCTGTGAAAGCGGCTCATTCTATTCCTATGAAAGTGGTAACACTTAGCGGTTTTGATGAGGCTAACTTACTTATAAATGAAGGCAATGTAAATTTTCATGTCCCATCAACACGTTATGGTGCCGTGGAAATTACCCATCTTACCTTATGCCATGCATTGCTTGATTTAATACTAGGAAAGAAAGCGGTCTGAGGGCGTTAGCCCTTTTCATTGTTTGAAAATCCACTAAACCCGATCTGTTCTTTTTTCGAAAAACCTGCTGTCGCGTATTCCGCCGCATTCATAAAGGTTTTATGTGCTCTTTCGGATTTGGTTTGTCGTTTTTTCTTTAATTCTTGGTGTTTCCTCCAGGTGGTTCTTCGAACATCTTCGATTTCCTCCTGCGTCATACCCTCGATACGAATAGAAGACACAGAATACCTAATGTCATCAGGATCAAAAGATTCAGACAACAAACCTCTATCAATAGCCTCGTCATAAACTGGAGTACCCGGAAGAGGAGTTACAACGGATAAGGCAAAGTCATCTAATTCTAAAGACATTGCATAGTCGGCTGTATGAAGAATTGATTGTTTCGTTTCGTCTGGAAAACCAATCATTAAAAAGCCTCGGACCTCTATATTTTTCGATTTCGCATACTGTATGATTTCAGGAACGCGCTCTAAATCAACTCTCTTGTCAATTCGTTCATCCTGGATGTCCTGATTTGCAGACTCAATTGCAAGCGTAAGACGATAGAAATTAGCTTCAGCAAGAAGATCAATCATCTCTTTATCTAAAGCATTTATCTCAGTGCCCGCCGGAACACTAAACACCATATCCGGAAAATTTGCAGCGAGCTCGCGACAAAGGTCTTTAACTCTCGGACCGGAGACAAAAAAATTATCGTCTAGAAATTGAATTTCTTCGACTCCAAATTCATCACGCAACCATCGAATTTCCTTTACCACGTCATCATTTGTACGCTTGCGATAACCCTTAAAACCACCCATCAAAGGAGAAGTGCAATAAAAGCAAACATGAGGGCAGCCTCGAGTTGATACCATGACGGCGTGTCGCTCTGCTTGAACATCGCCCCCCCCTGCCCGAACTTCAGAAGTCCAATAGGCTTCCATTGGAAACATATCCCAAGCTGGCAGCGGAAGTTTCGCAAGGCTTCCTGGATTGGGACCATCCTTACGGAAGTAATATTTGAAATCTTCCCCCTCAACGGCCGGCTTCACATTTGCCTGATTATCTATGATGTCATTTCCATTACGATGAAATAGACCGCGGATATCACACAAGTCCCTGGTACCATTTAGTGCGTTGCATAGCTCAACAAAAGTTTCATCTGCTTCCCCCGCCAGAACGAAATCAACTTCTGGTCGTTTCATAACTTTTATGGGCATTGCTGAAGGATGATGGCCCCCTAACACAATAATTTTCTTTGGAAACCGAATTTTAATAGCTTCCACTAAACGAAAACTTTCCGCTGCTAGATTGGAGAAAAGAATACTGATCCCAATCAGGTCGGGATCAGCAACTTCTATGCGAGATAGGGCCTCCTCGACACCCAATCCATAGTAAACAAATTGTTCGGTATAACGCTCCTGATTATAGCCTTCAGCCAGCATATCTAGCACGTCGACCAGATAACCAGCTTCTCGAGCAGCAGCAGCTAAATACGCTAACCCGAGTGGGGGGTGACAATGCTTGCGCTCTGTAATTGTGCCATCTTTACCAATCAGGCAACGGCCTGGTGGCTGTATCAACATAACGCGACGGATTTTATGCATTCTGTTTAACATTCGTTCAGAAAGGAAAGGTTTTTAAACTGTTAATACATATTGCTGCAATTAGCACGCCAAATCACCTAAGGCTTTGGCAATTCGGCCTATAAGTTCACTAAATTCACCTTTAGAACGAAATAAACGCAGGCTTGGATACCATGGGGTATCCTCGCGTTCTAATTGCCACCGCCAGTCAGGCACAGTATCAAGTATCAGCCAAGTCGGCACACCCAAAGCCCCTGCTAAATGAGCAACCGATGTATCTACGGTGATCAGGAGATCCACATCAGAGAGTGCGCATGCGGTATCATAAAAATCATCAAATCCATCGCTTATATTTAGTAACGGTGTCTTAATATCTGAAAGTTGCTCGGCAGCAGTTCCCATTTGAAAACTCAAGAATTTAACACCTGGCACAGAGAGGATGGGCTCAAATGCCTTAAGCGGTAAGCTTCGCCTATGGTCGCGAGCATGATCCGGGTTTCCGGCCCACACGAGACCAACCTTCAGTTGCCGAGTGTGCGGGGTCAAACAGAATTTTTTATTCATTGAAATATATGGGACTTGGGAGGGAACCGTATGGAGCTGCGTTTTGAAAATATACGGTAAGCTCATTAACGGTGCATGGCAATCCGCATGCAAGGCCTTATCGCCCACTGTAACTTCATCCACACCGTCAACGTATGAAAAAAGTCGTAGAAGCGACTGACGACAGCTTATTACAACCCTACCAACTCGATCCTTCACTAGTTGGGCATATCGGATGAATTGAATTGCATCGCCATGACCTTGCTCAGCCCACAGAATGATTGTCTCATTAGGCCGACATTCACCATCCCAAAATGGCACACTAAAACTTTGCCGATAGTCTTTTCTCTGCAGGCGCCATTCGTGTTCTGCAAAGCCATTAATGAAATCACCATGTAGAAGTAAAAGTTGTGCGCGATTGAGACGCGCGAAAACATGCTTAGAATTAAATTTTAGCGCCATTTCTGATGCCTCACGTGCCAAAGCATATTCACCCCTCAACCCCCTTGCCACACATAAGTTATTAAACGCGTCGGCATCCTCAGAATGTTGTTCGATCTGATCCTCAATTTCTTTGACTGCTTCCGGAAGACGGTCCAGCCGCATCAAGGCAAGCCCAAGACCATTCCGAACTTTCGCATGCCACGGAGCATACAATTGACATTTCTGGAAGTGCCCAAGAGCCGCTTCGTAACGATTACGCTTATTCTCGAGAAGCCCAAGATTATAATGAGCATCGGCATATTCAGGAGCTTGAGATAGTGCGCTTAGATATGCTGTTTTTGCTTCATCCAGCCGCCCAAGAGCACTAAGCACTAGCCCCAAATTATTTGAATATTCCGGAATAGCTGGATTAAGAACGAGTGCTTTTTCTATATAAATTAATGCCTGCTCATTATCTTTGAGTTGGTGATTAATGAGCCCTAAAAGATTCAGTGCATCCGTGTTGTGTACATCCAGATTCAGAATTGATTCGTAAAGCTTTCGCGCAGCATTGAAGTCACCCGATTGGTGTAACTTAACCGCGGCATTCATAATATCTGAAGTCACAAACGCACCTATTCCCAATTGAAGATTAAAATTTACTGTAATCTTTAATCAACGTAGCGGAATTCCCAATTTACAAAGATAAAATTATGACCAAGGAAATTCGGGCACACTAGCTAGTTAGGGGTCAAGATAGCCACCTATGAATTCACCATCTTCAGGTCGGATAAGTTTTGGTCTCCATGGCCAGATCATCGTTGTGCAGGCTTGCTCCTTATCATCAAATTTTCTTAACACCTCTCCCGCAGCCCTATAATTTTCCAACGCCAATGAGACATTACCCAAAATTTCGTGACAACTAGCTAGTCGAACAAAAGTATCAAAACTCTGGCCTCCTAGAGATATTCCTTTTCCGTAGGAGCATATTGCTTTTTCAAGCTCTCCCATTTTTCTAAATGCGTCTCCCAGATAGTCCCAAGGCTCAAAAAGCATTGGATCGTGGGTGGCTGAGGTTTCAAATGCTTTTATAGATTCTTGGAGATTACCCTCTTCATAAAGCGCAATTCCCAAATTAAAAAAGAAAGCAGGCTCATCTCTTTTAAGGGCTATCGCATTCTCAAAGAGATCAATTGCATCAGAATGTTTTCGAAATATGTTAGCCGCGATACCCAACATTCCTATTGTATTTGCATGGTCGGGAATCACTTGGAGGATCTGCTGAAATACCTGCACGCCCTTGTTAAATGTTGCAATGCCTCCACAGAACAAACGAACGCCTAATTTAAATGCTGCGTCTATCTTCAATTCAGCTTTATTAGCGCAAAGCGAGTGATTTACAGAAATATTATTCTCGTGTCCTATTTTCCCTAGCAAAGATTCAACATCGTGAACCTCGCGAATACATTCGTTATTTTGAATGGGCACACAGTCCAAGCAGTACACTGTGTTTGCAGCCTCTACCAAGGCTAACTGCAAATCAAAATGCAAAGACGCCGGTAAATGGATGCCAAATTTATAAGCCTCCGTTGTGGAAAAAACGGCACAACTGTCAAACGGTATCACTAAAGCAGTTTTTGACCCAGCCTGCCTATTATCTTTTATAAACCTTAGAAATTTATCTCCGTATGCATCATCTTTGATTAATCTCTGAGAAGATTCAGAGCCCAAAAGTATAACCGTTAAAGGCAAATTTTCACCTTGCGAAGATCTCCACACATTAATGTAGGCTGCAGCTTGTATAGTTGCCTTCATAGGAAATTTCTGTTTCCTCTCAAAGGGCGGCAACTTTCCCGGTTGTTGATAGCTCCCGTTATTCACCAATGACTGACTATTTGTATTATTTTGGATAGCTAAAAATTCCAAGGCTCTATTGCGGCATATAAAGAAAGAAAACCCCCTGTTCTTGCGCACCATAGGAATCCACTTCATGACCAATTGCAATGGAATATGCCCACCTACCGACATACTCTTTATGTTTTTTGGAACGATACAAATGTGATTTGGCTGTTCGGCTACACCACTCGCAAACCTCACAAAGTTTTCAAGCGGGTCTTCACATTCCAAATCATCATCTTTTTCTAAATCGTACTCAACAACGACAACAGGTTGATTTAATTCCTTAGGTTTTCCAAATTCGTTTTCCCAGATCTCCATTGTTTGTGTAGAACCAACTAAGGGCAGTACGAGGTGCTTGTGCCGTCCCTCAAATATGGTCCTTCGTCTTGGAAATAGGGTTTCCTTTGCCTCATCTAACTTCCGTTTCTGCTTTTTGTGTGATACCACAAAAGAATTGTACATCCTTGCAGCCGTCTTATTCTTTCCTAACCTCTCATGACAAAATGCTAAATCCAGCTTTGCTCGCCAGTTCAAACGGTCCCTTTCAACCTCAATCGCAAATTCATCCGCAGCTTTACTCATGTGCCCCTGTGAGAGATACAGTTTAGCAAGAAGGCCTGATATGCCATTTAATTTACAATCAGATTTTTTTAAATTTTCTAACAAATCTAACGCCACGGAGGCATTCCCTAAAGATTTTTCTGCAAGTGCCAAGTTGAAAATACACTGCGGCGAATGGGGTTGACGATCTAAACAAAGCTTTAAAGCTTTTTTCGCTTCCGTGGGGCGTTCAAGATGAAGAAGTGCTAGGCCTCGCATCACAGCGGCATCAAAATCATCTTGATCAAGAGACAAAAGATAATCGTAGATATCCAGCGCGTGCGTACATCTACCTACCTGATGCAAGGTTACAGCAAAACGATAACTTTCGTCTCGTCCAAATATTGGTCGATTTTCGATTTTGTCCAAATCACCGCGCTCTATTGCATTATTTACCGCGCAAGAAGCATCTGCGAAAGAATCCACCAGTGTCTCGTAACAATCATCATTCCATATTATTCGCTGAAATGGTGTTGCCATCGGTAACTGGCCTCCAATAGGGATCCCATAAACACCACATGTTGCTCTCTCATCTGCTTCATCTGTTGCATTAAACATCTTATAGGCTAGATATCGAATTTTTGGATTAAGGTAGCAAATCTGTAACGGACCATTGTTAACCAACATGTTGAGAAATGCGGACTCGTAAAATGCTAGGCGCAGGTCTAGGTCAATCGCTGCCTCATTAAAATGGCACAAGCCCTTCAATTCTTCAGGAACAGGTAAAAATACTGCATCTGTGTCACGAATTATAACGGGAAGAAATTCATTTTCATCAATGGTCGCTGCAAAGCGTGCCCAAGCATCAAGGTTACTATTGCGAGCCGGATCATTAGGAGACTCCCGCAAAGTTATAGCAATTACCTTGCGTCCCCTAGCATGCTTCTCATACCACTCCCTAACATATTGTTCTGCTCGGAGCGTCGGAGTTAAAATTGGGACTTCATCGCCTTTTAAGTGCCTTATAACAACCCCAGCAAACATAAACGCATCAATCGATGACTGAATAGCTTTTTGCGAGTCAAAAATATGGGTGGTGTAATCAACCGGAAAGATATTCGATGCTAAATTATCCTCTATAGAAGTTGCCTGTGCCCGTTTGGAGCAAACTGTGATTCCTTTAATCGAAGAAAGGAAAGAGCAAGCAGCAATATGCATATTTTGTAATCGCCAACGACTAATATCACCTGACAAATGCATCATACGGAAACCGTCATCGGCCCCCGGGACAAAAACTATATGTAATGACTTGCAACCAACCTGAATTCGTCGCATTTCTGCGCGAAGAAGAAAGCTTAGAAAGTCAAAGGTCACCGTGCATATTTGCAAATCGTAAAAGGCGTAAAGAACACTGTTGCTATTTTGAACATTTTTCATGTGACCAAGCCTTAACCTCAGGCATGACTAAAGTATATTAATCTTAAAACTGATGGTAAGAACCGTGATTGAAAATTCATTCACTCTTGCCTCCATGATGGAATGCTTTTTGCATGGTTGCAACCTGTAAAATAGCTATTTGGTGATTCAGATGCAGATGAGACAACAAGAGCAGAATTTATTTGCAGAAATTCAAAAAAAGATTTCTGCCCTTACTGAAACGCAAAAAAACCTCTCTCGTGAAAATCAAATTCTTCGCCAATATATATCTGAAAACCAAATCCAAGCAGAAAAATTTAATACCGAGTTGCAACATAAATTAGCCGATAATTATGCAGCAGCGCGAGAAGCCGACTATTATTACAATATCGATATCGTGGGTACGTGCTCAGTCCAATGCCCTTCATGCCCGGTTGGAAATTCTGCTGATGCCCCAACCCCCAAGGGAATGATGAGCATCGAGACTTTTGAAGAGGTATTAGACAAAATTAAAATTGAAAGTCCAGGCGCACGTACATCAGTTGAACTCTACAATTGGGGAGAGTCGGCATTACACCCTGACTTGCCTAAATTTATAGCAGCAGTCAAAAACCGAGGATTCATCTGCGGCCTCTCGAACAATTTGAATCACGTTCGGGATATGCGTGGATTAGTCAAGGCAAAGCCGGACTATTTAAGGGTGTCCATATCAGGTTTTAAGAACGAAACCTATCAACAGACCCACAGGGGTGGCGATGTTAATAATGTTAAAGCTAATCTACACTTACTTCGCGCTACCATGGATAGCTACGGGCTTGACGTCACACAGGTAGAAATTGGTTATTTAGTTTACCGTCATAATTTTGATGAGGATTTCATAGCGATCAAACATCTATGCGATCAATTACATTTTTCATTCAATTGGACATTTTCGGTAATGATGCCGGTCGAGACTGCCATCAAGATAGCCGAAGGGAAAATACCAAAGAATGTAGAAGAAATTAATGATTTACTAGTCATTAATCCCGCCAAGTGGAAGGAGCTAACACTGCAATATCGCGATTACTTCAAAGAATGTGATATGAGACCTAATCGCACAGTGATAAACTTCGATAAATCAGTACCTTTGTGTTGCGGTACATATTTACCTGAAAATTATATTGCGCAAGACTTTTTAAAAATCTCGCATAATGATTTACAGAAAAAGAAATATGAAAATGATCTGTGCGCAAAGTGTATGGAAAATATGGTAGACCACATGTTTACATGTGTGAGACCGCCCGAAGTAGATGATTATGCGTATAAAGAATTAAGCAAATTAGGAACGTTTACGGGGAAAAATGGACGTTAAAACAAACTGAGTGCGTTGAATATTTGCAGTTCATAACACGGATATAGGACGAGAAAGATTCTTAATTCATTAACTGTAAAATAAGGGTATTTGCAAAGAGTAAAAAGAATTCCCTGTCAGCGCAGCACAAACTTAATGGCAAAGAATTGATAAATAAGCCTCAAAGACACTTATCAGCCAAATCGATTACCGAGACACGAGAACCATCACAGAACAACTCCCACATTTTTTTTAGTCCTAACTGCACCGAGCGTGAAAAATGATCCGCGTCACAAAGAGAAGAACACTCTGTTTTTGAGGGTAATGTTTTCCTTAACTGACGAAGCGCATCAGGTTTCTTAGCGAGGGTCCTTGCCAAATTTATATATTCGTCAACTGAATTTGTTGAAAACTCTTCAAGATTAATTGCTTCATAAATCGTTCTGCCTGTTCGAGACACTATCCTATTATCGTAACACCAATTTATAACTGGAACTCCATGGCAGAGAGCTTCCAGAGTGGTACACCCCCCCTGCTCAGGTATCGTGTCGAGTGCTATATCAATTTTATGATAAATATCTAAGTGTGAAATCTGGTCGGTTTGACCGAAGAAAGATAGACGGTCAGCTGCGATATTCTTTTTAGAGAAAAAAGACAAAACCCTCTGTTGAATTAGGGTTTCATCAAATTGGCCTCCTTTTAAGATCAATCGAGAATTGGGCACGGATGCCAACACATCGGACCAGACCTCTAAACAAAGCGGCGTAACTTTTACGAATCGATTGAGGCTACCGAAAGTTATGAAGCCCTGGCTATCGAATGGCAAGTCTGACACATTTTTACCATTAATTGGTGACGTCCAACAAAAATATGGCCCATCAGCCAACACCATAGCGCCATTGTACGCATGGAAGGTTTCCTTTGGAACAACACTGCGATCAAACCAGAAATAATCAAATTCACTGGTCCCTAAAGGTAAACTCGCGGCCTCGACTTGAATTGGAGCAGCTCGGCCTGCATACACCCGCACGCGAGGACGATCGCCGATTGCCCCCAAATGTATAAGGATATCAATTTTATCCTCTCTCACCCTAGATAGAACTTCCTCATCAGTAAGGTTAGAAATTTGATATTGGTGATCAAAAACATCCGTAAAATCGGAAACAGTGCCAAAGCAAACGTCGCCGTCAATATACCCAAATAATTCGAAATTGTTTTTATCATAGCCGTAAAACCATGCCCCCCAGATGTAGAGCAATGTATTTGCGTCAACTAATTCAAGCGGCAAAAAACCAATGCGCAGTCGTCTGTCCTTCGCTTTTTTAACAGTCGCATAGTCAAAGTCCGGCACGACGCCGTAATTATACTTTTGGAGATTTTCTAATCCGGAAAAATGACTTGATTGCTCTGGAGACCGCAATGAGGTCTCGGCAAAGTGAAAGTATAATGCTTCGGGAGAAGCCTCAGGCCTTTTAATAAGAGGCTCGAGTAAATCCATACCCTCAGTATGGAAACCACGAGTAAGAACAACATATGCAATACGAAATCGAAGTGCATCCAATTCCAAATCTTGCATCGCAAGAAAATGCTTTGCTCCATCAAGGGCTACTTCAATATTCCCCTGATGTAATAGCGTAGCGAGAACACCAACTAACTTTTCGTGAAAATATGATAAGTCATTGCCCTGAATCGCATGCTTTTTTAGTACAAAGCAAGCGGCTGAAAACTTTCCTTGCATTAAGAGTGAATCAAACCAAAATCTTAATGCAAGCGAATCTGTGTTCTGAGGTTGTTGAGTACAAATCTTTTCGAAATAGCCTTCTGCTTTTGTTGGCTGCTGCTTTTGCAGATAAATTAATCCAATCAACAATAGCGCTTGGGCCTGACTTGGTTCAGATGATAAAACGTCCAGCAACAAAGTCTCTGCGACATCAAGTTTTCCTACTTTCTGATATTTTATAGCCGATTCTACTTTTGAAAGCTGATCATTCATATAAATTGCTCGCGCGGCATTGTGAGCACTTTTTTTATGAGATCAACGGCCATCTTTCCCAACAAACGCACCTTTTTCAGATAGTGTCTTATATGCTTTTCTTTCACCCATTTCTGGGTGAACGCCTGAATAAAAGAAATAGGCGTTTGACTCCATACAATCTCCACAAAGACTGTGGTCGGAGCGGCATTTCTGTATGTCATCGTGCGATACTTCAAGAAAATCTTTTACTGTAATATTGTCGTAAGAATAGGACGCGCAGCAAATAGGAACTGTACCATCAAAATTAATTGCCATTCGATGCTTTTTTAAGTGGCATTCACCTGGAACATTCTTGCGGAAGGCGCCTGAAGCATCAACCAGCTCTTTCCATTCACGGGGATCTACAGGTAAATTTTCAAAAATTTCTTTATCAGCCTGGTCATATTCTCCGCGAATGGCTGTGATGGTTTTTTCGACTGGCATGTAAACAGCGAAGATCCAATCGAAATGAAAATCAAGTTCTTCTGCCAATAAACGCATTCGCACAAAATCATCTGAAAAATTATGCTTGTACACCATATACCCAATTTCAATCGCCGTTTTCGATTTGGTCCGGTCTAAGACATGACGCAACAAATGCATATTCGATTTTACAATATTGATGTCACCACGGGTATGAGTTTGCATATGAGTTTCATTGCTAAATCCCGACAGCGATATTCTCAGGGCATCTGGCTCCGCCCCGATAATTTCCTCTAGCTTTTTTCGGCTCAAATTATGGTTCAAATTGCTAGACAAACCGACAAGGAAGCCATATTCACGAGTTTTTTTTATGAATTCGGGCAACTTTGGATGGAGCAGCGATTCCCCCCAATTATGTATATCTATCGCTATGCTAACACATGGATCATGAGATTTTTTTATCTTCGCTAAGATTTTTTCATATTTATCCAAGTCCATAAATCCCTTTGGAATCCCACCATCATCAAAGTTTCCAACAGGGCATGAGGGGCACCGTAGATTACAAGTACCAACAATATCAATGTTGTAGTAAAAGTCTGCTTGCCGCGCAGCATAGTACTTTTCTCGCAACTGCTCCATTTTATGAGCATCGAACCGAACCGATAATAATCGGTCGAGTTCCGAATTATCTAACTTTGGCAAGTGCCATAGAGCACGGGTCGCCAAATCATTATTAGGTTGTAATTCGACTACCCGCTCAAACGCCGTGATGGCCTCCCTTATGGCGGCTGATGCATAAAGACTTTGAGCAGTCATTGCCCATTGAACAATGTCATCAGCAGCCTGACCATATAAATGTGCGATTGCCAGATGTGCATCCTGATCTCGATAACTTAACTCAGGAGGGTTAATCACCTCAAAGATAGGAAGCTGTGGCTGCTGAAAAGCTGGCGTTTCCCTTGCCAAATCCGTCAAATAGGGGTTTTTGCGGATACTTAAGATACAGTCAATCAAATGGGTCGCAATAGTATCCTTAGGCAGGTCAAAATTATTAAAAACATCTGAGTCTATGAATTGTGCGGTTTCAAGATTCTTAAGGGCTAAGCGCACGTAATCACACTCAGCCGCGAAAATACCAATCACACAATAGGTTTCGGCAAGACTTGGAAGCTTTTTCAAAAATATGTTGTGTTGATTAACGCCGGATTCCGCGCATTTTTTTTCGCTGCCAAACCATTGGTAAAGAGGCCTTGCGATTTCTTCGTATTCAGTCGAAATACCGCGCCCTTGTTCACGGGCTTTATCGAGTGCTTTGAGAAAAAGCTTGATCTGCCCTAACTCAAGAGAAATGATCGCTGCTTTTAATAAAGTATCAGGTTCCAAAGACGCTTTAATAATCTCAGCCATCAAATGATGTGCTTTGTCTAAAATCCCCTTTTCTAGGTACTCCCGCGCCATGGCTATTAGGTCGATTTCACTGGAGCTTGATGTTATCTCAGAAGCCGTCTCTCTTTCAGATTTTTCTTCGGTCGAACCATAGAGATCGGCGGTCCTATTGCTATCCGTTTCAGTGATTATTTCTGCAACATTTTGATACGACATATGCAGTTGTCTCCGGCTTATTGATCAATACATAGCCACCTTGGCAGCCGATAGTCACCAGCTCCGCAACGGGGAGAAGAGCAACCTGAATAGGTTGTCCTTTTAATGACCGGACGAAACTGTATTAAAAGCTTGCAAATTTCACACCAAGTAGGAGGATCTGTATAAATTTGTATACGTGCTATAGAAGGTTATTTGGTTGAGGAAAGTTCCATGAAAATCTTGTTACTCGGAAACCGCGGTCAGTTTGGTACTGCATTCGAAAAAATATGTAGAATGCGGGGGATCGAATGTATTGCTCCTAGCCACTCTGAATTAGATGTAACGCAACCTCAGAAGATATCCCTTGCGCTTTCAAAGGAAGCACCAGATGCCGTCGTTAATTCCACTGGAATCATAGACATAGGCGAATGCGAATCATGTCCATTAGATGCCTACAAAGTGAATGCGCAAGCTTCGCTATACCTCGCTGAAGCGACAGTAGAGAAAAAGATCACCCTAGTTCAGACCAGCACACATCTGGTTTTTGACGGTAAAAGCCACCAACCATACACCGAGTATGACCTTCCATCGCCAAACACCGTATATGCAGCAACCAAGCTTATAAGCGAGCATTACGCAATAACTCGAAACCCCAAAAGTTATGTTGTGCGTTTTCCAACTCTTTTTGGCCATCGACGTAATGAAAAATCAGGTTTCGTTGAGAAAATGATCACAAAATTAATAGCTGGAGATCCTCTTAGGATCGCTGATGACCGGATGGATTGCCCAACCTGGTCAGAAGACGCCGCACGCGAAGTAGCCGAAATAGTTGTTAGTCGCGCTAACTTCGGACTTTACCATGTCGCTAATCGCGGTGCTGTGAGTTATTTCGATTTCATTGCTACATTGGCAAAATTCTTGAATAGCCAAAGCGGCATAGAAGCTGCAAAGGATAAAGAGTTTACAGCAAGACCACCAAAACCACTCCGTCTTGCTATTTCTTCAGACAAACGACCAGCACTCCGACCGTGGCCAGAAGCTTTGCAAGAATATTCAGAAGTCTACAGGTAAGTTCAATGTCCAACACTAAAATCAAAGAAAATGATTGCTGCAAAATATGCGGAAGCAAGAAACTTGAAGCACTCATAAAGCTGCCAAATTTCCCAATTACCGGTGTTTTTGTAGGTGAAAGCCTTCCAGGCCCTATACGAGGTTTTGACCAGACCCTTATGATGTGTTGCGATTGCTTGCATATGCAACTGTCCCATATTATTCCGCCGGCACAGCTGTATGGTGATGATTATACACATCGCTCAAGCGCGAGCCATATCACTCCTACTGCGTTTTCTGATATTCTTAGATATTTAAATGAACTAAAACCAGGTCAACGCTTTCGATCGATTTTAGAAATTGGATGCAACGATTTAATGCTCCTCACAAAACTGTCCCAATTAGCAGACCAGGTTGTCGGCATAGACCCAATCTGGATCGGGAAGGAAGATGATGCTGAAAAAGCTGAAAATATGACAGTGATTGGAAATTATTTAGAAAAAGTTCAACTGTCGAAGGAACTCACAATCTCTCCAGACATCGTAATTTCAACCCATAATCTCGAGCATATCGAGGAACCCATGGTGCAAATTCGCCGCCTTTTGGAAGCTGCAGACGATGATGCAATATTACTAATTGAAGTTCCCGACAGCGAAATTATGGTTCGCAATCTTCGATTTGATCAAGTTTTTCACCAGCACATTCATTATTTTAATATTTCGACCTTCCTCAAAATGTTGGAAGTAGCAGGTGGTTATTATTTCAGCCACCGAGTCCATCCGGGGAACTGGGGCGGCACCATCGCTGTGGCATTTACAAAAAAACCTAATGGCGTAAAAGTGCCACAGACTGAGCCTATCCCCGCAGAAAAAGTTAAAAAGCAATTCGACTTGTTCAAGCGAAAAATGTTGGATTTTACCCAGGCCATTGGGGGCCTTGAGGGCCCTGTGTACGCTTATGGGGCAGCCCAAATGCTACCAACGCTCGCATATCATATGGAGAGTAATCTCGCATTTTTGGATGGTATACTCGATGACTGTAAATTCCGACCTGGTCTTACCTACCCCCATATCCCAGTGCGCATAAAGCGGCCAGAGGAAGTTGACGATATTAATGATGCGACAGTTATAATAACAGCATTGGATGCAGTTCGCCCTATCACTAAACGCCTGCGGGATTTTGGCCCCGCATACATTACAACTCCTGTTCAATTTTATTAGGCGTAAGAGTGGCTAAATAAAGTTTACATGCTGCGGGGTAAAGTCTGGCTCTTTGAGATCCTTCGGCTGGCCATTAATATCTGACAAAAATCTATTCAAATAATGTTGCCGACAATTGCTCTCACAATCTTTGTTAACATTTACCGCTTGCACACGCTGTTGCACTTCCCAATACCGTTCTGATTCAAAAATTTCTTTAAACGATTGTTCAATAATATTGCCCATGAGAAATTCCTCTTGGCGCACATCGAACCAATGACCGCAAGGGAAAACGTTACCCGTGCCACTAACAGCAATTAAAAATTGGGTGCCGAAACAAACATTATAATCTTTGTGACCCAAATTTCCTAACTTCACGATTTTTGGTATGACCTCGTAGCCCGGCTTAGAAAATTTCTTAGCCTCCATGAAAACGTCCCAATTATCAATGTATTCTTCCTTTGGCGAATCGAGTTTATAATCCGACGTATCAGAACATGGCTTAATAACAAAATAATCAGCATCAAGCTGGTTACCCAGCTCAGCAAGAGGAACTACTTGATCGAAGTTTTCTTTGGTCATCACCATCTGCAAGCCAATTGTGCACGGATAACCATATTTTTTCTTCGCTTTAACCATACGGTCAATATTATCCAAAACCCGGTCATATTGCGGGACTTGGTGTATCTTTTCGAAAGCCTCTTTAGTGCCCGCACTGATATTTATCCTTAGCCACGTCAAACCAGTCAAAAGGCTTTCGAGCTCAACTGGATCCCTCGGTATTCGAATTCCATTAGTGGCGAGCCCCAAATCGAGCCCAATCCCTTTTGCATAATCAACCGACTTACAGAGTGCTGGATTCAGGGTGTTTTCACCCTCGCCTATCAAAGCAATTGAACGAATTCCAATATCTTTAGCGTCTTTGAAGAAGCGCAAAATAGCCTCCTCAGGCATGTTGAAACGTCCCTTTATATCAGTTCCGAAACCTGTCCGCCCTTGAATGACACCATAACAGTAGGTGCAAGCCATATTGCAGCCGGCACTTATACCCATGTCAACGTGGAGGGGCGCCACCCTCTCTCCAGCCTGCCACTGAGAGACACGATCCAGGTGCCACATCAACTTGTGACCATCCATATTATAACTATCGCGTTCCTGCATAAAACATCTCCATCAACAAGCAGCCAAACCCTCGTCAGATATTTAAAAAATACTACAGCCTTTTAAAACTCTAGAAATTTCGTAATCAGAGACTAGTGAACCTAACATGGCCTACTCTTCCCCTGGTACATAAAATTCGAAAACAAGATATTTTCCCAAAATCATTCTGTATATGTTGTGACTTCTATCTCGCTTATTTTGTATAAACAATTTATGCCACACATAATGTGATCAAATAATGTGCCATTTTATCAAAACCGGTATGCACAACCTCGTCGTTCATTGAAAATAAGAAAACATTACTAAAATGATTTTCTAAAGTTGAAACAAGCCGATCAGGAGAGAAAAGATTTATGTGCCCAATCTGGCTACGTTCCGACGCATAGTCACTTGCATGCAAACTGGGAGTGCCAATTATTGCCACCCCCCCTTCTTTCAAACAGCTTCTGCAATTTGTCAGAAATGCCAACTCCTCTTCGCCCCTCGGAAGATGCTCGATTACATCTAAGCAAACCAGGCCATCGAAAGCACTCTTTGCCTCACCGTCATTAGCAAAATCACGTGCTTCGTAGGAAAGGCGTCCTCGATCATGAGGATGCTGCTCCTCAAATGGTATCAATAAGTTTTTCCGTGCATATGTTATCTGCGATTCATCAAAATCGTAGCCTACAACTTGGGCATCGGTTTCTCCCGCCAGCATTAAGGCACCTATACCCTCGCCGCAGCCAACCTCAATTATACGTTTTTTATTCTTGAGCATTTTTGACGCAAATTTGTACCGCGAAAGCACAAAGGTGAAGCATTTTGGATCTTTAAGAAGAAAATAACTATAGATCGGGCCAAGCTTGAGATTCTGATCAATATTCAGTGCAGTTACTTTTTCCCATTGGGCTTTGGGATCAGTCATGGCAAACTCTTTGTTCTGATGGACTATGTTTATAGGCATATTAATAAATAACTATTAAGGATGCGATGCAAGCCATGGGCCAAACACTCAATGCGTTCTATGACCTTGAGGTCTGTCCGATTACCTTCGACTTCGTTAATTTTTTAATTCTTGCTGAATTAGAAAGACGCCGACGTAAACTTAAAGATCTACATGTAACTATTGTGCCAGGTTCAAATGAAGGTTTCCGTGATGACGATGCAGCCTTTAACACCTCCAATAAAATTTGGCGCCTCGAACAAGTAGCTGTTCCTGCGTGTTGGTTGATGCCAAAACCAGTGAAACTGACAATATGCAGAAAGCGCTCTGACCTTAGTCAGCATTTTAATGAATTATCAGAAAATATATTTCCTCTGGATTATCATCCGGACGCACCACGGGGCGATTTCCTTTGGGCTGGGATAGCCGCCGCTGCAGCAACAGGTGAAGATATTCCTCGTCTCCGCGCAACTGCCCAGGGCAAAACCTACATGGCCCAATGGCTATCTAGTCTCGGCAAAGAAACAAGGCCAGTAACGATCACACTCCGAGAAAGCAGTCATAAGCCCGCACGGAATAGTAATATCGTTGAATGGGCTGAAGCAGCTAAGAAAATATCAGGCCTCGGGTTTCATCCAATTATTGTTAGAGATACGGAGAATTCGTTTAACACACCTGATCCACTTTTTAAGAACTTCAGCCATTGCCCCCAAGCTGCCGTAAACCTCGACCTACGCCTCGCTCTATATGAATTATGCCAAACCAATTTGATGGTACTAAACGGACCCGGCGTTCTGTGCTGGCTCAGCAAAAAAGCATCCTACATAATGTTTCGGATGATCACTTCCAATGTAGATAATAGTAATCTTGCAATGTTAGCATCTATGGGTCTCGCCCCAAATTCAGATTTAGCCATTGCGAGCCCAAAACAACGGCTTATCTGGGAGACAGATACATCAGAGAATATAGTACGAGAATTCCAGAAACTTACAAAGGCGATGAATAATGATGATGATAATGATCTGATACAATCACCTAAAGTGGATTCTTCACTCACCTTAGCACAACAGTTTTTCCTTACGGGGCGATTCGAAGAAGCCACTTCAATAGTAAAGAAGTATCTCGAATCATACCCCGAACATCCAGACGCGTGGCAGTTAATTGGACTCATAGCTTTCAAGGCTGAAAAATTTGATGTTGCGGAAAAAATGATGCAACGAGCGATAAATCTCGATGGAACTAAAGCAAGTTTTTTTGTCAATTTAGGTACCTTATATCGGCGGACAAGTCGTCATGAGGAGGCGTTGCAGGCGTTCACTAAAGTAATATTAATTGATGATAACGATGCAGACGCCCATGCGCAGATAGCAGAACTTTTGTTACTCAAAGGCGAAAAAAGCCAGGCTAAAGGCGCTATGGGAAAGGCGGTAGAAATTGGGCAACATTCACCGGAAATCTGCGAAAAGGCAGCAAAGATGTTGAACGATTTAGGTAATTATGAAGATGCAAACGGTTTTTATAGGCGCGCGATCGAGTTAAGAGAGGAGTTAGAGAAAGAACGCCAAATACAAAAAGCGAAATCACCTGAACTTGTTATTCCATCCATAAAATAAATATTAGGAACATCTCTTAAAAAGATAAACGGCTGTGACAAAATTTTTTGATTGCGTAACGTTTTGATTGATGAAAAATTTTATCCGATAGGTTGACATTGCGGGCAGAAGAATGCCGATCGACCATTAATTTCAATTTTTTCAATGGTCTCACTACACAATGGGCAGTGAGTTTTATTAAAAATATTTAATCTTTCTGCGTTCCTACCTTTAATATCTATTGAGGTAGTAATTATCCTGTTGTTTTGCATGCCCACGTGCAAAAGTACCTTGGCGTCATCCCACAGTTTCTTCAACTGGGCCCCGCTTAAATCCTTTCCTACGGTGCAGGGATGTATATTTTGACGCCAAAGAATTTCTGTTCGATAGATATTACCGATACCAGCCACAACGGATTGATCCATTAATAATGTTCCTATCCTGGCCCTACTGCGTTTTACCCTATTGAAAAAATAATATGGGTCAGCGTCGTCACGAAGCAGATCAGGACCTATGCGCAGAATTAATCTATCAAATTCATCTTGATTCCGTACCGCACAAATAGTTGGCCCACTTATATCCACGCAACAATCACCACCTATTAAACGAACCCGGACTTGACCAAGAGGCGCCATCACTGGAGCTTTTGTCTTTCGTATACGACCGAATAGGCCAAGGTGTATGTGAAGGTACATATCACACGTAAATTTATAAAAGAGATGCTTGCCAAATGCCTCGATGGAGGAGCATACGTGCATGTCGAGTATTTTCGCGCCGTCGGAAAAGCGCCCCTGTGGCGATGACACGATGATTCTATGACCCATAAGAGCTTTTTTATGATCACGAGCTGCGCGATGGATTGTGTGTCCCTCAGGCATTGTAATGGAGAACCCACTTAAAACAATGTTTACTGAAAATAAACAGTAGAGCAAACGTATTCGTTTTCAATAACAAACAAAGGCGCTTATTCATTATAATTGCCTAGGTAACAACAACGGTACCTTCAATTTATAAGTGTTGAGAATCAATGAGAAAAAATGCAACAGTTAGTCGGAATATTTCTTTGCGAGGTAAATATTAGATGAGCAAAATAGTAGTAATGGGTGGGTCGCGAGGTATAGGGATCGAAACAGTGAAGGTGCTGCTTGAAAGAGGACATCAGGTGACCGCGTTTTCCAGAAGCGCCAGTGATTTTGGCGACGGTAATCCGAATTTTAAGCATGTATGTGGTGACGCCTGCAACCCGGCTGATGTTTGTGCCGTTGTTGAGTCTAATGAAGTAGTTATACAGACACTAGGAGTTCCGTTGAATCTTAAGCTTATAACAGGTCCAATTGACCTTTTTTCTAAATCGACCAGAATACTAATAGATGCCATGGAACATGCGAAAGTACGGCGACTAATTTCAGTCACGGGCTTTGGTGCAGGAAGTAGTTTCCAGAGCATAAATTGTTTTCAGAAAATTCCATTCCAAATATGTTTTGGAGTGGCTTATAGGGATAAGTCCATTCAAGAGACCCTTATTAAAAATTCAAGCCTAGATTGGACGATTGTTCGCCCCGGCGTTCTTACCAATCAAAAATTAAGCAAGCCATATACTATTCGCCTCCACCCAACAGAATGGCGCAATGGTGTCATATCGCGATCAGCAGTAGCTGACTTTATAGCTTCTGCCGTAGATGATCCAAAGATGTTTGGCGCTGAACCAGTGTTGGCAAATTAGATACCAATAGTGCCGAAATTTTAAACAAAATTGATGATTTGAAGGAGGTGCGCCAATTGGGCCAAAGCGATTCGGAAAAAACCGCTAAACCATTCTCTTTACTAAAAAATGGTGACTCCGGCAGGACTCGAACCTGCAACCCCCGGCTTAGAAGGCCGGTGCTCTATCCGGTTGAGCTACGGAGCCTCTCAAATTTTTTATCGTCAGTTGCGAGAAGTGCAATTAATGTGTCCATGGCCGACGTCGATCATAGGCAAAATTATCCGAATAAGCCTTGGGTTTAATTCGGCGTTCGTTTGACGGCATAACAGTATAAGTGTATCCCTGGTTCTTAGCATACTCAACCGCGTCTTTTTGATTTTCAAATTCAAGCTTAACTTGACGACTTGTATCACTCGAACCATTCCACCCCATAATAGGGTCTGGTGCAATTGGATCCTGAGGTTCAAAAACTAGACACCAATCTTTGGTTTTGGCACGTCCTGACTGCATTGCAGTTTTTGTAGGTTTATATATGCGAACGTGCATTATGTATCCTCTCAAAATCAATGTACCGTGGTGACTTCATATCTGACATCTATGTCTGAAGAATTGTATTTGAAACCCCTATCGCATCTCAATGAATTTAATTTCAAATTTTATCACACAACCCTTACTCAGTATTAATTAGGATAACTAAAAAGCTAAACCATACGAAAGTAAGCATCCAATTTTATGGGACGAACCAGTCAACATCAGTTTATCTTTCTTTCGGCGCGGCGGCCATGTGAATTTTATTTTCATCAAAATATTTTTTTGCCACCCGCGCTGCACTTAGACCTGCAGGCACTCCCGCGTAAACACTGACATGAAGCAAAACCTCGCGAATTTCTTCCGGAGTGCACCCGTTTCTCAGCGCGCCATCGATGTGATGCTCTAGCTCGACCGGTTTATCGAGGGCGGCAAGCAAACAGACACTCAGCATACTCTTGATATTTCTATCTAGTCCAGGCCGAGCCCAGACCATACCCCAACCCCATTCCGTCGCAGCTTGTTGGAAAGCAGCCATAAATGGGTCATTATCAGCGTCAGCAATTCCTTTATTAACTCGGTCTGAGTCAAGGACAGCGGTGCGAACTGCCAATCCTTTTTTGAATTGCTCATTTTTATCCAAATAAACCATTTTATTCTCCGTTGTTTCTAATAAACCGTAGATTGCCTAACTTTTATTCTTGCCTTGTATAAGTTTTTTAAAATTTTTCCTAATAAGGCACCGTTAGGCTGAGCTCATACATCAAAACACCTTGAACGTGTACCTTGATTGGTATTTTCAGTGATCAGATTTGATTAAAACCATTTGGTTACTCTGCGCGGCACTAATATGAGTCGTATCTGCAACAGAGTAGTGTGACCAGAAAACATGACGCTGCCAAAGGTATAGTCAAAAAATATTTATCAATATTTCCCATGATCTATATCGCTAATGCAATTAGATGGTCGGGGCGGTATGATTCGAACATACGACCCTCTGCTCCCAAAGCAGATGCGCTACCAGGCTGCGCTACGCCCCGACATAAGATAAATATTCTCAAACTTATGCGGTTCTAGAGTAAACTCAGTTGTGTTCCAACAAAAATAATTGAAAAGTTGTGAGTATTTTATGAAAATTGGTTTTTTGTCCAAAGCTGGTGTAGACATCGCGGAAATGAAAAAAGTTTTTTATCCGAAACAGATTTCTATTTTCAACAGCCAGGCGTCATTGAGAGAAGCAGCTCACGAACTCGATATCCTCATTGCACAAAACCAAGGCTTTTATCGTTTTACCATAGACGCTGATATCCTTAGGTGTGCGAAAAAACTCCGCCTCGTTCAGCATATTGGGGTGGCCGCAGACATCACTGATGTCAAGGCCGCCGGCGAATATGGTATTCCCGTTGCGACGGTCCCTGCACAGAATTGCCGTTCAGTAGCTGAGACTGCGATGTATATAATGCTTGGTTGTGCGAAACGAGGCAGAACTGCACAACGCCTAGTAGGTGAAGGATCAATGGCTGAATTTCAATGTAATGAGCTTGGTGGTAAAATGCTATGCCTCATCGGGCTTGGTACAATTGGCAAAATGCTGGTACCCATGGCCCGCGGTTTTGGAATGAATATCATAGCTGTTCGCAGGGACATTTCCAAAGATGGCGATATTGATGGCGTTGAAAAG
This sequence comes from uncultured Rhodospirillaceae bacterium, assembly GCA_913043025.1. Lineage (GTDB taxonomy): Bacteria > Pseudomonadota > Alphaproteobacteria > UBA8366 > UBA8366 > UBA8366. The sequence goes on from CAJWLM010000008.1 coordinate 91,927, forward strand.
ATTTATCCAACAGAAGATCTCTACTTAGCTTTAAGACAAGCAGACTATATCATTCTCGTCTTGCCACTTAATGACGAAACCCTTCACATGATTGATGACAAGGCTTTTTCTTCAATTAAATCAGATGCCTTTTTAATTAACATGTCACGAGGTGACCACATTGCCCGAACCGCTCTGGAAAAAGCACTTGCAGATGGGAATATTGCGGGATTTGGCACAGACGTTTTTTGGAAGGAGCCAAATGACCCTGATGATCCGTTACTCCGAGATGAACGTGTTTTTGCCACACCCCATTCGGGGGGTAAATCGTATGAAGCAATTTCCGGAGGCACACGAGAAGTTTACAAAAATATTCAGAGGGTTATTGATGGAAAAGTCCCGTTAAATATCATGTCGCAGTGAAATTAGTACGCTACCTAAAAAAGCATGCCCTGACGTATCACTGAATTACCCAAGTTCAAAACTTTGCTAAAAGTATAACACCAGCCATGGTCCAATTTTGACTAACACCCGAACTACTCGTTGCCAAATATCGAGTGGCGCACTAAGTCTCCTACCTTAAAGCCAAACCTCGATACAATTCCAGCATTAAGCTCTAAGACGGCACGCGCTGGGAACTTACCAGTAATTAACTTCTCGCTGAGCGGGACAGCTCTCTCGTGGATATAATTAATACGTCCTTTAGTATCAATGAATAGCATGTCTAATGCCAAATAAGTGTTTTTCATCCACATAGAAATTTTAGAACGCGTTTTATAAACGAACAACATACCATTTTTTTGTGGTAAAGACCGCCGGTACATCAAGCCAATTGATTTCTGGCTCCGAGAAACCGCAAGCTCAACAACAAATTTTTGGGCTGTGCCGTCACTTTCAATTATCAATATAGAAGCCGCAGATTCTGGCTTTGCATGGCACTGGCCACCAACCACAAACACCGTACATATAAATACAATGTAACTCAAAGACGCAAAGGAATGGCTTAAAATTTTCTTAAGAAAATTATTATACTTGAAAACACACGGACTATTGCTGGGCATCCCTACGTGAACCGAATTTTTTCTGCATAGTCGAATGCAATGGAAGACCTAAGTGAATTGAACAATCAACAGCAGCATTAATAGGAGTATTACCCATACAACCATAGTGCCAGCACTCGTTGCCCGTGCCGCAAGACTATTAGGGCCACTGTGATATCGAACTTGTTCAATAACGTATTTTACACACTCCACCATCATGCTACGGAGCGCTAATGCTGCCAAACTTATGCTGTGTATAACATTCCTCACGATCTCACTGCCGGCGCGACGATAAAACCAATCAAAATCAAGTACAGTCGATCTTAATTCTGGCGGATAAAGGCCGGTTTTTTGAAGAACGGCAAAAGCGAGAGCTGAAAACATGAGAAGCTGAAGCATAGTCACCACATGCGTCGTGGTATAGGGCACATAATCTACCGGATAAGGCAAAATATCATAAAGCGGTTGCGGGTAGACCCCAATTCCAAAACATAATATCGCAGCGATACCCATAGCAATTAACATATTCATGGGAGCCTCTTTGGGCCGTTTTCCAGAATCATGAGCAAAAAACGCGAAAAAAGGGATTTTTATTCCAGAGTGATGGAATACGCCCGCTGAGGCAAAGAGCAGCAAGAGAAATGGAAACAGATAATCTTGATCAGCAGCTGCAGTTAAAATCATTGATTTAGTAACGAACCCAGAAAACAATGGAAAACCAGAGATTGCTGCCGATCCAACGATACAGAAGCCAGTGGTCCAAGGCATCGATTTATAAAGGCCGCCCAGTTCAGAACCCTTTGCAGTTCCCGCACGATATAGCACAGCACCCATCGCCATAAACAGAAGAGCTTTATATAAAATATGTGCAAAGGCATGACTGACAGCACCGTTGATAGCTAATTGAGTGCCAATACCTACACCGGCAACCATGAACCCCAGCTGATTATTTAGTGAGTAGGCAAGAACACGCCGTAAATCATTTTCTATAACTGCAAAAAATATTGGGAATGCTGTCATGGCTGCCCCAATCCAAACAAGCAACTCCGTTCCGGGATAGCCACGCGCTAATGCATAAATAGCCAACTTGGTTGTAAATGCCGAAAGAAAAACAGTACCCGTTGGAGATGCTTCTGGATAGGCATCCTGAAGCCAATTGTGCATGAGAGGGAACGCACATTTGATACCAAAGGCCAAAAAAATAAGGACACCCCCTGGTCCATCCAAACCAATGAAGTTAAAAGCTAACGAGCCTGTCGTTTGAGCCTGCACCACAGCTCCCGCAGCTAACAGCACGCCTGAGAAAATTTGTATGATGAGATAACGCATGCCAGCGTCATATGCTCTATTGCTACCTCCAGCCCATATTATAAATACGGAGGTGAGTGCAGTAAGCTCCCAGTATACAAATAGTGTTATAAGGTCGCCCGCGAAAGCCGCCCCGATGGCAGCGCCTGCATACGCCAGCGCTGCTGTTTGCTCCATTACATCCTTAGAATGCAACGAGAAAAGAGTAGCAACAAATGCCGCAATGTAAAAAATAATACCAAAAACAAAGGAAAGAGCATCGATGCGAACATGAATGAGCTCGTAACCGAATAATGATATTTCCCCAAAACTTCCGTGTTCAAGTGAAAGAAGGCTCAAGAGTCCTACAATAGGCAACAGGAGTAAGTACCCTTTCCTTGGCCAACCTGGCGGGATTAGCGGAACAAGGAAGGCGCCTATTATCAGTATTAACCCGGGAGGAATATCAACGATCATAATAATCTTCATCCCGTATTAAAAATTTCCTCAGTTCCCTCGAAGCGAGCACCAATAGAAAAGAAAGACCAAACCCAAATATGCCGAAAAAGCCAAAAATCCCTTCGAATTCGTAGTGGGTATGCTTGTGATAAAATGCGTCACTCACCACAAGCGCAATACAAATAAATACGAGCACATAGAAAATTTTATTTACGTTTCTAGCGTCATCTAACCAATAATGCTTTTTGTTAGGGACCTTTTTTTTCAATCTCGCACTCCGGATGGCTTTATCCGGAGAACTTGGTGTTTTTTTAATACCCTTTTTTACCCCATCATTAGATATCTTTTTGGGAGGAAATTTTCTCTTTTTAGATGCTGTTGATTTCTTTAACACAGCATTTTTACTGATTGCTTTTTTGATCGGCTTTTTTGCCATGTTCGATCCCTAACGCCCCCAAATCACATGCCGGCAATCGGAGAGAGAAACCCCGCAAGATCATCAGCTATAAAGAAAGCTCCGATCGTCAAAACGCTTGCCGTACAAATACCTATTAAACACAATGCTGGCGCCTCCTGTATACCCGTGCCCCCACCCTTACTTTGTACCGATGCTTTTGTTTTAGACCCACTATAAAAAGCCCGAAGCACTATCGGCAGAAGATACCCTGCCGAAAGAAGAGAACTGCCCATCCACACAAACATAAAAATTAAATGATCCGACTCAGCTGTGCCCATCATTAGATACCATTTTGACAGAGCCCCACCCGCAGGTGGAATACCTATAATCCCTAGGCACCCTATCAGGAAACAGCCCATTGTTATTGGCATTCGGCGTCCGATTCCATCCAGTTGACTAATTTCAGTCTTATGCGAAGCTACCAAAATTGCACCAGCGCAGAAAAAAAGTGTTATCTTAGCGGTGGCATGCATCACGATGTGCATACTAGCCCCAACAATGCCAGCACCAGTTGCCATCGCCGCTCCAAGTACTATGTACGAAAGTTGGCTTATAGTTGAATAAGCTAGTCTCGCCTTAAGGTTATCTTTACGAAATGCTATTACAGCCGATATTAGCAGAGTAGCACCTGCAATTATTGCCAAGTATAGAGAGCCGTCAGATCCATTTAAGGTCTCTAATCCAAACAAATATACGATCACTTTTATAACTGTGAAAACGCCCGCTTTCACAACTGCTACAGCATGCAGAAGTGCGCTTACGGGAGTTGGCGCTACCATTGCAGCTGGCAACCAACGATGAAATGGCATTAACGCTGCTTTGCCCACACCAAACATAAAAAGTAACAGCAAGATCGTGATGATAGGCCCGTCAGCCTTTCCGGCAAGGATGCCTCCCTCTGTGAAATCGAGAGTGCCAGTCAAAACATATGTCCAAACAATAGCAAATAATTGAAATCCTATTGATGTCCCAATCAATATTCCAAGATAAATTCGACCCGCTTTTTTTGTTTCGTCAGTCCCATGATGAGTAACGAGTGGGAAAGTACACAACGTAAGAACTTCGTAAAAAATGAAGAGCGTCAACATATTTCCAGCGAATGCAACGCCGATAGCTGCCGCAATGGAGATCGCAAAAAAGAAATAAAACTTTGTTTGGTTTACCTCATGGTGGCCGCGCATGTATCCGATTGCATATATCGATGTAACTATCCAGAGAAAGCTCGCGACACACGCAAAGATCATACCCAAGGGTTCAATTGTAAAGGCAATAGACAACCCCGGCAGCATCTCTAACAGGGTAATACTCGGACGAAACCCAGATGCAACCGTTGGCACTAAATGCGCCACACAAAGAAACAAAAATCCCGCAGTGCATAATGTTACTGCCTCGCGTAAATTGGGATAGGACCCCGCTAGAACTATAAATGCAGCCCCGACCAAAGGTACAGAGAGGCAGGCGTAGATCAGAGTCTCGGCACTCATTGCGCAACTCCAGTCATTAAAAAGTTAGCAGCAGCCATGGCAATATCTATAGTCCGGCTGGCATCGATGCCAAAATAAATACTCGCCCCTGTTAAAATAAATAATGGTATCAACATGCTTAATGGCGGTTCAGACATTACTGCGGCACGCTTTGGCGGTGCGCGGAAATACGCAACCTCAACTACCCTCCAAATGTAAATCACTGCTAGCAAGGAACTCACTAAAATCAAAACAGCTATAAGCCACATATCCTTTTCAAGCGCTGCCGACACAAGATACCACTTGCTAATGAAGCCGGCCGTCAACGGCACTCCTATAAGTCCGAGCCCCGCAACCACAAAACAACCAGTTGTAATAGGTATGCGTTTACCAATACCAGCCATATCATCAAGACGCACAGAGGCAATCCGAAAAAACATGCCTCCTACAGCCATAAATAGTGCCCCCTTTACCAATGCATGATTAAAAAGATGGATGATACCGCCAGCTAACCCAGTGGTAGTAATAAAACTTATTCCAAGGACCATATAACCTATTTGAGCTATGCTAGAGTATGCCAACATTCGTTTTATGTTGGTTTGGTATATGGCGACTAAAGAACCAACAAACATTGCTGCCACCGATAAAATCATAAGAATTTCACCAATGACAAACAGCGGATCACCGCCGAAAACCGTAAATATCATGCGGAGAAGCGCATACACTGCTACCTTTGTCGCCGTAGCGGCTAAGAAGACCGTAACAACTGACGGGGCAAAAGTGTATGCATTTGGAAGCCACATATGTAACGGGAAAATAGCAAGCTTTAAACTAAGCCCAACAACGATAAAGGCGATGGCAACCTGGATTGTACGTGTATCCTCGACCGCTGGTATGCGATTAGCTAGATCTGACATATTAAGGGTACCGGTCATCATATACATCATGCCAACCCCTATGATGTAGAACGTCGCACCCACTGTTCCCATAATAAGATAACGATAAGCAGCCGTGAGTGACCGGCGATATCTCCCCATACTGATTAAAACATATGAGGAAAGCGATGATATCTCTAGAAAGACAAATAAATTGAAAGCATCGCCGGTAACGGCAATGCCTAATAGACCGCAAAGGCATAGCAGATACATCGTATAGAATAAGTATATTCGTGCCTCAGGAATTTCAGAAGAGACACTTGCATGCGCGTAAGGAAGTACCACGGCGCCAATCGAGGAGACAATCACCAATAAAAATGCACTCAAAAGATCAATCTTATATTCAATACCAATTGGAGCTGCCCAATCACCTATAGGATAAGAAATCGCCCCGGTAGAAAGCACCTTTGACAACAGACAGATAGCAATGCCGAGGCAGCACCATGTCACTATGGTCGCCCACAACCAGGCCCAATCGGAGCGTCTAAGAAGTAGGCAAATAGGAGCAGCAATAAGGGGCAGAACAACTTGCAGAGCTGGGAGATTGAGCATCAACATCAGAAATGTTTCTCCCGTCGCCGTTCCTCAGCTTCAATCTCATCCTCTTCAATCGACCCATACGAGTCTCGAATACGCACAACCAATGCGAGAGCAAGAGCGGTCGTTGCGACACCAACCACGATTGCTGTTAAAATTAGAACATGTGGCAGCGGGTTTGAATAAACGGTGATGCCCTCCGCAATTATCGGAGCACTACCATCCTCTACTTTACTCATAGATATGTAGAAGATAAACACCGACACCTGAAAAATATTCAGCCCAACCACTTTTTTGATCAGGTTGTGTTGTGCCATAACGATATAAAATCCAATCATCATCAGAACGATAAAAATCCAGTAATTATACAAACCAGCGAATTGGTCCATCATTCGGAATCATCCTGATTGGCAAATACGTAAAATATAGTGATCATAGCAGCAGCTACAGTCACCCCTACTCCTAATTCAATCAACAAAATACCCAAATGCTGGCCAGCAATAGGGTCTTGTAATAAAACCGAATAATTAAGATATCGCCCCCCTAGAAGCATACCTACTATGCCTACTCCTGCATAAAGTAGGAGGCCCGCTGCTAAAAAAAATCTCCTTGCCCCGGGGGACAATACTTTCATCCCAACGTCAACGCCGAAAATTAGAGCATAAAGTATAAACGCACTTGCGAATATGACACCAGCCTGGAACCCCCCTCCAGGGCCAAAATCTCCGTGAAATTGAACGTATAAAGCAAACAGCATTATCAACGGTATCAAAAGTTTTGAACAGACGCGTAAAACTTCCTTGTGCTGCATTTCACGCCGCCTGCGTTTGCTCATAACTCTTAAACTTTTCATGGGCGTTCTCCAGAGCGTGTTCTCTTAATCACCCCATTTTTTTTCTTACGGCGACGCCCTATCAAAGCCAAAACCCCCGCGGCAGCCGTGAAAACAACTGTCACCTCTCCCAAGGTATCATAACCTCGGTAGCTCGCTAGTATCGAGGTTACTACGTTTGGCATTCCGGTCTGTTTTGGACCACGTTCGATATATTCTGGGGCCACATGCTGATGGATGGGGGCCATAGGGTCGCCATAACGCGGCATATCTAAAGTACCATAAATGAGCGCTGCACCCACCACTACAACTACAGCCAAATGGGGCCAAGACACCCCTGGGTCTGCTTTCTCATGCGAGGTCGTGAGAGCTAAAGTACCTAACATTAAAACCGTTGCTATGCCGGCGCCAACTGCCGCCTCAGTAAAAGCAACGTCAACCGCATCCATTACGACATACAGTACCGCAGCATTGAGGCTAAAGCTACCTGAAAGCATAACTACTGCGAAGAGATTACGTAGCCAAAGCAAGGCCAAAGCGCTCACGACCATGAAGGTAAGGAGTGCGTAGAAGATCAAATTTTCTATGACGATCCTCCCCTTTTTTTCCTTCGACCAGTTTTTGGGTTTATTCCACCCCAAAGTGCCGCTTGTGCCAATGCATGGGTTGTTGTCGGATTTGTAATGAATAAGAATAAGGCGATCAACAGCAACTTACCACAGACTAAAAGAGCTGCTTTTGTCGATGGCAAAAGTTCGAACGCCTGAATTGCTAGTCCTGAGAATAATAATAATATCCCGAGCGTTTCAATAATGCTTCCTGCATGCATCCGGCTGAATAAGTCTGGCAGCCGAACAAGTCCAAAAGCGCCGATTAAACAGAATATTGCACCTGAACCTATCAGTGCCCAGCTAGTTATATCTAATGCTGACATACTCATATATCATCAACCTCTTCAACATTTGAGGTCCTTCCCAAGCGGGCAAACTTTATAAATTTTGTTACCGCAATCGTGGCTACAAAATTGATAAGTGCATAAACCATAGCAATATCTAAAAATTCCGGCCTGCCATCAAGAAAACCAAACAATGCTATCAAAATCACACTGAATGTTCCAAATGTGTTGACCGCAAGAATTCGGTCATAAACTGTTGGCCCTTTAACCGCTCTAAAAAGTACTAATGCCATAGATACTAAGGTAAGTGCAGCAGCAAATTCAAACATTCCCTGCTCCTTTTCCGCTAGTCTCGAGTTTTGTGACTTTACTGTCCATTTCTCCAGTCTTTACGCCCGCAGCAGCCGCATTTGTTAATGCGTGAACACTCATTTCTCCGTCCTCAACATCAACTGTAACTGTTCCGGGGGTCAGCGTTATTGAATGCGAATAAACAACATTTCCCACCTCACTTTGCTGTGAGGCCTGGATCGTAAATATATGGGGCTGAATCTCCATGCGCGGTGAAATTATAATCTTAGCAACGACCAAGTTTGCCTTCACAATTTCCCAAAGGAGCCACGGAAAATAAAGAATCATTCCAAAACCGAGGTGACTTGGATGCCCTTCGTGATCGATTACATCCATTCTGTGCGCAACAAAGAGCACTGCCCCGATTGATATTACACCCAGTAAAAGGATCAACGTGTTATCGTATATACCCGAAAGCATAAGCCACAACACCGCAAGCGTAATACCAGAACCAATTTTATGAGGCAAAATACTCCTCCCGAATAATTACTACCAACCTATTATACATTCGCTTTATCTCTAAGCAAATTTCCAAGTTCAATTTCGCATTTCTACAAAAATTAGACCTCATGGCAGGCTTGCGACCTTCATTCAAAAGAACTACTTTTGTAAATATAAATTCACTTTCAAAATCCTGCTTCATTACATGAAAGATAGCTTATGGATATGACCGGAGAATATCGCATTCCAGCCAGCCGCGAAGAGGTATGGAAAGCATTAAATGATATAGAAATATTAAAGCAATGTATTCCCGGATGCGAGGAAATTGAAAAGCACTCCGAAACTGAGTTAAGTGCAAAGGTAACAGCTAAAGTGGGACCGGTAAAAGCCAAATTTAATGGAAAAGTAACATTATCTGACATGGATCCTCCCAATGGCTATACAATTACAGGTGAAGGCACAGGAGGAGCGGCAGGATTTGCAAAGGGTGGCGCTTCAGTAATTCTGAAAGCGGAAGGACCCGAAACTATTCTGTCATATGAAGCAAAGGCTGCAGTAGGGGGAAAACTAGCACAGATTGGCAGTCGATTAATTGACTCAACGTCTAAAAAACTTGCCAATCAGTTTTTTAGTAATTTTGCAAAAGTGCTAGGTGCCGATGAAGAAAAAGACGAGGATTGAATATGGGGTCTAAAAATATTCAACATGTAAATGACAGCGCTGAGGGTCTGAGACCTGCAGCGTGGATTCCAATACTCATATGTGTAGCCCTATTGATGCCGCTCTGCTTCGTGTTATTTGGTTAAGTGTACTTAACACTGTTAATTGATAAGAAAACCAGCATTTCGAGATAACAAGGAGGGAGAACAAAAAATGCCAAGCGTAACCATGAAGGTTAATGGCAAAAATGTAAATGCCGAGGTCGAGAATCGTACTTTGCTCGTACAATATTTGCGAGATCATCTCAACATGACAGGTACTCACGTTGGCTGTGATACGAGTCAATGTGGTTGTTGCGTCGTGCATGTAAATGGGTCGTCGGTAAAAAGTTGTACAATGCTTGCAGTCCAGGCTGAAGGTGCAGATGTGGTTACAATTGAAGGCCTTGCTGATGGAGAAGTTTTACATCCTATGCAGGCTGCGTTTCGTGAACACCATGGTCTACAGTGTGGGTTTTGTACGCCGGGCATGGTTATGAGTGCAGTGGATCTTGCAAAAGAAAACCCAGACCCCTCGGAAACAGAAATTAGAGAATGGCTTGAAGGTAACATCTGCCGCTGTACCGGTTATCATAACATTGTAAAAGCAATTGCAGCTGGTACAAAGAACATGCAGGGTTAAAAAACCATAAACAAGATTTGTAGAGGATATTAAGTGTCCCTTTCATGCTGATCAACCTGATACTGTCGGTCCTTTTTAGGAAGAAAAGGCAAGGCGTTTCATTTATCAGAGTGGAATAAACAATACCTAGTATTTTGGATTAACGGCCAGCGGGTGCCGAACGGGAAAGTCTATTATGTATAATTTTCAATATCATCGCCCTAAAAATCTTGAGGAAGCATCTCAGATTTTAGATGTGGGGGACGACCCAAAATTAGTTGCTGGCGGCATGACAATTATACCGACGCTTAAACAGAGGTTGGCCCAACCGTCTGATCTGATTGATCTGGCAGATATAAATAATTTGGTGGGTATTAATCTGCAATATCAATCTTTAGAGATAGGCTCAATGACGAGACACTGCGATGTTGCAAAATCTGAAATTGTTAGGGAAATCATACCCGCACTGTCCAGCCTGGCAAGCCACATAGGGGACTCCCAAGTAAGACACCGTGGCACAATAGGCGGTTCGTTAGCTAATAATGATCCAGCTGCCGATTATCCGGCCGGTGCACTTGGGCTTGGCGCAACAATAATTACTGATAAACGAGAAATACTCGCCGACGATTTTTTTGTGGGTTTATTTGAAACGGCGCTCGAAGACAATGAAATCATTACAGCAGTTAGATTTCCAAAACCTAAACGTGCGGCCTACACAAAATTTCCCAATCCCGCTTCACGTTATGCTATTATCGGGGTTATGGTTGCCGAGACAAACAACCAAGTTCGCGTTGCGGTAACCGGAGCGGGTGACGATGGCGTCTTCAGAGAAGAAAAAATGGAGGCTGCTCTGTCAACAAACTTCACATCTGATGCAATTGCAGATATTAGCATCGACGATGAGACTCTTTTGTCAGATATTCACGCAAGCTCAGAGTATCGTGCGCACTTGATCAACGTAATGGCACAGCGCGCGGTAGATAAAGCTACTTAGTACTTCTTTGAATAGCGTGGGTCAGGGCTCTCCTGGTTTTATCAGGAAGGAATATGTAAGAATTTTCCGACTCTCCGAACATAGTGCCGAAATGAAATGGATTTAATATGGCAAAGCTTCCGACTTGTGTTGACGCAACTCTAGATTTGCTGAAAACAGGCAATTACATTGCCGACAGGAGCCTTGCCACAGCGCTTTATTTGTCGCTATCGCTAAATAAACCACTTTTCCTTGAAGGTGAGGCCGGTGTAGGTAAAACAGAAATTGCTAAAGTTTTGTCGAAGTGCCTCAATCGGCAGTTGATCCGATTACAATGTTACGAGGGTTTGGACGTCGCCTCTGCGGTTTATGAATGGAATTATGCCCGCCAAATGCTCGAAATACGCTTGCAGGAGGCCTCCTCTATATCAGGCGACACAACTGAGCTTACACGTACAATCTTCAAAGAGGATTTTTTGATCGAACGACCTTTGCTGAAAGCGATGCGCGGAACCCAAGATTGTGCGCCACCGATATTACTCATTGACGAACTAGATCGTGCAGATGAACCTTTTGAAGCATACTTGCTGGAAATCCTGAGCGATTTTCAAGTTACAATCCCTGAATTGGGAACAATTAAAAGCTCACATCCCCCTATCGTAATCATTACATCCAATCGTACCCGCGAAGTTCATGATGCTTTGAAACGACGTTGTTTCTACCATTGGGTTGATTACCCTGATGCATCACGTGAACTCAACATCATCTCGGTTAAAGCCTCAAAGGCATCATTGGAACTGTCAGCGCAAATTGTTGCATTCGTACAAAAGCTTAGATCTGAGAATTTATTTAAAGCTCCGGGGGTAGCAGAAACTATAGACTGGGCTCATGCATTAACACAGTTAGATTGCGTGTCCCTAAACTCAAATGTAATCGACGATACAGTGGGAGCATTACTAAAGTACCAGGATGATATTCAGAAGATACGTGGCTCAGAAGCCAGCAAATTACTCGAAGAAGTAATGGCAGATCTGCCAACGCCTGGAGAAATCAATGACAGATAACGAATGCTCTAATTTTCAAAACATTGAAAAAGGCAAGTTATCCGAAAATATATTACATTTTGCTCGGCTACTGCGCTCGGCGGGATTACCTATTGGACCCGGAAGTGTGATTGATGCAATCACAGCGGTTAACAAAATTGAACTATCACAACGTTCGGATTTTTACTGGTGTCTGAACGCCGTGTTTGTTAATCGACATGATCAATTAGAGATGTTCAATCAGGCCTTCCATATTTTTTGGCGCAATCCAAAATTCCTCGAGCGAATCATGTCTCTAGCTCTTCCCTCCTCAGCAGACGATTCTTTAGAAGAAACAGATTTAATTTCGCCTAGGTTAGCTGAGGTATTGCCAGATGGTCATCAGTTGAATGAACGATTAGACGAGCCCGAATTGGAAACACAATTTGATGCGGTAATGACTTGGAGTCAGAATGAGATGCTACGCGAACTCGATTTCGAGAAAATGACACAAGCAGAAATGGAAGAAGCAAAAAAAATAATGAAAAGATTGACACTGCCTCTAAAAGAAATGCCAACCAGGCGCTTTCATTCTCATTTCCGCGGTACACGTACTGACATTCGAGCGATGTTAAGACACTCTTTACGGTACGGGGGTGATTACATTCCGTTGAAAAAGAAGTCTCGGCGCCATCGCCCACCACCACTCACTGTACTTTGCGACATATCGGGTTCGATGGAACGTTATTCCCGCATGCTTTTGCATTTTATCCACGCTCTGACAAATGATCGTGATCGCGTTCAAAGCTTTCTTTTTGGTACGCGCCTTACAAATATAACAAGATTGTTGCAACAAAAAGATGTCGATGTAGCGCTAAAGACTGTTTCCGCTACGATTGAAGATTGGTCAGGGGGGACCAGGATCGGCCACTGCCTCGAGGAGTTTAATAAAAAATGGTCGCGCAGAACATTGGCACAAAATTCAGTTATTCTTTTGATTTCTGATGGGCTCGATCGGGATGCAGGTACAGGGCTTAAGGCCGCTATGGAACGGCTTCATAAATCATGTAATAGGTTGATTTGGCTTAATCCGCTTTTAAGGTATGACGCTTTCGAACCCAAGCCATTAGGAGTTCGGGCCATCTTGCCCTTCGTCGACGATTTTAGATCGGTGCATAATCTAAATAGCCTTAGCCAGCTGGCGGATACACTCAACCGCAACAGGCCTCACGAGGAGATTTCAATGAAGAACTGGCGAGAGCGGGCAGCATGATGACCCCGCAGTCAAGTATGCAGCAAGATAATATTCTTGACCAAGCATCGTCCTGGCTGGCCAGGGGTCACTGTGTTGCACTCGCAACTGTAATAAGCACCTGGGGGTCATCTCCGCGACCAGTCGGCAGTCAGCTTGCCATCAATAACACCAAATCTTTTGTCGGATCGGTATCAGGCGGATGCATTGAAGGATCGGTTATAGAAACAGCACTGGCGGTGATGCAAAGCGGCAAACCTAGCATTCTTAAATTCAGTGTTTCTAATGAATTGGCCTGGGAGGTCGGTCTTGCATGCGGGGGAACTATTGAAGTTTATGTGGAACGAATAGAATGAAAGGTTCTTTGCTAAAATCTCTCAATAAGGCACGAATTGAGAGGAAGCCTGCTGCTCTCATTACCCGCATTCTAGATGGCAGCCAGACCCTTTTTGTTGAAGACCGTGTATCTGCTGGTCCTCAATTAGAAAACTACGTAGAGCAAGAATTAAAGGACGCACTCCTTTCTGATAAAAGCCGGATAATAGGAGATGATGAAAATCGTATATTTATACATGTTTTCAATCCTCCAAAACGCTTGGTTATAGTTGGCGCTGTGCACATAGCGCAAGATCTGGCTCCCATGGCTATGACTGCTGGCTACGACGTTTCAATTATTGATCCACGCAGCCCATTCGCCACTGCCGAGCGTTTTCCCAACTTCAGAGTATTTTGCAAATGGCCGGATGAGGTCATGCCAGAACTGAACATTGATCGAAAGACGGCCATCGTCACACTCACTCATGACCCCAAAATAGATGACCCTGCATTAATTTGCGCTCTTAGTTCGGATGCCTTTTATATAGGGTCACTTGGGAGCCGTAATACTCATGCTTCTAGAATTGCGCGTCTTCAAACGGCCGGACACGATCGTAACCAAATTGCTCGGATCAATGGACCGGTGGGACTTAATATCAAAGCCGTTTTGCCTTCCGAGATTGCGGTCTCGATTCTGGCGCAAATTATTGAATTTTCTCACTCGCCAAACAGGAAAAAAGACGCATGAGGTTTGGTAAAATTTTGGCAAAAGATGCTGTCGGCGCAATACTAGCGCACAGTATCAACAAAAATGGCATAAGATGGAAAAAAGGTCGTGTACTTACAACTTCTGATATAACCTCTCTGGCTGCCATTGAAATTGATAGTGTAATTGTTGCTCAGTTAGAGCACGGCGATATTGGCGAGGATGCTGCGGCTACTGAAATTGCCACGCTGCTAGATGGTGTCGGGGTATTTGCGAGTGAAGCTTTTACTGGCCGCGTCAATTTAATCGCTCGCTTTGACGGGCTGATTAAATTTGACAGAAAAATAATTGAAACTTTAAACCTAGTTGATGAGAGTATAACGGTCGCAACCACCTCAAATTACGAACGAGCTACAAAAAATCAAATTGTGGCGACCATCAAAATAATTCCTTTTGCCGTTCATGAAAATATCATGCGTAAGTGCAAAGCCGTGTTATCGGAAACAAAGTCTGCAATAGACGTTAAACCTTTTAAAACCAAAAGGGTGGCATTAATTCAGACTACCCTAGGAGAAATGAAAGAAAGTATCCTCGTTAAAACAACCAATGTGATGCGGTCTAGGGTTGAAACGCTTGGCTTCGAGTTGGTGGATGACTTACGGATACCTCACAACGTCACCGAGGTTGCATCTGCATTATCCTCTTCCCTTAATAAAAAAATTGATATCTGTTTGGTCGCTGGTGCCTCGGCAATCACCGACAGGCGAGATATTGTGCCCGCAGGCATTTCTGAGGCGGGCGGTAAGATTATTCACCTTGGAATGCCTGTCGATCCAGGGAATCTCCTTTTACTAGGATCAGTTGGAAAAATGGTAACAATAGGCTTGCCGGGATGTGCTCGTTCACCGAAATTTAATGGAATTGACCTGATATTAAATAGATTAGCAGCAGACATTTCGGTTGGTGCTCGTGATATAATGTTACTCGGCGTAGGTGGGCTCCTGAATGATTATGCTGGCAGGCCCATGCCACGCAGCAATAATGCCAGAAAATATAAGCATGAGCCAAAGATAGCCGGACTTGTGCTTGCTGCGGGACAATCACGTAGGATGGGTTCAATTAATAAGCTCCTGGCTGAAATTAGCGGAGAATCAATGATACGTCGAACTGTAACAAGTTTGGTTTCTTCATTGGCAACTCCAGTAATTGCCATAACCGGCCACCAATCTGAAAAAGTGTTAGCTAAAATTAACGACCTTGCGGTAGATACAGTCTATAACCCGGCGTATCGTAATGGGCTTTCAACGTCTCTGCATAAGGGGCTTGCGGCCCTTCCCTCTGATATTGATGGAGTCCTTGTCTGTCTTGGCGATATGCCCCAAGTAAGCTCAACAATTATCAATCAACTAATTGAGGCTTTTAACCCCGAAGAAGGTAACGAAATTTGTATTCCAACTTGGAGAGGAAAGCGCGGTAATCCTGTTTTATTGAGTTCCCGATTCTTTCCAGAGGTGAATAAAATAGATGGAGATGTCGGTGCTCGCGAACTTCTGGCCCGATATCCTGAGTTTATACTCGAGGTAGAAGTTGCTTCAAATTCAGTTCTAGTTGACATAGATACACCGCAATCGCTTGAAAGAGCTCAATGTCGCTGAGAAACTCGGACACCAACAATGAACACTCTAAATTTTGGCTGAGAGACTTTGAGGGCAAGCAAGAAAATACTATTAACATTCTTAATGCTTTGTCTCACAAATGACGCAACTGAGGGGGGCAATGGCTTGCCGCTTGAAGTTAAAGGCATTAAAGAAACACAGGTTTCGTCCACGAATAAGAGCACTAATAAATTCACATTATTAACGGGATTTTCTCTCGCCAGCTCCGATCCAAGGTTTGGCGGGATATCATCCATCCAAATACAAGAAGATGGTAAATTATTGTGGGCCATAAGTGACCGGGGTAATTCGATGAAGTTTTCATTGTCTCACCGCGCCGGCAAGTTAACTGCAGTTCGTTTAGAAAATATCGAGGCACTTCAAATGCCAGACAACGAGAAGTTGCATAAACGTAACCTCGATGCAGAAGCATCTGCCTACATTGATCAACGCACGCTTTTAATCGCATTTGAGCGCGTCAACAGGTTACTTGCGTACAATTTTACAGAAAAAGGCATAGAGGGGTCTCCTCGCCTCTATCCACACCCAAAGGAACTTGCCCTAGCCCCTCGCACTGGTGGACCCGAGGCGATGACACGATTATGTGATGGGAGAATTTTCGTGCTAAGCGAAAAAACTGCTTTTAAGGAAACAACCCATGCGGGCTGGGTTGGCGACAAAAAAAAATGGCAGCCGTTCAAATATAGACCTAGTAAGGGCTATAATCCTACCGGGGCAACTACACTTCCCGATTGCAGGATTTTGCTGACGATAAGGCGCTTTAGTTTTACATCATTTTCATGGGGCTTTGCATTGTTGGACCCTTCAAATATCAACTCGAGGAAAATTCTTGAAGATAGTACCTCTTCTCTATTTGTTCATCCCGCCATTTCTGAAAATTTTGAAGCCGTAGCTGCTTATCGGGGGGAGGATGGAAATACCTACGTATACGTCATGGCCGACGATAACTTTTCAATATTCCAGACAACATTGCTGCTACAATTCAAGCTTAACTCTAAGAGTCATTAATTTTGCAATAAGTCCCACGCTCACGAAGTGAACCACATAACCTTGAAGCCGCATTACGCGTTTCAAACGGAAATGCATGCAGTCTGTAAAGTGTACCACGAGTTTCCAAAACAATCTTTACGAAACGTGGTTTTAAAGTGCCCAAATTTTCACGGTGCCTGATAATAAGCTGGCGCCATCCTGCCTCAGCATTTTCTAAATTTTTGTATGTTGCCAAGTGCACCGAAATATTCAGTTTGGAATTCCCAAAAAAATGCGTTTGGGGAGTACCGTCACTTTGTGGACCCAAAACAATATTTTTTTGACTCTTTCTAAATTCTTTATCGTCAGGCCTACCAGTTGTTTTTTTAGTTATTACGAAAGTGCGTTTCGTTTTCGGCTTCAATCTTGGAAGAGGTGGTCTTTTCGCAGCCATAATACGGGGCTGCGATGGCTCAAACTTTCGAGCTTTTTTGCTTGAATACTTCGGAAATATAGGCGGTGCGGAAGCAGCTATTTTCCATTGTAACAATGACCTCATATTACCTCGAACTGATGAGATGGATGGATCGTTAACTTCATGCCCGCTTGCATGTTTATACGAAACCAAATCACGAACCCGAGGTGCTTCGCCCGGTTTAATTCGTGTGACCGAAACATAATGACCAACTTTCGGGGCATAAAGAAATATTACCGTGTCTCCACTTTGCCGTGAACATACCACTTTAAAAGTGACATAAATCTTTTTGGAGCGGGCAGCTTTGGCCGAACGTTCTATTACCTCGCAATTCCAATCGTAATCCCAGCCATAAGGAGCCTTGTCGATGCTAAAACTCTCACGAAAACGAAATTTGCTGCCAACACGAATGGGAAACAGATGCCCGCTTTTGTTCGTTATTATTCGACGTCCATTGCTCCCAGCATTGCTCCAATAAATTGCAGATAGCAATGGATTGCCATCTGTAATCTGAAAATCTCCATGATTATTCATCCAATGAACCCTGCCCCCCCTCACCGCAAAAACGTTCCAACGCTCGTCAGGATTGTTGAATACGAATTCGTCACCGACAGAAAAATTTAATTTCATAGGTTGTCTATCAATGTCAGTTTTTTTATCGTTGATAGAGGCTAACATGCAGCTGTTTATGGCTAATCCTGCGACGAGGAAAAGTGGTAAACGTTTCCAGCTTTGCTCGATGCCCACAGATCCCTCATCTCTCCTGCATGAAAATAAAGCACTTGGGTAAACCAAAAATTTATAAAGTCGATCCATCATCAAAACGTGTGTTTAGTCCAAGTATGTTTTCTTTAGATTATTCTCGATTTTAAATGCATACTTTCAAAATTCTGAATGTTGTCGCTTCGGTTAAAGGCCTAAAACATCGTCCGTTAAAAGCCCTACTGCACTACCCAATGCAAAGGCCGCGATTCTATAGGAAAACTCGGCCTGAATAAGTTCCAACTGTGCCTCAAAAAGTTCTGTTTTTGCATCGAGTACAGCTAAGTTAGTTTCGTTACCCTCCTCCCGAAGAATTTTACGTTGCTTAAAGACCTCAGCCTGGATATCTACGGCATTCTTAAGAACGACGAGGCGCTCTTTTTGTTTAAAAAGCTCTTCCCACGTAACTCTTACTTGTTCGTCGATTTTGCGCCGCTGATTTGCCGTTTGCTGCTGAACGCTTTGATAACTTTTCGCTGCCGATCGCACACGACCACGCGTACTAAAACCACTAAAAAGATCCCAAGTACCTCTCAAGAGAAGATCTGCAGAACGTTCATGCCCAGCGGTGGTACCCTCATTTGCCTTATATGCTAATGTGCTGACCAAATCGACTTTTGGCCAGTAATTACTTCGTTCAGCATCACGTAAATCAGCGAGGCCTTGTGCAATAAATTCAAATTCTATAACCGAAGGATTATTTGCTTGCGACAAAACTAATGCATCATCCAACGAAGATGGCACCATGTTTCTGGGTGGTTCGGGATTCTTCATAGCCTCTAAACTCGGCTCAACTCCAAACACCTGTAAATATCTCGCGCGCGCTTTGCGAAACTCTCCTTCAAAATTAAGCCGTGCTTGTTTACCTAGAGCTAGCCGAGACTTTGCTTGAAGCACATCGAGAGTTATACCCGTGCCGCGTTTGACACGCTCATCTTCCAACTCAGCCTGCTCAAGAATATTTCGTTCGTTTTGTAGCGAAACAGCAATCAGTTTCTGATTTAGTAAAACCTCCAAATAAACATTTATCCCTTCCAACAATACTTGTTGTCGAGTGCGTTCTATAGCGGCTGAACTAGATTGAACTTGCTTTTTACTAGCTTCAAGCCGGCTCTGATTTTCAAATCCGCTAAAAACATTTTGAGTAATAACCAGGCTTGTACGATCAAGCCGCCGTTCGAAGTCCTCAGGCCGCTCCAAAGCCCTTCGCTCCGGATTTGAACGCAGTTGCGGGCCAGTTGTTCCTTCCACTCGAAATTGAGGCCAATAACGGCCCTCTGCGTCCTCCACCAGCCCGATGTTAGCATCTTTAGTAGCTTGAGCTGATTTTATAAGAGGGTGTGTGGCAAGTATTCTTTTTAATTCTGTTTTAAAGTTATCTGCGCGCACGGACCCCGGCTCGGCTATACCCAGCAATGCTAACCAAAAATACAATAACTTCCGGCCCAACAAGAGATTCCCACTATATCTAGATGGTCCTACCAATGCCATATACATAGTGGCACCGAATAACTGGGTCAAACATCTAAATTTTGCCGAAACTTTAGTGCCAAATTATCGCTCTCTAAACGCCTCGTGTTTGAGCTTTAAGACAGGGTTTATTATAAAATCTGCGACCTTCCTTGTACCCGTATGAATGTCAACAGTTGCTACCATTCCTGGCGTGATTTGGAGTTTCCCTTGCTCAGAGCCAAGGTAATTTTTACTAGTTTTTACAATAACTTCATAATAGGGCTCGCGTGTGTCGGGCTCAGAATTTGTATCAGCCGCGATACGCGTGACAGATCCATCCAAACCACCGTAACGAATGAAGTCATAGGTGGTAATTTTTACCACTGTCCGTTGCCCTTTTCTAACATAGCCACGGTCCTGTGGCCTCAACCGAGCTTGTATCACCAATTCGTCCTCAATTGGCACAATTTGAAGAATCGATTCTCCCGGCTTCACCACACCACCGATGGTATTGAATTTCAGATTCTTAACAATACCTGCAATAGGACTTGTTATAGTAGTGCGCCTATCTCGATCTGCCGCCTCACTGATCGTTTTCTGCAGGCGAGCAATCTCCACCTCAACGCGATTTGATTCTTCAACCGCTCTTGTTCTGAATTTCTCATTTTCCTCAGCAAACCGCGACTTAGCTTCTTCCAGAGCTGACTCAGCTCGTGGCACTGCCTGAGCCAAGACTTTATTCTCCCCGTCTAGGCTCTCGCGCTCTCGTATTAACTCTAAATGCTCCATGCGCGGTGTAAGACCTCGCCGCAATAATCTGGTGGAAATTTCGACTCGCTCTAGTGATAATTTTAAATTTGCTTCGATAGCAGCCTTACGAGCCTTTAGTTCATTTATCTCGAGATCACGTTGCTGCATTTGATTCAAAATTACTGCTAGCTTACTTTGCAGTTCTGCCCGCCTAGCATTATATGTTGCCCTCTCAGACATAACCATGTTCGAACGCTTCAATTTGAGATCGGCAGGAAACCTCGGCTCTTGACCCTCTATTTCTGCTTTTAACCGTAATTTTGACATCTGCATTGCATCAATGCGTATTTGAATATCTTCGCTGCTTGCCCCAACAGTCCCAAGACTCAATTGGAGAAGTGTATCACCCGCCTTTACTGTATCACCTTCTCGCACGGCAAGCCGCCGCAAAATACCACCCTCGAGGTGCTGAATTAGTTTTACTTTCGCACTTGGTATAACCTCACCGTGCGCGACCGAAACCTCATCGAGTTCAATGAAGAAAGACCAGATAATCAAACAGGTTATGAAAACAGCCACTAAATAAGAAACGTTCACAAAATTTGGACGGGCGCTTTCATTTAGTAAATTATCAAGCAGATTCTTTTTATCATCGACGAATAAAATGTTGGCAAACGAGTCTGGCCTCTTCGAGCTTTCAAAGCTCTCATTATCAAGACGCTTGGCAGTTTGGATTTCGAATACGTTATCTCTTTTTGCCAGATGTTTACCAAGGCTGTTGAGATATTTAAACACGGGTAGAATATTCTGTACCTCTCTGCATCAAATGGTTGGTACTAAGCCTTTAACCGAGCTAGCACCTGTTTGGCGGGACCAGCCAATACAATACGACCTTTTTCCATTACGAGTATACTATCACAAACTGACAATACCTCTGAGCTATGGGTGACGACTAGTACAGTAGACTTTCTAGATGCAATCTTAAGATTTGCAGCAAGCTTCTTTTCCGCATTTTCATCAAGATTACTGGTGGGCTCATCCAAAAGAATCATTGGTGGATTATTCAAAAAGGCCCTAGCTAGTGCAAGACGTTGTCTTTGACCTTTTGACAAATTTTCACCACTTTCGGTTAGCGTTGTCGCATAACCATCTGGCATATCCAAAATGAAATCATGAGCTTCTGCCATTTTGGCCGCTTCTATAACTGCAGGATCAGTGATGTCAGGCTGTGTGATAGCTATGTTGTCCCGAATAGAACCCGAAAACAAGTTGGTTTCTTGCGGCAAATAGCCGATCCAATAGGCCAACACATCCTGAGAAAATTGGCTTATATCCGCGCCGTCTATCAAAACACGACCTTGGTCTGGCGAGTAAAGACCTCGAATAACTTTGAGGAATGTACTTTTACCACTTCCATTGCAACCCAACAAAGCATGCATTCCTCTTGGGCCGATAACTCCCTCAATACCAGAAATCACATCAGCTACATTATTACGATAGGCAAAATTCACTTTCTCAAACTTTAACTTTCCCTCAGGCCGCGCCAACTTCACACCCGTTTTAGAGCGTTCGCTATCAAGGTTAAACACTGCGTCTAAGCGAGTTACAGAATGTCGTAACTGAGAAATAATACGCCACTGCGACACTAACTGTGTCATAGGCATTATCATACGAGCACCAAGCATGTTTGCGGCAATAAGTGCGCCAATAGTCATTTTTTGGTCGAGTATTGCCAGTGCCCCAATGGTCGTAACAGCAATAGTGGAAGACAACATCATTACGTGCGCAAGCGTTTGGTGAGTGTCTGCAACCTGCCCCCGCTCCCGGGAACGATATATCAAGTCGCCGTGGCGAGCCTCCCAAATAGGCTTCAAAGGTTTTTGCAATGCAGATGACTTTACCGTTTCGCGAGCCCTAAGTAATTCCCCCATAAAGTCATCGCGTGAAATAATGACGTCGTGTTCACGCATGGCAACAGAATCCATCGATATTCCAGATCGCCATGCCAACAGCATGAATAAAGGCATGACAGCTACCAAAACCCATGCAATTGGGGATGCGATTACACATACAATGAGAAAGAAAATTAAGGCAAAAGGCAGATCCATTGCCAAAGCTGCAGAGGGTCCAGAAAGCCCGTTACGAACGATTTCTAAATCCCTAAATAACAGATGCCAATAAGCGGTTGGCCTGCTTTCTAAGGTTAGAAGTGGGAGATTCATTACTCTATCATACAGCTTGCGGCCGATAACAACGTCTAACCTGACAGCGAAGGCTTGAAATATCCTACTCCTGCCCTGTCTCATCACGTATTCAAATATCAGTATGACAATAATGCCAACAATAAGGCCGTATAAGGTGGTCAACCCACCATGAAAAATAACCCGATCATATACCTGCATAACGAAAACAGGCACAGACAGCGCTAACAAATTAACAAATAATGATACTAGAATAACCCCGCGCAATTGGGCTTTTGAGCTAAAAATGATAGCCCGCAACCAACCAAATTTTCTTGCAACAGGTTTACTCTCAACATCTCCGGCCATATGGAGCCTTTTCAATTTTTCGTTGTTTTCGATTAGCACCGCATAGCTGTGGCAATACCATATCAACCCTGTTTTTAGAAATAGCCTCCAGCAAAGAGGGTAACGATATAAGCGAGTCCGTCCATTTAAAATCTTATCTTATCATCTTTTGGATGCTTTGACTTCAATTTGACAACAGTCCTGCTTTAATCAGTATTGTTAAAATGAGATCGTCGAAAGTCTTTCTAATGACGGTCAGTAATAACTTCTATATAATTTTGATTTTTTAAATCGGTTCCCAGCATTTTCACGCTTAATTTCAATCAAGGACGAAATGATCAAGATATGGTTGAGACACGGGATTTAAGTAAGACGCCGTTTAAAAGCCCTAGGTGGCAACCTGGCGATGACGTGCCGCTGGATCAAGCTGGAAAAATCGAACTTGAACGCCCAAAACCCAAGGAAAGCTCTCCGAGTTGGATTAGTAAAATTCAGCTCGGAACGTTAATTGCGTTCTCCCTTTTAGTTACAGCAGTTATAATTCGTTGGCTTGATCCGGTTCAAATCGAAACGCTACGCAATAAGGCGTTCGATCAATACCAACTTTATTCACCTAGATCGGCCAAAAATTATCCTGTGGCCATAATTGACCTTGACGAAAAGGCGCTCTCAGAAGTTGGACAGTGGCCGTGGCCTCGAAGCACCGTAGCCAAGATGATTGAGAGTCTTGGTAATCTTAATGTAGCCGCAGTCGGGCTAGATATAATTTTTGCCGAACCAGACCGAACCTCCCCTGACAAAATAGCGGAAACTTTATCGCAGTTACCCGAGGATGCGAAAAATAGCTTAAAAGCACTGCCTAGCAACGAATCATTGATGGCTTTAGCGATGAAAGAAGTGCCTGTGGTTGTTGGCCAAGTTGGCTTGTATACACCACTACCAAAAGGAAAAAAGCCGCCAAAAAACCTCTCTCCTTTCAAAGCCTTTAAGGGGGCCGACCCCAAACCCTTTCTTTTCCAATATGCAAGCCTCATGGCTAATGTAGAACAGTTAGAAATGAACGCGGCTGGCCATGGTTTCTTCTCCGTATGGGAGGAGGCTGATGGAGTTATTCGTCGCGTCCCATTAATTGCCCGGGTAGGCGCAAAACAAATCCGGCCAGCGCTTACCATCGAAATGCTACGCGCTGCCTATGGAACGAATACACTTCTGACCAAAGCAAATGCTGCGGGTATTGAGTCGATCGCGATGCAGATTAAGGGGGCACGCGGTCAGTTCTTTGATATTCCCCTAGACGGGAATGGACGCATATGGGTTCATTTTAGCAAGCCCGCTAAACAAAATGTCATGCCGGGGCAAAGTAGGCTTTATGTGTCCGCCGCTGATGTCCTGGCCGGCCGAGTACCGCCAAACCTACTGAAAGGAAAGCTTGTACTCGTTGGAACATCCGCAGCCGGCCTACAAGATCTTCGAAATACTCCTGTTTCGGGTCGTTTGCCGGGAGTAGAAGTACACGCTAATATTTTGGAATCTGTATTTGCAGCTGAGACAAATTATCAAAAGGCCGTCAGAACAGAATATGAGAAACTTATCGGCGATGGGTTAACTAAAAAAGAGGCCGGCCTAAAGATCCGGGGTATAGACAAACGGGACTTTTTCCTTCGGTATCCTGCTTGGGCCAATAGTGCTGAAATACTGCTTATAATTGTCTCAGGGATTCTTTTGATTTTGCTGATACCTCGCTTGGGACCTATATTGACGTTAGTATGCGTTGCACTTGCCAGTTGTGCACTCGGTTTACTTTCTTGGCACTTATACACTTCAGAGAATTTGTTACTTGATGTAACTTACCCGGGTGCAGTAACCATTGCATTGTATTCAGTTTTAGCATTTTCAAATTACACTCGTGAGGCAGCAGAAAAGAGGCAAGTTCGTGGTGCTTTTGCGCAATATCTATCACCTGAGCTCATTGAACAATTAGCCGAAGATCCAAGTCGCTTAAAGCTCGGCGGCGAAACCAAAAGGATGACACTTTTATTTTGCGACGTGCGAGGTTTTACATCCATTTCAGAACTGTACAAGTCAGATCCTCAAGGTCTCACTACGCTTATAAATAGGCTACTTACTCCACTGACAGACACAATTTTGGATCGAAATGGCACTATTGATAAGTATATGGGCGATTGCATCATGGCATTTTGGAATGCACCTCTGGATGATAAGGATCAAGAAGGCGATGCTTGTGCTTCTGCATTGCAGATGTTTGAAGACCTTAAAATACTGAATGAAGAGCGCGAGAATGAAGCAAGGGAACAGGGAATCGGATTCTTACCTTTAAATATCGGTATAGGCATTAATACAGGTGATGTGGTTGTTGGTAATATGGGCTCTTCCCAGCGCTTTGACTATTCCGTGCTTGGGGATGCAGTGAACACTGCCGCGCGACTTGAAGGTCAGTCAAAAGAGTACGGATGCGATATCGTTATTGGTCAAGATACAGCTGGTGAAGTTGCTGAACGTTACGCGCTGTTAGAGTTGGATAAGATCGCCGTAAAAGGCAAGTCAGAAGCCGTAACTATTTTTGGTCTCATGGGCGATGACGGTTATATGAATGCTCCAAATTTTAAAAGGTATAAAAGAAAGACTGATGAAATGCGTGAGGCATATCTAGCCCGAGACTGGGATACGGCGGAAAAAGCTGCAAAAGAAGCCAGCACCATGTCAGAAGCACCAGTAGGCCTTTATGAAATGTATCTTAAAAGAATTGAAAATTATCGGAACAACCCACCAGAGGAAAATTGGAGTGGAGTTTATGTGGCAATGACCAAATAGTTTTAAAAAATAGTTTGCACATCGTGATAGACACCCCTTTACCTTTGTTTCCCTGCCTGACTTTATTGCGCGCACGTAAATCTAACGTGTGATGGATCTCTGGCTTGCTAGCTATCTGAGAAAAATTGTTAATTTAATGTTTTAATTGGCTCAGTGCGGTCTTGACCCTTGCAAAAACATCTTGCCAGTCACCACAAATACGCTGCCGGAATAATCGCATTGTAGGATACCATGGTGTGTCAGTACGTTTTATCAGCCAGCGCCATTCACTTCCATAGGGGAGGATTAACCAAACTGGTTTCCCGAGCGCCCCGGCAAGGTGCGCAACCGCAGTGTCACAAGCAATGACCAGATCGAGTTGGTCGATAATTTCCGCGGTATTACCAAAGTCCCTCATCTTCTCTTTAAGATCGATGATTGTGCCGTCCTCAAAACAAGCTTTCGCCTCTAGGGAGGCAGAACTAGATTGGATTGAATAAAAAACTATTTCTGAAAGGCTGAAAAGGGTCATGAAATATGCGAATGGAATAGAACGATACCTATCATCACTATGAGTAGGTCGCCCTGCCCACGCAATTCCAGTATTGAGCTTACTTCCCTGACTTGGAACGAACGGGCAATGCTGAGACTCTGGCGCCTTTAGATAGGGCACTTTGCATGGAATTGTATCTAACTTAGTACGAAAGCGATTAGGAAGACTGAGAAGTGGTATTTGCACATCAAAAGCAATTTCGTCACCACTATTCAGCGTATAAATCTCGTCATATCCCTTTATGGACTTTATCACCGGGTAAAGCTCTGGTTCGCATAGTATTTTTATCTTGCCACCCGTGCCACGTCTCTCTGACGCTATTTTGGGCACGAAACGAATAAATTGGAGTGTGTCTCCGAAACCCTGTTCGACATGCACAAGTAAATCTCTGCCATTTAGAGGACTACCGTCCCACAAACGTGCGTGAATATCTGGTATATTTGGCTTAAATGCAGGCATATCAAAACGCGATTCATAGGCCACCCATCCCTCATCATATTGTCCGTTTAACAGCAGAATGCTAGCCGGCGCAAAAAAACCACGTGCAGCGGAAGGCTGCAACTGGCGAACGCGCCTGTAACATTCCATTGCGTCCTGAATTTTTTCCATGCGGAGCAGCGCATTTCCAAGCGTATACTGCGCGTCAGGGTCTGTCGGTACAGCCTGCACAGCCTTTTTGAGAAGTATCATCGCTTCTGCTGGCTGTCCTAGCTTCAAAAGAACATGCCCGAGATTTTTAAGTGCAGGTAAGTGCTCGGGAGAATTGATCAAAGCTTGGCGTATCATCATTGCCGCTTTTTCATATTGACCTATTTTTTCGTATGCTGCACCTATGTTAGACAAGCAACGTGTGTGAAGAGGATCAATATTCAAACAGCATCGATAAAAATAAATTGCCCGTTTTAAGTCTTCGAGGCGAAACCAACAATTCCCAAGCTTGTAAAAAGCATCTGCCCAGTTTGGCGCTATTTCAACCGCCTTCTGATAATTCTTGGAAGCCTCTTTTAGGTCGTTTTGGCTCGCAAAAGCATCCCCTAAATTTGAATAAGCTTCTGCATAGTCGGGCTTAGCTTTTACGGCGTTACTGTAAATAGTAAGGGCCTCCGCACGATTGCCGGCTCGGAACAAAATATTTCCTAGATTATTCATTGCTTCGGGGAAATTAGGTCGACACTCCAATGCTTTTCTATAACATTTTTCCGCATCGACTATGTTATCACTATCCGCAAACGCAATTCCCAAATTGTTATAAGCATCTGAATAATCGGGCTTTAATCGAATTGCTAATTTTAGTTGTTGAATAGCCTCTCCATGACGTCCAAGTAACCGCAGAATAAGTCCTTGTGTGTTGAGATAAATAGCGTTGTCAGGTTCGATGGCGGATGACCGCTGTATAAACTTAAGACTATCCACAAGATCACCGGTGCGATGGGCAATCACCCCCATTAAGTGGTTTGCCTCAGCATTATTTGCATCAAATTGTAGTAGTTTTTGCATCAGCCCTTTGGCCTTATCGAGATTACCGGCATGGAATTCCTTGATCACTGCATCCAAGCACACAGGTTGTTTCGCCATAAGTACATTCCCTAAGGTTGCAGAGCAGAACTATTTGAATTCTCGTAACCCATATTACTTAACATGCCATCCGTATAACAAATCAAACTTGCCCGGTTGACGGGATGATCACCTTGTCGCTAATCCTACCTCACAGAAATGATTATTGATTTCCATAATGGAGGATATAGCGTGACATCATGTTCGCCGCTTTCCGGCATTCGCGTTTTTGAATTAGGTGCAAGCGTTGCTGCACCATACGGTGCTTGGGTTCTGGCCCAGCTCGGAGCCGAAGTAATCAAGGTAGAAAAACCGATAGATGGAGACGATGCACGCCATTGGGGACCACCGTTCTGGCAAGGCACCGGGGCAATGTTTCATGCGCTTAACCGTGATAAAAAATCAGTTACTGTAAATTTACGTGATGAAAACGAATGTAGACAGTTACTGGATGCTATTATCCAAACTGGAGATATAGTCATTCAAAACATGCGCCCGGGAAAAGCTGTCGAGTTAGGCTTGGGCCCGAAAGACCTTCTCCTCAAAAAACCAAGTTTGATATATGCAAATTTTGGTGCTTTTGGTCACACCGGGCCCTACAAGGCCCGGCCTGGATATGACCCACTAATGCAAGCTTTTGGTGGATTAATGAGTGTTACAGGAGAAGAAGGCAGGCCACCCGTCAGAGTTGGTACATCAATAATAGACATGGGCACTGGCATGTGGTCTGTCATTGGGATTGTGTCAGCGCTTCGTGAGCGTGATGTAACAGGAGAAGGGGGCGTTGTGGATTTATCACTTTACGAAACCTCTATTGCTTGGATGACCGCGCATACCGCTGCTTATCACTCAGGCGGTGATATGCCGAGCAGGTATGGCTCTGGCATGAGAACAATTGCTCCTTACGAAGCTTACGAATGTAAAGATGGCTTCTTAGTTATCGCGGGCGCAAATAATAGTTTGTTCGAAAAAATTAGTTGTGCGCTGGCATGCCCTGGTTGGGCAAAAGATACTCGCTTCAAAACAAACCCTGACCGGGTAAAAAATCGTGATACTCTGAATACCCTTATTACAGATATATTAATCAAAAAACCGAGAACACACTGGCAAGCAATACTTGATGACAAAGGTGTGCCCAATGCACCGATCCAGAATACAGGAGAAATGAGCCAGCATCTACAAACGCAAGCTCTTGGAATGATTCAAGAGGCGCCAGATCAGTCAATAAAACTTACAGGAATGCCATTATCCTTTGATGGGGAACGGCCTCCATTTCGTTCTACAGCGCCGGAAATAGGTGAACACAATAATGAAATATTTGGAGAAAATGAATAAATGCGAACAGACTATGAAACTCTAGAAATACGCCGGCATAAAAAATATGTTTTGATTGTCAAATTAAACCGTCCTTCTTTTGCGAATGCGTTAAACACGCAAATGGGACTAGATCTACGCGACCTTTGGCGTGATTTATATGTCGATCAAGAAGATATACGCTGTATCATTTTGACTGGGGCAGGTGATAAAGCGTTTTGCGCTGGCGGTGACCTTAAAGAACGGAACAACATGACTGATGCTCAGTGGCAGCATCAACATGCCATATTTGAACAAGCTGTGCTTACAATGCTTGATGTGCCATCACCTGTTATCGCCGCTTGCAATGGAGCAGCATATGGAGGTGGCTGCGAGTTTATCCTAGGCTCCGATTTTGCCTACGGATCGACTGACGCTAAGTTAGCCTTGACAGAGGTAACGCTTGGGATAATGCCGGGGGCTGGCGGCACACAATTTCTACCGCGAGCTGTTGGCATACGACGAGCAAAAGAATTCCTTTTGACAGGTTCTCCGTGCACAGCAGAAGAAGCCCTTGAATGGGGTATTTTCAATAAAATCTGTGCCCCTAGTGAGCTGTTAAATCAAGCTCTAAAAACTGCAGAACGAATAGCATCCAATGCTCCGATTTCAATACGACAGGCGAAAAAATCACTTAATGTAGCAACCCAACTGGACCTTAAGAATGGCTATGCATTTGAAATTGAGGCCTACAATCGCATGGTTTCAACAGAAGATAGACAGGAAGGAATTAACGCTTTCAACGAAAAACGTAAGCCCGTTTTTAAAGGAAACTAATTAAGGCATTGTTCTTCAATTATGCGAGAACTTTTCAAACGCGATGTTGCCGCTCCGGTACTTTCCCTCATTTTCTTTCAAAGCCTTACCATTATGGCAATGAATGCTTTTGGAAACGCTCCGGACAAAGTCAGCAGTGGTTATGGGATACCAGAGAGTTTCACCGGTATATACACTGCTATTTGTTACTTATCGGCTCTTACCTTCGGACTTTTTACAAGCGCCCCATTGGACCGATTTGGCGCAGTGCGCTGCTGCCAGGCCACTCTTTTAGTGGGCGCGCTAGGCATGATTATATTTACTCTCGCAACGCCCTGGAGCTTCGTTTTGAGTGCAGTGATGGTAGGATTTGCCCATGGACCAATGAATCCAGCTGGATCCTTTGTAATAATGCGTCACACCACATCTAAGTGGCGCCCTCTCCTCTTTTCACTGAAACAAACAAGCATACCAATAGGTGGAACCCTTGCCGGCTTTTTAGTACCGACATTGTTGATTTTTACAGATTGGCAAGCAACCATGTTAATAATCGCCGTTACAATGACGATAGCAGCGATTATCGCTCAGCCGTTTCGCGACCAAACAGCGCCACATCACAAAAAAAATAGAACCCAACAAAAGGAAAATATTTGGGCGCCTATACAGCTTGTTTTCCAAAAAGGTCCGATAAGGGCGCTCTCGTTAGCAGCATTTATATTAATCGGGTGTCAGGCGTGCGTGGTTTCTTTTTTGGTCCTTTATCTTGTTAAAGAAATAAAACTTGAGTTGCAGTGGGCTGGATTTATTTTTGGCCTAGCGCACGGCACAAGTATTGTAGCTAGAATTTACCTTGGCATACTTGCAGATCGAGTTGTTAAAACAAAGACCATATTAGGATCATGTGGAGTTATTACAGGCATTTGTTTTTTTCTTCTGGCGGCTTTTCCAGCCGGAGGATCTTTCTGGCTCCTGTGTTTTCTTGGAATAATCTTGGGCAATGCTAATCTTGGCTGGGTCGGTCTATACTTCGGAGAAATTTCAAAACTCGCACCGAATGGAAAAGCTGCACAGGTCACCGCAGGTAGCCAAATCTATGCATTCGGATCATTCGTTTTAATACCTCCAATATTTACAATATTCATCGAATACATGAACAATTATGCCATGGGGTTTTTTATAGTTGGGCTTGCAGGGCTTGCGGCGGGTGTTCGTTTTCTGACTATTAAATATTAACTTCCAACATGGAACGTCGAGACGAGCCCTTTGAGCGTGGCAATAACACTCAGTGGCGTTAGGAGGCCTGTCGCAGGGTTTTCAGGTGATGGAACTCCCTCAATTTTTATTTCAAACCGAGTGGCATCTGAGTCCACGATAATTAAATGCTCGTTCCTTTTTTTTGTTGGATCAGCCCATAGCTCTACTCGGGTTTTGTCAGGTCCGGAACCCGCCATACTAAGTGCTGCTGCAACATTCAGGTTAGCTGGAAATCCAGCAGCGGCCTCGCGAACGCTCCCTTCAAATACTCGGAGGGGTTCTTTTACGTTTGTTAAATCAATTCTCTTTTGTGCGATATATGGTGCACCCATAATCCCCTTTGGCGGCTTGCGAGTGATTATGCGGATGTCGCTTATTCTTCCCTCTGCTGCAGCTCGAACAGCGTCAAATCCAACAAGCGCTCCCGTTGGGACAATTATACGCGCACCCGTCGACTTTGCATGATCAATGAGTCCTTGTCGTTCGATAAGTTGGCCGCAAGAACAGGGTATAAAAATACAGCCAGCATCGACTGCCGGCCTCGCAATATCGTCAAAAACTGCCGCTGGTGCGCACTCGACAACTATATCAGCAGACTTTGCAAGTAAAGCAAGCGGTATGACCGTAGGGGGCTTACGAAAGTGACTGACCCTATCTTTACCGTTCTCTATATCACGCGTTGAAACCGCGGATAAGGCAAGACCATCAATACCAGCATCTAATGCTCTAGCTACTCTCATGCCGATTGCGCCTAAACCAGCAACGGCAACTGTTTTTTTGTTTTTACTCAAACAGAAACTTCCTCCTACACGAATTATAATCGTAGATTCAACAAAAGAGCTTGTTTACACAATATATAGCACTGACATATACGTTAACTCTTGAACAGCATTAAGTGATTTATGATGAAATCCATTATTTTATGTTTAGTAGTCCTATCTTTAACAACACATCCAATAGGCGTTGGCGCTCAAACACCAAAAGACAAAGCACAAGAACTAGCGCACGAAGGAATTAAAAATTTGATGCAGGCTCTGCGGCTAGTGATAGAACATATTCCTCAATATGAACTACCGGTTCTAAATAAAAACGGCGATATTGTAATTAAGCGAAAGTACCCTCCCGAGATCACACATAAGAAAAACAAGGGTATTGAGAATGATATTTAAGATTACTGATTGATGACAAGAATCTTCTCGGAATTTTAATACCGTACCTGTAGGCTATCGCAGCACCTTGTCTACAAATCGATTAAGGTAAATTATGATCGACGCTAAACGTATAATCGTCGGAATTTCTGGGGCTTCGGGACCGATCTATGGCATCCGAATACTAGAATTTCTTAAAGCAAACGCAAATATCGAAACCCACCTTATTTTATCACCATCAGCGGCACAGACGATAGCAGCGGAGACAGATTACGCTTTAGAGGATGTACGAAATTTAGCTGATATAGTGCATAGCTTTAAGGACATAGGGGCGTCTATTTCATCGGGCTCTTACAGAACTGAAGGTATGATTATTGCGCCATGCTCTATTAAAACCTTAGCAGGTATAGCAAACTGTTTTAGCGACAATCTAATATCGCGTGCTGCAGATGTTTGCCTAAAAGAGGGTCGCAAAGTAGGACTTATGGTTCGGGAAACACCCCTTCACCAAGGGCATTTGGAGCTTATGGTAAAGGCAGCGCAGTTTGGATGTCTTATAATGCCACCGGTACCGGCTTTTTATCATCGTCCTGCAAGTATAGATGACATCATAAATCAAACAGTAGGACGGGTACTCGATCAATTTGGAATTGAAACAGACATTGTTCATCGATGGAAGGACACTGATTCAAAATAAAAAGTAAGGTTTATCCCAAAGCCAACTTGATATCCGTTTTGGAGGCCTTCGGGAATACGCCCCCTAAAAGATTGCACAACTCTGTAGTGTAGCAAGTTGTAGATAATTCAGGCATAGAAAGATACAAGGTCAAATTTTCTAATGCATTACTAATTCGCTGTATCTCAGGCACGCTTTGATCTTCAAGCACTGCAATCGTACGCATCATTTTAAATTGCTCAGTCTGTTCTGCCTTTATTTCAACTTCCAGAATTTGATTTTGTAGATCTCGCACCTCTTCTTCATTGCATTCGTAATTTTTGGTTTTAAGACTCTTGCGGACATTTCGTAGCTTTTGAATTATATCTTGGTTCCACTCTGCGGTACTCCTACACAATAATGCCATCTCATGCTTAGATAATACGGGGTGCCCAACCGACGCCGCCCAGCAACAAAATAAAAGAATATTAACATCTACTCCGTGACTTTCTTGAAGCGCAATACAAGAATCTGAAACTCCTTTCTTGGAATACACCTCCAGAGAAAAGTTCCAGAAGGAATGCGTCATTTGAACATTATCAATTTTATCCAGTTTAGATGGCGTCACATAAAACCTCTTCAATATCCTGCACTCGCATTGGTAGTGTCAAAATTTCACTGCCTAACGGTTCTAGAGCATCATTGACTGCGCTTGCTATAGCTGCCGGAGCCCCTAAATAACCGCCTTCCCCACTACCCTTCTGACCCATCGGAGTCAGGGGAGAGGGCGTGCAATGGTCAACCATTTTTACTTTTGGAATTTCGTGAGCAGAAGGCAATAAGTAATCCATGAATGTACCCGCCAATAATTGGCCGTCATCGTTGTATTCAAATTTTTCGTAAAGTGCTGCGCCTATCCCATGCGCGATGCCTCCATAAGTCATACCATGGACAATGTGCGGATTTATTTGAGTGCCACAATCATGCCCAATGTAGTAGTCGTGAATCGTTACCTGACCAGTAAGTGGATCGATGGAGACAAGCGGAATGTGTGCCTCGAAGGAGTAACATGGATACATTTGCACTTTTCCGTCCGGAGTAGGCATTGAACCACCAGTCGGCACCTCCCAGACGTGCCGTGCTTGCAAACCTGGCTCCATATCATCTGGCAAATCGTGATATCTGCGATGTGCTATTTCAATTAGTTCGCACCATTCAATTTTGTTTTTTGGCTCTTTTATTGTTACGACATCCCCAT
Organism: uncultured Rhodospirillaceae bacterium; assembly: GCA_913043025.1. Taxonomy (GTDB): domain Bacteria; phylum Pseudomonadota; class Alphaproteobacteria; order UBA8366; family UBA8366; genus UBA8366. The sequence goes on from CAJWLM010000008.1 coordinate 126,145, forward strand.
TTCCATACTCCAATTGATCAACTGGCATTTGAAGATTGTGTGCCGCTATACGAATGAGTTGCTTCCTAATCTTCTCTGAAGCACCTTGTGCTGCACCACCTAACATTATTGCCATCCTACTTCCAACCGGACTATTGCTTGGCAAACTTGCCAGCGAGTCCGTGCGCGTTATTCTAATAGAAGCTGGATTGCGCTGTAATACCTCACCAATAACCGTCGAAACTAGAGATTCATGCCCCTGCCCTGCTGATGTGGTCGCAATAATACCTGTGATAGAACCATTGAGATCAATCTTAACTTGACAGCTTTCCATCCAAGTCGTTGTCGGGTTTTTTTCATTAAAAAGCGGCTCAAATCCTGCATTTCCCCCAGATGGCTCAAGACAAGTGGCTATTCCAATTCCTGCAAACTTTCCCTCTGCTCGGATTCGATCACGTTTTGCTAATAACGAGCTTATATTTGCTAGCTTCTCGGTTTTACTTAGAACAGTATGATAGTCGCCACTGTCGTAAGACGTACCGCTGGGTATTTCATAAGGAAATTCATCCTTTTCAATAAAATTTCTGCGCCGGATTTCAAATCGATCTAAATTTAGAAACCGCGCCACTTTGTCAATTCCAGCCTCAATTGCAAAATTTGTCGGCGACTGACCAAATCCTCGCACGGCCTCTTGTGTTGTCTTGTGTGTACTTACAGAGATAGCTTCATATTCGACACTGCGAATCCGATAAGGACCAACTATGGCGGTAACGGGTTTTCCTAGTTGAAGAGGGGCACGTCCAGGAGACGCGCCAGCATCATCCAGTGCACGCATCCGCATAGACTTGACAATACCTTCGCCGTCGAAAGCCATATCAACATCAAAAATGCGGTCTGGCCCGTGAGCATCTCCGCCAATCATGTTTTCAAGCCTGTCCTCTATCAACCGCACAGGATAGCCCAATTTCATAGAGAGATACCCTACTAAAACTGAATGCTTTATACCGCGCTTGACCCCGTAGCTTCCTCCTACGTCAACATCATAGTGAACGCGAACATTATTCGATGAAAGTTTTAGAGCATTACCAATCTGTTCTTGATACTTCGGCATTTGGATTGAAGCCCAGACATCAAGTAGTTCCTCTGAAGAATTCCATTGAGCTACAACACCAAATGTCTCAATTGGCACGGTTGAATTACGGCTCCACCGGGCTCTATAACTTATAGCGTGATCAGCTGATGAAAAATCATCATCAACAGCGCCCCATTCAAACTTTCGCTGAAAAAAAATATTTCCACCGATCTCAGGATGAACTATTGGCGCTCCTGGCTTGATAGCTTCTTCTGGATCCACAACGAAATCCAATGCCTCATAATCCACATAAACTAATTCTGCAGCATCTTCGGCAATATAGCGACTATCGGCAACAACAGCGGCTACCCACTCCCCAGCATAGCGTGTTACCTTTGAGGCAAGTGGGTAACGTTGATAGTTCGGCAAATCTAGGCCTGACATCAGTGAATTGGTCGCATTCTCCAATTCTGTTCCCGTCAATATATAATGCACGCCATCAAGAGCTAACGCCTCCGACGCATCAATAGACTTGATCTCGGCTGAAGGAAACGGGCTCATTACCAAAGCAACATGCTTCATTGCACGGCATTTTATGTCGCCTACAAAACTTCCTTGTCCCGTCACGAAACGGCGGTCCTCTTTTGTCCTCCGCGGTTTACCTACGTAACGATACTCGGTCACGATGCCTCCTTAAGACGGCTCGCAGCAAGTGCAATTGCTTCAATAATCTGCCTGTAACCTGTGCACCTGCAGATGTTACCGCCTATAGCCTCAACTATTTGCATCTCGCTGGGGCTAGAGTTTTCTTGGAGCAGGGAATGACCTGCTATAAGCATACCAGGAGTACAATATCCGCATTGCATCGCATGGGTTTCACAAAAACAATCTTGTAGTATGCTTAATGTGCCATCCGCGTGGGAAAGGCCCTCAACAGTGGTTACTTCGCAGCCATCTGCCTGAACGGCATACATCAAACATGAGCGCACCGGAGCGCCATCGTGAATGACCGAACACGCGCCACAGACGCCATGCTCGCAACCCGCATGACTGCCAGTAAGATCGAGCTCATCGCGAAGAAAGTCAAGAAGCGTCATACGGGGTGGAATCTGAGCGACTTGAGATACTCCATTTACCGTTACGTTTATTTTTTTTAAATACTGTTCACTCATTCCTTGCCTCATAAACCTCGGCTCTTGCCTCCTCCAATACTCTGCGAACAATCCGTCCCGCAACGCGTTGTCGATATTCAGCAGTAGCGTGAACATCAGTATCAGGGTCAAGTGCTTCTACCACCAAACCACATGCCTCATCAAAGTCGGTATCAGAAAGAGGTCTGCCCACAAGTGCTTTTCCCACCGCATCGATCTTTACTGCAGCAGGAGCACAGCCGCCTACAGCAACAGCTGCACGAGTGCATATGCCCCCAGAATCGGTTGCTAGCTGAGCCGCTACCGCAACGAGTGCATAATCGCTATTACGAATACTCACCTCATGGAACCCACTCCCAACAACTTCCTCATTCCAAATCGGAAATCGAATCTCAGTGAGACACTCGGTATCCTCTAATGCTGTATCCATAGCAGAATAAAAAAAATTACCAGCACAAATTTGCCTTTCACTGCCTTTTTTGAGTGCTGTGATCTTTGCATCCAAACAACGAGCCACAATTGGTATTTCTGCCGAAGGGTCCGCATTGGCTACACTTCCACCGACCGTTCCACGATTTCGGGTTTGGGTATGACCGACATGCTCCAACGCTTTTGCGAGAAGAGGTAAGTTATTAATAATCTCTTTAGACGCCGCAGCCTCGGCCTGCCGGGTGCAAGCCCTGATTGACAGGCTTTCGGCAGACGTGTCTATACCTGTTAACGTTTGGATATGATTAATGTCGATTAATAATTCTGCTTTGACTAAACGCATCGCCATCATTGGAACCAAAGTTTGCCCGCCAGCTATGATGCGACCTTCATCGCCTGCACGATCCAACGCCTCCAACACTGCTTCGAGTGTGTCCGGCCTGATATAATCAAACGCTGCAGCTTTCATTTGTTCAACCCTCGTCGATCGGATGAAGACATTGACGTTTTGACTGCCCTGCGTCAATGCAAACATTTTCACAGCTTAAACAATTTGAGATTGAACCAGTTTGATCGATATTGTACGAGTTTTAGTTAGGGGCACGAGATAATTTCAGAGAATATAGGGGCAATTTAAAATGAGTGTAAAACGTCAGTATCCCGACCTGCACGATCACATAGAGGCATTACGTTCGGCTGACCTTCTCATTGAGGTTAATAGAGAAATTAATAAAGACACCGAAATGCACCCCTTAGTACGCTGGCAGTTTAGGGGAGGCATTAGCGATAAGGATCGGAAAGCGTGGCTGTTTACTAATGTTGTGGACAGTAAAGGCCTTAAATTTGATATTCCAGTTCTCGTTTGCGGCCTAGCGGGGAGCAGACAAATTTATAAAACTGGCATGGGTTGTGAGATCGATGAGATAGGGCCCACGTGGATTAATGCAATGAATAATCCGGTTCCGCCAGTCATTTTAGAATCAAATGATGCGCCTTGCCACGAACAAGTGTTTGTTGGTGAACAACTTTTGGCCGGACATGGATTAGATTCCATACCGGTCCCAATATCAACCCCCGGTTGGGACAATGCTCCATATATGTCTTCATCACACTTCATTACAAAAAGTCCCGTTGATGGAACTTACAATAATGGCAATTATCGCGCGCAACTTAAAGCACCAGACCGATTAGGTTTTAACCCCTCAATTGAGCATCATACAGGCGGGTATTTGCATTGGCTCGAATGGAAAGAGCTCGGTGAGCCTATGCCTTGTGCCGTAGTCCTCGGCTGTCCACCAATTGTGTCATTTACCTCAGTACAAAAGCTACCTCATGGACTTGATGAGCATCATGTTTCCGGCGGACTCGTAAATGCACCGTTACATATGGTTAAGGCAAAGACGATAGACCTACTCGTACCAGCCGACGCTGAAGTAGTTGTGGAGGGTTTCATTAGTACCGAATGGCTTGAGCCGGAGGCTCCTTTTGGTGAAAGCCACGGACATGTCAATTTGCAAGAATACAATGGATTTATGGATGTTACAGCAATTACGCGTAAGAAGAATGCAGTGATTACTTCTTGGGTCAGCCAGGTAACACCAAGTGAATCAGCTACTATTAAACGGCCAGCGTACGAGGCAAAACTATTAGGTCACCTACGAGACGCTGTTGGCATACAAGGTCTTGTAAATGTCTCGACGCACGAGCCATTGACGTCCCTTCACAAGTTGATTTTGATAATAATGAAAAAGGGAGCAGCTCGAACGGAAGTCTGGCGAGCACTTTATGCCACTGCCGCACACCGAATGGCAGAAGGAAAATGGGTTGTCGCCATAGACGAGGACATCGACCCTGATGATGCAAATGCGATTTTTTGGGCAATGTCATATCGCTGTAAACCCCATCGGGACACTCATATGTTGCCTCATAAACACGAGGGCCATGGCCCTCGTAGCATGATCGACTCTGAGGACTCAGCCGTATTAATCGACGCTACTTTGAAAGAAGACTTGCCACCAGTTGCCCTGCCGAAACGTCAATACATGGAAAAAGCGGCAGAGATTTGGAATGAATTGGGTTTACCCGAGATAAAACCAGAGCGTCCGTGGTATGGCTATGACCTTGGCGAATGGAATGCCGAACTGGATATCATGGCCCGTCGGGCCGTACGGAGTGATTATTGGAAAACAGGTGAGATTATTGCGAAATATCGGCGCAATGATGTCGAAATGAATACAGAGGTGCGCACGCTCGACATTGGTAATCCCGGTGTTGGAGATGAGGAGCCTAATGAAGAAATTAGCTGGGACGGAATTCCAGAGTCCAACAAATAGGACGGATTTATGACTAAGCGCACGTACAGCGATTTTCAAGACCATTTAATAAAATTAGAGAGTGCCGGCTTGCTGCGCAAAATTAGCCGCCCAATAAACAAGGACACGGAGCTGCACCCATTAGTTCGTTGGCAATTTAGAGGAGGTGTGCCCGAGTGTGAGCGCAAATCATGGTTTTTCGAAAATGTTGTCGACAGCAAAGGTAGAAGATACGACATGCCAGTTGTGGTGGGTGCTTTAGCGACTACGCCGGAAGTTTATCGGATTGGTATGGATGTCGAATTGGATGCGATAGGGAAACATTGGGAACAAGCCATTGCAAATCCAATACCCCCAATAGAAGTTAGCGTTGCTCCATGTCAGGAAACTATTTGGAAAGAAGATGAACTAGTTGGGGAAGGAAAAGGGCTTGACGCACTTCCGATACCTATTTCGACGCCAGGTTATGATTGCGCACCCTATTTCACCGCAACCAATTGTACAACTAAGGACCCAGAAACGGGGGTGCAGAATATGGGCACCTATCGAGCTGGATTAAAATCCTCCAATCGACTTTGTGTTCGTATGGCCAGTCGGACTGGTGGTGCTGGTGGTTACGAACACTGGTGCAAATACAGAGAACTCGGTAAAAAAATGCCCTGTGCTTTTGTCATAGGTGCCCCACCACACGTGGCTTTTACTGGGCCTCAAAAATTACCTAAAAATATGGATGAAATGGACGTCGCCGGAGGTTTAGCGGGAGAACCTATCCATATTGTAAGATGCAAAACCGTGGATCTTACCGTACCCGCCGACGCCG
>CAJWLM010000009.1 GCA_913043025.1 uncultured Rhodospirillaceae bacterium
TAAAAGACTTAAAAAAACAATTACCTTGCGCTGCTTTCCTGAATGGAGAATATGGTATAAAAGATATATATGCGGGAGTTCCAGTTATTATTGGATCAAGTGGCGTAGAAAAAATTATTGAATTAGAACTATCTTCACAAGAAAGAAAAAACTTTGAAAAGTCTATAGAAGCAGTGAGAGATTTGTTTAATGCAGCTAAAAAAATTGACTCCTCATTATAAATAAAGCAAGTTCAATTTATTTAATGTGCTTAAAAAATTTTTGGTTTTCATACAAAAACATTTTAACAAACGAGTTAAATAGAAAAAATTATTTTTCTTTTATAAGAAAAATTTTTGGAGTTTTTTATAAATTTATTTTAAAACTAATAAGAAATAATTTTTCCAAAAAAATAATTGATCTAGACAAAATTGACCACAAAAAATATTCAGAATTAGATTTAGATGAATTATTTATAAATTTTAATTGCGACAAAGGTTCTAAATGCATTTTTGAAGAAAAAAGAATTACTTCTCATCATTATTCTAACTTCTACCAAAAATATTTTTCTTCAATAAAAAATGATAAAATGAATATATTAGAATTAGGGTCCCATGAAGGTAAAGGAATAGCAAGTTTTTATTTTTATTTTCCTAATTCAAGTTTTTTCTCGTTATCTAATCGTGCGTAAGCAGTACGCATATCTGCAAAAAGCGTCTCACCACCTGCCGGTGGGGCGATCCTGCAATGGAATACAGATCCTATGGGTGGAAATTCTCTAAAAGTAGAGTCGGTGTGCCAAACGGGTCGCCTCGTTTTAGGATTATAACGAATATCGCTATCATCCTTAAGTTGCGGTACGATGGCGAATTGAGCTCGAGGCTTACCCGCATTATCTTTTATATTCCCAATTCTAAGAATAGGAAAACCCGGCACCGTTTTGTCCTCTCTTGCAGTCTGAGTTTTGTTTTCAACAATTCCAAAAACATTGGACCATGCGACTAATTCGGCCGGTGTAATGTCTCTCAAGTCTTCCCCACGGACAGCAACGAGACCACCGCAACTGAGCCAAATATCGTATGCTTCTGTTTGGAAGGTTTTATCACTCAGGTCCTGTCTCGTAACGCCGTTTACAAGAATGCCAAAGCTTCCATTAAGGGGTGAAGTTTCGTGATCCATTTCTCCTCACTTATTCGATATATAGAGTTCAAGACAGATATTAGCAGAGATCAAAAGAATATTTCGACCTTTGTCGGTCAAAAAATTAGATTGTTTTTTAAGAACGAAACTAGTCTTTTTTTATCATTCATTTTTATACCTTGAAAAGATCTGAATGGGATACGGGAACGTTATAAAGGTATTATATCAGTTAGTAGCGGCGAATATGCATTATGGTCGATAGAGGTACGGCGAACCAACCTAAAAGAAATTTGTCTGGAACTGCACAAGACTGTCCGTCTCCCGCTTTCTCGGCCTACTCAGCCGCGCGTTCTTCTTTGCCTTCCTGGTTAATACGCGATTTACGATCAGATCACGCTGGAGAAGCAGGTGCTGTAGCAATGTATAAAGGCATTTTAAATGTCTCCCGGTGCGGAAGCGTGCGTACTTTTGCGTCAGAACATCTTGAAACCGAAAGCAATCACCTAAAATTGCTTGAAACCATTCTTCCGCTAGCAGATCGCAGCACATCATTACCGCTTTGGACATGTGCTGGCTATATTACGGGGGGCCTGCCCGCATTATTTGGGGCCGAAGCAGTGTTCCAAACCATCGATGCAGTTGAGACTTTTGTCGACGAACATTACCGAAAACAAATTGTTAGGTTAAATCATACACATCGTCATAAGCGCATTTCTAACATTTTAGAACATTGTCGCTTTGATGAGGTGCAGCACAGAGATGAAGCACGGAAGAAAGCGTTAGGAGCTAACAATATTTTTTTGAAAACTTGGTGCAAGCTAGTAACTTTTGGATCGTTGGTGGCAGTCACCATCGCTCGTTCGATTTAATTTTCCGGTAAATTTTATCTATGTGGAATCCCAAGCGTGAAAATGGATTAAAGCAGCTAGAGCGTTTCGTGGCACGTTCTGGAAGAGAATACGCGGCGCAGCGAAATTTTGACTTGGGCATGAACAGACATGAGCATGTGTCCAAATTGTCCCCGTGGGTTAGGCACCGTATAATTTCTGAAGAGGAGGTAGTCACTGCGGTTCTAGAGAAGCATACTCTCAGCGGAGCAGAAAAATTTGTGCAAGAGGTGTTTTGGCGGACCTATTGGAAAGGTTGGCTGGAAACACACCCTAGTGTTTGGAAAGATTACACAGTCCGTACGTCTAAACTAGCCAAAGAGTTGGAGATTAATACTTCATTGCGAGAGCAGTTTGTGAATGCAACAACTGGAAAAACTGGCATTGCATGCTTCGATGATTGGACACACGAGCTTATTGAGAGTGGATACCTCCACAATCACGCACGGATGTGGTTTGCCAGCATATGGGTTTTCACTTTGAAACTACCTTGGGAACTTGGAGCAGATTTTTTTCTTCGGCACCTATTAGATGGTGACCCGGCTTCAAATACCCTGTCGTGGAGATGGGTTGCTGGTCTTCATACAAAAGGAAAAACATACCTCGCAAGATCAGATAATATTTCGAAATTCACTAAAGGTCGTTACACTAATATTACTCAGCTTTCAAAAGAGGCATTACCAGCTAACTTTGTAGCGGAAGCGCCCTCTCTACTGCCCTTACCCGTCCACGAACCATTTAAGAGTGGAGTGCCAACGGGATTATTGCTAACAGACGAAGATTTAAATCCTACCGAGCTCGTCCGGAAAATCGGACCACTAGCGGCTGTCGCCAACTTTAGCAGCGTAGAACAGCGTTCGTCATTTCCGATATCGTCAAATGTTTCAGATTTTGTCTGCGGCGCACATAAAGATGCCGGTCTTCGTTTAAGGCAGACGAAATGCTTAAATGACTCTTTAATTTCTGAATGCAAATCGGTTAAATCAATTTGTGAGTGGGCACTTCGCAATAATCTTAATCAAGTTGTTACCCCACACATCTCAGTTGGCCCCACTCAGGATGCCTTGGGAGGTTTATCAGAGGAATTACAATCGAAAGGGATCAATTTTTGTCAGGTTATAGCCCGTTGGGATTTGATGTCTTGGCCCCATTCATCGCGTGGCTTTTTTAAGCTTCGCAAAAAAATACCAACAATACTTTCAGAGGTGCCTCTTATTTGATGCAAGCGGCCGAGGTTCTCTGCGCAAACCGGCACCTCCTCGCCATAATTCACACCAGACCGTGGGTTAGGATATAAGCAGTCTATGATAATTCCCATAGCCTAATAAAATCACTACAGAAATCGAACCAATTAATTGAAGCACATTAATCCAAACGGAAATACCATGCAGTATTTTGAACGATCGCTCGGCCTTAGTATTATCAGCGGACATGCTATCACGGCATCTGTTTATCCATGGCATCAATATTTGTCGTCCACATATAGAACCGGCCGAGATAAATGCTAGAATAGACGCTTCTAAATGATATCCGCGAAATAAACTCACTGCAGAAATGGCTGCAAGACTGGCTGTAAAAAGATAATACCAAGGGAAAATGCTACGTACAAAATAACCAGCAGTGTCTCCATCTAATTTTATGAAGATCAACGGTGCAACTACGCACGAAAAAAACGCCAATGAACCAGCTAGTATAGCTGCCATCGTAAGACCAAAAATATATAAAACTAATTCCCACATTTGAATAAATACTTGTACAGTTAAATGAGCTTGATGTTCACTTTTAAGTTTTTTCGAAAAACCTAATTTTTACGGTTATCTCTTTAACACTATATCGATTGAGTTACAGAAGGAACCATCTTTTGTGAGAAACAATAGACGACGTGTTGTGAATGGATTAATGGGCATAGGGTTATTTGGCGTTATACTTTCCTGGCCTTTGGAATTATCAGCACAGGACAACCGAATGCTAATAGATGATTTTAGTAAAGAAAATTTCATTTCAGCCTTGGGAACATCTTGGGTTGGGGTAAGTGATAAAGTGATGGGCGGAATATCTGAGGCAAGAATAGAAACAACAACAATAAGCTTGCGTCGCTGCTTACATCTCACGGGCGATGTGCGCGTTGAAAATAATGGTGGTTTTATTCAAGCCGCACTGAACTTATCAGAAGACAACAAAATATTTGATGCATCACGGTTTTCTGGCGTTCGTCTAACAGTATACGGAAATAATGAGAATTACTCGATCCACCTGCGCACGCTCGACAACAATCGACCATGGCAATCATATCGCGCACATTTTATCGCAAAATCAATGTGGCACGTTATTGAGCTGCCATTTAAGAACTTCAAACCTTACAGGCTGGACACAAAACTCAACATAACACGTCTTAAGCGTATCGGTTTGGTGGCTATAGGTCGTCCCTTTAGCGCCGATCTCGCCATTTCAAATATTGAATTTTACAAATAGGTTATCACCACCGAGCTTTATTCCCTGACGGATGATTGTGGATATCTTGTGAATGCCCGCGACCGTATATGTTTAACCAACAATCGTTAAGATGAAGCCTTTTTTCTCTATAATGGTAACGCATTATTTCGCCGTAATGAATTGCGCACGCCGTAACAGATTTAGCAAAACTTTTTAAACAGGAGCGTAAATGCAAACGACCCTCGGTTGTCATTGTTGTATAATGGTCATATGACCAATTACTTGGTTTCCCATTGGGTACTTCATCACGGATAACTAAAATTTCCTTCATCAAAGCAGCATCAAAAATATCAGCACTAGGATGCTGTGTAACCTGATAGAGAGTTGGAAACAGGTATTCAGTTATGCGATTTTCCTCTGATGTCATGACCCTTGGGTTATCGAAAATTGGTTATGTTGGCCATGCTAATTTCCACATTATATTTCTTGCGCCATTTAAAGACTTTCAGTGTTACCACTAAATGTGACATAACCAATCGAGAGTTTTTGTTGAGCAAAACAAGTGGGAGTATGGAACATGAGAAAGTTTTTGATGGCGGCTGCCTTAGTGGCATTTGCCAGTAACACTATCATTGGTGCAGAGCCAGCGCATGCCGCTGATGGCCCAACACTCACTGCAGTTAAAAAACGTGGTGAATTAATATGCGGTGTCCATCAGGGTCGCTATGGCTTTGCTATTGCTGATAAAAAGGGCAAGTGGAAAGGGCTTGATGTTGATGTCTGCAAAGCGGTAGCAGCAGCGGTTCTTGGTGATGGTAATAAGGTAAAATATATTCCACTTGGAAGCGTGCAACGCTTCCCTGCCCTGCAATCGGGGCAAGTTGACATGCTTTCACGCACTACAACTATCACGCTTACCCGGGACTCAGCTCTCGGTCTTAACTTTGGCCCCCCAACGTTTTACACCGGAACGGGTTTTATGGTTCGCAAGAAACTGGGCATTACAAAGGTTGACCAACTGGGTGGAGCAGCAATTTGCGTCTTTCCAGGCAGCACAACAGAGAAGAATATTGCCGCATTATTCAAGTCAAAAGGAATGAAGATGACACCCGTTGTTATCGAGAATTCAAAAGAACTTGTCAGTGCATACATGGCAGGTCGTTGCGATGTACTTGCAATGGATCAGGCAGGTCTTCCGGGTCACCAACAGTACGATGCTAAAACCCCCTCCGATCATGTGATTCTGGATGGAGTTTATTCCAAAGAACCACTAGCCGCTGGCGTACGAGCCGATGATGACCAGTGGTTTGATATTACAAAATGGGTTGTGCATGCGCTATTCAACGCAGAAGAATGGGGAATTACCCAGGCGAACGTTGATAAAATGAAGGCGTCAAAAGATCCGAATGTCACGCGACTGCTTGGTGCCACTGGTAATCTTGGCAAAAAGATAGGACTTGGTAAATCTTGGGCGTATGACGCAATCAAAGCGGTCGGCAACTATGGTGAAGTATACGATAGAAACTGGGGCCCGCCGTTGAACCTTGCGCGAGGGGTTAATGAACTTTGGACAAAAGGGGGCCTGATGTACGGCTTCCCGATGAAGTAAGACTTTTTTAGATGTGCCGTCCGGCCTTTGAGGGGCGGCGCATCTAATTTTTTTTCACCGAATTTGCGAAATAGGTTATGGCCGAACAGGCACACCCGCCAAAAAACAATCGTTCGATACTCCACAGTATCGCGTTTCGGAATATTGCATATCAACTGCTACTTGTTGCAGCGCTGGCCTTTCTAGGCTGGTATCTTTATGACAATATAAATGAAAACCTCGATCGCCAGAATATAGCAACGGGTTGGGGTTTTCTTAATGAGCCGGCAGGTTTTGACATAAGCGAGTCAATTATCCCTTTTGACTCAAGTCAGACCTTCGCCCGGATCTTTGCGGCAGGCGTACTTAATACGCTTCATGTAGCTTTTGTTGGTATTTTTCTTGCTACCTTACTGGGTATTACGATGGGAATAGCCCGGGTATCTCGTAACTGGCTAGTATCAAAGGTAGCATCTGCTTACGTAGAAATCTGTCGGAACGTACCAGTTGTTCTACATGTTATCTTTTGGTCTTCCATTATCCGACTCTTACCCCACCCGCGCCAAGCGCTGGAACCATTTAATGGCGCATTTATATCCAATCGTGGCCTAATGCTGCCCTTTCCTGTTGATAACATACTTTATCCTTGGGTGGCTTTTGCGTTAGTTTTAGGAATTGGTGGGGCATTAATTTTTGCTCGGTGGGCGCGTTTCCGCCGAGAACACACCGGACAATACATTTCTGTATTTTGGCCCGGCACCTCCATAATCGTTGGATTGCCATTATTGGTATGGGTATTAGGCGGCGCTCCGTTGACGTGGGATTATCCAGCATTGAAAGGGTTTAATTATCAGGGAGGGATATCCTTATCTCCAGAATATATAGCTCTACTAATCGGTATAACAGTATACACAGGGGCTTTTATCGCTGAAATAGTTCGTTCCGGTATTGAGTCTATTCATCGTGGACAGATTGAAGCTTCGCGTGCCCTGGGGCTACGTCATGGCTTTATCATGCGCTTCATTATAATTCCGCAGGCCCTTAGGGTAATAGTACCGCCGACAGCAAGCCAATTTCTAAGTCTTACCAAAAATAGTTCTTTAGGCGTTTTAATCGGCTACCCTGATCTAGTTAACATCGGAAACACCTCACTAAACCAGACAGGCCAGGCGGTAGAAGCTATTGCAATCATGATGCTAGTGTACCTAACCATAAGCCTTACGATCTCAATTTTCATGAATTTTTACAATAAACTTGTAGCTATTAGGGAGCGCTGACATTGGTTGACATTCAATCAAAGCGCACACCTCCGCCCGTAGCAGAGAGAGTGCCTGCAATTCGATGGGTGCGTGATAATTTTTTCAGTTCTGCTTGGAACACACTGCTTACCATTCTCATCGTGTTTGTACTCTTTGAAGCGGTGCCGGCTTTTTTTGAGTGGGGAGTGCTAAACGCGGTATGGGGAGCACAGGACCATACCTCTTGCAGGTCAGAAGAAGCAGGCGCATGTTGGGCGGTCATTGCCGAGAAGCATAGGCCGATGTTGTTTGGTTTATTTCCCTATGAAGAACACTGGCGGTTGCTAGTTGCATTAATAATCTTTATTAGCGTGATCTGTATAACTCTCTCGAGACGCTTCTGGAATGTGAAAATTTTGGCCCCTCTATGGATTGCCAATCTCGGTATTTGCTCTTTGCTGATGTGGGGTGGTCTTTTCGGATTGCCGTACGTGGACACTCAACAGTGGGGAGGACTGCCCCTAACAATGGTGTTATTTACAGGAACAGTTGTGTTTGGCATGCCGGTTGCTGTGTTGTTAGCACTCGGACGTCGATCTCATATGCCGGGAATTAAAGCAACCTGTGTTACCTTTATCGAATGCATGCGGGGCGTGCCGCTTATTACTATTCTTTTCGTCGCTGTTAATGTTTTTCCATTATTTCTACCACAAGGTTTAGAATTTGATGTGATGGTAAGAGTAATGGTCGGAATGGCGATATTTTTTGCGTGTTACCAAGCAGAGGTTATTCGCGGCGGCTTGCAGGCCATCACTCGCGGTCAGTATGAGGCAGCTGAGGCTCTTGGCCTCGGGTACTGGCAGATGATGATCCGGATCATTCTCCCCCAAGCTTTAAGAGTATGTTTGCCCGGAATTGTTAATCACATTATCGCTGCATTTAAAAATACCTCATACGTCTTAATCATCGGTCTATTTGATATTCTTAGTGCAACGACCGCTGTGATGCAGGATCCACTCTGGCGTCTTTTTACCATAGAGGCGTACCTATTCGTTGCACTTGTATATTTTATTTTTTGTTTTGCGCTTTCCAAGTACAGTCAAAATGTTGAGCGTTGGCTGGATGAGGGGCGTCGGTAGATTGTCACGGAGAAATTAGTTGGAAAACTTGAAAAGTTCTGCCTCAAGTCAAAAGCATGAAAGACTTGTCATAGAGTTAACAGGTGTTAACAAGTGGTACGGCGACTTCCAAGCACTTGTTGACATTAACATGTCGGTGCGACGCAGTGAGCGGGTCGTGGTTTGCGGTCCCTCTGGGTCCGGAAAATCAACAATGATACGCTGTATTAATAGATTAGAAGTGCATCAGCGTGGAAGAATAGTTGTCGACGGCATTGAACTTACAGACAATCTTAAGAACATTGAAGCCATTCGGAGCGAAGTGGGTATGGTTTTTCAATCATTTAATTTGTTCCCCCATATGCCCGTAATCGACAACCTTACCTTAGCACCTATGCTAGTACGGAAAATGCCAAAAAAAGATGCCGAAGAATTGGCTATGCAATATCTTGAGCGTGTTCAAATACCGGAACAAGCATTCAAATACCCTGGCCAGCTTTCCGGAGGTCAACAGCAAAGAGTCGCTATTGCGAGATCTCTTTGTATGCAGCCAAAAATCATGCTTTTTGATGAGCCAACATCAGCGCTTGACCCAGAAATGATTAAAGAGGTTCTTGACGTTATGATCGAGTTAGCTGAAGACGGCATGACAATGATAGTAGTAACTCATGAGATGGGATTTGCAAAAACTGTCGCTGATACTATGGTCTTCATGGACGCAGGGGAGATAGTAGAGTCAGCTGACCCGAGTAAGTTTTTTACTGCGCCAGATAATCCTCGGACCAAGCTTTTTTTAAGTCAAATCTTAACTCACTGACCACTGCTACTCTTTGTAATTTTCGATAGAAAATTTGATCAATGAGAACTCGTATTCCATATAAAACTAAATATTAACGTATTTTTTGCTACCCCACTTTTGATTGCGAGTCGTGACCACGCATTTCTCAGGTTCTGCGGAACACCGAACGGAAGAAATAATTGTCTTCAATTCGGGTTCAGGTGAACGCATGAACTTTGGTGTATTGCGCTCGAAAGTTATAAGTTATTATTCTTCTACAGATTAGCTACCATAGTTACCCTTCTGGGTAGCCAATGTGCTACGTGGAGCTCATTTATGTTGGCTAGATAACCGGCAGTACATTTTTCGAACCACGTTGTGTTTTGCAAAAATAAGCTTGCGCAAGCGCGTACTGTCACCCATTCTCTCATGGAGGTTGAATGACACATAGGGAGGAGTTTATGTCCATTGAAGATGAAGACCTTGAGGGTGAATTCATTATGGGGTGGCCTGACCGCAAACGGCTTAGGCATGCGGAGAGCCCTGACGCAGAAGGAAGAGTAATCTACGCCCGAACTCCAGTGCTTGAACAGGAGGGCTTAATAACGCCAACAGAAGCATTCTTCGTAAATGCCCAAGTACAGATGCCAGAGCCTGTTCATCCAGATGATTGGCAGGTCGAAATCTGTGGCGAAGTAGACAACCCATTCACCCTAACTCTTGAGGAGCTTAAAAAACTTCCAGCGCGCACCGTTCGTGCTGTGACAGAGTGCGCTGGTAATGATGGAGATTACTTTGACTGGCTTGCTGGCACCACAAACGTTAAACCACAAATTGCCCGGGCAAATGATGCTGTAGATCCAAATGTAGACAAATTCAAAAACAATAATATGACGTTTGAAGAGATGCTGGAGCGTCCCCATGCTACTAACTTGTGCAGTGGGGGCGAATGGACCGGTACTCCGTTGAAAGAAATTCTCGATCGAGCTGGTGTAAAATCCGATGCAGTTAGCGTGCGATTAGTAGGATTTGATGTTGGCACACCTAATGAGATGAAACTTTATCGTGCCGCGGGCTCTTTGGATGCAGAGATAGCCAAACCAGGCGCCATAAATTTTGACAAAGCACTACCTATGGATAAAGCATTTCATGAAGACACAATAATTGCATGGGCGCATAATGGTGATGCACTATTACACGTTCATGGAGCTCCAGCACGAGCTATTGTGCCTGGCTGGGCTGGAAATTGGTGGGTAAAATGGCTAGAGAAGATTGAAGTCCATGACCACATGGTGCCCTGTTATCATCAGACAGAGTACTTTGTTCTTGGAAAGTCGTATGAAGATCCAAACAAAACCATGTGCATGGAGTTAGGCTGCAAAAGCATTATCACATGGCCTAGAGATAACCATTCACCGATAAAAACAGGTGAACATTTGGTACGCGGTTTAGCGTGGTCAGGCGGTGGCGCAATTGAAAAAGTCGAAGTTAGTCTTGATAGTGGCGAGACTTGGGTCGACGCTCATGTTGAATATTCGCCGGATAAATGGCTCTGGAAACGTTGGTCCTATCTGTGGGATGTTAGCAAACCGGGCAATTATGCAATCATGGCTCGTGCTTACGATGAAGCTGGGCGTATGCAGCCGGTAACAGAATGGAATTATTTAGCTAAACATTTTGACGGTGTTATTCCGTCGGAAATTTCAGTCGTTGAGTAAACTAACATGCATATCGTTGTTTTAGTTAAGCAGATCTTTGATCCGGATGTAGCAACCACTGTTTTTCGAATAGACGAAGAAGCATGCGCTATAGTTCCTTTGCCTGGTGTTTCTCCTGTAATAAGCCCATTCGATGAGCAGGCGGTTGAGGCGGCCATGCGAATAAAAGATGCACATGGACAAAAGTTGGAGAGTGAAAAAAATGACGTAAAGGTAACTGTTGTCACAATGGCAGAAGAAACAGCCCGTGTTGCTATCAAAGGAGAACTCGCTAAGGGCGCAGATGAAGGGTTACTCCTGGCAGATCCGTTGTTTGAAAATGCCGATGCTGTTTTAACAGCAAATATTCTTGCTACGGCAATACGGAAGTTAGGTGACGTAGATCTTATAATTGCCGGACGTCAAGCGGCGGATAAAGATCTCGGTGTTGTTGGTCTCGGTGTAGCCCAATTGCTGGATATACCTGCCATTACATATGCCTGTGACATAGAGATTGATAATAAAACAATTTCAGTGGAGCGGGTTCTTGAGGACGGTACCGAGAAAGTTCAAACGCAGCTTCCTGCATTGGTTACGATTTCTCATGAGTTAGGGAAGCCACGTTACGCTGGATTACGGGAAACTATGCGTGCAGCACGGAAACCGATTAATACGTGGAACGGCAGTGATCTCGGAATCAATACTGAGATTGCATACGGCAGACAGCATATCGAAAAGCTGTTCATCCCAGATAATAAGGTGAATTGTGAAATCATTCAGGGTGACACGCCCGACGATGTAGCCTTTCAGTTGGCTACTCGACTCAAAGAAGCTGACCTGATTTAGCCCACTGACAGGGAGAGCACCAAGTGACTGATAAGATTAACATTTTGGTTTTAGTAGAAATGGATCAGGACAAGGCAAGCGATCTTTCTCTGGAAATGCTAGGATGCGCGCGGCAACTTGCTGATAAAGATGATGAAAGTGATGTTGTTGCAGTAGTATTTGGTGACGATTTTGGGACACTTGGGGAAGACTTGATATCCTTTGGTGCGGACGAGGTTATCTTATTGGAAAGTACATTGTGCCATCCTTATCAAGCGGATACATGGTTACCCGACATGGCAGCGATGGCCAAGGAGACTAAAGCCAGCCTAATACTCATGAGCCATAATAGTACAGGTGGAGACCTCGCACCGCGCCTCGCATTTAAATTGAAATGTGGCGTCGCTACCAGCTGTGAAAAGATTACAATTGAAGGAGCAAAAACCTTCCTTACCCGGACATGTTATGGCGGAAAGGCACGGGAAGTTTTGTCGTTTGACAACGAAGTTGCAATAGCAACTATCAGACCCAAATCACAAACTCCAATTGCTCGAGACATCAAGCGCTGCGGGGACGTTAAAACCAAACCCCTGTCCGTAAACAAAAACGATGTCCGTGTGAATGTAATCGAGCGAAAACGTATCGAAAGTGATGGGCCTAAAATTGAAAATGCCTCCGTTATTGTTGCAGGCGGTGGTGGCCTCGGTGGACCAGAAGGGTTTGAGATTGCCACTGAACTCGCAGATGTGCTAGGTGGCGCTGTTGGAGCGAGTCGGGTTGCATGTGACCAGGGGTGGTGCCCACCGGGGTATCAAATTGGCCTTTCTGGTAAAACCGTCGCGCCAGAGCTTTACATCGCTATTGGAATATCGGGGGCCAGCCATCATATGGCAGGCTGCGCAAATGCGAAAAATATTGTGGCAATTAATAACGATGCTGATGCACCAATGTTTAATTTCTCAAGATATGGCGCTATCGGCGACTATGAAGCGCTGCTGCCCGCCTTAACAAAACAAATTGCAAAGCTTAAAGGACAATAATTTCATAAGTGTATTACCTGCAATAGGCACTCCAAACGACTGCCAGTTCGCGCAATCTATCTTCTAAAACTTGCATCTCGGTATTTAAGCGTTGTGCTCTTTGTCTCAATTCTTTTGCCCCGAGTTTTTCTATATTGCCCTTACTTAAACGTTTTTGGTTAAGATGATTGAGCCAGAATAAGTTCATTTTAGGTTCAATTCTGCCATCAAAAAGTGCCCGACAGAATCTTATGCTGGATTCATATGTTTTGTGATCATCTGCCCTCACAGCAGTAGTCACAAAAAGCAATAGCATAATGAGGACTTTATTATTTTTAAAAATCATCTGATCCTCACGTTTATCTCTGCGCTAACTTCGTTAGCCTTAACAATGCACCCAGCTGTAGGAGCGAAAAAAACACACGCACGAGACAATACTAGCAGTTATTCAGATCACTTGGATTACGTAAAAAACACTATTTTTACATTGACCCACCCTGCAAAGGTTAAGGCTAAATTTAGTCGCCCTCTCAGACAATATGCTAAGTAACTAATAAACCTGCGTTCGCCCCCTGCAATCTCATATTTTACAGAGTACCTGAGCTTAAATTCCACGAAAATCAGGTTTCCTCTTTTCACTAAATGCTTTCTGGCCTTCTATGCAGTCTGCACTCTCGTAACAAGCGTCTACCAATGCTCTGCAATAGTTTTGGTCACGCTCTTCAGGAGGTTTCAGAATCTCTTTGATCATAAGCTTTGCTGCCATTATTGTTAACGGTGCATTAGCGGCTATTGTGTCTGCAAGACTGAACACCTCATTTTCCAACTCATCTGCGGCTACTACGCTTCTTACCCAACCCAAATTAAGAGCTTCAGTCGCGGAATAGAGTTTCCCAGTAGCTAAAATTTCTAATGCAGCTTTCGCACCAAGGTGTTTCACCAGTCGATCCACATCCATTTCGTTGTAGCCAATACCTAGTTTTGCTGGGGTGATTCCAAAGCGAGAACGTTCTGATGCCACCAGAATATCGCACTCCATAGCTATCTCTGCTCCGCCGCCAATGGTAACGCCATCAATCATTGCAATCGTTATTTGCGGGATGTCTCTAAGTGAATTAAAAGCATTCTGTACAGCGACATCATAGTTGTCGCGATCTTTTGGCGTTGCGCGAACCGTGGTAAACTCAGAAATATCTGCCCCTGCCGAAAATGCTTTATCACCGGCGCCGGAAATAATCACAACGCGTATTCTTGAATCATCTGCAAAAGCTCTGAACTTTTCGTGCAATTCATGCCACATCTCGAGATTAACAGCATTTCTTTTCCCTGGATTATCGATCACTAAATGGACGCGGTGACCCGATATCTTCGTCTGCAGAAATTCAGTCATTGTCAAGTCCTATGATGTACCCGATCGCTAAGGATTAACCCAGCTTCATGCCAACAGACAATAGAAATAGGAACGCTGCTTTCGGGCAATTATAGACAATGTAAGAAGCAGCTCCAAGTTACTGTAATTTTTCATAAATAATTTTGGTTTTTCTATTGAAACAAAAACAAAAAAATCCAAATCTATAAATTCAGTCACCCATATTTTTCATGGCAAGGAGTACTTTTTCACTGTTTTTCTGAAAAAATTGTCCTTGGTAGAATATTTTTTAAAACTGCGAATGATAATCATTTCTATTGCGAATAGGAATTATTCTCTTTAAGAATCAGGAAGTCATAACCCCAGTAGGTTGGGAGATAGCACCCGAATGTTGGTATGGTAACGCCAAATCTAGATAGGCCTCTTGAAACTAGCCCGGTTGTATCGGACGAAATTCGATATACGACGTGCTACATGTGTGCGTGCCGTTGTGGAATACGGGTCCATATGAAAGACGGTACTGTTCGTTACATCGATGGAAATCCAAACCACCCGGTAAATAAAGGGGTTCTCTGCGGGAAAGGATCCGCTGGAATAATGACCCTAAATTCACCGGCGCGCTTAACCAATCCTCTTCGCCGCGTTGGGCCACGTGGAAGTGGCGAATTTGAAGAAGTGAGTTGGGAAGAGGCGATAGAAACTGCAAAAAAGTGGCTTCAAAATATTCGCTCAACAGATCCCCGAAAGCTCGCTTTTTTCACTGGTCGAGACCAAAGCCAGGGTTTAACAAGTTGGTGGGCTCAGCAATTCGGCACACCAAATTATGCTGCACACGGCGGCTTCTGCTCAGTAAACATGGCCGCAGCCGGACTCTACACAATCGGAAGCGCCTTTTGGGAATTTGGAGAGCCTGATTGGGAGTTAACCAGGTTTTTCATGATGTTTGGTGTTGCTGAAGACCATGATAGTAATCCAATCAAAATGGGACTGGGTCATCTCAAAACGCACGGTGGAAAATTTGTTTCAGTTAACCCTGTACGAACAGGTTATTCGGCAATTGCTGATGAATGGATTGGCATCACCCCTGGAACAGATGGGCTATTTGTCTTTGCGTTAATTCACGAACTACTTCGTGCTGGGAAAGTAGATGCTAATTACTTATCACGGTATACCAATGCTTCATGGTTAGTCTACGATGAGCCTGGTACGGTCGATCACGGTCTGTTTGTCCGTGATCCTGATGGAAACCCACAATGTTGGGATCGAGAAACCGGCGAACTTACCAATCCCCTTTTAAATGGTTCTAAACCTGCTTTAAAGGGAAACTACATGACTCCCGACAACCGTACCACAAAACCCGCTTTTGTGTTACTTGCCGAACGATATCTCGACGCACAGTACTCTCCGGATGCGGTTGCCGAAAGAACCGGCGTTCCCGCTGTCACAATAAAACGACTTGCCGTCGAAATTGCCGAGGTTGCCTTTGAACAAGAAATTGAGATCGATGTACCATGGGTTGATTGGGTTGGACGACATCATTCTAAAATGATAGGTCGTCCGGTTAGCATGCATGCCATGCGTGGTATATCGGCACATTCCAATGGGTTCCATACATGCCGAGCTATCCATGTCTTACAAATTTTGCTTGGCAGTATAGATGTTCCGGGCGGCATGCGATATAAAGCGCCTTACCCAAAGGGCTTAGATTCGTTACCCAAGCCCACAGGGAAACGTGAGGACGTGCGCCCAAACACACCTCTGCCCGGTCCGCATTTAGGTTTTGTTCGTTCTCCGGAGGACCTCTTAGTCGACGCCGAAGGTAATCCACAACGCATTGACAAGGCATTTAGCTGGGATGCCCCGATGTCGGCCCACGGTCTCATGCATATGGTAACGACCAATGCCTGGCAAGGAGACCCATTCAAAATAGACACCCTGTTCTACTACATGGCCAACATGGCATGGAATTCAGCCATGAATACAACTGACACTATCAACATGTTCACCGACAAAGACGACGAAGGTGAATACAAAATTCCTCACATCATTTATTCGGATGCGTTTTATTCTGAAATGGTTCCCTACGCAGATTTAATTTTGCCTGACACAACATACCTCGAACGATACGATTGTATCTCACTACTGGACAGACCTATTTGTGATGCAGATGGAGCAGCGGACTCCATTCGTCACCCGGTTGTGCAACCAGATAGAAATGTTCGACCCTTTCAGGATGTTCTTATCGACCTTGGGGCTCGACTTGGGTTGGAGGGTCTTGTAAACGAGGATGGTACTGCTAAATACCCCAATGGGTATAAAGAATATATGGTTTTGCATGAACGGAAACCAGGGATCGGTCCACTTGCAGGTTGGCGCGGGGCAGATGGATCAAAGATCGGCTGTGGAGAACCAAACCTGGATCAATTGAATAAGTATATCGACAATCAATGTTTTTGGCGCCATGAGCTAGACCCAGATCAACGTTACTTCAAAAATGTTAATGCTAATTACCTCAACTTTGCAAAAAACATGGGTTTTGTTGCTAGCAGTAAACCGATAATTTTACAGGTTTATGCAGAAGAACTGCAGACTTTTCGTTTAGCTGCCGATGGACACGGATCTATCAAGGTGCCTGAAAAAAATCGAGATCGAATTAAAAATTATTTTGATCCGCTTCCCATCTGGTACCCGCCATTCGAGGACATTATCGAGGGTGTTGATGAATATCCAATGCATGCCATTACCCAACGGCCAATGGCTATGTACCACTCCTGGGGATCACAAAATGCCTGGTTGAGGCAAATCCATGGCGAAAATCGTCTTTACATCTCTCGTGAAAGGGCAGGATCTTTGGGCCTGTCAGATGATGAGTGGGCTTGGGTTAGCAGCCGGAACGGGCGCATCAAAGTGCAGGTCCGTTTGATGGATGGTGTGAACCCCAATACTGTTTGGACCTGGAATGCCATTGGCAAGAGATCAGGCGCATGGAATTTAAAAGAAGGTGGGAGAGAAGCAAAGTCTAGTTTTTTAATGAACCACTTGATTGACGAATTATTGCCTGAGCAGCCATGCGGCTATCGATTTACTAACTCGGATCCGGTTACAGGGCAGGCTGCATGGTACGACCTTCGTGTTCGTGTCGAAAGGGCCGATCAAACTGGGCCGAAAGAGACGTTTCCGCAATTTCCTCCTTTAGCCCCAAAGACAAAGGTTAGCGAGCGGGTAGATATTTCACGGTTTGGGGAGAGTTTCCGCGCTGGGCAAGGGAACGACTGATGACTTCTTTACCCGAAGAACAGTCCAAGACTAGATTGGGTCTCGTCATTGATTTGGATATCTGTGTGGGATGTCATGCATGTGCGGTGAATTGTAAAGAGTGGAACTCGAGCGGCTATCATGCCCCTATGACTGACAAAGATCCGTACGGTCACGACCCACTAGGCGTTTGGTTTAATCGCATCCACACGTTTGAAGAAACGTCAGAAGCAGGGCAAAGAACCGTACACTTCCCTAAATCGTGCCTTCACTGTGAAGATGCACCGTGTGTAACAGTATGCCCTACAGGGGCGTCGTACAAGCGCTCAGAAGATGGGATTGT
This sequence comes from uncultured Rhodospirillaceae bacterium, assembly GCA_913043025.1. GTDB lineage: Bacteria > Pseudomonadota > Alphaproteobacteria > UBA8366 > UBA8366 > UBA8366. Next base: position 17,670 of record CAJWLM010000009.1, read on the forward strand.
GCTTGTTGATGAGTCTAAATGTATCGGATGTAAGTTATGCTCATGGGCTTGCCCTTACGGGGCGCGAGAATTTGATGACGATGCTGGTGTAATGAAGAAGTGCACACTTTGTGTTGACCGTATCTATAACGAAAATTTAGATAGTGAGACACGTTTACCAGCATGCGTATCAACCTGCCCTGCAAGTGCCCGACATTTTGGTGATTTCGCCGACCCAAACTCAAATGTTTCTAAATTAGTGAAGGAACGCGGCGGATACGATCTAATGCCGGAAATGAAGTGCTCTCCGACAAACAAATATTTGCCACCAAGACCAAGGCGGGATGAGCAAGCCGCCGTCGGCTCTTCCCCCCGGCGCCTCGAAGAAGCTAAGCCAGAAGGAGGTTTTCTTGGGTGGATTGATGACTTGTTGTCAGAATAAATGCATCCTGCAGCGTCTATAATATTATTCACAACTGCATCGGGTCTGGGTTACGGGCTCTTGTTTGTGTTGGGAATAGCAGCAGCATGCGGATTGCTTCCACCCAACACTTTGTTTGGCGTGCTAACTATAGCGCTCGCTCTCGGCACTGTATCAATTGGCTTACTATCCTCCACCTTTCACCTCGGTCATCCAGAACGAGCGTGGAGAGCAGTCACGCAATGGCGTTCTTCTTGGCTCTCTCGCGAGGGCGTATTGGCAATTTTAGTGTACGGACCTGCTTTTTACTTTGGTGCTGGTTGGATCCTTTTTGATCAGGAACTTTATGCATGGCGGGCTATTTCTTTTACCCTCGCAGTTGGCGCCATTGCGACTGTATTTTGTACTGCAATGATATATGCGTCCCTAAAGTCCATACCACGGTGGAATAATCAATGGGTATCCGCCGTCTATTTGAGCTTATCCCTGATGACCGGTGCTCTGTGGTTCGTTGCCATCTGGGCGTTCTTTTTTCCTGTTCCGACTGCGCTGACGACTATTTTGTTAGTTTTGATCATAGTCGCATACGCATGTAAGTATTGTTATTGGCGATACATAGAAAACGCTCCAGTTGTATCGACAGCGGAAAGCGCAACTGGCCTTGGGTCTAAGGGTAAAACTCGACTACTTGAACCGCCTCACACTGGTCGAAATTATCTGTTAGAAGAAATGGGCTATAAAGTAGCTCGTAAGCACGCGAATAAGTTGCGGGTTATCTGCATGTTTTCTGCTTTTGGCGTTCCGATCGCTTGTTATGTATTTATATATTTTGCAGATGGCTACTACGTTACTGTTTTGGCAGTCACAGCTGCAGTGTTGGGTCAAGTTGGCGTTACGATCGAGCGTTGGTTATTTTTTGCCGAAGCTGAACATGTAGTGATGCTCTATTATGGCAAAGACCAAATTCACGGCTAAATTTTTAAGCTTTCGATGATATAATAAATTTGTTGATATGGTTAGTCTGATTTAATCTTAGTTTTTTCTTAACAACCAGACACCTATGTCTTGGAGTCGTATCGATTCCTCTGCACAGTTTTTGTTCAGAATCCAGAATTGGGTATTCCTCTCCCACGGGGTTATGGCAATATAGGTTAATGCACGGGAAGCTTAGCAGCCTGAAACCACATGTCTTCTCATTCAATGTCAGAAAAATACGATATGGGTGGTGCCCGTCCTCTTCCCTCTATACTGAAGTTGAGTTGGAATACCGGGAACCTTGTACATCCTCCAACAGAAAAAACCATCATGGCCGCCACAAACAAATGGAAGCTTGTAACTTACATATTTGTTACATAATTTGCCATCAGCTGTAATCTTCCATGTACCATCGCTCTCTAGCCAATCAATGCTGCATCGGGCGTGAAGCGTACCGTCAGAAAAAAAGTTCGCGTCCAACCATTGCTGAAAGTAGCAAGTTTGCCTGACACCGTAGATAACAACTCTATTCGAGATATTTTACTCCCTATGTCAAAGTCATCAGCCCGCACCGTTGAACATACGAACATGAAAATACTGAAAATTAGAAGTTTTCTCTGTAACATTTTCCCCCATTGCTCCATAGATTGAATGGCGTTGAATTATTAAGTGGTTTTATGAAAAATCAAAAAAGTAACTGGTTGTTTGGAAACGTATCAGCAGCCAAAATGGCATCATATTTTACCATAGGTTACCCGTTCGCAGTTCCACTAGCACTTACTGCATTTTGGAGCTATCCATTGTACTCCGGGTTTTATGCGAGTCTTTTCACAAATATTTCCATACATCTCCTATGCTGTATCTTTGCATTTGCTATAGTGACCTTTCCGCTTTCTTATTTCAAAAATAAGTGGCGTCAAAACATTATGATGTGGTTTTTAGTTGTGCCTTTACAGTTAGCAGGGCCGTTCCTATTTTTTCTTCTTTTTTATGATCAGATCAATCCATTGTCGCAGCCAGATGAGCCTTTGGATTTTCTAATAATATTGGGGGCATCATCCCATATGTATGCTTTGGTCATTTTTTTTATTTCACATAAAAGTCCACAGTCAAATAGCTGACGGCATGCAACGTTCCTGTGATGAATTTATGCGGACACCATATCAACAAGAGCTATAAATAGGATTTACGATGCAGGTTTTTTTTAGTTGGCAACGATCAGTGTCCGGATATTTTATTGCCGATGGAGATGGGAACCCAATAACAGACAATTTTCGAATGTCTATAAGTGAATTCTCTGACCTCGACCGAGCCTTATGGCTATTACCAAAGGGTCAAAAACAAGTGACCGTAAGCCCTTTTGCTCCCAAAGATAACGACCCGTGTCGTGAATTGGCTCTTACGATAGAAAAGCAAGACTGGCTTGCTGCAATCCTAAAGTTTGCAAACGCCAACGGTTTGGCGAGTGAGTTTAAAGTCGGGCGTGGTGAACCAGTGAACACATTGGTTCGATTAGCAACTGACTTAGCTCAAATGTTGAATTGGTTTGATGAAGTAAAAGAGTCATCAAATAGTACAGAGCGGAAAAAATGCCTCGACAAAATTTGCAAACTTTATAATCGAGTAAATTGGGCGGACACACGTGCATATCTCTACGCCGGAGAGGATTTCTCTCCGATATTGACAGTTATGCCCACCTCGCTCGGTCATGCTCTCTGGCTTGAATTCGGCGATATGCTTCAGTCGCATAAAACTGGCGCATCGCAGATTGTTCGATAGCGGATTTTTTAACAATGGAATTTTTATTTCGTTTCCCGCGCGCTAAAATAATTGACATTCAAGGCATTTACAAAAATTAGAAAGAACTACCTTGGGGGATCAACAAAAATGATTTCTTGTACCGTGGCTTGGTTTTTGTAAAATATTTTAAACGTATTACAACACCGAAACTAAATATACCAAGGAAGTCCTCAATCACCTTTTTTGGCAAAACACAGTTGCATCTTAATTTGCACATGCAAAGCCTGGCATGGGTGAAAGTTTGGCAACAAGCACCATTGCTACAATTTAAGATAATAGTCTTGGTTATATTGACGTTACCTCTGTTGTCTTGCCAGACATATTACAATATAGCGCCAACACCAATGCCCGCTCACGGCGCAACACGGGATAGAGTTAATGAATTAACTTTATTAACCTACAACATAAGGACGGGTATCGGCATCGCTTCACCAGGAACAAGCCCCTACGACACCCAAACATGGAAAAAATATCTGCCGCTTATAGCAGAGGCTATTCGTTCTACTGGTGCAGATGTGGTCGCAATCCAGGAGTTACTCGAAGGCCAAGAAAAAGAATTAGGTAAACTTCTTGACATGAATTACGCCTATGCTCGTCACGGCGTCGTTGGTCCAGGTGACTGGTGGGGCGTCGGGATATTGTCGAAATTTCCGATTACTTCTGCGTTTCGTGATGTTCTTAGCACCGGCAGTGGCAACACTAGGTCCAACGCAGTAGTCACTTTGGAGATCAACGGTCAATCACACGTCTTTATAAGCATCCACAAAGATAAGGATCTTGGTGACGGGGTCTCAATTGAGCGTACAGCCGACACTGCTAATCAATTCACGGGCGCAGTATCGGTTATGGGTGATTTCAACCTTTGGCCGGACGATCCAATAATGCGGAAGATGCCGCTTAAGCTTGTTGATAGCGCCGACCAAGTTAACACGCCCGGCAGTAGATTTTTAAAACGGGTCGGAACATTAAACGGCTCTCACCATCCCGATCATGGTGGACGAATTGATGGAATTTGGATTGATCCAAAATTTTACCAAGTCATAGATACTTATTTAATGAATAAAAAGTATTGGGATGCATCGGACCACTATGGTGTTGTCACTCGAGTGCTGCTCAAAAAATAAAATACAGGAACTACTCTGTAAAAATCGCATTGACGTGACCATGTCCCTGCAATAGCAACTGTTAAAACTATGATCAGGGTTAGTAAAGAAATTAGCTACGAATGTTTCTAATTTACCATTTTAGTTCTATTTTCGGCACTAAAAAGTACGTTACCGTGCACTAACATTTAGTTATGAGACAAAATGGATCGGAATAAAGAACTTGATGGGAAAGTGGCGATTGTGACCGGCAGTGCTCGCAATATCGGCAGAGCAGTAGCAGAAGAACTCGCTCGTGCCGGAGCAGCAGTAACAATCAACGCAGTAGACGATCAAAAAGCATGCAAGGAGGTAGCCCAGGATATAGTTAACTCTGGCGGGAGGGCTATACCAGTCATGGCCGACATTACCGAACAGGCAGATGTTGATAATTTAATATATCAGACTACAAAATCTTTTGGCGGGGTGGACATCTTGATTCTCAATGCGGCGATCCGCATTGATACTCCGTTTTTGGAACGAAGTTTTAATGACTGGCGACGTGCCATGGCAGTTGCAGTGGATGGTAGTTTTCGTCTCTCGACCGCATGTGTTCCCTCAATGATTGATCGCGGCGGCGGCGCAATAGTTGGGATACATGGTGTGCAGGCTTACACAGCTGCCTATGGCAAGAATCCAGCATCTAAAGACGCGCAAGCCGGAATGCTACGCGGTATGGCGCGTGACCTAGGAAAATATAACATTACTTGTAATATCGCCGTCGTGGGTTCTTTTGACACTGATAGAATTGGTAGTTCCGGTGAATTGGACACGCCCGACCTATCCGATAGTATTCCGCTTAGGCGACGCGGTGTGCCGCAAGATATGGCAAACTGTATTCGCTTTTTAGTTGGCCCATATGCGACATACGTAAGTGGTCAAAGCATCCATTTAAACGGTGCTTATTTCATGCCTCACTAATCTTGCATCGTCAGCCAGCAGGCTTTTCGCTGTTCTTTAGCTGCAGGAAAGCGAAAAAAATGGTGACCCCAGCGGGATTTGAACCGATGCTTATGAGTTCAAGCTGATACCACCGAGACGCAATTATACGAACTTCTTACTAGAAATCCGGTCTTTTTTTATCCTCAAACCACAACCATAACAAGTTAGTACCATCTAGTTTGCGGTATTTTGAGGGCACTTTTGAGGGCACATTTACGCCCTAGCCCCAGACGCTTAGATTACAGAAACAAAAAGCTTTTCAGTATTTCTAGAAATAGATCCATAGCTAGAGCCCTCTTGGCTTATCTTAATTTTATTTCAGAAATAACATTGCCACTGCTATCCCTACTTTTAGCAAATAGAACTTGATTGATTGAAGCTTTGTACTTCTCCTCACCTTCTAACTCACTCATATTTGCCCTCCCCTACAAGAATCGACCGGCATCTGATAATATCACACGTACCAGACACAACGAAAGAATCTGGTGGCAGATATTTAGAAAGAAATGAAAACAGCAATATGAAAAACTTTTTTGCGGTAATCCTACTGGCTACTTGTATCCTCTTCCAAGGCAACGGGGTTGGTGCCAGCGACAGCGATTGGAATAAAGGCCAAAACGCATACGATAATGAAGACTTTAGCACTGCTCTAAGTATATGGGAGTCCCTAGCCGCACAAGGAAATCTAAGGGCCCAATATTCATTGGGTGGGATGTACGAATACGGAAAAGGTGTTCCGAAGAACATTGCGACAGCTCTGAAGTGGTACAGACTTGCTGCAGAACAGGGGGATGACATTGCCCAGAACAGGCTCGGTGAGATGTACGAATACGGAGAAGGCGTTCCAAAGAACATTGCGACAGCTCTGAAGTGGTTCAGACTTGCTGCTAAACAGGGACATCCTGATGCTCAGGTCACTCTGGGTTTGATGTACGAAAACGGAGAAGGTGTTCCGAAGAACAACAAGACCGCAGTGAAGTGGTTCAGACTTGCCGCTAAACAGGGGGATGCTGATGCTCAGGTTTTATTGGGTACAATGTACCGCCTTGGAAAGGGTGTTCCGAAGAACGACAAGACTGCAGTGAAGTGGTTCAGACTTGCTGCAAAAAAGGGGTCTAAGAATGGCCAGTTCTCAATGGGTTATATGTACGAACAGGGAGACGGTGTTCCCCAAAACCTGAAAACTGCGGTTAAGTTGTACACACTTGCTGCTGAACAGGGGCTTGATGTAGCCGAGTACGCATTGGCGCAGATGTACGAAGGCGGACAAGGTGTTCCCCAAAACCTGAAAACTGCGATGAAGTGGTTCAAACGTGCAGCCGACCAGAATTATTCTCAGGCTAAGGAGAAAATTAATACTCTATACCTTGAGGGAAAGACCGCTTTTGAAAATGGTGATTACGCGGCCGCTCTAAGCAAATGGATTATTTTAGGCACCAACAATAACGCCAAAAGCGCATATGGTCTCGGCATAATGTACGAACAAGGGAAAGGAGTTCCGCAAAACAATAAGACTGCAGCAAAATGGTACAAATCTGCTGCCGAACAAGGGCATGACAAGGCCCAGAGAAAATTGGGTTTATTTTACTACTCAGGAAAGGGTGTTCCAAAAGATTTAAAGGTTTCTGCAAAATGGTACACGCTTGCTGCTAAACAGGGAGATCCCGTCGCTCAATTATTCCTAGGTGAATATTACAAAAAGGGAAAAGGAGTTCCAAAGAACCAAAAAATTGCGATGAAATGGCTTAAGCTATCTGCTGAACAAGGAAATAAATACGCGCAACAAAGCCTCGGGCAGCTGATCCTCAATGAAACAGGGGAAAAACAAGCATTAAAATGGTTCCGGCTTGCTGCTGAACAAGGCCTCAACCTTTCTCAAATGCTGATGGGGGTAATGTATACACAGGGGAAGGTAGTTCCAAAGGATTACATAACTGCGCTTAAATGGCACAAGCTAGCCGCCAAAGATGGATACGCACCTTCGGAATACCACCTGGGTTTGATGTATGCAGACGGTAACGGTGTTGCCCAGAACCATAAAACCGCAATGAAGTGGTTCAAACGTGCTGCCGCAAAAGGTCTTGATAATGCTCAATTTCAAGCTGCCCGTTTGTACCGAATGGGGAAAGGTGTTCCGCAGAATTATAAAAAGGCAATCAAGTGGTATAAGCTTGCAGCCGCACAAGGGTACGGATTAGCCCAGGCTCATTTAGGAGCGATGTACGCTGCAGGGCATGGCATGCCACAAAACCTCATATACGCATACATGTGGATCAATATTGCTGCGGGTACTACAGGGAAAAAAGGATTAGTGGATTTTCGGGAGCAAGTACTCAAAAAGCTGTCACCTAAGCAAATAGAACAAGCCCAGAAACTCTCGGATAATTGTGTAAGAAAAAAATATAAGAATTGCGAAGACCCGAAATTCGCAAAGAAAGGTGGTGGTAAAACAGCAACTAAACCATCTGCAAAACAAAAAAAGAAAGCAGATAAAGATATCGTTTCTGCATCATCTGGTACTGGATTTGCTGTATCAGGCAAGGGGCATGTAGTCACGAATTATCATGTAATTGAGGGCTGTCGAAGAGTGATGATACATCATAATGGGAAAATGATTGCAGCCAAGGTTTTAACCTTCGACCCTCAAAACGATTTGGCTTTGCTTAAAGGAAACTTTAAACCTCTTTCGGTTTTCCCTTTAAGCAATAATAGACCGCAGTTACTGCAGGAGATATTTGTTGCAGGGTATCCATTTGGAAAGAAAATAAGCACATCAGTTAAAGTCACAAAAGGTATCGTAAGTTCACTTACAGGCATGGGGAATAATTCCTCTAATATTCAAATCGATGCGGCGCTACAGCCAGGAAATAGTGGTGGCCCCATACTGAATGATAAAGGGAATGTTGTAGGAGTTGCCGTCGCAAAATTAGACGTCAAAAAAGTTTTAAAGGCTTATGGCACCATACCCGAAAATACAAATTTTGGCGTAAAAACAAGCGTTCTTCGAAATGTTGTCGATAGTTTAGGAATATCCCTACCCCGACCAAACAGACTCTCAATGTCGAAATCTACGCTAGGTAAAGTAATTTCCGAAGGGACTTACTACCTTTCATGCTGGATGACGATGGCCAAAATTCAGCAGATGAAATCCAGAAAAGTCGTATTCCAAAACCTTGAGTAATTTTTATGAAAAGCCTGACCACAACACTCTGCCTAACGATTGCCGTGCTTCTCAAAGGTGCAGCCGCGAGTGGGAGCAGTGATTTGGGAGAATGGAGAAGTAAAGGTAATATTATTTCTCCAGAGTGTTTTCCTTACGAATTGCCGTCTAATGATAACTTTGAGGCAATTGCAGAACATCACGGGTTCAAATACACAGAAGATTTTTCTGACGATCCTGGAAAATATTTTGGCAGGGAAATCAAAAACTTTGATGGCGTTCCTGAACCATGGACAGGTGGAAAGTACAAACTCCATGCGATAAGAGATTTAAAAACATGCCCCGACCGGAAGCAACAATTACACTATAAGAACGGGTTTGTTATTTTTCGGCTCAATGAAGGCGGGCATCAAATAAAGTACCGAAAAGGAAAAGATATACCCCTCAAAATTTGTAATAAGCTCGCACCTAATTTGAACGCTAATTGCATAAGATCCTCAATTTTTCTTATAGGCTGGTGGGAAGGAGGCAGTCGGGGGTTTTATTGGAACACCTATATATATGGTCTCTTCCAGACCGACGGTAATAAAGAATATATTGTACCACTCAAGGGTTGGTATGGACGTTCAGAAGATGAAGCACTTAAGTTTTACGAGAAAATCGGAGCGGCAAAATGAAAAACCTGACCGCAACACTCTGTCTAGCGATTGCCATGCTTCTTGGAAGTGTGAGGATAGGTGTGAGTGATGATGGTCTAACCGCATACCAGAGTGGTGACTACGCAACTGCTTTGCGTATATGGAAACCTCTTGCGAAACAGGGGTATGCTGATGCCCAGGCCCTTCTGGGTTTATTGTATCACGAAGGACAAGGTGTTACGGAGAACTATAAGACTGCGGTGAAGTGGTATAGACTTGCTGCGAAACAGGGGTATGCCTTTGCCCAGTCCAAACTGGGTGATATGTACCGAGACGGACAAGGTGTTCCACAGGATTATAAGACTGCGGTGAAATGGTACAGACTTGCTGCGGAACAGGGGATTGCCCTTGCCCAGTCAAATCTGGCTGTGATGTATGCCTTGGGTAAGGGAGTGCTAAAGGACTATGTCTATGCCCATATGTGGGATAATCTTGGCGCCTTTAATGGGAATAAGGATGGTGGTAGGATACGAGATTTAGTTGTTAAACAAATGACCCCCGCCGACATCTCCAAAGCACAGAAACTTGCCCGTGAATGTGTCCGTAAGAAATACAAAGGGTGTTGAGTTGGGAATCCTTAAGTCCTCTCATCCTTCTCTCTTACTCAAAAATCTAAAATCCACTAAACTCATTCCTATGAAAAAACTGACCGCCACCATCTGCCTGACCCTCGCCATCCTTCTTGGAAGTGTGGGGATGAGTGCGAGTGCTGATTTACGAAAGGGTGCTGTCGCATACAAGAGTGGTGATTACGCAACTGCTCTGCGTGAATGGACCCCACTTGCCGAACAGGGGGATGCCGGTGCCCAGTCCTTTCTGGGTATGATGTACGCCAAAGGAGAAGGTGTTTCAAAGAACTATAAGACTGCGGTGAAGTGGTACAGACTTGCTGCCGAACAGGGACACGCAAGGTCCCAATTCATTCTGGGTTTGATGTACGAAGAGGGGAAAGGTGTTCCACAGGACTATAAGACTGCGGTGAAGTGGTACAAACTTGCTGCTGAACAGGGGAATGCCGATGCCCAGTCCAAACTGGGTTATATGTACGACACAGGAAAAGGTGTTCCAAAAAAACCTAAGACTGCGTTGAAGTGGTGGAAACTTGCTGCCGAACAGGGGAATGCCACTGCCCAGACCAATATGGGTGCGATGTACGGATTGGGAAAAGGGGTCATACAGGATTGGGTCTATGCCCATATGTGGGGAAACCTTGGTGCCTCTAATGGTAGTGAGGAAGGTGCCAAAATGCGAGACCTCGCTGCTAAACAAATGACCCCATCTCAACTTGAAACCGCACAGAAACTTGCCCGTGAATGTGTCCGTAAAAACTATAAAGGGTGTTGAGAGACACTGCCGCAAAAAACTGGACAAAAAATAATTGGATTGTTTATTACGAAAGTACGGTTGAGTTGATCCGGTGTTTGCACTTCCAGACTATTCACAAATACTACTTCCTCAATGCTTTGTAGATACCCTTACCAAAGGGTGACAGATACGGATCTATCTCTGACCACTTCAACGGTAATTCCTGAATTCCTTCCGCAAAAGAGGCCACTTCGTAAACTTGAAACATCAGAGTTGTGCCCTCCTTTTTAAATCGCCATCTATCTGGTTTCTGCATCACCTGGGATATCTTATTACCCGCCCTCTTTATCCATTCAGGAGCAAACTTTTTGCTGGCTTTGTTCTGTATCAATTTTTCAAATTCAGCATATTTGCTGGAACCTTTTTCAACGAAAAAATCCGAACCAGTTGCTTTTCTGTTTTCGTCCAATCGGTAATGGCGATATGTCGTTTGATAAATGCCGTGCGCCGCGCCGTGTAACGTTATTGCTTCATCAATTTTTAGCGTAGCGAGATTATCGAGAGCTATTTCTATAGTCAGTGACATTTCTTTATTAGCCTTGGGATCAACCACATCAAATTCGCTCTTTAGCTCCTCTATAATTTTACTCAGCCTGGCCAAGGGAATACTGTTCATGTGATTAGTTTTGCGATACGGCATCTCCCATAAAAGGTACGATCGCCCATAAAACCCCCAAGCTGAATATGTCCCGCCGGTGCCTCGCAACCAATCTTCAATCTCTGCTTTTGAATATGGAACAATCTGCTCTTGCTCATAGAAAACGCTTAAAAAATTCCCATGGCTTATGGGCTGCCGTTTGTAAAAAGCTATACGTGCTTCCAAGGCGTCTTTTTCACAGGTTTTTTTACAGTTTGCCTGCCTCCACATATGATGCTGGTACAGAATTCGATTGTGGATTGCTCTTGGTAACTTCGCATAAAGCTGATTAAACGCTTCCGTAAGTTTGGGGTACGCTTTCCAGTAGTCCCGATCAACATCAGCCGATGCCGGTAGAGGGAGGGTAACTGAAAATATCAAGCCTAAAAGTACCAAGATAGAGTTTCTCAGCTGCATATGGGTTCCTCCGGTGTATTCGTTTCACAACTGCCATCATAGAATGTTAAGTACCCTTAATTCAGTCACGTCACTTATTAATCTTTGGGGCCAAAGAAAAGTCTGAGGATCAACAAAAACCAACAAAAAAAGCACCCAGAGATACCCATGTAACCAGCAGGTTGCCATCCGACTGGAAACATAGAAGATTCCTCTACAATGACTTGGTATAAAAACAATAGAGGACTCCCAGCAACTATCCACATCACAGGCGATGCAAGATATTTTTTTCCGATCTCAACAAACAGCCCAGCGGCACCAATACCAACTCCGCAAGCGATAATGTGAAAAATTAAACCAATGAAAGATTGGGTAAAAAAACCATCGTAACTAGGGTAGGCCCAGTAGGCCGCTAGCCCAATCGGGACACCTAGAATGTAAATAATCATTAACCATTCCATAAAACCCAAGTCGTTTTCCCCATATTCTCCCCAAAGTTTCATCTCGCCCCCTCCCACGGGATCATCTACCAAATTTAAATCGGCTCCCCTCGATAGACACCCACGGCCAACAACCGGTGTTCCGCCTACTACTTTCGTCATAGAAGCACTGCTTAACATTGTTTCCCTTTTTTACGAAAAAAGTTGAATCGTTCCCACTGATGACTTCAAGCCCACCACCAAAGGCCTGAGCTTGTTTTACCGGCTGCGTATCAATAGCAATGAACACCAATGCAACCGCGATTACAGTCAATATGCCTTTGGTGAATAGATCAATTTTCATTAGTAACCCCCATCAGTTTATGAGGGCTAAGACTTAGCCCCCTCTTGAAGCACCGACTGTTCGAACTTCCGCAATGCCTTCCACACGTCGTTGTGATCGAACCCGTCGGGTACAGTTAAAGTTATCTTGGTCAGATCAGTTGAAACTGTACTGACTGTTACGTCATCATATTCCCGTTCGTATTTCTTAGCCATAGTGGCCTCCTATCATCGCCTAGCTTCACCGCCCTTTGGCTCGTCGCTCAAAGGGAAGTCATCCGTCGGGGTGGCAGTAGGCGTTTCCTGCCAGCCGACTACAAACGGGCCACTGCCCGAAATTTCAGTTTTACTCTGCACTGCGTAGCGTTTGTCTAATCGTGTCTGAGCCGCCATGATCTGGTGGCTGCGGTCGCGTGTAATAGTCGCCATCGCGTTTATATGCTTGGGGTCATAGTTTGTAGGATTATCAAGTAACCGCTGTTGGTCGTCATAGTTCATGTCAAAGCAGGTCTGCAGTCCCCTCACCCATGCTGCGTGAATCCTTCCCTCCAACTCTGCCACATGCTCGCGCCATAGCTGCACGGCCCGTAACGTTGGCATATCAGCTCCCCGACAGATATTTGTAAGGGTAGCGCCACAGGATAACTTTGAGATTATTGAGGCAATAATCTTTTCTGTTTTCTTAACTGGCTTCTTCATGAACTTCGTCCTCCGAATAGTGATCGTATAAGCTGGGCAACAACTCGGACAATGTTTTGTCGCTTGGTTGTTACTGCGTTGTCGTGTAATTGCCTGCAATCTGAGCGAAAGCACCAGTAGATTACATTGACTTCAGCAGAATTTTTGCAATCTTCACTCATAAAAACCTCCTCACGATTGATTTGACTATGGGACCAGATGTACAGAGCAACGCATTGGGGATGCTCCCCGTCCGGAAATATCCCCTGCCCCTAAGGGACTATTTGAGGGTATTTTTAAGGGCATAACTAGATTTGCGCGTACAAATAAAACGCCTAAAGTACCGGATTTCTGGGAAAAAGAGTGGTGACCCCAGCGGGATTTGAACCCGCGTTGCCGGCGTGAAAGGCCGGTGTCCTAGGCCTCTAGACGATGGGGTCATCTGGACAAAGTTACTTAGTCTCAAGCAGCTTCTAACGTCAAGTATGGATTTAGAGATATTTACCTAAAACTGGTTTATGTAGGCAAAAAATACCCTCAGGGCAAATTTTGCCGGCTTTTTTTACCGACCGCCCTAAAATGGCCTAAGGTTTGAGTAGCACACATTTAATAATCGTATATTGTGAGCGTATAAAAGTGGCACAACAATTGCTGCTTAGCTCTTTGAAAAAATGAATCCACGCTAGAAAGAATTTCTTGTGGTGTTAAAATTAAGGCATCCCAAATGACTTTGCTTGGCAATTTTTCCCCATCAATTTCGGCAATTCGCTCTAATGCGAAATCATATGACGTTATAGGCGAAAATATAGCCAATTCACGGACGCCAGGTTATAAAGCTGGTAGCACACGATTCGCTGAGCAAATTGCGGGCAAGAGTGATGGCGCCCGTGGTTCATTTGGGGGCGTGAAACCTATATTACAGCGGTTTATAGATCAAGCCGGACAAGTCAGCAGTTCAAACGGGCCACTTGATATCGCAATTCAAGGAAAAGGCTTCTTTGTTACAAATGCTGACATATCAGGCGGAGACGAATTTCAATTCACTCGTAGCGGGCAATTTGGTTTAACAATGCTCGATACGAGCGGCACTGAAGAAACCTACATAACTGACATATCAGGTCAATTTGTCTTTGGGTGGCCTGCTGATAGTGACGGTGCCTCATTTACAACCGGCTCAGGCGTGGAGTCACTAGTTGCAATGCAGATTGACGAGACAGCAAACGTCTATGAACCGGATGCCACCACCACTGCCTTGTATGATGCTAATCTTGCCGCCGACGCCGCGACCGGGTCAACTTTTGCGAGTAAAATTGGAGTTTTTGACGAAGCAGGCAATGAAAATGCGATGAAGCTGACATTTACTAAGGCTGGTACCAACACATGGGATCTCGATATAGAAGTAGCAAATAGTGATCTCACCACAGGTGTAGTGCCAACGACGGCACTTACCTTTGATGCCTCAGGGAACCTAACTTCTGACACTACTACAGATATAACTCCCACATTCACCGATCCCGATGGCGGGTCAAGCACAATTACATTGGACATATCGGGCTTAACCCAGTACGCGGGTAACAACACAGTGCGTCGAATAACCCGTAATGGCAATGTAGAGGGCTCTCTTCAAAGCATAAGTTTTAACCAAGATGGCATCATTTCGGGTAACTTCAGTAATGGTGAGAGTAAGAGCCTCTATAAATTACCGGTGACAGTAGTGACGAGCCCGAACCTTATGGACGTACGAACCCACACCCATTATGCCCTTTCAACAAATTCAGGCGACGCGGAACTGTATGAGGCTGACGCAACTGACCAGGGTAGTTTCATTCCTGGATCACTAGAAGAGTCAACTACAAGTATGGAACTTGAATTCAGTCGATTAATTGAAAACCAGCATGCCTATTCATCCAATGTTCGGGCATTTACTGTAGCCGAAGAGATGACACGAACAGCTACTAACCTTAAACAATAGTATCGTCATGATTTGACTAAAATATAGTAGCAGCATCATCAATTGTTAGTTGAGGCGTTTCACGCCCTTGCCAATGATCTAATTTTAGGGTGCCACAAAGATGGACCGGACTGCCGCCACTTTGGAGTAATGCCTGACCCAAAGGTTGACCAAGACTACGAAAAGATATTGCTTTTAATCGACCACCGTTTTCTCCAGTCACAATGCAACTCACATGATCTGCTCCAACTTGCTGAGCTTTGATGATTCGAACTCTAGGAAAGACAAACCTCGGCTGAGGATTCCCAGCCCCAAAGGGCGCCAAACGCTCAATGGCAGTCAAAAATTCATTATTTGCACCTATAGGCTGAATAGCGCCATCTATTCGATAAACTGGGGTAAGTTCTCTTTGCGTTTTTCCAATACGCTCTGTCATAAAACTACAGAATGACTGTTCATTATTGCGCTGGATTGTAAACCCAGCAGCCATTGCATGCCCACCACCTGAACTTAACAATCCGGCCTGCCGTGCTGCCACAATGGCTGCCCCCAGATCAAAGCCTTTCACCGACCTTCCTGAGCCTTTGCCCTGATCTCCATCATACGCTACAACACAAGCAGGACGATTAAATCGCTCACGAAGACGGCCTGCGACTATTCCAATTACACCTGGGTGCCATTCCGTAGAACCAACATAGGCAAAATTTCCGTTATTATTATTTTCTACAATATCGGTTGCGGATTGAAGACAAACGGCCTCTATTGAACGGCGCTCCTGATTATAAACATCCAACCGTTTAGCTAATTCAACAGCTTTGCCTTCATCATCTGTGGAGAGTAAAGCAGCTCCAAGCCATGATTCGCCAACCCTTCCGCCAGCATTCACCCTAGGGCCAAGCATGAATCCTGCATGATAGGCAGCTGGCTGCTCAGTAAGATGCACTATATCAGCAAGAGCTCTCAAACCCGCATTTCTCCGGGCACCCATCACCTTAAGCCCCTGTTTGACTAAAGCCCTGTTTACGCCTGTGAGTGACACGACGTCACAAACAGTGCCGAGAGCAACTAAGTCCAGCCACTGTAATAAGTTCGGCTCAACCCGGCAATTATACCATCCGCGTTGGCGAAGGACCCTATTTAAGGCTACCACTAATAAAAAAGTTACACCAACGGCCGCAAGATGACCTTCCGAAGATGTATCATCAAGACGGTTTGGATTAACTATAGCAACTGCATCAGGTAGCCGCGGTTCAGCTTGGTGATGGTCTACCACAACTACTTCGATTCCAGCTTTGCGCGCACCTGCAAGAGCTTCAAACGCAACAATGCCACAATCGACTGTAATGACCAACTCTATGCCCTGTTTCTTCATCCTTTGTAGTGCTGGTAAATTCGGGCCATAGCCCTCTGTAAGTCGATCTGGAATGTAAACGTCTAAGTCTCGGCCGACGGCTCTCCAAAATCTTTTAAGAACTGCTGAAGAAGTAGCACCATCAACATCATAGTCACCAAACACGGCAACCTTTTGCCCTTTTTGTATTGCGTCTGCCAACCGCTTAGCGGCAAGATCCATATCAACCAAAGAACTGGGGTTAGGCAGTAATCGTCTAATTTGCGGATCCAAAAAATCATCCACCTGATCCACACCCACCCCCCTAGCCGCTAGCAGCCGGCCGACGATTTCAGGTAGCCCATGTCTTTGGGAAAGGGCCAAACCTGAGCGTTCATCCGAGTCGACGGCTTCCCATCTTTTGCCGCCAATCGATTGATCAACACCCAAGTAAGCTGGGCCGGCACTCATTTGCTAATTGCAAACCCCATAGGCTTGCGATGAAGATTGTGCTGCGCTGAAACGATACGCACAGTGCCTGTTTTAGATCGCATTATTATAGATTCAGTTTGAGCGCTTCCCGCCTTCAAACGAACACCACGCAGTATTGTACCATCAGTAACGCCCGTAGCTGCAAACATCACATCCCCGCTTGCTAACTCTTCTAAATCGTACTTTCGGTCAAGGTCTTCAATACCCCATTTTGCTGCCCGCAAGCGTTCATCATCATTGCGAAACATAAGTCTTCCCTGAAACTGACCGCCTATGCATCGTAAAGCAGCGCATGCAAGCACCCCTTCAGGAGCACCGCCGCTGCCAAGGTAAATATCTATGCCACTATTAGGATCTGATGTTGCCATCACCCCGGACACATCACCATCAGAAATCAAAAGTATTCGAGCGCCAGCATCACGAACCGACTTAATAAGATCAGCATGCCTGGGACGGTCTAAAATACACGCAACAACGTCGTTGATATCCTTTCCAAGACCATCCGCGACAATCTGTAAATTCTCAGCCGGTGAATTGTCTAAATCTACAATCCCGGCGGGCAACCCGGCTCCAACTGCAACTTTATCCATATAAACATCAGGTGCATTAAGGAAACCACCCTTTTCAGCCATGGCAACAACAGCTAATGCATTAGTACCACCCTTGGCCGTAATTGTAGTGCCCTCAAGCGGATCTAAAGCAATATCAAGCTCAGGACCCTCGCCGTTACCTACAGTTTCGCCAATATATAGCATTGGCGCTTCATCCCGCTCACCTTCACCGATAACCACAGTTCCTTTTATGGACAAACCATTCAAAGCCTCGCGCATAGCATCAACAGCAGCTTGGTCGGCTTGTTTTTCATCTCCTCTGCCCATCCACCGTGAAGCCGCAAGTGCAGCTGCCTCGGTAACCCGTACTGCCTCTAACGCAAGGTTTCGTTCCATATTTACGGATATATCGCTCATTTCCCCCTCCCTACAATACCATCTTTTATACGCATGTTCTCTAGCTTCGTTCAATCCTTATAGCCTGTATTGGCGACTGTATCGCCTCTATCCCAGCAATTTTTTTCATCGCAGCATTCATTGAGCGCTCGAGTGTCTCATGAACAGTTACTACAACAGGCACAGCCTCGGTGGCAGACCTTGTCCGCTGAATAACACCTTCAATTGAAATATCATGATCTCTCAATGTAGCAGATATGTCCGCTAATACTCCTGGTCTATCATAAACCATCATACGGATAAAATATGCACCTTTGTGATCCTCCATCGGGTTTATAGATGGCCGAGTAAGATAACTTGAAGAAACCCCCAAAAGGGGTAAAATACGACCGCAAGCAATATCAACTAAGTCGGCTACAACAGCCGATGCTGTTGGCCCACCACCGGCACCAGCACCTTCAAGCATAACTGGCCCGACGAAATCACCCTCGATGGAAACGCCGTTAAGCACGCCTTCAATTGCTGAGATCGGAGCAGAAATAGGCACCATTGCAGGATGCACACGTTGCCGAATTCCCTCCGGTGTTTTCTCTGCAATACCTAGAAGCTTGATACGAAATCCAAGTTCATCGGCAAAGGCTATATCTTCAGCACTTATTGACCTAATCCCTTCAACATGCACTCCCTCAAAATCGAGTTCAGTACCAAAGGCGATACTTGAAAGAATCGCTAATTTATGGGCTGCGTCAACACCATCTATATCCAAACTTGGATCTGATTCAGCGTAACCAAGTTTTTGGGCCTCCGCAAGAACCTCCCCAAAAGCACTCCCAGATGAGCGCATTGAGCTTAAGATGAAGTTACAAGTTCCATTCAGAATGCCCTGAATACGGCTTACGCTGTTGCCAGATAAGCTTTCGCGCAGTGTTTTTATAACTGGGATGCCACCAGCTACGGCAGCCTCGTAACAAAATGCAACACCGGCGCTCTCGGAAGCTCTTGCCAGCTCAGTCCCATGCAATGCTAACAGTGCCTTATTCGCGGTCACTATGTGACGGCCCTTGGCAATCGCGTTTTCGCAAACACTCTTTGCTATACCCCCACCGCCGCCTATTAGCTCAAGTACAACATCACAATCAACTTCAGTGGCCATCTTAACTGGATCATCGTACCAACAGAAATTGGAAATATCAGCTCCTCTATCACGGCCCCGATCCCGTGCAGAAACTGCAACGACTTCAAACGGGCGCTGTGCTCTTCGTTTCAAAGTTTGACTATTTGCCCGCAAAATTTCAATGGTTCCCATACCGACTGTACCGAGGCCAGCTATGGCAATCTTGAGCGGTGTAGTCATTCTGCAACAACCTTACTCTGAACAGCTTCTAAATATTTATCACTGTTGGCAAGAAACACCTTTATGTTGCGAATTGCTTGTCGGATACGCTGAGTGTTTTCTACAAGGGCTAATCTGCAATACCCCTCTCCATACTCACCAAAGCCAACACCGGGCGAAACGGCAACGTTTGCCTCTGAAAGGAGTAACTTAGAAAATTCTAATGAACCTAAATTCGCGAATGATGCAGGTAACGGGGCCCAAGCAAACATCGTAGCCTTAGGACTTGGCACAGTCCAACCTGCGTTGGCAAGCCCATCAATAAGCACGTCACGACGTTTACAATAGAGTTCTCGCATAGATTCAACGCAGTCTTGTGGACCATTTAGAGCAGCTGCTGCTGCAACTTGGATCGGTGTAAATGCACCATAATCTACATAAGACTTGACCCGAGCTAATGCAGCGATGAGTTTTTTGTTGCCTGCAGCAAATCCTAAACGCCAACCAGGCATTGAATAGGTTTTACTCAACGAAGAAAATTCTACCGCAATTTCTCTCGCACCTTTAATCTGAAGTATCGAGGGTGGTGGCCCATGTTCAAAATACACTTCTGAATACGCCAAATCAGAAAGTATCCAAATTTCATGTCGTTTGCAAAAATCAACAATTTCTCCAAAAAAGTCTAAAGATACAACCTCAGCTGTTGGATTAGACGGGAAATTTATGACAACAGCGAGAGGCTTTGGAATTGAACGAGCAACAGCTTTCTCCAGCGCATCCATAAACTCAGTGCGCGCCTCCGGAGTTGAGACGTAAGCTGGCAGGTGACGCACTGAGCCACCGGCGATTATGAACCCAAAAGCATGTATCGGATAGGATGGATTTGGCGCCAAGATCATATCGCCGGGGCTCGTAATGGCTTGAGCGAGGTTCGCAAGTCCCTCTTTCGACCCTAACGTCGCGATAATTTCACTTTCTGGATCAAGGTCCACATTAAAACGGCGCTGATAATAAGCGGCCATTGCTTTTCTTAATCCCGGAATCCCGCGGCTGTTAGAATAACGATGTGTCTTAGGGTCTTGAACGCTTTCTACTAACTTATCGACAATATGCTGCGGGGTTGCACTATCTGGATTTCCCATACCAAAATCAATTATATCTTCGCCTCGCGCGCGTGCCTCTGCCTTCATTTGATTAACCGCAGTAAAGACGTAAGGCGGTAACCTTTTTATCCGATAAAAATTATCGTCCATCAGTTATTCCAGTAACTAGAATGTTAAAATAGGGACAGCCAGCCATTTATTTAAACATGAAATTTAGCTTCGTCGAGTTACAATTAGCCCACAGAGCTACAAGCCACTGACATATTCTAAATAAACCTCCGCGCGGCGATTTCCAGCTGCACCATTTGAAGAATATTCAGCATAGACCGGACTATCTGCACCATGAGCTACCACGTCAATATACCTCGCTGGAACTCCATTTCTAACTAGCTCAGCTGCTACTGAATTAGCACGATCGAGCGATACTTTGAAATTAACTAATTTGCCGCGCCCTGGGTCGTGACTTGCCGTTGTTCCACTCGAATGACCTATTATCCTTATGGCGCCGCCGGTTTCCTCGAACATTTCTACAACATCATGCACGACTGCACGATCTCTAGCTTGAAGCCGAGATGATCCATTACCAAAATAGATTGTTGCAACCTGGACAGTTTGCGGCGTCCGGCTCAAGGGCAATCTCGTCTCATCCACCCCCGAACTTGCATCTCCAATTTCCTGAGCTGTGCCCTTTGAGTAAGCTTGAACAGCAGCGGGGCGTTTGTTCAGAGCGGGTGGGGATGGCGGTGGATCAGATTTTCGCCGCGCCACTTTTGGCACGGCAGCGACAGTACGCGGAATGCCTACAGGAGTGGCAAACCGTTTGTTATCATCACGTTGATAAGCAACCGGAGGCGGAGGTGGCGGCACTATCCCCGGCACCGGGGTTTGGGATTTTTCCGAACCCAATGATGCGTTAAGAGGCCTTTTTTTATCAGCAAACACGGGTACCGATTTCATGCCATTTGATGTGCTACTTTTCATTACTGCAGGTGACGCTAGGAGTTGCGGCGCCGGAACAGTAGCTGTTTTGGTTGTTGGAGTGTTTGTGCCGCCTGAGCTGCTCAATACCTTTTGAGACGGGGCGAGGTTGGACTTTTTTGCACTACTTGGAACACCGCTCAATTTCGGAGCCATCACTCTCTGAGCCTCAACCGCTGATACTGGCGCCGCACTTGGAGGAGGTGGAGTAATAGCCGAACTAGCTCTGAGCACCTTATCAGTGTACTGAGCATTTTTACTGTCGGCAACCAAGGTATCTGCAAGTTTTTTATGCTCAATGCGGCGCGCTAAAGCCGCCTCATTCGCGGGCCGGTCCGGAATATTACCAAGCTTTGGATATCTTTTGTCCAGCCTATTATCACCATACAACATACTCGAAGGGGTTTTTGCAGACCTCGATTTACGTTTTGACCCAACCTCCTCGTCTGGATTAGCATCCTCTGTTTCTGTCTTTTTCGAGCCTTTTCCTTCAGCTCGATTGATTCCATTTGTTTGAGAGGTTTTACTTGAAGCCTTCTCATCTTCATCATCAATCCAGTTCAAGGGATTAACTATTTTAGCCGCATCTACAACGCTATCACTGACGGCATCCATGGTACTACAGGCCCCCAGCAATGAACCGATTGCAATAGCAACACAGATCCGAAGGTGACGAAGTAGCTGATTGAGGCAGAAGGCACTATTATTCATTAATTTGATCACCCGCTTTAACCTTCCTAGTCTTTTCGCATAAATAACATATCAGTGCATGACCTTACGAATTCAATAGTGTAAAATCGATATTGGAAAGAAAACAATTTTTTTTTATAAGTAAAAATCAGCGTAATGCTAATTATTTGCATTTCATGCAAAATGTAGACCAAGTATAGGCAAAAAATCATGGGTGATCAATCACGCAACGAACGAAAGGCACCAGACCCGATCGAATACTCACGAGTTTGGATAGATATAGCCTCCAAAAGTCAAAAAATCGTATCAGAGTTCGTGCGGCGTCAGCAAGCCAAGTGTCACAAAGAGCAGTTTGCAGATCCACTCAATGTCAGCCATGCTTTCATAGAATTCACCCGCCAAATTATGAGCGATCCAACTAAATTGGCTCAAAACCAGCTCGCACTCTGGCAAGATTATATGGCCCTTTGGCAAAATACCGCCGACAAAATCGCTGGAAAAAATACTGACCCAGTGATTTCACCATCTCAGAGTGACTTTCGCTTCCGTGACAAGGATTGGCATGAAAATACTATTTTTGACTTCATAAAGCAGTCGTATTTGCTCACTACGCGTTGGATGCAAAGCACTGTCAAAAATACGGAAGGCCTAGATGATAAAACAATGCAGAAATTGGATTTTTATACACGTCAATTTGCTGATGCAATGGCTCCAACAAATTTTGTTATGACCAACCCTAAGGTGCTAAAAGAAACAATCGAGCGCGGCGGTCAGAACTTAGTCCAAGGGCTAGATAATTTATTAGAAGACTTAGAGAATAGTGAAGATCAACTGCGAATTAAAATGGTTGAGGAAGACGCATTTGAGCTCGGCAAGGACATAGCGGTCACTCCCGGGAAAATAGTCTATCAAAATGATCTGTTGCAACTCATCCAGTATAATCCAACAACGCCTACAGTTAGCAAAACCCCGCTCCTGATAATACCTCCATGGATTAACAAATATTACATATTAGACCTACAAGAAAAGAATTCATTCGTAAAATGGGCAATAGACCAGGGAATCACAATTTTTATGGTTTCGTGGGTCAACCCAGACGAAAAATTGTCTGAAAAAACTTTCGAGGATTATATTATAGAGGGCCCGTTAGCTTGCTTAGAAGCTATACAAGCAGCCACTGGGGAAGCAGCTATCAATGTGATCGGTTATTGCCTCGGAGGAACGTTACTCGCCGCAACATTGGCGCTTCTGGAGAGAAAAAGCGAAAAATTGAAACCATCCATAAAATCTGCAACATTTTTCACGACGATGGTTGATTTTGAACGAGCTGGAGAGTTGGGCGTCTTTATTGATGAGGAACAGCTTACTCAGCTTGAGGCAAAAATGAATAATCAGGGCTATCTAAAAGGAACAGAGATGGCAGCTACATTCAATATGCTTCGCGCTAACGATTTAATATGGTCTTTCGTTATTAACAACTACCTAATGGGACGCGATCCATTCCCATTTGATCTGCTTTTTTGGAACTCGGACAGCACTCGTATGCCTGCAGCAATGCATAGTTTTTATCTACGCAAAATGTATCTTGAAAACAAATTGATTCAAAAGGATGCACTCAATTTTTGCGGTACACCGATTGATCTGTCACGAATTAGGACTCCCTCCTTTATTCTATCTGCCCGTGATGATCATATTGCACCATGGAAATCTACATATGCGGCTATGCAAATCTTCAAAGGTCCGGTGAGGTTCTGCCTCGCAACTTCTGGGCATATCGCGGGAGTTATTAATCCCCCGTGTGCAACTAAATATTCGTATTGGTCAAACTCTAAAAATCCAGTAACTCCTGAGGTTTGGCTTGAAGATGCTACTGAGTGCCCTGGCTCTTGGTGGCCAGAGTGGGCTGAATGGTTAAAAAAATATAGCGGCGCCGAGATTAAGGCGCGTATCCCCGGGGAAAGAGCTCTTGATGTAATAGAGGATGCGCCCGGCTCTTATGTGCTAACGAGGGTTGACTGAAGGCCACGTTCTTAAGGAAATAAAGTTAATTGGTCGAGCCCCATTGTTTCAGGCAAGCCGCACATTAAATTCATGTTTTGTATAGCCTGCCCTGCTGCACCCTTCACTAGGTTATCAGTCGCTGACACTATTATTGCACGACCAGGCAAACGGTCACTACTGACACTCATGTGACATTGATTAGAACCCCGAACATCGCGTGTTGAAGGGGCACCATCCTGAAGGACGTGCACAAACGGTTCTTCAGCGTAACGGTTTTTTAAACATGCACGAAGATCTTTCTCTGTTGTTTTACCTGTGAGCCGAACATAGGTGGTAGAAAGTATTCCTCTATTCATTGGCATGAGGTGGGGCGTGAAAGATACTAAGACTTGACTATTAGCAGCTCTGCTGAGTTCTTGATCAATCTCAGGTGCGTGACGGTGAGCACCTATGCCATAGGCATGCGTTCCCTCACTCACCTCCGCATGCAAATTAGCCTGTTTCTGAGAGCGCCCTGCGCCGCTGACGCCTGATTTTGCATCTATAATAATGTCATCCTTGGCTATGAGACCTTCTTCAAGTAGCGGAATAAGCGGCAACTCTGCAGTAGTTGTATAGCACCCTGGGTTGGCACAAAGCCGAGTATTACGAATGGAAGCACGATAGATTTCAGTTAGCCCGTATACTGCTTCACTTTGAAGATCAGGCGCCTGATGGGGATGCCCGTACCATTTAGCGTAAACATCAACGTCTCTGAATCGAAAATCAGCTGACAGGTCGACAATTTTTTTCTTTGGGTGATTTTTGAAAATTGCACTTATTACCTTCTGTGTTGTGCCATGGGGTAAGGCGCAGAAAATCGCATCAGCTTTATCAGCATCCATCTCATCGAGAGAAACCAGATCTGGCAATGAGAGATGTGCAAGGTGCGGGAATACCGCCGCTATCGTTTTACCCGAATGCCGATCCGCAGTAACAAACTTAATTTCCATTTCATAATGGTTATGTAACAAACGTATCAGCTCGGCGCCCGTATAACCTGATGCACCCAATATACCAACTGAGATGGGAGACGTTGAACCGACCTTATTGACTTTTGTTGTGTATGCCATGCTCTATAAACCCTATCCAGCAAGTCGATGTTCGGTCTTTTTACGTAATATTTAATGGAATGAAAGGCAAGAAGGTGTTGCGCAAGCACGACACATGGGGCGATACCAATATTCATGACCACGTAAAACTAAACTTTTGTCCGAAGATACCATGTGATTTCTCTTTGCCTCTATGAATTTTTTGAAGCTCGGGGAACAGGCATCCAGTCGGCTGCCGCAATTGTTTCCCTGAAATCATCGTTATTAAAACATACCTCAGATCCTATGCCGATGGTCTCTAGGGTATACCATTCCCCTGCTTTCACCAGTGCACCGGCACCACCATTTTCCAAATGAGTGGACTGCGCATCATGACCATTTGGCGAGACGGTCAAAACAACATTATCACCACTAGTAACCTTTAGTTCTAAGTCACGGTCTGCCGATCGCCATGACAGATATCTATCCAAATCAAGCACGACTTTTTTCATAACTCAGAGATAGCCTACTTGATAGATGTGCACCGACCACATGTCTCGGCAACACGATAGACTGTGCGGCACATTTTTTCGATTTCTTCCCAGGTAATGGCTTTTACCGTTTCGAGAACTGGAAAGACCGCCTTGCCTTACGTTTCCCATATTTTTTCCGCTCCACAACCCGGGAGTCGCGAGTTAGAAAGCCGCCTTGTTTCAAGGCTGGGCGTAGTGTGGGTTCGAAATTCACGAGGGCCTTAGAAATCCCATGACGCACAGCGCCTGCTTGCCCCGAGAGACCACCGCCAGTCACTGTGCACGTCACGTCATACTGTTTATGCCGAGCAGCCGCCTGGAAAGGCTGATCAATAACCATTCTTAATACTGGGCGAGCGAAATAACGCTCGATTTCACGACCGTTCACCTTTACCGTCCCACTACCAGGCTTTATCCATACCCGTGCTACAGCATTTTTCCGCTTACCTGTCGCATAAGCACGCCCTTGCTTGTCGAGCTGAGGTGCTACAGGCCCACTAGGGTCGACTAGTTCCTCATTTCTCATTGCATCACCAAGAGCAGAGAGATCGCCAATTTTGGTACCAGCTTCTGTCCCTGTCTCGACCGGTATCGAACCAGTGTTGTCGTCTACAACAGGTGTATCCAAGGCTGATGTTTCCTGCTTTTCCAAATCATCGGCCATGCCTAAGAACTCCGTTTGTTTTTATTATTCATAGAAGCAATATTGAGCTCCTGCGGCTTTTGCGCGTCGTGGGGATGTTCTGCACCAGCATAAACTTTAAGATTTGAAAGTTGTGTTCTACCCAAGGAACCGCTCGGGACCATCCGCTGTACCGCTTTTTGCACTACTTTTCCGGGATTTTTACCCGCAAAAATTTCTTCCGGTGTTTCTGACTTAATACCACCTGGATAACCTGTGTGACGAAAATACACCTTATCGCTCTTTTTCTTGCCAGTCAGGGCCACTTTTTCGGCATTAATGACAATTACGTTATCTCCGCAATCCACGTGTGGCGTATAACTCGGTTTGTGTTTTCCACGCAAAATATTTGCTATAATAGATGCCATTCTGCCAAGAACTAATCCATCAGCATCGACCAGAAACCATTTTTTTTCAACCTCGGCAGGCTTCATCGAGTATGTTTTCATTATTTGAGCTCCGACGGGTTAAATCCAGAAATTTTAATCAGTACATATGACAAAAAAAGACCCGGTGTCAATAAACCTTATATCAACTTTATTCAATAAAATCATATGAATGTACGGCGGTATTCAGATACCTCTACTTAATTGTAATGTTTTTTTTAAAAAATGAGCGTGATTGTCAGATATGCGTTGTAGGAAAAAGTGAGTAACGTTCCATGACCGACAATCATAATACAAGTCATTAATCGCGAAATTTCTAAAGAATTACATGACTGACAATTTGGCGCAATTGAGTTTCACATTAAGATCATTTATGTACAGTGCTTTTCAAGCCACAAAAAATTGAGGATCGACAACTTACTTTTTTATTGTCGCGCAGCTTAATCGCGCCCTCAAGCATAGACTTGTCTGAACAATGGGATAGCTTTTGGCGCTAATTGAGCCAAACATCGTATTGGACTAATTATTTGGGAAGTTACTATGAGGGTTTTAATTTGGATCGTAACTTAAATCAAATGCGCCAACTTGAAGACGAGCAAGCTATATTTGTACCATTCCATGATAATGCAGACGTGATACAAGTATTCTCTAGATTATCGCGGACAGTAAATGCAGCTACACAAGGTTGGGCGAGACCGAAATATTTGACATGATGACTTTGTTAACATCGGCTTATACCTCGGATGCGGTTATAAAAGAAATTCTTGAGACAACACGTGTAATTGCGTTGATCGGAGCTAGCGACAAGCCAAATAGACCGAGCTATTCCGTGATGAAATATTTAAAAATAATGGGTTATCAGGTAATTCCGGTAAATCCATTTAAAGCCGGCAAAGAAATTTTGGGAGAGCCCGTTTTTGGATCTCTTTCTGAAATTAACACGCCGATTGATATGGTCGATATCTTTCGCAAACCTAGTGAAACGGTACAAATAATCGATGCGGCGATTGCCGCAAATGCAAAAGCGATATGGATGCAGATTGGGGTCGTAAACCAAGAGGCAGCAAAACGCGCCACGGCTGCCGGTCTACAGGTCATAATGAACCGTTGTCCAAAAATTGAAATACCTCGCTTAAAAATTAGATCGGCGAACAAAGAGTGATTGTTGTATGGCAGCTTTGGACATAAACATCGGACTTAATGCTGTGATTATGGCCGTTACCGAGGGTGCACCGAGGGTATTAACGGTTCATAAAGGTATATTATCCGAATATGCGCCCGCCGAGGATCGCCCTACCGCACTTCCGTTCGGTCCATTCGAACCAAATAGACACAGAACACTGGAGTTAGGCCTTCGCGAGTGGGTAGAAGAGCAAACCGGTCTGAGCCTGGGATACGTAGAACAACTTTATACTTTCGGTGATCGTAACCGTGATCCCCGCGAGCGAGCTGATGGATCGAGGGTAGTCTCGATTGGTTACCTTGCATTGGTAAGAGAAAACTCACCCTTTAGAACAAAGGATGCTGAGTGGGTAAATTGTTACGACTTTTTGCCTTGGGAAGATTGGCGAAAAGGCCGACCACCACTACTGGATCAATTTATTTTTCCCGCTCTCGACAGATGGATTGTGGCCGAACCAGAAGAGCAAATACAACGAGCTGAGCGCGCCTCTATAGCATTTGCGACAACTGACTCACGTTGGGATGTTGAAAGAGTTTTAGACCGGTATGAACTTCTGTATGAGGCCGGACTGGTAGTGGAAGCCAAACGTGATGCGGTGCTCAAAAAAAACGAAGTTAGTGTTGGGCGTTCTTTTGCTCTTGATCACCGGCGTATGCTTGCAACAGCGCTCGCACGTGTCCGGGGAAAAATAAAATATAGGCCATTAGTCTTCGAATTATTGGCGCCAACATTCACACTACTAAAGCTTCAAAACGTGGTTGAAGCTTTATCTGGAGTTGGACTACACAAGCAAAATTTTCGCCGCCTTGTGACAAATAATCGGTTAGTTGAACAAACCGGTAACATGGATACGGAGAGTAGAGGTCGACCTGCTGCCTTATTTCAATTTCGACGAGATGCCGTTCGTGAACGTTCTCAACCAGGTGTCGGACTTCCAGTTAGGCAATCACCATAAGCCAAAGCGCTTTTTATCAAAAACGCAAGCATACCCATAGCATGATTTCGCCTATTGCTAATTGGGGCCGAGCAATATATAATATATACTCAATTTGACTATATATACAAGTTTTTTTGAGAAAAATACTAGGTATGAGCGCAGTGTTAGACTATACGCCCGAAGTCGCCTCGGCGACAGCAGGAATATATGATCGAGTAAAGACGGTCATACCTGAAATCGAATGGCCATTTCACGCCCCATACATAGAGGCGATAAACGAACTCAAAAAACAGCGTAATGCCGTAATACTGGCACATAATTACCAAACTCCAGAGATATTTCACGGTGTAGGAGATATTGTTGGAGACTCTCTCGCTCTTGCGAGGGAAGCGGTCAATGTGGAGGCTGACGTTATTGTTTTGTGCGGTGTCCATTTTATGGCTGAAACGGCAAAGCTATTAAATCCAACCAAGACAGTATTATTGCCTGATATGCTCTCTGGCTGCTCGCTAGCGGATTCAATCACTGGTGCTGATGTACGCCTTTTAAAACAGAAATACCCCGACATCCCAATTGTTACCTACGTAAACACATCAGCTGAAGTGAAAGCAGAGTCTGATGTTTGTTGCACATCTGGAAATGCAGTGAAGGTGGTCGAAGGATTGGGTGTAGACAAAGTTATTTGTATACCGGATGAATATCTTGCCAAATACATTGCGGGCCAAACAGACAAGGTAGAGATAATTGCATGGAAAGGGCATTGCGAAGTTCACGAACGTTTTACCGCCGAAGAAATTAATGGATACCGTAAAAATTTCGAAGGTTTAGTCGTTATCGCACATCCAGAGTGTCCACCGGACGTGCTAGGCGCAGCAGACTTTGTGGGTTCCACTGCAGGTATGATTGATTACGTTGGCCAACAGAGACCACCCAAGGTGATGATGGTTACCGAATGTTCTATGAGCGATAACGTAGCAGCAGAATATCCAGATGTAGAGTTCATACGGCCATGTAATTTATGCCCACACATGAAACGCATAACTCTTCCAGGAATTTTAGAATCGCTTAAGACATTGTCGCCTGAGATAGAGGTTGATCCAGGTGTTGCCGCTGACGCTCGACGTTCTGTGGAACGTATGCTTGAGCTTAGTTGAAATCAGAGACTACGGGAATGCTGATGGATAGCCGCCCTCCTCCACTTCCACCTCTAATATTTGAGCACTTAGTTCGGTGCGCATTAGAGGAAGATTTGGGACGTGCAGGCGATATTACAACAGATGCCATTATTGACATTGGGGCAGTTAGCGAAGCCGCTTTTATTGCCCGTGAGAAAGGAGTTATTGCGGGTCTCGGGGTTGTAAAATCGGTATTCCAACTACTTGACGATAAAGCTCAGTTTAACGAGCTTATGGAAGATGGGACAACCGTGGTGCCGGGTGACAAAATTGCTACGGTTGCTGGCCTTACTCGTACATTGCTAATGGGAGAGAGAACTGCTCTGAATTTTTTGTGCCGGCTATCAGGTATTGCAACGGCCACAGCCGAAATGGTGAGGGCGGTAAAAGACTATCGTGCAAGCATTGTATGCACACGAAAAACCACCCCTGGGCATCGCGTCATTGAGAAATATGCAATACGAGTCGGCGGTGGCGCAAATCATAGATTTGGTTTGGACGATGCCATGTTGATAAAAGATAACCACGTTTTATCTGCAGGCGGGGTGCTTAATGCCATTAAGAAAGCTAGGGCTAATGCCGGTCATCTTGTGAAAATTGAAGTTGAAGTAGATACCCTTGAACAGCTCGATGCAGTTTTGCAACTTCACCCTCATAGCGCTGATGTAGTGATGTTGGATAATTTCACACCAGCGAAGATTGTTGAGGCAGTTCGGAAAATTGACAAACGTATTTTAATAGAAATTTCGGGCGGCGTAACGAAAGACAACATTGCTGATTTTGCAGCTACTGGGGTGGATCTAATTTCTTCGGGCGCACTAACACACAGCGTCACCTCACTTGACATTGGCCTAGATTTTGGAAACTGATCCTTTATTCCAGTTTGGTATGATTATCGAATACATCTGAGCGACGTGGATCCGAAGAATAGAACTTCTATAACGACCATTTTGTATGGTTTTTAAGCGGCCTGTCGTAATTAAAGAATATAATATTGTGTTTTATCACTTTTTCATCGGGGATAACCAACCTTTTCGCGACATGCGGACCTAATTAGCCATTAAAACCGGAATTTGCGAATTCCAAAGAATATAGTCAGTTGCACCTCCAAATATCATTTGCCGAATACGGCTCTGAGTGTACGCACCTTTGACGAGCAAATCTGCACCTATTTCTTCCGCCTCATCCAGAAAGACTTTGCCAGGACTTTCCTTTGACCTGTCGACATGCTTTGTGTCCGTTTCTATCTCAATACCATTCCATTCCATTTGTCGCGCCAGTTCATCGGCACTCGGACCAGGAACACCAAAGTCCTCGATAGTAATGATCGTGACGCGTTTAGCCCGGTTGATAAAAGGCATGCTAAATGCGATTGTTCGTGCTGTTTCAGTAGAGCCATTCCAAGCAATTGCTATGTTTTTACCCAGCTGGTCTGGCACATTTGGCGGTGCGATCAGGATTGGCTTACCTCCCTCAAACAGCGCTGCCTCCAATATACTCATTGCAGCAATATTCGCTCCTTTCGTAGGCCGGGCCACAGCAGTGATATCAAACACACGGCTTCGGCTTCCAACTATTTCGGAATTCGGAGAATCTTCCTCTATCCAATTCGCTTGAACTGGACTTCGCGGCGAAACTGCGGGCCCGACTGGGATACCTTTACTCTCCATGAATTCTGTAAAAAACTGGTGAACTTTTTGGCGCCTGTCGCGATCTCGTTGCTCTACACTCTCAACCAATTCTGGTGTAGTTACCACCAACCCTTCACCCGCAACCACCATCGCGCTCGCTGCAGTTGGTTGATAATAAAGACCTTCGATATAACTGCCAAATATCCTTGCTGTTAAAAGCGCGGTTTCAAGTATTGATTCAAGTCCTTCGCTTTCCTCAATCGGTACCAACACAGTTTTCATCGTCATCGCCCCTACCCCCCCATATTTACAACAAGCGACCGACTTATACTGTAAACTATTTCTCTTTTCTGGTCACTTAGAACTACAAACCACCGGGACTTTCCTTAAGCGCCTGTCTCAGTTTTGAGCCACTCTAAGAAATCGCTATTACCATACGGAATGGGCCATGCCACCACGCATGGACAATCGTATGAATGTAAGGTAGTTATTCTTTTGGTGAGGAGGGCGACATTGCTTTCCGTAGTTTTCAATAACATTGCAACCTCTTCTTCACGTCGCAAATCTCCTTTCCAAGAGAACATTGAAATCATTGGACCCAATATATTGGCGCAGGCGGCAAGGTTTTCCTTTATCACTGTAAATGCGATCTTCTCAGCCTCCTCCTGGCTGTATACCGTTACGTAAACCATACAAAAACTCATCCACTACCCTCCCTAAAGATTTTTCTTTTCTCACTGCTGTCGACGATATGGTAATATCTTATAATTACTGGGGTATGGTAACGAGAATCCTAATGAAGAATCCAAAAAAGTTGGCACCAGAAAAAATAATGACAGGCCCAAAGTCGCGTAGGCCGACACCAAGTCAATTAGAATGGTTAAAGTGTGGCTTAGGGGAACCCGGCGGAAAATTACCGCTGTTTGATGGACTTGGCCAAAAAGTGAGCGAACGGACGATAAAAAGTTGTATAGATAAGGGTTGGGCCTCACCTTGGTTCGATAATCCAATAAAACCAGATTGGTTAGTCTGCAAATTAACCGATGAAGGTCGGCAACAGGTGACTAAATAGCTACTACTAATCGGATTTTTCAAAGTAATTTCAATGCACCTCTAAGATCAGGACCTTCATTTTTTGGAGCAAAAGTAGGGTCTAATAACTTGTCACAGTCTCTATTTGACCAGTAACAATCTATTCCAAAACTACCAGCACCGATAACATCACTCCCGCTTCCAGCAACGTGCAAAACATCAGCTTTCACAACCCTCAGTTTTTGTTCAGGCAAGTTATAAACTTCGGGATGCGGCTTGTAGGCGCCAGCCATTTCAGCGGATAATATATGCTGCATATTGTCACCGAATGGTTTAGCCAAAGCATTCAACATATCGCTGTCTCCATTCGACAATATCGCAGTTTTATAGCCCCGCGCCCTTATTTCCGCGACGACCTGACAAGCCTCAGGCCACGGCGTTAAAGTATCCCAAGCCATTACTAGTTCGCAATGCTGAGAAGATGGTATTGATACCTTAAAGTGCGCAAGAGTATAATCGAGTGCTAATTCGGTGCACCGGCGAAATGGTGTTCTACCGCAGCCCAATGAATTACTAATTGCGGCACACTCCATCTGTTTTGCCCGCCACGTCTGGACAAATTCATCTGCTTTGAGCTTATTTAGACCTAACATCCCTGACACCTTTGGCACCAAGCTTCCTTTTATGTCTACCAATGCCATGTATACGTCGAAAGTAACGAGCCTAACCATTCATCTTCCTCCCTGCTTCGAAATGATTAATTTATGCAAAAATAAATAATTGTGATGAGTCTTTTGGCTCTGATATTTTTGATGTCGTAGCAATACATTACCTAATTTTGTACCCCTATCCAGGTTCCAACAATGGAGAGCTTCCCCCTACAATAGATATGATGCTCAATTTTCATGATTTTCTTATTGGTCGGGGCGGTAGGACTTGAACCTACGACCTTTCGACCCCCAGTCGAATGCGCTACCAGACTGCGCCACGCCCCGAATCGCAGTGGATGTAATATCACTACGTAAGCACCATATCGCTAGCTTTTCTTCACAGCAATGGATATTGGAATTTATTGTCGCAATTCGCTCTCTAGAGAGCACAATTCCTTTAGTATCTCGGACAGCTCACGGTGTACGTCAGCCTTGACAATAAGGGTATCACTAGTATCGGTCTTTGTTAATGCGCTAGCCTTTGCTATGAAGTGCTCATTGTTGTCGTTCTCATTATCGGCAATCTTTTCGCCGACCAAAAAACGTACGCCTTTTTCTCTGAGAATTTTCTGTACACCTCTAATCGTGTATCCATCATCATACAACAACGTACGAATAGCCCCAAGGAGCACTATGTCACTAGGACGGTAATAGCGACGCCCTCCAGCCCGTTTCATCGGTTTTACCTGCGAGAATTTCGTCTCCCAAAACCTCAGCACGTGTTGAGGTATGTCTAAAGAGGTCGATACCTCACTTATAGTCTTGAAGGCATCACCCGATTTAAAGTCGGCAGCTTGATCTGTCATCACTAGCTGGAACTATCCGTGAGGCCACTTATAGGAACGCCTTTTTCCCTTGAGACACCATTATCCGACCGTTTTTCATACCCCTCGTTAATGCGCCCCTTAAGCACATGGCTAGGACGGAAGACGAGAACCCGTCTCGGTAGGATTGGAACCTCTTCCCCAGTCTTGGGGTTGCGGCCAATTCTCTGACCCTTCTGTCTAACAAAGAAACTACCAAATGACGATATTTTTACCATCTCTTCTCGGAGCAAAGCATCTGTGATTTCTTCTAAAACAGACTCTACGAGATCGGAAGACTCGTTCCTCGACAACCCAACTCCCTGATAAACGGCCTCGCTTAATTGCGCTCGTGTGACAGTGTCATCTGACATCATATTCCCCCATCGCAATCCTGTTTCAATCTATACCGTAACCAGCAGCGTACTCTCAGTCAATTGCTTAGACTATGAAGAAAAAGTTCGCTCTCAAACTGTACCAAATAACGGATACCTATTCTACCACCGTATCAGAGCAGAGCCCCATGTAAATCCTCCTCCCATAGCTGTAAGTGATATTAGATCCCCTGAAGAAAAGCATTGTCGAGATTGTGCATCAGCAAGCGCCATGGGAATAGTGGCCGCAGAGGTGTTAGCATGCTGATCGACAGTTACAACAACCTTTGATTTATCGATTGAAAGTTTCTTTGCAACGCTATCCATAATTCTTATATTTGCTTGATGTGGAACCAACCAATCAATATCGGAAATATCAAGATCGTTTTCAGCAAGTGATTCTTGAACAGTCTCTGCCATTCTCAATACCGCGTGTTTAAAAACATCAGCCCCATCCATCTCAATATAGCCCGCCTGGCCGTTGGTTGATGGCCCACCATTTGTCCACAATAATTTATAATAATCGCCATCAGAATGAATATGAGTTGATAGCACTCCACGGTCCTCATTGCTCCCGATGTTATCTTCAGCACCTAGTACAACGGCACCAGCTCCATCACCAAACAACACGCATGTGCTGCGATCTTCCCAATCAACTATGCGGCTAAAGGTTTCGGCGCCTACAAGAAGAGCCTTATTAGCTTGACCAAGCCTTATCATATTGTCCACGGAGTTCAGTGCATAAATAAAGCCAGAACATGCCGCTTGAACATCAAATGCCGCTCCTCTCTTAACGCCCAATTTTGACTGGATATGCGTAGCGGTGGACGGAAACGTATTATCAGGTGTTACCGTCGCCAAAACGATCAGGTCAATTTCATCGAGAGTGATCCCTGCATTCGCAATTGCCACCTTAGAAGCTTCCACCCCTAGATCAGAAGTAAATTGGCCCTCGGCAGCAATATGGCGCTGCCTTATGCCCGTGCGCTTGGAGATCCACTCATCCGATGTGTCGAGATCCTTTGCCAGATCGTCATTTGTGAGGATTTTATCTGGGAGGTACGACCCACACCCTAAAAAAACAGACCGTCGCATTCTAATCAGCCGCCTTTTTAGCGCCTTGAGCGTAATCCTCGCCAAGAAGATCGATGTCATCCGTTATTTTTTGTAGGAATTGGTGTGTGGCCATATCTGCAGCAACTTCAATAGCGCTGGCAAATCCAAAACCATCGGTACCTCCATGGCTTTTAACAACAATGCCATTTAGCCCAAGCAACATTGCTCCGTTATACCGACGAGGGTCCGTTCGTGTACGGAGATTAGTTATTTCTCGCTTCGCTAGTAAATAACCAAGCCGGGCAATTAGGCTACCTCGGAAAGCATCTTTTAAAAAACCTGCGTACAACTTGATCATACCCTCAGCTGTCTTCAGCGCTACATTTCCCGTAAAACCGTCAGTAACCACGACGTCAACTGTGCCGGCCGCGATGTCATCACCCTCCACAAAACCAACAAATTCCCCAGGCAAATCGGTTGAGCGCAAAATTGCAGATGCCTCTCTGATTTCCTCATGTCCTTTCAATTCCTCGACGCCAACATTAAGTAGACCAATCGTGGGCGTTCCGATACCGAGCACGGTACGAGCGAACACCTCTCCCATCACCGCAAACTGGACGAGGTTTTTGGCATCGCATTGCAGGTTGGCACCCAAGTCTAACATGCAAGCCTCACCCTTTCGGGTAGGGTAAAATGCAGTAATTGCCGGCCGATCAATGCCGGGCAAAGTCTTAAGAACGAATTTTGCAATTGCCATTAAAGCCCCAGTGTTACCCGCAGAAACAACTGACGCCGCTTCCCCGTCAGCAACAGCGTTGATTGCAAGGCGCATACTCGAGTTCCTTCCAGATCGCAGTGCTACTGCTGGCTTTTCGCCGCTAGAGATTAAATCCTCCGTGTGGCGAATTGAACTTACGGCTGCCAAATCCGGATCTTTTTCTAGTAACGGTGCTATACGAGACTCATCTCCAACCATTAAATAATGCACTTCTGGCATGCGGACCCGTGCGATTGAGGCCCCACGAATAATCATTTCGGGAGCATTATCACCGCCCATTGCATCCAAAGAAATTACGAGATCATTTGGCACGGACTTAACAACCCAGCGTAAACCGGCTCCCTAAGCGTTAGCAGGCCAAGTTTCACCAGGCTCAACGACTTCTCTACCGTCGTAGTGGCCACAAGCACCACAAACGTGATGAGGCCTCTTGAGCTCCCCACAATTGGGGCATTCATTACATGCAGCGGCTCTCAATGCGTCATGCGCACGACGCATGTTACGTCTGGACTTCGAAATCTTACTTTTAGGAACAGCCATGCGAGTTCCCTTTCAAATGGTGATATGTTAGATCGCTTAGACTGCTCGGTTTCATACAGAAAGATTGCCCGAACAGCAAGCAAAACACCTAACCTACTTTTTATGCTTTAATTGGCCAAGCACAGAAAATGGTTTGTTATCATCGATATTCCGGTCGATTTCCCCGAACCAAAGACCGTCGGCAGGGATTTCTGCACCAGGTGCACGAGGGTAAGGATCAAGCAGAATTGCAAGTTGTTGAGCTGCGAGTTCACCAAAATCTATTTGGTTATTTTCTATTGATTCAGCCGCTTCTGGCATCTCGATATCGATATCGGCACGCTGCCCCACACTAATCTTGTCAAAGAAATTCCATAAAATTGGTTGGTCAAGCTCAAATTTCACCGGCTCTAGGGTGACTACACACTTTTGAAAGCCAACCGCGGCAAGTCGGCCAGCTGCCTCAATTATGCCGGTTGATTCCCTTCGTTTAAATTTCAATGAGAACATAATGCTTTCTAACGAAATAAGATCAAACCGCGCACCTAACGAAGTCAACTCATCTTCCTTCGCCTCGCACTCTAATGACATCAAATCGGCCCCAATTTTATCGGCAGTTACAGGGCGCGAAAATTCTAAAATGTGACTCATTTCTCAGGTGTATTCTGATGGGGAATAAAAATTTATAACCCCTTTGGACAAATGCTCAAAAGTGGTCCCGTCTATATTGTCAATTTGCCTCTGAAAGTAAGCTGTTAAGGCCTCGACGCCCTTTTTCGGTTTAATCTCAAGGCCAAAGTATACATTCCGCTCCAGAGCAAAGCTAAGAGCCTCGGTTTCGGCGTTTAAGGTAGCCGCATCGTAAGCATCAAGTCGTCCATAGAAACCCTCGGCTATACGCTTCACTTTCTTGCCTACAGATAGATCACCAACACCCATCTCGCGAAGGTTTCGGTCAAGATCATCTATCAAAACAGTTGCGAGCATTTGTGATAAGTTAAACCCTTCTGGCGTTTTTTTGAGCCGCCTCATGACACAGTAGCAATGAAGAACTATCATATCAAAGCGTCCATTAGCGGTATCTGGGACATCAAATTCTTCATAAAGGAAACGTTGCCGTGCTTGCTCGACGATACGATCGTATAATGCCCGCGCCGGCACCTCAAGTGTGTCAGATGCAAATAGAGACTTTATTTTTTTTAGCATGAAAACACTTTCATAAAAAAACTGGTAGATTGTACCTGATATTCCAGCCTAGTTTAGTGGATAAAATCAAGTTAAAACAACGAGCACTTATTCCGAGGTGAAAATACCACCGAGCTACAATGAATAAGGTAAAGTAACATGGATAAGACCATCAAAAAATACTCATTACTGGCAGGGCTTGTTTTAATTGTCACAGCAACCTTAGGCGCTTGTTCAACGAAAACCGCTGTGCGCGGAAACCAGCCGACCGAATCACAAATTTCTAAAATTAAAATTGGTGAAACGAGCAGAGAACAAGTTGTAAAAATTCTCGGGAATCCCTCAACTCAAGGGACGTTTGATTCGCAAGTTTGGTATTACATCAGCCGGGAAACATCCCAGTGGGCTTTTCTGCCTGAAAACATAGTTGATCAGCAAGTTATAGCTATATATTTCAATCCACGCGGTAAGGTCCAACACTTAGAACAATACCAAACCGAGGACCGGCGTGATGTAGATTTGGTCAAACGAGAGACGCGCACGACTGGTCACGAACTAGGATTTTGGGAACAAATGTTTGGAAATCTTGGTTTGGGAATACCAATGGGTGATTAAAAAACAAAGGTAAAGAAACCCCCGGCTATTAATTCGGGGGTTTCTTTTTTACTCTATTTCAACAGATCAATGCGCTAACATTGCCAACAGAAGAAGTGCCACTATGTTTGTAATTTTAATCATAGGATTTACAGCAGGGCCGGCAGTGTCTTTGTATGGATCACCGACAGTGTCCCCGGTAACTGCTGCATGATGTGCATCAGACCCCTTGCCCCCATGATTGCCATCCTCAATATACTTTTTAGCGTTATCCCAAGCGCCACCTCCCGCTGTCATCGAAATGGCTACAAATAACCCAGTCACGATGACCCCAAGAAGCATCGCTCCAAGTGCAGAGAATGCAGCAGATTTACCTGCTATGGCTTGGATCACGAGAAAGAGAATAATTGGTGATAATACCGGAAGCATGGATGGAATAATCATTTCTTTGATTGCGGCCTTGGTTAACATGTCCACGCATGCGCCATATTCCGGTTTTGCCTTCCCCTTCATAATACCTTTTATCTCTTTGAACTGACGCCGTACTTCAACAACGACGGCACCAGCTGCCCGACCTACTGCGGTCATACCGAGAGCTCCAAACAGATAAGGAAGGAGCCCACCTACAAAAAGGCCGACGACCACATAAGGGTTTGACAGAGAAAAGTCTACGTTCACTCCAGCAAAATATTTAAATTGATCTGGGTTAGACGTGAAGTGCTGGAGATCTTGAGTGTAAGCAGCAAATAAAACCAGTGCACCCAGTCCTGCGGATCCTATAGCATATCCCTTTGTTACCGCTTTAGTGGTATTGCCCACCGCATCCAATGCATCGGTGGTTTTCCGAACTTTCTCATTAAGATCGGCCATTTCTGCAATCCCGCCAGCATTATCAGTTACAGGTCCATACGCGTCGAGAGCAACCACGATGCCTGCAAGTGCAAGCATAGTTGTAACCGCTATAGCAATCCCGAAGAGACCGGCTAATAAAAAGGTCCCTATTATCGCTGCACAGATAATTATTGCCGGTATCGCTGTTGCCTCCATCGAGATTGCTAGTCCTTGGATAACATTTGTGCCATGGCCGGTAGTAGATGCCTGAGCAACTGAACGGACCGGGCGGTATTCTGTGCCAGTATAGTACTCGGTAATCCAAACAATAAGACCAGTGGTGACTAATCCTATAATTCCGCAATAGAAAAGATCTAGGCCGGAAGCAGATTGGCCCGAAATAACGAAGCTGCTATCTAAACCTATTACCTCATCAGTAACAAAATATAGAGCCACTGCCGAGAGAACTGTACATGCAATAAAGCCTTTGTACAGAGCGCCCATTATACTCTGGTTAGCGCCCAGTTTTACGAAAAAATTCCCAATTATTGTAGTAATGATACATGTTGCACCAATGACCAATGGGTAAACCATCATCTGTCCTTCGGTCGTGCCCGAGAAAAAGATCTGAGCTAACACCATAGTAGCGACTACGCTTACCACATACGTCTCGAATAAATCAGCGGCCATACCTGCGCAATCACCAACATTATCACCCACGTTGTCCGCAATAACTGCTGGATTACGAGGATCATCCTCAGGAATACCAGCCTCAACTTTACCAACGAGATCGGCTCCCACGTCCGCACCCTTCGTAAAAATTCCGCCCCCAAGCCGTGCAAATATGGATATTAATGAGGCGCCGAACCCCAAGGCTACTAATGGATCGACTATACCACGCTCACTAGCTCCACTTTCGATAAGAAATTTATAATAGCCTGTAACAGAAAGTAACGCTAAGCCGGCCACCAACATGCCTGTAACCGATCCCGCTTGGTAAGAAACCTTTAATCCCTCTGCAAGCCCCTTACTTGCGGCCTGAGTGGTTCGAACATTAGCTCGAACTGAAATATGCATACCGATGTAGCCTGCAGCTCCTGACAAGACAGCACCGATTACGAATCCTATACCCACATGCCAGTTAAATAAATATACAAGGATTAATGCTATGGCGGCGCCAACCAATCCGATAGTGGTGTATTGTCGGTTTAGATAGGCAGCTGCCCCCTCTTGAATACCTGAGGCAATTTCCTGCATACGCTTGCTGCCTGCATCCGCATTCAGCACCTGACGGCTTATAAAAACACCATAAAGAACGGCAAGGATACCGCACCCGATGACAATGTTTAGCATCGTTCAAACCTACTTTCGTTTTTTTGATAACTTCGTTTTAAAATAAATATTGCGACGTAGTGCTTTCCTAGACTTACACTGTACCTAGTAAGACCATGCCAGAAGCACATAGCGAAGGCAACCACGCGAAACATTTAGTTGTTCAAACAGCACTGGCCCGTTTTTGACGCAACCAAATTACAGCTGCAACAACGAGAAATGCGGGCAAGATTAGCGCTGCATTTACCGCAGTCCAGCCGATCAAATGTTGGATGGTGCCGGAGAAAAAAGCCGTCAAGACGACCGTGCCAAATACAAGCAAGTCATTGCAGCCTTGGACTTTTTCCTTTTCTTCTGGCTTATAAGCCTCAGTCAAAAGAGTTGTACCTCCGATGAATAGAAAGTTCCATCCAAGACCAAGGACAGTTAAGGCTAAAGCAAAATGACCAATAGTTTCCCCTGACATTGCTATTGTAGCTGCAATCATCATCAGGACTGCTCCCGCAATTAAAATATTATAAATACCGAATCGTTTTATGAGATTTCCAGTAAAGAAACTAGGCAAATACATTCCTAGGATATGTGCCTGAATTATCCATTTCGTATCCTGAACCACAAAGCCACACACCTTCATTGCTAGTGGAGTTGAGGTCATAGACAAATTCATCAGTCCATAACCAAGCATTGAAGAAAGAACCGCCACAATAAAAACTGGTTGACGAATTATATCACCTAGCGGCCTGCCAGCTCGCCCTTTGCGTGCCTGTGGCTTTGGGATGTCTATGGCAAACAGAAGAATAGAAGTTACAACGGTGATACAACAAATTGTGAAGTATCCCCCGGCAAATAACACGGGTTCGAAAAGTCCATGTGTCTGACTTGCAAGCTCGGGCCCTGCGATGGCAGCAAATACGCCGCCTGCCATTACATAAGATATAGCACGCCCCTTAAAAGCCTCGCTAGCCGTATCTGCAGCAGCAAAACGGTAATATTGCCAGCAAGCATTGTGGATACCCATTATGGCGCTGCCTAGCGCGAAAAAATAGAAATTCTCATTGAAGATTGCAAATGCGGCAATCGCAGCTCCACCGCAACCGACCAATTGGCCGCAAATGAAAACCGGCCGACGTCCAAAACGGCGCATCAGAAGTGATAAGGGTACGGTGCTTGATACGGTCATAACCCATTGCAATCCAAAAGGTACCGTTGCAAGAGCGGGATCGGGAGCCAACGTAATACCAACTAATGCCGATATGGTCAGTACAATGGAGGTACCAGTCATTGACATGCCAAGGCATATTGAAAGCACAAGAACATTTTTCTTTGTTGGGTCGTAGACCGGAGAATTATTCGATGCAATCATTATACCGCTACCACCTAACTGATTAATTGAATGAGATTGATATCAGCGATAGCATGCTCTGAGTCGTACAGGAATTTAATTTAGACAAACAGCATGCAATGTACGTTACGTGATAGCCACAAAAAAAGTTAAAAAGAGGTGTTACATTATGCAATTTTACAAACCAGATTTGGGAACAAATCCAGATGACCCATTTGCAAGAGATGCTGCAGATAAACTGATCCGCCGTGCTTATTGGCTTGATATGACTGATCAATCTATAGTGTTGGCCCTTACACAAGGGATAGGCGCAGCACTCAATAATGAGGAAAAACGTGTCCACCTTGTCGACATTGGGCGCGGTCATTTAGAAGAAAAAGTTTGCGTACAAGAATTAATTCCGCCAGAAAATTAGGAATCACTGACTTTTTTTTGCATCAGTTGCCCGAATATCAGCATCCTGCTCGAACGCATTTTGTATTAAAACTGCCTTAATCTTATTTTCACCTATTGCACGTTTCCCAGCGTTCATTAGGCGCGCCTTGACCGAGCGGATATTCACCCCGAGTGTTCCAGGACGCAGAGACCCAAAGTAGTCAAATAAGGACCTAAAGAACGCATCCTTAATTCGAGGGATGTAAAGTTCCGCCACATCTTTTGCATCAGAATCAATCATTTCCAAGGTTACTGTTAAGAAAACATATTTTTCTACACGCCCCTCCCGTATAATAGGAACAGCAAGACTGGGAATAGGCACAAACTCTGGGTTATCTTCGACCAAATTCTGAGTTTTTTCAACAGCGTACACACGCGGTAATATTGAAAAAACTAATAGAATTGTCAGAACCCAAACACGGTATAAGCTCATAATCTTCTCATTATCCGAACTACTTGTGAGTGTCTCAAGCAAGTTATA
Source organism: uncultured Rhodospirillaceae bacterium (assembly GCA_913043025.1). GTDB lineage: Bacteria > Pseudomonadota > Alphaproteobacteria > UBA8366 > UBA8366 > UBA8366. The sequence continues at coordinate 60,518 of CAJWLM010000009.1, forward strand.
GATGTTTAATAAACCATATTTGCCGTGGTATTTTTCTCAGAGCTACTCAAGATCTAATTTTTTACCTGATAAAACAATACAACAATATTGATCAGGAGTGACAATATCCTTCTTTATTCACTTGCATTATATTTCCATCGGCACCGATAAGATTCACGCCTGGTTCTGCGGTTATTTTTCCGATTGCTGTAATATTAACCCCGACATTGAGGAGTGAATCTGCTAAGTCTGGCTCACCTGTAAATACAAGTTCGTAATCATCGCCTCCACCTACAATAACCTGCCAAAGTTCACCGTTTTTAGCTATAGCGTTACGGGCTCCGCATGAGAGCGGGATTTCCGACATTTTAATTTCCGCTCCTAAACCTGCTATTTCAGTCAAATGTCGGATATCTGCAAGCAATCCATCAGATATATCAGCCGCTGCGCTGGCTCTTCCTCGAAGCGCTATACCCAGGCGAATGCGAGGTTCCGGAATACGATAACAGCCAATCAATTTCTGGATCAATACCTCGTCAAGATCCGCAAGCATTCCCTGCGCGGCTAGAAGTCCCAGCGCACCGTCACCAATGGTACCACTCACAAAAATTGTTTCGCCCGACTTTGCCCCTGCCCGACGAAGGAGCTGCCCACGGGGTACATGTCCGAATAATGTTGCAGTCAGACAGGCTGGCCCAGGTGTCGACGTACTGTCGCCACCCAACAAATAAATATCAAACATTTCTTGTTGGACTTTGAGACCGGCACAGAAGGAAATAACCCACTCATCACTATAGCTTGACGGTAACGACCAATTCAGGGTGTAGCAAATTGGTTTGGTTCCCATAGCAGCGAGATCAGAAAGATTTACTCGTAATAATTTAGCCGCTACTTCTTCGGGAGACTCACTGCCTAAAAAATGCACTCCAGCAACTATGGTATCAGTCGTAACCACGATTTCGTGACCTAATATTCCAGATATCACTCCAGCGTCATCTTTTAGATCAAAAGCTCCGCTCCCCGATAAAGGAGCAAGTAAGTCACGAATGCGGCCAAATTCACCCTTGCCCAACATCAGAGTGCGTCCCTATCATTTCATCCGGACGCAGGTCACGCGCAATCCGGTCCAAAAGCCCATTAACTAAAGCAGGCTCCCGTTCAGAAAAAAACCGTTCTGCTAACCCTACAAATTCGCTTATCGTGACAGGTGGATCGATATCAAGCCTTTGACCAAGCTCATAGGTACCCACGCGCAGAATAGTCCTCAAAATAGTTTCTAACTGCCGAGGGGCTCTACCGGCAGCCATTGCGCCTCTTATTAAAACGTCAATATCATCGTAATTTGCATTAACGCCCCTGACTAAGTCACTACAAAATGCCATGTCGGTCTCGGCTGGCGGCCAAGCCAGTTGGTCCTCCGTTTCGCAATTTTCGTAGTTATTGTAATCTCGTCGACGAGCAACTTCATTCAGCACTTGGTCAGCAGGTTTTCCGCTTAGTTCCATTTCATATAGGGATTGTACCGCAACGAGACGCGCCGCTCTCCTTGCGGGAGCCATATAAAATTTGGCAATACTCATGAGCCCATTTGAAAAAAACGTTTGTGTTCAAGCATTTTAATACATGTACGAGCTGCACCACCGCCCTTATCACCTCCACTCACTGAAGCACGCACTACGGCCTGCTCGCGATTTTCACATGTCAGCAGGCCAAAGCCAATAGCAAGCGAATGGCCAAGAGAGAGGTCCATAAGTCCTCGGGAAACTTCCTGACAGATATGGTCGTAATGGGATGTCTCACCACGAATTACGCATCCTAAAGCAATAAATCCATCGTATTGGTGCCCACTTGCGGTAACGCCTTCCGGTTTTGCCGCGAAGGCGATGGCCGCCGGAATTTCAAAAGCACCAGGAACACTAAACAATTCATAAGACGCTCCCAACTCGCCCAACGTTTTCACCGCGCCCTCGAGCAAGTGATCTTGAATTTTCTCGTAGTAGCGACCCTCTACTATCATTATATGTGGTTGAATTTTCTCTGCCACCTTCATGCACTCAAAAGTTACGTGATTGGCTTCTGGCCGACGATTTTCAAGCCATAACCATCTAAGCCGACCACCGAGCGTTTCGTATTTGATAACAAGACCATATCGCTTACCCCCAGATCTAAAAGTATCTGTGCCCCTACACCATAATCTCTAAGAGGCGGTTTTGTCGAACCTGCAGGAACACTACCGTCTGCAGGTTGGGCAAGTTGATCGGAAAGCTGAGTCGGGTACGGTTCACGCAAAATAACAATAATCCCACTTTCTGCCTCAGCAATCAATTCCATTGCACGGTGCAAATCGCCCGCACGTTCACCCTTAAGGTTACCCATTACATCATCAAGGAAATTAATAGCGTGCATGCGCACAAGTGTAGGTTTTCCGGCTGTAATTTCTCCTTTAACAAGCGCGATGTGTTCCGCATAAGCAGCCCTGTTGACATAAACAACTAATCTAAACTCCCCCCCATAAGCACTCGAAAAATTACTTTCCGCTAACTTTTCAACAATGCGATCGTATTTCCTACGATAAGCGATCAGGTCTGCTATAGCTCCAATTTTTAAGTTATGAAATTGTGCATATGATACCAAGTCACCGAGCCGAGCCATGGTGCCATCTTCATTCATAATTTCGCAGATCACCCCAGATGGATTGAGACCCGCGAGCCTAGCAATATCGACGGAAGCCTCAGTGTGGCCAGCACGCACAAGCACACCACCCTTTCGTGCCATAAGTGGAAAAACGTGTCCGGGAGTGCCAATATCTACCATACCCTTAGTTGGATCAATAGCAACCGAAATGGTTCGAGCACGGTCAGGCGCGGAAATACCCGTGGTCACTCCCTCACGTGCTTCAATTGATGTGGTAAAGGCTGTTTGATGACGACTCTGATTTTTCTGGCTCATCAAGTCGAGGCCTAGATGCTCACAGCGAGATTGTGTTAGAGCAAGGCAAATGAGACCACGGCCGTGTGTTGCCATGAAATTAATAGCGTCCGGTGTTGCCATCTGCCCCGGTATAACCAGATCTCCCTCGTTCTCTCGTTCCTCATCGTCAACAAGGATAAACATTCGCCCATTACGGGCATCCTCTATGATATCCTCAATTGGTGAAAGGCAATCATGCTCTCCTGCTTTTCGTTTCTTTGATTTGGTAATGTTCTCTATGTTTTCCATCTCTTCGCTCACGTCTTGCATTCGTCAATATCTGGCAGAAGCCGAGCAACATATCGAGCCAACATATCAACCTCAAGGTTTACCTTATCTCCGGGCGTCGTTTGCCCAAAACCTGTGTGTTCAAGCGTGTGAGGGATTATATTAACACCAAAAATCGTCTTATTTGCAGATACCTCAACTTCATTAACAGTGAGTGAAACTCCATCTATGGTAATGCACCCTTTGGGCGCGATAAATTTTGCTAAATCGCGAGGTGGTAGAATTTGGAAACGGGTACTATCACCATCTGGCAACCGAGAAATTATTTCAGCAACTCCGTCTACATGCCCAAACACGAGATGACCACCGAGTTCGTCTCCAAGCTTTAGCGACCGCTCAAGATTGACAAAATGCCCTTTCTCCCAATCACCCAGCGTGGTTTTGGATAACGTCTCCGCCGAAACCTCGACGGCGAACCGGCCCGATTTCTTATCAGTGACAGTAAGGCAAATTCCAGAGCAAGCAATAGAGGCACCAATCGCCACTTCGCTCATATCAAACTCAGTGTCAATTTCGATCCGCGTATCTCCAGCTCGCTCGATACCGCGTATTACGCCCACATCCTGTATTAAACCCGTAAACATATTCCCAATCTATGTCGGCTGCAGGTAAGTTTCCAGCAAATCGTTTCCAATTCGTTCGACAGACGCATGTTGAAAATTCTGAATATCTTTCAACTCCGAAAGGCCATAGCCTGCTACAGCTGATATTCCGTCGCCACCCATAATAGTTGCAGCCCGGAACCACGATATTCTATCCACTAATCCTAACCGTAAAAAAGCAGATGCAATCTCACTTCCACCCTCAATTAGAAGCCTAGTGATCCCATACTTCGCCAAAGCGGAGAGCATTTTCTGCAGGTCAACATGGCCATTTTCATCGGACGTAATTTGGATGACTTCAATGTCTAGGGCCTGTAATGAGAAAAGCCGCCTCGCATCAACGCCCAATCCTGTAATCAACCATGTGGGAATATTTTTTGAAGAGTTCGCAAGTTCTGATGTCAAAGGAAGCTCTAAACGAGGATCGAGTACTATGCGAACGGGAGACAAATTTTCCATTCCTGCAAGCCGGCATGTTAGTTTGGGATTATCGATTAATGCGGTGCCGATACCAACCAGCACGGCGTCAACTTCAGCTCGCATCGCGTGAACACGCCGTCGTGCTTGGCAACCTGTAATCCATTTGCTTTCACCTCTAGAGGTTGCAATTTTCCCATCTAAAGTTGAAGCCATCTTCAAATGAACCAACGGCCTAGCCTGCGTCACACGAGAGATGAACCCCGCATTTAATTCTAATGCATCGCTCTCACAAACCCCTACTAAAGTTTGGATCCCAGAATCGCGTAATTTAGCTATTCCTTTCCCGGCAACGCGCGGATCAGGATCGTAAGCTGCTGCAACAACTCGAGAAACTCCTCCTGCTATTAGAGCATCGGTGCAAGGTGGTGTTTCACCCTGATGGCAACAAGGCTCTAAAGTGATATAAGCTGTGGCTCCAACAGACGCTTCTCCGGCCCGAGCCAAAGCCTCAGTTTCTGCGTGAGGCCGACCGCCAGGCTGAGTCCAACCCCGCCCAACAATTACGCCATCCTTTATCACGATACACCCAACGGCTGGATTGGGCCAAACGTTGCCCAAACCCCGCCGAGCCAAAGCTAGGGCGATACGCATAAAGCGTAAATCCTGGCTATTAATTCCTGTCAGCACCGAGTTCGTCGGTAATAAACTCTTCAAAATCTTTAGCTTCTCGGAAATTTCGATAGACCGATGCAAAGCGCACGTAAGCAACTTTATCTAACGAAGCAAGTGCTTCCATTATTAACTCGCCCACGAGATCAGCATTGACGTCGCTCTCGCCGGTGCTTTCTAAGCGCCGAACAATAGAGTTAACTACTTGTTCAACTCGTTCGGGCTCTACCGGACGCTTACGAAGCGCAATACTCATAGAGCGCACCAACTTGTCTCTATCGAATGGCTCTCTCTGCCCATTCTTTTTAACCACAGTAAGGTCACGAAGCTGCACCCGTTCAAAAGTAGTAAACCGTTGGCCACAGTTGGTACAAAAACGCCTCCGCCTTATCGCAGCATTGTCCTCCGTGGGCCGTGAATCCTTTACCTGAGTGTCATTGTGACTGCAAAACGGACATCGCATGGCTCAAATTTCCTCTATAACCAGCATCGGCCAAACTCAAAACTCATTCGAATAAATCGGGAAGCGCATACATAGCGCATCAACGCGCTCGCGCACAGACGTCTCTACAACTGTATTCCCACGGTCACCGTTGGAGGCAAGACCATCCAAAACCTCAACGATCAACTCTCCGACAGTTCGGAATTCTGACCGCCCAAATCCACGTGTCGTTCCCGCAGGCGTCCCTAAGCGTACGCCAGATGTCACCATCGGTTTTTCAGGGTCGTAAGGAATTCCATTTTTGTTGCAAGTAAGCCCGGCACGCTCTAGCGCTTTTTCTGCCACATTACCTGTTAAAGCCTTAGGACGCAGATCTACAAGGACTAAGTGAGTATCAGTACCGCCGGAAACGATATCCAACCCGCCAGCAGCCAAAGTTTCAGCTAGTGTCTTCGCATTATCAATAATTGCTTGTGCGTAGAGTTTAAAAGATGGCTTGAGTGCCTCACCAAAAGCTGCCGCTTTTCCAGCAATCATATGCATCAACGGACCTCCCTGGGTACCAGGGAAAATAGCTGAATTGAATTTCCTCGCTAACTCCTCATCATTACAAAGGATCATACCACCACGTGCCCCACGTAAAGTTTTATGTGTTGTAGTTGTGACAACGTGTGCATGAGGAAACGGGCTCGGGTGCACGCCACCTGCCACGAGACCAGAGAAATGTGCCATATCAACCATAAAAATCGCACCCACAGAGTCGGCAATTTCACGAAACTTTGCAAAATTAATAATGCGTGGATACGCCGATCCTCCCGCAATCAATATTTGTGGCCTGTGCTGTTTTGCAAGAGATGCAACTTCGTCAAAGTCGATCAAAGCGTTATCTTTGCGCACACCATATTGCACGGCATTAAACCATTTACCTGATTGGTTGGGAGGAGCCCCGTGGGTTAAATGACCGCCTGCTGCCAGCGACAACCCCATAATCGTATCACCAGGCTTAATCGTGGCCAAATATACTGCATTATTTGCCTGCGCACCCGAGTGTGGTTGCACATTAGCAAAACCACAGCCAAATAATTTTTTTGCACGCTCAATCGCTAGCTCCTCAGCGATGTCAACATGTTCACAACCGCCGTAGTATCGCCGACCTGGGTATCCCTCAGCATACTTATTTGTGAGAACGGACCCTATCGCTTGCAACACCGCGCGACTTACAATATTTTCAGAAGCAATCAACTCAATTTGATGCTTTTGCCTAGACAGTTCGCAACCTATGGCTTCTGCCAAATCAGGATCGCTTCCCCGTAAACTATCAGTGAAAAAACCGTCTTCAAAAATTTCAGCTGTTCTGGCTTCTGCCATTTTTCAATAAGCCCCTCTTGTATTAAGAATACTGTTTCACGCGCCTTTGATGTCTGCCACCCTCAAAAGGCGTGCCCATAAAGATACTAAGGCAATCGAGAGCTATTTCTATACCTGTCGTACGAGCACCCAACGCAAGCACATTAGCATCATTGTGAGCGCGGGCGAACCGAGCATCGGTTGCCGAATGACATAATGCTGCACGTACGTGACGATGCCGGTTTGCCGCAATTGATATACCAATCCCAGTACCACAGATCAAAACCCCGCGCGAAGCTTTTCCCTCAAGCAACGCCAGCGCTACTGCTTCTGCAAAATCAGGATAATCAACCGACCCCGTTTTATTGGTGCCCAAATCAAGCACTTTAAACCCTAAATCTATCAACCGCACTCCAATTACCGCTTTCATTTCGAAGCCTGCATGATCGGAGGCGATTAACATAGTCTCTTTCACCATTTACTCTTTAACCGTTTTTCTTAGATTATAGCGAGTATTAAATATCTCCAACTTGGATACCACATATCGCGCCATCTTGCCAATCCAACACAAGTTGTCGGGTAACAAAACTTCCAACCTGAAATAGGCTTTTCCTTTAACCACAAATGTACAGTTAGGGTAGTAAAATTTACGCAACTAGCTTTAACTCGAATGTAAAAAATGAGTTTATTTATACTTTATATTGCGTAGTATAATAATTTTATTGGTATATGTTGTGTAATACTTTTAAACGAATAATCATTATAAATTATTCAACTTAATTTTAAGTATAGAAATATATAATATTTACACTCAATATTGACATTCATCTTTTTTTGTGTGATTTATTTAACTATATTATAAAAACTCAGGAACATGGGTGATGCGCCAACAAATCATAAATCAAAAAGACCAAAAAACTGATATTTTACGCATGACTACTGACGTTGTTTCTGCGTACGTAGGCAACAATACTTTACCACCAACCCAATTGAACGATGTTATTCAGATTGTATATGGGTCGCTGCAAAAACTCGATGGTGGCGAAAAAATCAGCGTACGCTCAAAAGCTGCTGTTGCCATCAGAAAATCAATCACTCCCGACTACATAGTTTGCTTGGAAGATGGCAAAAGATTGAAAATGTTAAAGCGTCACCTCAGAACAGCTTACGGAATGACACCCCAAGAATACCGTGCCAAGTGGGGGTTACCTCTGGATTATCCGATGGTTGCCCCAAACTACTCACGCCAGCGATCCGCTTTCGCAAAAAAAATTGGTTTAGGCCACACAGCGGGTACTGTCGTGTGATTTTTTCAACGATAATTAGAAAAAAATTCAACCTAGCCGATCATTGCGATCGGCTTTTTTTTAAGTTTTACTAAAAAATTCAGATTGAAGGCGTATCAGCCTTCTTTTTCAAGACATATTGAAGTTTTTTACATGCTGCGAGTCGAAGCGCCCTATCTCCGCGCCTTGGATCACCCACGATTACGGCCTCTATACCTGTTTGCGTATCAACCGCCGTCACTTTGACATACCGACCGGCACCAATCATTTCAATAATAATACCGTGCTCTTCTCGTTTCGTCATAAATCAGGCCAATATACCGGAATGCGAAATTTCAAATCGTTTGCTTAAAAGTCTACTTACTGCCACGCATTACATAGGTTCAGCAACGAACTCTATTTAAATAAATTTACACCCACTTTTGATCTAGCACATGATCGAAAAATACCACAGAATCACCCTTGGCATTCTAGAAAATTATAGTTTCCGATGTACGACATTAAAATACAATTCGCGCTCTAAAAATAAGGAAATGGAAAACATAGCGGAGCGTTCGACAAATAACTATTCTAGTTCATAAAGTGTAACTACAATCTTTTTGTAACGCCACCACGCCCGCCAGTGTTAAGTCTATCAGCATACTCCGGCGCCAATGGGCGACCATTTGGAATATTCACCCACAAACGCAACAGCAGTCTCCGTTTCTCAGCCTCCTCAAAATCTACGAACTGACCTCGACTGTGAACTGTTGTATGGTTATTTAACAGCTGAATGTCGCCAGGCTCAAACAACATTCGTAATAGAAATTTATCAGATAAAGCAATTTCCTCAAATAAATCTATCGCTTCCTGCTGTAACTCCGTTAGTGTTTCACCTGCACGTTTGGCCCCTAGCTCAATTTGCTGCTTATTAAATCTACATGAGAGTAATCCCTCATACCAGCTATAAACCGGGATACGATTATTGGTGAGCTCGCCAGCGGTGCGCCCCTTACCAATAAGGTCATACCGAAAGCCAGATAATAGCGGTGCTAACAAGTCCGGGCGCTTAGAACGTATTTCATTGTAGACGGCTAATGACGAAGAAATCCAGCTCTCTCCCCCTTTTTTGGCCGGACGCACACACATAAGGCCAACAACATCCGATGAGTCGGAATGAGGCGCTAAAAATGCACTGGTTCGATGGCCACGGACACCCTGCTCATAGTATCCACCTTTGGCAAATTTTCCGCCCTCCATGTCGGTGACACGTCCCAGTAAATCACCCTGACTGTTTTGGGAAATAATTTCGCCGAGATGTGTTCCGAGGCCCCAATACAAAACTGACAATTGGTCCAGAGAATAATCTGAGACGTTCAACCCCCGCAATAATGCGAAGCCTCGACCATACTCTATCTCCCTAAGCAGACTGGCAATTTTTGGAGCAAGGGTAGGAAGCAGAAAGTCACTTTGCCTAAACTCAAGCGGCGAAATACCCCGCTCATGTAATTGCAAAGTAGCAATATTCAGTTCTTTGAGATCCACCTCGCTTAGATTAATAATCCAAGACCCATCCTTCTCCATCTCAACAGCAGTCCATGCGGCAGAGCTTTCTACAATGGGTGGTATCTTGTCCAACATGTGTCGCATCCTTACGAAGTCTCGTACCCAAAAATTATATTCTACGGATTATATAATTCAAAATAAAAAATGCCGCGTCAGAATGACCGCATAAGACCCGAACTAATCGTTTTAAACGAACGCATTTTAACGAACGGTAATTTCGAAAATTCACTGAACTTCAATCTGAGTAATTTTGCTCCAGATTCTGTAATATTGACTAAACCAATCTTCAGAAGAGAAAGCTAAAAAAGCAAAGGCTTTATAAATACAATTGATCCCCCTTCTATATTTCTGATATCCACAACATTCACTGCTTTTTAATGAAAAGCGTTCAGCCCAAATAATTTTTGCAAATTAAACTTAAGATGATGTGTTTCGACTTTTCCCTTCAAGCGCTAAGAGACCCAACCTTCACTTGACAGCAGACGATACCGATAGTCTTTTCGACACAAAGTACAGAAAACCCTAAGGAGGTTGTTATGCCCCATAACTCGAAGAATCCTGAAACAATAGCGTTACATGCAGGCTATCGCTCCGACCCTACTACGGGGGCTGTTGCGGTGCCTATTTACCAAACTTCCAGCTATCAATTTGATAGTACTGAGCATGCATCAAATTTGTTCGCTCTAAAAGAGTTAGGTAATATTTACACGCGCATAATGAATCCAACGACAGATGTGCTTGAACAGCGCGTTGCAGCGCTAGAGGGTGGAGCCGCTTCCTTAGCATTAGGATCGGGCCAATCAGCATCTGCGTTAGCCATTCAAAATATTGCGCAAGTCGGAGACAACATTATTAGCTCAACTGACCTTTATGGAGGGACTTGGAACTTATTCGCCAATACACTCAGCACAATGGGGATAGAAGTTCGCTTCGTTGACCCAAAGGATCCGCAAGCATTTGCGCGTGCAACTGATGAAAAAACAAGGGCTTATTACGCCGAAACTCTGCCGAATCCCAAACTCTGTGTTTTTCCGATAACAGAAGTAGCAGAGATTGGAAATAAGTACGGGATACCTTTGATAATGGATAATACTGCATGTCCCGTTTTGTGTAGGCCATTTGATCACGGCGCCTCGATAATTGTTTACTCCACAACAAAATACATTGGAGGCCACGGCACTTCAATTGGCGGCCTGGTCGTTGATAGTGGTAATTTTGATTGGGAAGCTCACGCTGATCGCTTCCCGATGCTAAACAAGCCAGATGCCTCTTATCACGGCGCTGTCTGGACTGAAGCAGTCAAACCACTTGGGCCTATTGCTTATATTTTGAAGATGCGAGTAACATTGCTTCGCGACCTTGGAGCTGCAATGAGTCCATTTAATGCCTTTATGTTTTTACAAGGTCTTGAAACTGTTGCACTTCGCGTTCGTGAACATTCAAAAAATGCAGCAATGGTCGCGGATTTTCTAAAATCTCACGAAGAGGTTGCAAATGTTATCTACCCCACCCACCACACCGATAAGGTACAGCTGGAACGAACCAACAAATATCTCTCGGGCGGCAATGGGGGACTCGTAGGTTTTGAACTTAAGCGGGGTGCAGATGGAGGTCGGGCTTTTATAGATGCTCTCGAAATGCATTATCATGTTGCTAATATTGGAGATGCTCGCTCTCTCGCAATACATCCAGCAACCACTACCCATTCACAATTGACGCCTGAAGACCAGATCGCAAGTGGCGTTACAGAAGGCTATGTGCGTTTATCTGTAGGAATTGAACACATAGATGACATAATAAAAGATCTTGCAAATGCCCTTGCGAAGCTTTCCTGAGTAAAAGGTTGTGCTTTTCATTTTTAAATCAGTTTATGCCTGATATCTTGGGAGACTAATATGCCGAAGCCTAATAACACTCTGTCATCGGAGAAGTTTACGGCTTTCACAGATAGCGGAACCGAGGCTCGTTTTCCGATAGTACGCATGCGCCGAAATAGGAGCTCCGGGTCAGTCCGTCGCTTAGTTGCGGAAAACCATCTAACCCCTAATGATTTAATTCTGCCAATATTTGTAATTAACGGTAAAAACCGATGCGAACCCATTGCATCCATGCCCGGCATTGATCGACTATCTATTGACTTAGTCCCACAATGCGCTGAGGCGGCTTTTAAACTCGGGATTCCTGCTGTTGCACTATTCCCCTGCACTGATCAAGAGCTTAAAACCGCAGACGGAAGGGAAGCTTTCAATCCAAATAACTTGATATGCCGAGCCATACGTTCGATTAAAAAAACCACACCTGAACTGGTGATTATTTGCGACGTAGCACTCGATCCTTACACTACCCATGGGCAAGACGGCCTAATAGACGGAGAAGTGGTGCTTAATGACGAGACCCTGGAGGTACTTGCCAAGCAAGCAATAACGCAAGCTGACGCTGGATGTGACACAATAGCGCCATCCGACATGATGGATGGTCGTGTCTGTGCGATCCGGAAAGCACTCGACACTGACGGCTTCAAACAAGTTCGTATAATGTCGTATTCGGCAAAATATGCATCGGCGTTTTATGGCCCATTTCGAGATGCAATAGGATCACAAATCATACTGAGGGGTGATAAAAAAACCTACCAAATGGATCCAGCTAATTCTGATGAAGCTCTGCGTGAGGCAGCACTCGATATTGCTGAGGGGGCTGATATGCTTTTAGTAAAGCCTGGAATGCCTTATTTAGATATAGTCCATCAGATAAAAAATACTTTTCACATGCCTACGTTCGTCTATCAAGTGAGTGGGGAGTACGCGATGCTTAAGGCTGCGGCACAAAACGGTTGGATTGATCATGACACAGCAATGCTTGAGGCATTATTGTCGTTTAAACGCGCGGGAGCAGACGGCGTGATAAGTTATTACGCATTAGAAGCAGCTGCCTTGTTGGACCAAAATTTATTTTGACGGAAGTGGGCCAAAACACTGGCTTCAGATCTTGTTATGATCACCGAATTTAACAAGAGCTATTTATTTCTATCTACAAAGGCCGTCATTAGAGTTCGGGGCTCACCAGTTGAATAACATCCGGCTATCGCTTGGATACCAACTTTCGCAGCATCCGTAAATGCCATTCTCTCCCAATTATTAATGAGTGCCTTCTGCACCCGGACAGCATTTGGGCCACAAAGCAGAAGCGAATCTATCCATTCCTCTACAGCTTTGTCGAGCTCAGCAAAGGAAACAATTTTCTGCAAATATCCATAATTATGAGCTTGCCCAGCGGTGATATGATCGCCAGTAAGAACTAGTTCTACCGTCCTTCCCCAACCAATCAAACGTGGCAACAAACAAGCTTCCATTCCTGATGGGATCCCAAATCGCGTCTCGGGCATACCGTATTTGCCGTGGTCTGCTCCCACACGCATATCCGCGGCTGCCGCAATTTCCATACCAGACCCAAAACAGTGACCATTTATACGCGCTATAACAGGAACCGGAAACGTTCTGATAGAGTCACATGCGTAATGTGTGAGTGTAGAGGAACGTTCGCCCTGCATAGGATCATAGTGTCGCATTTCATCTAGATTACTACCGCCAACAAATGCTTTATCGCCGGCCCCAGTAAGCACGAGTATTCGAAGTGTGTCGTCATGCTTGAGCTCGGCCATGATATCTACGAACCGCTGTTTTCCTGCAAGACCTAACGCGTTCCGCTTTTTTGGGTTGTTGAAGGTAACGAAAGCGATCCTACCTAGGTCACCCCTATCTACAAATTTTACCTTAATTAAATCATCTAAGTTTGACATATCACCGCCTTAACAATTTCATTTAACCAACAACTTTGTTAAATCACTTTACTATCTATAGTAGCGTCAAATATCGACACCATGCCAGCATAAGAAATCAAATGTTTAAATTTAAGATGTCCCACGAAAACAAACGTTTTGTCACACGCGGCTTTATTATATTGATAATATTTTCTCTAATTTTGGTTTTCGGCACATTCATTTGGTTAAGAAGCTCTCTGCCGGCTATTGACGGTACGTTTCTCTCAAAAACTGTTTCCCAACCTGTAGAGATCATCCGGGATAAGAATGCTGTTCCTCACATCTTTGCTAAAAATGCGGAAGACGCTTTCTTTGCTTTAGGTCTTACCCATGCTCAAGACAGACTATGGCAAATGGAGCTTATGCGTCGTACCGGTTCAGGCCGCCTATCCGAAATTCTTGGACGTGCGGCATTACCATTTGACAAATACACTAGAACTCTAGGATTTTATAAATCTGCAAAAGATCGTATTGGATTTCTTTCTCCAAAGTTACACAAACAGATGACTGCCTATGTCGCAGGAATAAATTACCACATCAATAATCATCGCGGACCACTTTCTCCAGAGTTTGTTATGTTACGATACCGACCTGAACCATGGTCGATGGCAGACAGCTTGGTTTGGTCCTGTATGATGGCTTTTCAGCTATCACAGAACTGGTGGAAAGAATTGTTACGCCTACGATTGAGTGAGAAGTTCAGCAAGCTTCGAATAAAAGATTTCTGGCCTCGCTCTCATACCAGCAGCCCAATTCTAAATCACACAAAATCTATATCTCCTCACAGCACGCAGTTGAAAAACGCGGTGCCAGAAATGTTAATACCGCGCCCAGCATCAAATGCATGGGTTGTTTCGGGTACCCGTACCGATACGGGAAAACCGATTCTTGCCAACGATCCTCATTTGGCATTTAGCGCCCCCTCACTCTGGTATTTAGCCCGAATTATTACGCCTGACACTGAGATTGTGGGCGCCACAGTTCCGGGGGTGCCAATTACGATAATAGGACACAATAAAAATATTGCTTGGGGGCTAACGACTGCGGGAGGAGACACACAAGACCTGTTTATTGAAACACTTATCCCAGGTCAACATAACCTTTATATGACCCCACAAGGAGCTCGGGCATTCGATATCCAGAAAGAGCGAATAAAAATAAGGGACCAAACTCCAATAGATATTGATGTGCGCTCTAGCCGTAACGGAATTATCATCTCTGATATTGTGCCTGCAAGAAAACAACTGCCCTATGATCAAGTACTAACCCTGCGAAGTACCCAAATGCGTAAAAACGACCGCACATATGAGGCAATGTGGCAAATTAACAGAGCACGTAATTGGGACGAATTCAAGACAGCAACACACCTTTTCCATAGTCCGCATCAGAATATCTTTTTTGCGGATCGAAAAGGGGATATCGGTATGATATCACCAGGCATAATACCAATCAGAAATGGCTGGGATGGACGATGGCCGGCCGATGGAAAAACAATCGGGGATACATGGATTGGCACAGTTCCTTTTGAAAGCTTGCCACAACGCAAAAATCCTGATTCCGGTTTTTTAGGCAACGCCAACAATCAACTGGTGTCAGATTCCCGTAAACATATCATCACAAAGGATTGGGATGCACCATACCGTGCAGAAAGATTGCAACAATTAGCACAGGTTCCCCAAACACACACGTTGGACACTAGCGCAGCTTGGCAACTTGATACCTATTCATCTGCAGCTGCTAAATTACTACCGCTCATGCTCGCTAAACTTCCTGACGACTTAGAAAATAAAAAAGCCGTCGATGTCCTTAGGAATTGGGATTTTCACATGCGACGTAACAGTATCGCACCACTTATATATAATGCATGGGTCAGAAATTTTATGGCGCATTTGATGCGGCCTTTTGACTTAATGGATTTAGGGCCAAAATCAAACTTCCTTATCCTCGTGCTTTCACAAAAGTCTCTTTGGTGCGACGTGCAAACGACGAATAATAAAATCGAAAATTGCTCCGAAGCACTGGAGAAGAGTTTTAGCCTTACGTTGAAACAGCTCATCAAACAAAACGGCAATAATATCGATCAATGGCATTGGGGTAATAAACACAAAGCGCTTTTCAAACACAGAATATTTGATCAAGTGCCTCTGCTTAGAGACTTCGCTAACCTTGAAATTAGCACAAGTGGAGGAGATCATACGTTGAATAGAGGACAAACTGATTTTAACAACAATGCTTCGGAACCATTTTTACACCGGCACGGCGCTGGATTTCGAGCTATTTACGACTTAAGCAAGTTGAGTCAGAGCAGGTTTATTACTGCAACAGGACAATCTGGGAATATTTTGTCAAAGCATTACAGGAACTTTATTAGGAAATGGCGAAATGGCTCATATATAAATATTTCTGGCACACGTGATACCTTAAAAAAAAGTGCAATTGGGGTTTTACGTGTTAATCCAAAGAAATAACGATACGGACATTTTCAACGGTAACCGAAACAACCCGATTTATAGTGTGAATCCCAAACACTCATTTAGTGTTGCTAAATTTGGCAGCCGCAACAGGCCTATAATAATTTACAGTGTTCATAAAAGTCTTGAAAACATCCCTGTGTGCGTCGCCCAATAGGGAAAAGTTGAAAATTAATTAGCAACAGCAAGATCAGAGGTACGTTGGGGCCTCAATAAGTGTTAATATGAGGGAGATTAAAAATCTTTGTTTTCTAATATTTTTGTTTCACCGCCTCAGGAAATTTACAGGCTGACACATTTTTAAAATTGCGTAGTGGACAATATCAGGGCTTTTTCCTTACAGTGCCAATAGATTAAACAATCTCCCACTGCGGGTAGGGCTACAATGCTTATTATAATCGGAACTGTGTTTGTTACTCTCTGCGTAATCGGAGGTTACATGGCAATGGGTGGCAAACTCGCCGTCCTAAACCAACCATTTGAATTAGTCATTATTGGTGGAGCAGGTCTCGGCGCTTTTATAATCGCCAATCCACCTGCGGTACTGAAGAGATCATTAAGTGCTTTCGCACAGACAATTTCAGGGCCAAAATTTAAGAAAAAAGATTATGTTGAGTTATTGTCGTTGCTCTTTCAAGTTCTTCGGTTAGCCAAAACAAAAGGCATGCTGGCGTTAGAAGCACATGTGGATGCGCCTGAGAGCTCAGATTTGTTTAAAGAGTTCCCAGGTGTCATGGCTAATCATCATGCTCTTGAATTTATGTGCGACTACCTCAGACTAATGACCTTGGGCACTGATAATCCCCTTGAGGTTGAAACATTGATGGATCAGGAGCTTGATGTCCACCATTTGGAAGTTCACCGCGTTAGCCACGCCGTAAATGTTATGGCAGAATCTTTTCCTGGGTTGGGTATTGTAGCAGCCGTTCTGGGCGTAATCAAAACAATGGGCTCAATTACCGAACCGCCGGAGGTATTGGGTGGCCTTATCGCTGCAGCGTTAGTGGGAACATTTCTCGGAATTTTGCTTTGTTATGGTTATTTTGGGCCGATTGCAAATGCAATTAAGGGAAATGATGAAGAGGATCACCAATACTTCGTCGTAATGAAAGTAGCCATGCTGGCACATTTGCAAGGGTACGCGCCTGCCGTGTCTGTTGAATTTGCTCGCAAAACACTTATGAGTGGAGTGCGACCAACGTTCTCAGAACTGGAAGAAGAAGTAAACAAATTAGAGCCCATTTAATTGATCATTAACGAACACTAAGGAAAGCGTTGTCAAGCCATGGCGGACGAACAGCCATTAGATGCAGGATCAGGGGGATTAAAAGACAAAGGCCCCATCGTCGTTAAGAGAACGAAGATCCTTCCCGCTCCCCCGCATGGCGGAGCGTGGAAAGTAGCATACGCCGATTTTGTCACCGCAATGATGGCATTTTTTTTATTGTTGTGGCTTCTCAATGTAACCACCGAATCCACTAAACAAGGCATTTCTGATTTCTACGAGCCGGTAGGCATATCGAAAGTCCAGACTGGCAGCGGTGGCACCTTAGCAGGCCTATCACTCAATTCCGAAGAGGCCCTCAAATCCCCTGGATCACCGCCTAGCGTCAAAGCAGCAATGCCTACTTTTGGTAGTGTTAAAACCGGCTCTGCAGACGATACAGAGAGGGTTCCAGAACCAAGGGAGGGCGGTGACACGAAAGGTGCCGACTCAAAGCGAGATAAATTAGAAAATGAACAATTTGAGACAACAGCAGAGTCTCTAAGAAAAGCAATACAAGAAATTTCTGAAATCTCCGATTTGCGTGAAAGCCTGCTTATAGGGATCACCCCGGAGGGGCTACGAATTCTTTTATTTGACCATCAAAATACTCAACTATTCGCTTCCGGCGACTCAGCGCTTACCGAAAAAGGCGAACGATTATTTGCTATCATATCCTCCATACTACGAGATCTTCCGCACCATCTCCGTATTACTGGTCATACCGGTAAAAGCGAAAATCGCCAACAGAATTATTCAAACTGGGAACTGTCAAGCGACCGTGCTAATTCAGTACGCAAAACATTAACCAAATACCGTATCGACCCCAGGCGAATAAAAAGAATAGCAGGCCGCGCCGACCAAGAGTTACTTGACTCAAAAAAACCTAATTCACCTCGTAATCGCCGAATCGATATATTACTTATCCGACACAACAAAAACTCTTAAGGTCTCTCACTATGAGTTTAGACGAAGAACGAGAAATCTTCATTAAGCGAAAGAAGATACAGGAAGAGGGCCACCATGGGGGGGCCTGGAAGGTCGCTTATGCTGATTTTGTAACTGCTATGATGGCATTCTTCCTTCTATTATGGCTTCTCAACGCAACCACGACTGATCAAAAACAAGGCATCTCCAATTACTTTGAGCCGATCGGAGCTCTTGCTGGAACAACCGGAAGTGGTGGCCCGTTTGGTGGAATTTCGGCTACGGATCCTGGCCCAATACCCGAGCCTGGACAAACAAGCACGCCAAATGTGACCAAAGATACAGAGGATGTGAAAAAGAAAGTTAAAGAAACGAAAAGTGGAGAGCCAGCTAGGAAAACCAAGTCAGAAACCGACGTTTCTGGAACTGATGCTGATCATGATGAACGTCAATTACAAAAAGCTAAAGCCGCTGTTCAAAAGGCGATGTCACAAATCAAAGAGCTAAAGGAATTGGCTCCGTCTCTCATAATCGAAGTGCTTCCAAAAGGATTACGTATTCAACTCACTGACAATGATAAGAAACCACTGTTCAAAAAAGGCGGCAGAGATTTGAATTCACACGGCCGTGAGCTCCTAACAATGGTTTCTGAGGTAGTTAAAAAATTACCTAACAAGATCGCAATCACCGGACATACCGCGCGTGACGAGTATAAAGCAGGTCCTCCCGGAAAATCTAACTGGGAACTTTCTATAGGGCGCGCTAATTCTGCCCGACTAACTCTAAAACAAAATGGTATATCTAATTCCCGTATTCTTACGATCGACGGAAAAGCTGACACGAATATTCTCGATGCTGACGCACCTTATTCTGCACGCAATAGGAGGATTGCGGTCTTAGTGGTGCGAAAGGTAAAAAAAACCACTCAGAAAGAACTTGCACCCAACCGAATTTTCAAACTCCCAAATTATTAGATACGAGGCAGAGATTTGAAACTTTTTAAACTCTCAATTATGAGCTGTGTTCTTGATACTATGGCAGCAAAACAAAATATAATTCGAGTGAATATCTAAACACCACTCCTTCAGAATATCCATAACTTTTGGTCTATCCTCCTAAATGATTTTTAATTTGGCATGCCCCCCTATAAGCCAGTAATAAATCCTTCCCTTTCACCTATGCTAATTTCATCAATCGTCAAAGTATATCTTTTCAGTTGATGTAAGTATCAACAACTGCCAGCATAAACATGGCATTAGCCCTAGCTCCGAAGTAATATAAGCGAAGTCTCGCCAACTATATCGACTATTGAAAAATTATCTCTGTAAGACACACTATAACTAAATGTCAGCGTGAAATCGGCGAGTTTTTGCAAACCCTTTTGGGACAATACGGCCGGATTGGGCTCTCTTCCCAATCCACTCTGTGAGCCGCATCTCTGTACGGGTCTTATCACCTATTTTCCAACTCAAACCATCACTCAGATTGAATACCTTAGCATCAGAGATTGAACTTTTATTATATCGCTGCATTATAACACCGCGGCCACGGCTCATCTCTGGCAACTCTCCAATAGGGAAGATGATCAATTTACGATTAAGCCCAACAACCGCGACGTGGTCTCCATTGGCAGGCACACAAACAGCAGCCTCATTTCCCTCACCTAAATTTAGCACCTGTTTTCCCCCACGTGTCTGAGCGACTACATCCTCTCCATTAACAATAAAGCCACGCCCATCCGAGGCGGCTATTAATAATTTTGCTTTTTGCTCTAAAATCATCAACGTGACTATATCTTGGTCATTTGGTAAATCCACCATCAACCGGATGGGCTCACCAAAACCACGGCCTCCTGGCAACCGGTCAACTGGCACGGTGTAGAATCGTCCATTAGTTGCAAATAAAATAAGTTTATCTGTAGTCTGCGCATGTACAGCAAAGCGATGACTGTCTCCCTCCTTATACTTGAGCTCGGTTTCTTTCTCTAAATGGCCCCTCACAGCACGCACCCATCCTTTTGCAGAACACACAACCGTAACTGGTTCGCGCTCTATCATAGCCTCCATTGGAATAACAACTGCAGTTGGAGCATCTCCTATCTCTGACCGACGCCGCCCGATATCAGTATTTGGCCCAAATTTCTTTTGTATTTCTTTAATCTCTGCCGCTATGACTTTCCAACGAGCTGATTTGTCCCTTAATAAGCCACGAACGTGTGTTCTTTCTTTTGTCAGATTCGAATGCTCCTCCGCAATCTCAACTTCCTCTAATTTGCGCAAATGGCGGAGCCGCATATTAAGAACAGCGTCTACCTGAACGTCAGAAAGCTTAAATTTTTTGATCAAAATTCCTTTAGGATTATCTTCCTCACGTATAATTCTAATTACTTCGTCGATGTTTAAATACGCAATCAAATAGCCACCTAAAACTTCTAGGCGATCTTCGATCTTACCTAATCGATATTTCTTACGCCGCACAAGCACCTCATGACGGTGCTCTAAAAAGGCCTGTAACACCTCACGTAAGTTCATGACACGTGGCACCCGGCCTTGGTCGAGAACATTCATGTTTAAAGACACACGGCTCTCCAAATCGGTCTGGCGAAAAAGAGACTCCATCAAAACATCTGGATCGACATTGCGGCTTTTAGGTTCAATCACTAGGCGAATATCGGTAGTGGATTCGTCGCGTATATCTTCTATCATAGTCAAGTTGCGGGAATGCATGAGCTCCGCAATCTTCTCAATCAGCTTTGCTTTTTGCACCTGGAAAGGAATAGACTTTATAATCAGACTATACCCACCTCCTTTACGATGCTCAATTTCGTATGTCGCACGTACACGAAACCCCCCCTTCCCTGTTTTGTATGCATGCACGATGCTATCACGGTCTTCGCATAGCAACCCGCCAGTGGGCAAATCCGGACCAGGTATTAAATCAACGAGCTTATTAATCGTAGCATTTGGTCTTTTAATTAAATGTAATAGCGCCGCACATAATTCCCCCACGTTATGCGGAGGAATGCTGGTTGCCATGCCTACCGCTATACCTGATGCTCCATTTGCAAGAAGATTTGGGAAGCTCGCAGGTAAAACAGCTGGCTCAGAGCCTTCACCATCATAGGTAGAACGAAAATCAACCGAATCCTCATCTATACCCTCAAGCAAGGCATTGGCGACCCCGGTCATTCGTGCTTCTGTGTAACGCATCGCCGCAGCATTATCGCCATCAATATTTCCAAAATTTCCCTGACCATCTACAAGGGGATACCTCACGGCGAATGACTGTGCTAGACGAACCATTGCGTCATAAATTGCAGCATCACCATGAGGATGAAATTTCCCCATTACATCACCAACAATTCGTGCGCATTTTTTAAAGCCACTATCCGGATTTAATCGCAATTCACGCATTGCAAAAAGCAGCCGACGGTGCACGGGTTTTAAACCATCGCGCACATCGGGAAGCGATCGCGCCATAATCGTCGACAGTGCATACGATAGGTAGCGTTCTCCTAGAGCATCTTCAAACGCTACATTACATATATCTCCGGCCTCAGAAGTCTTAACCATGAAAAATTCTGCCCACAATATGTTGTGCCATGCCTCAGAGCATACCCATTATTATGTATTCTTGTAATGGAAAATTTTCACTAATTATTCATACTAAGCTTTCCCGCAAGGCGTACCCGGCTATCAGGCAGTTTTTTTTGTCTTGGCTGAAAAACACACTTTTGAAGAAAATATCCCGTCAAAAGCAGTCCATCGGCGAGATCTTTTCCACTTACCTGTGCCCCCGAGGTCCCTTTCAGAAAGGCTGGAAGTGTTAGTAGCTTATCTTTATAGGGTTCGCCGGCCTGTCGACTCACAGCTTTTCCCGATTTTGGCGATACAAAAACAAGATCTTCCGTTACCCCCGTTCCTGCACATTCGCTGAGATCTAAGCCGAACCCTATATCTGTTAATAAATGGAGTTCCCAATAGACGTAAGTTGCTGCCCAATATTCACCATCGAAAGATCCTAGCAAAGCAGAAAATGATCGATACAAATTTGGACAAGGATCACGCTCCGGAATTACTGCTTCTACCAATTCAGAAGCAGAAGACAAAGCTAGGAGCTTCCCTGGCTCACCAAGAAGCTGTGCAATGGTACTGCTTTCCAATTCAATGGAATATTTCCCTAAATGCTCGTCAAGTCGCGCCCGCCATACCGCTGTGACCTTGTTGCCAACCTGTAAAGCGGCCCGTTGGCGTCGTGACTGACCCCCATGCACAAGACCCGAGAAACGACCATTTTGTGATGTAAGTAAGCTGACGATAGATGCGGCCTCTCCGTGCGGGCGAGATGCCAATACATATCCTTCATCTTGCCACTCCATTCAAAAATATCCATTACAGTTACACATTAAACTTTAATCCAAGTACTTGATAACGCTCTTGGTCCTCCATCCACTTTCCGCGCACTTTGACAAATAAAAAAAGATGAACGTTGAGTTCAAAACATTTCCGAAGCTCTTCCCTAGCTGCGGTGCTTATTTTTTTTATCATGTCGCCGCCTTTGCCGAGTACGATTGCCTTCTGCGTATCTCTCTGGACGTAGATCGTCTGACTAATCTTTACACTTCTGTCAGAAAACTCTTCCCAAGTTTCGGTCTCTACAGTAACCGCGTAGGGTAATTCCTGGCGCAACGATAGAAATAATTGCTCCCGTGTTATTTCGGCAGCCAACACTCGAATTGGCAAGTCGGATATCTGGTCCTCTGGGAAATGCCAAGGCCCCTCTGAAACCTCTTTCTCGAGGTAGGCTAAAATATCATTTACACCACTGCCACTTGTTGCCGAAATCATAAAGGTAGCCGAAAATGTTCCAAGCTCATTCAAGGCATGGGTCAGAGACAGAAGTTCTTCAGGTCTCACTATATCTATTTTGTTCAGAACCAATATTAAGTTTCGCTGGCCGTTAGAAATAGAATTTAGAAGAGCCTTTGTGTTAGAATCAATTCCGCGAGAGGCATCGACCATAATAATAATATGATCACCCTCTGTTGCAGCAGTCCACGCAGCATCGACCATAGCGCGATCAAGACGTTTTCGGGGCGCAAAAATGCCGGGTGTATCAATAAAGACAATCTGACTGTTTCCTCGTATTACAATTCCAAGGATATTTGTGCGAGTTGTTTGTACCTTTGGTGTTACAATACTTATTTTTGTTCCGACAACATGGTTAATAAAGGTCGATTTCCCCACGTTCGGTGCACCGATGACAGCAACAAACCCGAAGCGCTTTTTATTTTGAGCCAAATCACCCATTCGTTAGATCTGCGAGCATATTAGCTGCTGCTTCCTGCTCGGCCGCACGCTTTGACTTTCCTATACCTTCAGCTGTCCCGAGCTGGCCCGCAGTTACAGCGACTATGAATGTCGGCTGATGATCTGGTCCTTTCTGCTCAATGAGAGTATAATTTGGTAAACCTAAACCTTTGGATTGTAGCCACTCTTGCAATGTCGTCTTAGCATCTTGTGGAGGAAAGGAATTCGTCGACATGGCTGGCATGAAATATTGGGTGATGATTTTCTTTGCTGGCGCTAGACCTCCGTCTAAATAGACAGCCCCCAATAAAGCCTCTAAAACGTCGGCGATTATCGCCTCATTCTCTCTCCCACCACACTCATGCTCTGGATGCCCCATGCGAATAAGCGGTGGCAATCCAATATTATGAGCTATATTAGCCAAACTCTCTTTCCTTACAAGCGCGTGATATCGTTGAGAGAGATCGCCTTCATTTTCTTTAGGAAAAGTCTCCAAAAGTAGGTCAGCAATTACGAGACCCAACACCCGGTCACCTAAAAACTCAAGCCGTTCATAGTTTACCTCCACACATGAACTACGGTGAGTTAACGCGGCAGTCAATAAACCACGATTGGTAAATTCATAACCAAGTATTTCAATGATTTCGGTGGGCATCAAATTATAAAATATCCACTTTAACGAATAGCTTTGAGCAATCTCTCATACCGGATCGTAAATGGCCATTTCCAGACTTCCCAGAACCGTGCGGTGCCATTAGTTGAAAAGAAGAAAAACTCAGCCTTACCAACTAAGTTCTCAAAGGGAACCATTCCGACTTGTGTCTCAATCCTACTGTCCGCAGAATTGTCACGATTGTCTCCCATTGCAAAGAAATGCCTGTCTGGCACCACAAATTCTCGTGTTTCATCAATCACGCCAAAGTCACCTTGTTCTTCAATAATTAAGTGTGCACCACCACCGGGGAGTTGTTCTATATACTGGGGCACTCGGCGCATCTGCCCAAAAGAATTCTTTACCTGAAATCTATCTATTGCTTTTCGTGGCACGCGCGCTCCATTTATATATAAAAGACCTTTTTTCATCTGAATGCGATCACCTGGCAATCCTACTATTCTTTTGATGTAATCTGTTTCGTTATCAGTAGGAAGCTTAAATACCGCAACATCTCCCCGCTTAGGTTCAGTTTCAAAAATACGACCTGAGATTGGTGCCAGACTAAAGGGGAACGAATGCCTTGAGTATCCATATGAGTATTTTGATACGAACAAGTAATCGCCAACGAGTAGTGTCGGTATCATGGAGCCCGATGGTATATTGAACGGCTCATAGGCAAATGTTCTTATTAAGATAGCTATTACCACCGCGTAGGTAACTGTTCGAATCGTCTCTACCCAACCCCGACTATCTTTCGGATTAAGCTGCGGGTCATCATTCTCTTGGGACATATTGAAAACATTCATTTCTATTATGGTTGATGGCAACTGTAAAATATGTCGGCCCATGCGAAAGCTTGTCAAGTAAAGCTGTGGTTTTTTATTTACGAGTAACACCTGAAATAATAACTATCACCTGTGCTATTGGAAATTCATCGGTGATACTAACATCAATATGTGGTATCAAATTGTTCGGCGTTATTTCATTCAGACGCCTCAAAGCCCCGCCAGTAAGCTCTAATGTGGGCTTTCCACCCGGCATATTAACAACTCCGATATCAGACCAAAAAACTCCCTTGCGAAAACCGGTTCCCAACGCTTTGGAACAAGCCTCTTTTGCGGCGTAACGTTTTGCATAACTTTCTGCCCGGTTACGCCGGTGATCAGATTTTTCTCGCTCAATCTCCGTAAAACAACGTTTTTCGAATTTCCCCGGGTATCGCTTAAGTGTTTTGGCTATGCGACGAATGTCAATCAGATCACTTCCAACCCCGATGATCATGTTGAATCCTTTCGAGAACGGGCCTCGTCCATTACCATACGCATTTTCCGCACGGCGTGCTCCAAACCTGTAATCATCGCCTCACCCATTAGAAAATGACCAATATTTAACTCGACCACAGCCTCTATTGATGCAATCGGCCCAACCGTTTCGAAAGTCAGCCCATGTCCGGCATGACATTCGAGACCAATGTTGTCTGCATATATGGCAGCTTGCTCAATACGCTCTAATTCCTCGCGCCGAAAGACACCTGATGTGTCGCAATACCTTCCAGTATGCAGCTCTACTACCGCTGCTCCAACATTCCTAGCTGCCTCAAGCTGTTTTGAGCAGGGCTCAATAAAAAGTGAGACGCGAATATCTGCTTTGCATAAGCGTTCTACAAATTCTGAAAGAAAGGACTTATTGGCCCTAACATCCAATCCTCCCTCCGTGGTCTGCTCTTCTCGTTTTTCAGGAACTATACAAACAGCATTTGGCTTCACGTCGAGCGCAATTTCAATCATTTCATGTGTTGCCGCCATCTCAAGATTCAGCGGCTTTTTAATTGAGTCCCTAAGTCGCGTGATATCTTTGTCTCTAATGTGCCGCCGGTCCTCACGCAAATGCGCAGTTATCCCATCTGCTCCGGCTACTATGGCCTTTTGAGCCGCACGAATAGGGTCCGGATGTTCCCCACCACGTGAGTTTCGAACAGTTGCGACGTGATCTATATTTACCCCAAGCCTTAAAAACCGTTTGGACATGGAATTCTACCCCTTTTTATTTTTCCGGCTTTTCCCACTCATTCGTTGACGACGGGCGACATGATAAGATTGTATAAGCGATTTCAGTGGCAAATATGATCCAAACCAAACAACTAGCATTGATGGAATAGCACCAACCATCATCGGCCACCATACTGGCCAAATAGTCTCCATCAAATAATCTGTATCGCCCATCAAAACTCCATTAATCATATGCGAGAAAAACATGCCAAAATCTAGTTCATCAGGGGAGGAATTAGCACCAGTTGCTCCCATCCAGTTTCCCAACTGATGAAGCCACATCCAAATGAAAGGGAATGTCCAAGGGTTACCGACTGCAGTCCCTATTGCAGAGGCAATCACATTCGCACGTATCAACCACGCCCAGATGGCACCAAGAAAAAAATGTAATCCCACTAACGGCGTAAAAGATACTGCAGCCCCGCAGGCAAATCCCGCTGCGATGCTGAAAGGGGTACCGGGCAACCGTCCAAGCCGGTGCCGAATGTAAGTAAATGATCTACGCCAACCAATTGAGGGCCACAGAACATTCACAACACGACTTGGCAGGCTCGATTTTGCTCTACGCTTAAACATTAATGGTTTTCTGATCCTTTGTCCTGACCGATGATACACCTTTTAAATAAATAGTATGTTTCCTGAGACCGGAATCAACGCCCCGCACGTTCGGCTCCACGCACCACTTCAGTTGCTCTGAGCGCGGCAATGATATCTGACATGTGGCCTGAATCGCTTACTTCAATATCAACAAAGAGCTCAAAAAAATCTGGGGACCTGTCAGTTATACGAAGATTACTTATATTTCCACCATCGCGCCCAACAACTGTGGATAAAGATCCTAAAGCGCCAGCCTCATTGGCAAGAATAATTCGGACTCGGCCTACAAATACTGACGATTTTTTGTCATCAATTGACCAATTTGCCTCCATCCATCTTTCCGGCATTTCTGCAACGCTCTCCAAGGCCTCACAATCAATCGTATGTATCGTGATACCTTTGCCAGTGGTCGATATGCCTATTATTCGATCACCGGGTAACGGATGGCAGCAGTCCCCGAAATTGATTTCCATTCCAGGAGCGAGACCAGTAAGTTCAATCGAATGTTCTCCTGCCCGGGTCACTGCCACATCCTCAGATAGCTTGAGAGAGCGACCTGTTTTTGCAGTTGGGTAAACTGACTTGAGAATTTGATGGCCTCCTACTTCGCCTCGACCAACAAGAGAATATAAGCTCTCTACCGTGTCGCAACCGAAGTCGCTCAAGATACCTTGCATTGCTGTCTGTGTGAGGACATAGCCCTCTTGCTGAAAAATTTTATTAATTATCTCCCGTCCCATACGGCAGTATTCATCTATTCTCTGTAACCTTACAAATCGACGTATACAAGAACGCGCCTTAGCCGTTACTACGAAACTCGCCCACCCAAGTGAAGGCACTTGTGACTCAGAAGTCATTACCTCCACCTGATCACCATTCTTCAGAAGTGTTCGAAGCGGCATCATGCGCCCATTAATTTTTGCTCCAACACACCTATTTCCCACATCGGTATGCACCGCGTAAGCGAAGTCAATTGGCGTTGCTCCCTTTGGCAGAACTTGAAGATCACCTTTGGGTGAAAAACAAAATAACTGGTCACTAAACATTTCCATTCGCGTGTGTTCGAGAAACTCTTCCGGACCACCAGCATTTTCAAGTATTTCCAAAAGCTCCCTAAGCCAACGATACTGACGACCTTCGGTACGCCGTATAAGTTTAACACCTTCTTTAAACTGCCAGTGAGCAGCTACTCCCAGTTCAGCCACATCGTGCATATCTAACGTGCGAATTTGCATTTCTATTCGCTGGTTTTCCGGACCGATTACATCCGTATGAATAGACTGATACCCATTCTGTTTTGGAAGGGAAATATAGTCCTTGAAGCGGCCAGCTACGAGCGGATAAGTACTGTGAATGCAACCAAGCGCTTTATAACACTCTTCTGTTGTCCTCACGACAATACGAAAGGCCATTACGTCATGCAGTTGCTCTAGGCTTGCTGATTTCCGCTGCATCTTACGCCAGATCGAATGGGGTGTTTTTTCACGGCCGTGAACATCAGCTTCAAGACCTGCCTTTGCAAGATCAACCCGTAAAGTATCAATAATACGGCTGGTCACATCGTCGGAACCTGAGTGCAAAAAAGCTAGCCGCTTTGTAATTGACTCCCTCGCATCGGGGTTGAGTTCGCGAAATGCATGGTCTTCTAGTTCGTTTTGCCAATCTCGAATACCGATACGTTGTGCCAATGGAACGTATATTTCCATTGTTTCAAGGGCAATACGTCGTCGTTTGTCATTATTCTTAATGTGATGCAAGGTACGCATGTTATGCAGTCTATCTGCTAACTTCACAACTAAGACTCGAATGTCATCTGACATAGCAAGCACGAGCTTGCGGAAATTTTCAGCCTGCCTCGTACCGCCTGATTGCAAGTCCAACCTGCTCAACTTAGTAACACCGTCTACGAGGCGAGCTATTTCTTTCCCGAACCGTCCCTCAATATCAGGCAACGTAGCAAGTGTGTCCTCAACCGTATCATGCAGCAAACCAGTTACTATGGAGGCTGAATCGAGCTTCTTTTCAGAGAGTATACAAGCCACCTCAACCGGGTGCGAAAAAAACGGATCACCCGAAGCACGCTTTTGTGATTTGTGCGCCCTCATAGAAAATATGTACGCTTTATTTAGGGCCGCTTCGTCCGCGCTTGGATCATACCGGCGAACACGCTCAACAAGTTCTTGTTGGCGCATCATTTTAGTGAAGCACCGTAAAAACGGTGCTTAGAAGCAACTTGATAATGAAAATAGAAAAGGGTTCGATGTCATATTTTTGGTGAAACACCGGCGCTGGCACCTTCAGATGCAGCTTTATCACTGTTGTGAGTTTCATCGTCACTACCCATGGCCGCAACCATGTATTCCATCAATTCGTCTTCTTCTGGTTCGTCAATTTCTGCAACCTTCTGAAGCCCCTTCACCAGCGAATCACGCAGTTCCTCCAACTCAACAGTTTCATCGGCAATTTCACGTAACGCTACAACCGGATTTTTGTCATTGTCACGATCAACAGTCAGCTCACCACCAGCTGATATGTTGCGACTGCGCTGTCCGGCAAGTAACACCAACTCGAAGCGATTGGTAACGCGCTCGATACAATCTTCAACAGTAACCCGCGCCATGTCTAATCTCCCTACAAGCTCCGTTCAAGTTATGGTTATAGGTCGGGCAAAACAAAAAACACAAGCGTTTTTGCGAACTTAAAAATCTAAATTTGCTATTGCGATAAAAAATGAAAATTGCGCAAACAACTTTTCGTGGATAATAGTCGATTTATATAAATAGTCATAAGTAAATAAAATATTTTTGAAAGTAAAGTTTCATAAAATTACAAAATTTATTGTAAATTTCACGTAATTTAAACCTTTAGATTTTTTTTATTTAATTTATAAGAGAAAATTTAATTACTGTACCATTTTTTATTTTATGGAATTTAAATTTTTCTAAATAAATAAAATTATGATAATTTATACTACGAAAACTTACTACAGTCTTTTCTGCCTCTACCCGCATGAGAGGAGTATACCAATACACGGAAATCATGGAGGAGCAGGATTATTCTCGTAGTGGCCCACTCTTTAATTGTGAGGGTTACAATGATTTTGCAATTATTACGAAGCCCGCAAATAACTTACATATGCTGCTGCGAAACGTACAAATAAAGGCTATATGGGTATTGCACTCGCAGTAGATATATTAGTGGTATCCGATTAGTCTAATTATGTGTTTCATTTCCAAGGAACGGAGTTTTTTACCGACTGGTCGATGCAGTGCAACGAAAGCCAGCACGTGTTACGGTTGTAAGCACAGTTCAATCTCAACAGCCGATTACAGCGGATGGTTTGCGTTAACATGCGGTTTTTTGTGGATTTGAACTATCTAATCGAGGAAAAGACGCTCGAAACTGTTAATTAGTGAAAATACCTGCACATTACGAAAAATGATCGATTTAGTGACACATTCGCAGAGCAGGGCATTATCAAAAACGGATGCCGATGATCAGCAATTGAATTCTCACCAGCCGAGTATTAATTGCGAACTCTGTCCGAGACTGGTTCGCTTTCGTAAGAGCAACGATAAGCTTTATCCAAAATTTTACAATGCACCAGTACCCAGTTTTGGCGAGTTAGACGCTGGCCTTCTGATTGTTGGACTTGCGCCCGGTCTAAAGGGAGCAAACCAGACAGGCAGGCCCTTCACCGGTGATTATGCTGGTGACCTTCTCTATTCAACGCTTATCAAGCATGGTTTTGCTGAAGGTTTTTACGAAGCTAATGCGGATGACGGGCTGACTCTTATTGACACTCGCATCACAAACGCTGTCCGTTGCGTGCCTCCCGAGAACAAGCCAGTAGGCGCCGAGGCTACAAATTGCCGACCCTTCTTAACGTCAGAAATAGCTTCAATGAAAAACCTTAAAGTCATTATGGCCCTTGGCACCCTAGCACACAAAGCTGTCCTTGCTAGCAGAGGTCTGAAACAAAGCGCCGTTAAATTTTCTCATAGTGCCTTCCACAATCTTGAAAACGGCGTCTGGCTAGCGGACAGCTACCACTGTTCACGTTACAACACAAACACTGGCCGCCTCACCGAAAAAATGTTTTCGAATGTTTTTTCAAAGGTAAAGAGCCACCTATATAAGAGGGACAATCGGCCGCCAAATGTTCGAGTTGACTAAATGCTTTGGTTTATTTCCCCTAAGAACTTGAAGAATTTGAGATGCAGCCGAAACAGAGAGCTCTTTCCGCGCCTCAACCGTAAGCCCAGCAGTGTGAGCAGTCATTAGAAGATTATCCAATCGATTTAATGGACTTTCCAAAGGAATTGGCTCGTCTTCAAATACGTCCAGGGCTGCACCAGCAATCCAATTTTCTTTCAAAGCTTCAACCAAATCTGACTGACAAACTATCCCGCCGCGTGCAGTATTGAGAAAATAAGCATCTTTGCGCATTGCTTTAAAAAAAGAACGGTTGACCATTTTAGCGGTCAGTTCATTAAGTTCCGCATGGATCGAAATGAAATCTACGAGTGGTAATATTTCGTCTAATGAATTCAGATGTTGAGCATTACCAATCGAAGACGGCAACTCACCAATAAAGGGATCATAAACAAAAACATCCATGCCAAACCCAACACTGCATTTGCGAGCCACCTCTGCGCCTATATCCCCACAACCGATTATGCCTATTGAACGCCCTTGCAGGTGGAAGCGTCTCGATATTGCACCCTGCCCAAACCCACCTCCCGCGCGAATTTCCTGGTCCGAACGACGCACTTGCTTAGCCAGCTCCAGTAACAATGCCAAAGTGTGTTCAGAAACTGGTATTCGGCCTGCCCCAGGGTTGTTAACTACGGCAATACCCGCTGCACTGGCTGCCTCGAGGTCAACAGAATCAGTGCCACGTCCGGATGTACTAACAACGATTAAGTTTTCACTAGATTTGATAGCTGTAGCTGACAGCTTACTAGGGTATCGAACGAAAACAGCACTCACATCTTTAATTGCAGATATAATACGTGTCTCCGTAGCATCCTCTAAAATAATTAAATCGGTAAACTGAGCTAACAGATCTACACCTGCTTGATGGTACATAGACTCTAAAATTAAAGTGCGGGGTTTACTATTCATTTTTACTTCTCACTTCAAGAGGTCATACCAAGAACAACAGGAACCTACTGATGTAAAGCAAATCTAAAGTAGAACTTTATAGAACTGAATTAGGTGAAAATCTCACATTATCGGGGAAGTGCCGTCTCACCCATTAAAAACTTATCAACGGCTCTCGCGCACTGCCGTCCTTCGCGAATAGCCCAGACAACCAGAGATTGGCCACGGCGCATATCACCCGCTGCGAATACCTTAGGGATAGCTGTCTGATAATCTTGTGTATTAGCCTTAACATTACCACGTTCATCTAGGTCCACACCCATTTCGGATAACATACCCTCATGGATAGGATGGACAAACCCCATAGCTAAGAGGACCAAATCTGCATCAAGCTTAAATTCACTGCCGGGTATTTCCTTCATGTCTTTATCAAGCCTAACGATACTAAGTTTTTCTACTTTACCCTCAGACCCTATAAACTCCTTCGTAGCAACGCTAAAGTCCCGTTCAGCACCTTCCGCCTGACTTGATGACGTACGGTATTTTAACGGCCAAAAGGGCCAAGTCGTTCCTTTGTTAGGTGCTTCGGGAGGCATCGGCATAATTTCAAGTTGAGTTACTGATACAGCCCCCTGCCTAAAAGATGTTCCAATGCAATCCGACCCAGTATCGCCGCCGCCAATAACTACAACATTTTTCCCTTCAGCAAGTATGGGCTTAACCAATCCCAATGGCTCTTTCCCTACCCGCCGATTTTGTTGCGGAAGAAAATCCATCGCAAACTCGATGCCATCTAACTTCCGTCCCGGAACAGGCAAGTCACGACCCTTCTCTGAACCGCCAGTTAAAACCACAGCATCGAATTCCTCTAATAACTTCTCAGAGGCAAAGTCTTTGCCGATATGAGTATTCATACGAAAAATTACCCCTTCGGCCGCCATTTGTTCGGCTCGCCTATCTATGAGGTGTTTTTCCATCTTGAAATCTGGAATACCATAACGCAGCAAACCACCGGCCTTGGCAAATTTTTCAAAAAGCGACACCTCATGCCCAACGCGAGCAAGTTGCTGCGCACACGCCATGCCGGCCGGCCCAGACCCTACAACAGCGATTGTTTTACCAGTTTTAATCTCTGGAACCTGTGGTTCAATCCACCCATTTTTCCAGCCTGTATCTACGATAGTACATTCGATTGTTTTTATTGTAACGGGGCTATCATCAATGTTTAATGTGCACGCCTCTTCACAAGGAGCCGGACACACCCGTCCTGTAAATTCCGGAAAGTTGTTAGTAGAATGAAGCACTTCTAATGCATCTCGCCATTGTTCTTTATGGGCGAGATCATTCCAATCAGGTATTATGTTGTTAACGGGGCAACCATTGTGACAATACGGTATGCCGCAATCCATACATCGACTGCCTTGCTGCGCTACCTCACGATTATCCATTGGTATGAGAAACTCACGAAAATGTCTCACGCGGTCACCCGCTGGCTCATACTTACGGTCGTGACGATCTATTTCGAGAAAGCCGGTTACTTTACCCATAACTAAGCTCCTTCCGCAGCTAAATCTAACTCAGGATTGTTCCCCTGGGCTTGCTGCATTTCCTCTAGTGCACGACGATAGTCAACAGGCATCACTTTAACGAATTTTGGAAGATATTCTTCCCAATTATCAAGTATATGCCAAGCACGTTCAGATCCCGCGTAATGGAGATGTCTGCCGATAAGATGATGAATTCGCTTTGCGTCATTACGCGTCATATCATGCATCACATCCACACGCCCATGCGTTTCGAGGTCTCCCCCTTGATGTGCCAACTTCTCCAAAAGCGCTGCCTCTTCAGGGACAGGCTCAAGCTCTACCATAGCCATATTACAACGAAGATCGAAGTCTCCTAACTCATCCAAAACATAGGCGACGCCACCCGACATGCCGGCAGCGAAATTACGACCCGTAGGACCAATCACGACAACCACGCCGCCTGTCATGTATTCGCAGCCATGATCGCCAACCCCCTCAACAACCGCTACTGCGCCTGAGTTGCGGACTGCAAACCGTTCACCCGCAACACCGCGGAAAAAACATTCACCTTCGATAGCCCCGTAAAGAACTGTGTTACCAACAATTATGCTTTCCTCGGGAATGATTTTGCACTCTTTGGGCGGTTTGACTATAAGCCTACCACCGCTAAGTCCTTTCCCAACGTAGTCATTAGCTTCACCAGTGAGCTCTATCTCTATTCCCTTCGCCAGAAATGCACCAAAACTCTGGCCTGCGATACCTTGAAGTTTAATTTGGATGGTTTTGTCTTGTAACCCCTTATGCCCATACCGCCTTGCAACCTCGCCAGACAACATGGCGCCGGCAGACCGGTCAGTATTTTTGATTTTTTCTTCGATGTGGACCGCCGCACCACCGGAAAGAGCAGGCGCCGCCTCAATTATTAGCTTTTGATCAAGCACGTTATCAAGATTGTGGTCCTGCCGCTCACAATTATAAACGGGGGCCCCATTGGAGTCTGGCATATGGAGAAGCCGAGTGAAATCTAGGCCTTTCGCTTTAAAATGTTCAAGAGCCTTATGCTGATCTAAGCAATCCATACGCCCCACCATTTCATCCATACTGCGAAACCCTAGCTCCGCCATCAACTGACGCACCTCTTCAGCAACAAAGAAAAGATAGTTGATTACATGTTCTGGTTTACCGGTGAAGCGTTTCCTAAGCTCCGGATCGGTAGTAGCAATTCCGACCGGACAAGTATTAAGATGGCATTTGCGCATCATGATACAGCCCGAAGCAATAAGCGGCGCAGTCGCAAAACCGAATTCATCGGCACCAAGCAAGGCACCAATTACGACGTCCCGACCAGTCCGTAAACCACCGTCGACCTGTACCGCTATCCTGGCTCGTAAATCATTTAGCACTAGTGTTTGGTGTGTTTCTGCAAGCCCAATTTCCCAAGGCGAGCCGGCGTGGGCAATAGAAGTAAGAGGACTGGCGCCAGTGCCTCCCTCAAAACCCGAAATTGTAATATGATCGGCTTTCGCCTTTGAAACACCCGCTGCTATTGTCCCTACTCCAATTTCAGAGACAAGTTTCACACTTACGTCACCCGTTGGATTTGCATTTTTTAAGTCGTATATGAGTTGCGCCAGATCTTCGATTGAATAAATGTCATGATGTGGCGGCGGCGATATAAGCCCCACGCCTGGGGTTGATCTACGTACCTTGGCAATAACGGCATCAACTTTGTGTCCAGGCAGTTGTCCCCCCTCGCCTGGCTTGGCCCCCTGAGCCATTTTGATTTGCATCATATCAGAGTTAACGAGATACTCAGTAGTCACACCAAACCTGCCTGATGCAACTTGCTTGATGGACGATCTTTTGGAATCCCCGTTCGGCATTGGTGTGAAACGATCTGGTTCCTCTCCACCTTCACCGGTATTAGACTTACCGCCGATGCGATTCATTGCTATAGCTAGATTAGTGTGAGCCTCTCTTGAGATAGATCCGAAGGACATAGCCCCGGTGGAAAAACGTTTTACAATTTCACTAGCTGGCTCGACCTCCTGTATCGGCACAACGGGACCAATAGGCTTAAAGTCCATTAAACCGCGTATTGTCATCATGCGTTTTGTTTGTGCATTCACAATCTTTGCAAAAGTGGCATAATCTTCAGCATCTTCTGCACGCACCGCGTGCTGAAGGTGTCCTACTGTTTCGGGTGTCCAGAAGTGTTGCTCACCGCGGATACGGTAAGCGTAGTCCCCGCCCACATCGAGAAAATTACGGAATATATGGACATCACCGTACGCAATGCCGTGGCGACGCGCTGTTTCCTCGGCAATTTGCTCCAATCCCACACCTTCTATAGCAGAATGAGTACCAAAAAAATATTCATCAAGGAATTCACTAGATAACCCAACAGCATCAAAAATCTGTGCACCACAGTATGATTGATAAGTAGATATACCCATCTTCGACATGACTTTTAGCATGCCCTTACCTATCGCTTTCACGTAACGGGATCGGATCTCTCCATCATTGAGTTTATCTGGCATTTCGTTTTTCAAGTCAGAAAGCGTCTCAAATGCGAGGTAAGGAACCACTGCCTCTGCCCCGTACCCTGCCAGCAAGCAAAAGTGGTGCACTTCTCGCGCTTCTCCCGTGTCAACGACAAGTCCGACACCAGTCCGCAGACCTTTGAGTACCAAATGGTGGTGTACAGCTCCAGTAGCTAACAATGCTGGAATGGCAATACGCTCCGCTCCTATGCGCCGGTCACTCAAAATGACAATATTGTAACCGTTATTGCACGCATCCTCGGCTCTGCTGCGTAACTGCTCAATAGCCGGACGCATTCCATCTGCACCATCTTGCACAGAATATGTGATATCAAGGGTGATAGACCGGAATTTTCCATCCGTTATGTCACCAATAGCGCGTATCTTAGCGAGCCCCTCATCGGTAAGAACTGGCTGCCTAACTTCAAGGCGACGATACTCAGGATAGTGTTCGAGGCCGAGCAAATTTAGACGAGGCCCTATATATGAACTCAGCGACATCACTAATTCTTCACGAATAGGGTCTATTGGTGGATTGGTTACTTGCGCAAAAAGCTGTTTGAAATAAGCGTAAAGCAGTTTGGGCTTTTCTGAAAACGGAGCTATCGGAATATCTAGGCCCATTGAGCCGATCGCTTCCTGTCCAGTCGCAGCCATTGGTGTCATTAAAAACTTCAGATCTTCCTGCGTGTAACCAAACGCCTGTTGCCTGTTAAGTATTTGTGGATCATTAAATATTGACTGTTGGTCTACGGGCTGGGGCGGTAATTTACGGAGAGGCATACGACTTTTCTCAAGCCACTCGTCGTAAGGATGTTCTGTCGCCAGTTGTGTTTTTATTTCTGAGTCATCAATTATGCGGCCTTGCTCGAGATCTATGAGAAGCATTTTGCCGGGCTGTAAGCGCCATTTCTTTATTATTGTTTCCTCCGGGACTGGCATTACACCCATTTCGGATGCCATCAAAACAGTGTCGTCATTGGTCACGAGATATCGCGCTGGACGCAATCCATTGCGATCGAGAGTTGCGCCAACTTGCGTTCCATCTGTAAATGCGACTGCCGCAGGGCCGTCCCACGGCTCCATGAGGCCGGCGTAATATTCGTAGAAAGCCCTGCGCTTTTCATCCATGAGTTTATTGCCGCTCCAAGCCTCCGGAATCAACAGCATCATAGCGTGTGCAAGTGAGTAACCTCCTCTCAAAAGGAGCTCCAGGGCATTATCAAAGCAGGCAGAATCAGACTGACCTTCAGCAATGAGTGGCCAAACTTTATGCAAATCATCACCAAACACTTTCGACTCAATAGAGTCGCGGCGTGCATTCATCCAATTAGTATTTCCACGCACAGTGTTTATTTCACCATTGTGGCAGATCATGCGAAGGGGTTGAGCTAACTTCCACGTTGGAAAGGTATTCGTCGAAAACCTTTGGTGAACGAGTGCCAGCGCGGACTTAAGCCGGCTATCTTGCAAATCAAGATAAAAAACACCTACTTGGTCGGCCAACACCATTCCCTTATATAAAAGTGTTCGAGCAGAAAGTGAGGCCACATAAAAATCTGCAAACTCCACCCCTAGGGCATCTATCTTAACCTCAGCCTGCTTTCGGATGACGAAAAGTTTGCGCTCAAACGTGTTCGTATCCTCGCACCCCTCACCCCGCTGGATGAATATGTGTCTAATACGAGGCTCCGTAGGTTTCACAGAATAACCTAAATCACTATTGTCTACTGGGACGTCGCGCCAACCGAGTAATTTTTGCCCTTCAGACGTCACATAGTTCTCGACAATTTGTTCGCAGGTTTTACGCAAGTCATCGTCTTGCGGCAGAAATATTGCCCCAACAGCGTAGTCGCCAACCACCGGCAACTCAAAACCTAAACTGGCACATTCCAAACGCATATATTCGTCTGGGATTTGTATTAAAATGCCCGCTCCATCTCCTGCCTTCGGATCAGCACCAACTGCCCCTCGGTGGGTAATGTTGCTTAATATTTGTAGACCTTGTTCAACTATTTTGTGGCTTTTTAAGCCTTTCAAATTGGCAACAAACCCTATACCGCAGGAATCGTGCTCATTACGGCTGTCGTAGAGACCTTGAGACTGTGGAAAACCACTCATATTTCGATGGCCCCGATAAGACAATTCTGTATTCCCCTTTTGTAAGAGAGCCCGTTATTAACAGTGGAGCCACGTGATGAATTTTCTAGCTCAATAACGTTTGTACTCAATTAAGCACCCATTGTTTCCTCAGCCAGCGTCTTTTCAATCCTACCGCAGCGGCATTACAAACCTCGGGTCATGTGGCCGACGCGACAAATCGGTTGTGGCGGCCTCAAATTCTGCGCAATTAGCCTATAAGCTAGTTAAATACCTCAATGGTATCAAGTTGCCAGTTAGGTAACCGGCACATTTAATCGAAAAGTCTTGTGCCAATTACCGAAACGTTTTGCGCCAAGTCATTGTAATTATTGGAGAAAATTAGTGCCCAAAAAACTGCGGCATAATCACGCGCTAATGATTATTTTATCTCCAATATCTCTATGAGCAATTTCAAAGCTGCTCGCGTAAAAGCAGACATATTGGAATCCCGATTATCATTCCCAGTTCTTACGCTACGCGTACAATCATGTACCCCTGAAATTGCAAGCACCGTATGACCTGCAGGGTCACCATAGCGATTACCAGAAGGACCCGAAGCTCCACTTTCGGCGATCCCCCAGTCAGCAGCGTGTACAGCTCTACACCGTTCTGCGAGTAAGGCAACGTAGGGCTCTGTCGCGCTACGAAGTCCCGCACTATCGATCTCATCTTGTTTTATTCCGAACAATGCTTCGCGAGCTCGAGCGGTATAAACAACACCCCCGCCAAGGTAAAATGCCGACGCTCCCGGAACTGCCAACAATGTTGCTGAAATAAGTCCTCCCGCCGATGATTCAGCGATAGCAATTGTCTCTTTTCGCGTTTTGAGCAGAGAGCCAGCTGTTTGCCCTAATGCAGTAATATCTTCCATCCGTTGTATCCCTTAAATTTAATTTTTATATGTCTGAGAATTACTACGTTGTGCGGGCCAACAAATATTTAATCCCTCATTAGAGTCTCCTAATTTCACTTACCAGTTTATCAATGACGTCTCTCAAGCCAGAGCTTAGCGTTGGAGGTTTGAAATTCGGTTAACTCGAATACGAAATTAATAGAACAATTGTTATTTGCAAACAAAGGACTGTAAACCTAATATTTTCAACTCAGAAAATAATTAATTGCTTTTCGAATCGAAAATCGCGTGAATAATTTTAGGTCGTTAGGATGATAATCAAATCTATCGTTCCAGTTGGTATAGCAGCTCCGCTAACCGAGCCAATTAAAATGGCCAAGAGCCACCACACAAGCGCAAAGAGCATGCTTGTGCGGATCGAGGACACCGACGGAAATTCCGGATGGGGTGAAGCTTCAGAAGCCCCGATGATGAACGGCGAAACCGTGCCAGGCATGATAGCAGCGGTTTTGTACCTTGCTCCGTTACTTGAAGGGCTCGAAATCCCTGAGCCGCAAATATTTGTGGATGTTGTGTCGCCAATGATAGTGGGAAATCATGGAGCAATCGCTGCCCTCGACATTGCAATCTATGACCTAGTCGGAAACCGCAACCGTCTACCGGTTTATGAACTGCTAGGCGGCAAAAAACGTGATCATGTGTCGGCCCTTTGGATGTTAGCCGCAAATGAAATTGGAAAAGACACCTTCACTGCAAAAAAGAAATCACAAGAGGGTTTTTCAGCTTTTAAGATAAAGGCAGGAATAAATACGATCAGCGACGATCTTGACCGGTGTAGAGCCGTGCGCAAGGTAGTAGGACCGTCTCCGCGAATCTCTGCGGATGCTAATATGGGCTTTACCTTCAAGGATGCTGTCGAATTTGCACAAGCTGCGCAGAGCGCTGGCATAGACTTTATTGAACAGCCAATCGACTGTAGAGATTTAACCGGAATGGCCGATATTACCGCAGCTGCTGGAACAGCAGGGGTCTGCGCCGACGAGGGAATTCGCAGTCTTTCTGATATCACGAGGCACTTTGAAACAAAAGCCGCAACCGGTGTCGGACTTAAAGCAATAAAGTTAGGTGGGCTTACTCGCATGTTAGAGGCAGCCAATAGTGCTCATGACTTTAATCTACACGTTAACATAGCAGGAAAAGTAGCAGAAACAGCTATTGCTAGCGCTGCAATTATTCATTTAGCAGTTGCAGCGCCTCAAGTCGACTGGGACATTAGTGTTACCTGTCAATATGTTGCACGAGATATTGCTGAAAATCCCCCCACTGCTGTCGACGGAAAATTAGGGGTTCATGACGCACCGGGACTAGGCCTTAGAATTGACGAACAAGCTATCGAGGGGATGATTATTTAGATAAAATATCTATAATTTTTTATTTAATAACACCGATACTCGAACCTTTGTCGGGCAAATCAAAACCAATACCCACAAGCCCACCAAAAATCCTATGCAGCCTCTCGATATCGTCGGCAGGCAAAGGTCCGCCATTAATTGAGTTTATATTTTCCCTGAGATGCTCCTCGGTGCCCGTGCCAAAAAGAACAACATCCACACCAGGCTCATGCCGAACAAACCTGTAAGCTGCATCGGTAAGACTTTTGGCCCCACTATCATGAATTAAAAAATCTAATGGGTTATCTTTCTTTGCCATGGCATCAGACACTTTTCCTTCATTGGCTAATTGTTTAATCGTCTTTCGCAAATATTCAGGCTGACTGAAAATATTGCGCACTACAAACATAAGTAGTGTCCCAATTTTTTTGTTCAAAATATTAGGGAAAAGTTTCTCACGCGCGGTTTGGTTCATCATGTTATAGCCCAGCATAACTACCGACCAAACCTGATCATCAACGGCTCGCATCAACATCTCATGTGTAGGGTCATTCGGAGATGTTTCTGTAATTCCGAGAAATTTAACTTTACCATCTGTTTTGGCCTTTTCTAAGGCTGGTAATATATCTTGCATTACCTGCTCGTACCGAGTTGGATGAACACCATGCATATGCAAAATGTCGACATAGTCGGTTTGAAGCTCATTGAGTCCATCCTCAAGTTTCTTTACCACGTCACTACCATTCCGGGGTGAATTTGCGCCTCCTATATTGCATTTGGTGGATATCGCAAACGTTTGACGGTCGTATTCCTTCAACGCTTTTCCCACTATCGGTGCTGTTTTATAAGACTCTGCTGTGTCAAAAAGAGTTACGCCAAGATCATAAGCAACTTTGACGAGCCTCACTGACTCAGATTCTGTCTTCCCAGCGCGCATCCCTAACCGACTGTTGCCACCGCAGCCTAACCCTGCCACGCTTACTTTAAGTCCGGTATCGCCAAGTGTTGTGTAATTCATAATTTTAAGCTCTCTGTATCGCTGATGCGTTTTGAAAAAATATGTCCAGAAAATTGATCCAATTTACAATTTAGCTCAAGTTCAAGATGGTTGATCCTCAAGCATTTTATAATTCGAATTCCCATCAGGACAAAAATGTATATACGGAGGATTGAACCCCAGTTTAACCATGTGTCTGGGTCTACATATTTTCCTTTGGTCACACATACACGCTTTTTGAGGTTCACAGTAATCGGCCAAAAAAGTGTTGTGTTTATTCTTCGTCAATAATTGGGTTTTGAAGCACTCCCAACCCTTCAATTTCTACCTCAATAGTATCGCCGTTGCGCATCCAGACTGGAGGCTGGCGCGCGTGCCCCACGCCAGAGGGTGTTCCGCTTACTAAAATATCCCCCGGCTCCAAAGTTAGGCATTGGGTAAGCAGCATTAATGCTTCTGCGATATCAAACATCATATTCGAAGTATTGTCATTTTGCATGAGCTGACCATTGAGACGTGACTGGATGGTGAGCCCAGCCCCACCTGGTGGCACTTCGTCCGCGGTAATAAAATCGGGCCCAAATGCACCGGTATTATCAAAATTTTTACCTATGCAATATTGTTGGGTCTTGCGTTGCCACTCCCGAACAGACGCCTCATTGAACATTGAATAACCAGCCACAAGGTCAAGCGTCTCCTCGCGAGACATATGCCTGTCACTGCGTTTGCCTATGACAGCAACCAACTCAGCCTCATAATCCAATGTCTCAGAAATTTTTGGCTTTATTATTGGCTGTTTGTGTCCCGTTAAACTGGTCGCTCCTCGCATAAAAAATGAAGGATAATTGGGCTTATCGTGTCCACCCTCCGCGGCATGAGCTGCATAATTTAACCCAATGCAAATTATTTTAGGTGGCCTAGGAATGACCGGGAAGAACTTGATGGACTCAACGGGTAACCGCTCGCGCGCCGACTCAGCCGCTATTTTAGCCTCCTCAAAGATCCCGTTATCAGCTTCAAGCACCGCTAGTAATGTGTTTGGCAAGCTTGGATCGGCTTTGGATAAATCAACGACTTCGTCACCAAGACGCACACCAAGTTTTGGTAATCCTTCAGATTCAAAAGTAACAAACCGCATTATCCCTCCTTATTTCATATTCCCCACCACAATTTTTAAACTCAACGTTGGTGCAGCGAGCCAACAAGAACCAGGTCACAAACATTTGTCCGCGCAAATCCCACCAAAATACCATGAAACCTTGTTACATTTCAGTTACTTTTTTCTATGGGAATTGTTTGGTGTAAAACACACATAGATGCGTTTTAGAATTTACTTATGTAATTTTAAATGAGAGCCCTTTATCATTTTGGGTCATACATGGATAAGTCTCCGCAATACCAGACCCTTAAGAGTGAAAAAGAAGTAAGAGTTTCGCATTGGTCACCGTGAAAATAACACCGCACTTGGAAATATCCTGTAATCTATTCTTGATTTGTTTCCCTTAAATGCAAGTCATCCTTAACATCCTATGACCGCTATAATCATTACCGTGCACACAACCACACAATATTCTAAAGGAAAACTAGATGCCATATGCCAATACAGATGACGGAGTTAAACTGTTTTATGAAGAGGTTGGTGATGGAACGCCCATTATCTTTATTCATGAATTCGCAGATGACCTTCGCTCTTGGGAGCCGCAAATTCAATATTTTGCTCGCACTCATAGGTGCATTTTGTTCAATGCGCGGGGCTATCCTCCTTCTGATGTACCCAAAAGCTGGGAAATGTATAGTCAGATGCGCGCAATGAACGACGTGCGTGATATTCACGAACACTTAGAATTAAAGAGAGCACACATTGTTGGTTTATCCATGGGAGGTTTTGCGTCCCTACATTTCGGACTCAATTATCCTCAAAAGTCACTGTCAATAACCGTGGCAGGCTGTGGATATGGCTCCGGCAGTGATAAAAAAACCTGGAAGGAACAAACTACAGAAATAGCTCGAGATTTTCTCGAGAATGGAATGGCAAGTGCCGGGGAAAATTACGTAAGAGGCCCCACACGAGTGCAATTTCAAAACAAGGATCCCCGTGGATATGAAGCTTTCGTCCAACGTTTTAATGAGCACTCGCCGCTGGGGTCTGCAAACACCTTTTTAGGAATTCAGGGCAGAAGGCCCTCAGTATATGAGCTCCAAGAAAAGCTCCAGGAGCTAGTCATACCATGTCATATAATGACAGGTGACGAGGATGACCCATGCATCGAGCCGAATATTTGGATGAAGAAGATTATCCCATCAGCCTGGCTGAGTGTCTTGCCTCAATCTGGTCACGCTATCAACCTCGAGGAGCAAACTCTCTTCAATCAACTTACGGCAAGCTTTTTTCAATCCGTAGAAAGTGGCCAATTTCGTAATCGTGACCCACGCAGTTTAGGCAGAAGCATATCTGGGATTGATTCGTAAAAGTGACTTTTTAGAGTACTATTTTACAAATTTGCACTCTTTCACCCGACCGCTTGAAAATCCGTAATGGCTCCGTTCAGGAAAAAGGTTCACAGGCTGTATACTGTTTTCGACTAATCTAAATTGGATAAAAGCAAGGCCATAAATACCACAAAATTTATTATGTTAAGAATTATCTCTTGTTCATTGGTAGGTATTTTTGACTCGCACCATTTTTTCCCATGCCCGCACCAAACCCAAGGACGCGCATATAATCATTATAGGCTCAATTGGTAGGCGATATTTGGGTGAGGCTACCGGGCCATTGATAAGTAAAAAATAAAATACTGCAAGCGTTGCAAAAATAGCTGCCCAAGGCCGCAGACTATGCAAGATGAAGAGGCCATATATACTAAAGATAAACGATAAAAAACTCCCAAATGCGCCAACGAAAAAGAAAAAAAGATATAATGGGCCGCTTCTTTCAAGATACTGCAAAACCTTTCTAAAGAAATTTGGGGCTTCTAGTTCGTAAAAGCTTTGACCTGAAAAAGAACGAACCCTTGTGTCGATCAGCACCGCGGGGGTCCAAATATTAAGGGCCATACCTTTTAACCATGCTGTTACAATA
The DNA here is from genome assembly GCA_913043025.1 of uncultured Rhodospirillaceae bacterium. Lineage (GTDB taxonomy): Bacteria > Pseudomonadota > Alphaproteobacteria > UBA8366 > UBA8366 > UBA8366. Next base: position 104,791 of record CAJWLM010000009.1, read on the forward strand.
GCTACAGTTGAACTTTTGCGAAGCTCTGAAAGCGCGACGTTTGTTAAGATGTTGTTTTCAACGAATGGATTAGACTCTTCGCCACCCCGACGTTTGCGTTCAGCCGCGTAAGATTTACGAATCTTTGCTTTTGTTTTTTCAAACGACACTCCAGTCTCGAACTTTTTCACGGGCGGCAAAACCCAGTAGGCTAGGTGTGTCCCAGTTTGGGCACTCAAGCCCGAGCTGCCAAACTTTATTAGGTTATGAGCAAATATAGGTGCAAGCGTAAGCACAGCCGGCAAGAAAAACACAAAAACAAGCAGCACAACACGCCGTTTACTGACACCGTGGAAGTGCGAAATACCAGCTATGGCGATTGCAAGTACAGGCATTAAAAATTGAGCAATAGGCCTAGTGCAGACGGCTAGCCCAACTAAAACTCCAGAAATAAAAGCGGCTTTTAGACTTGGCGTGGCAAGAAATTTAGCTGCCCAATACAACAACCCTGTAAACAATAAGACGAAAAGTGTGTCGTTAAGAACCAAGCTACTGTGGATGATTAAATTGGGCCAAAAAGCTGCTAAAAGGCCGGCGACAAGTCCAACCCGTCGATCCAACTGACACCCAAGCAACCCAAGCATAACGCACGTGACACTGTCGAAAAACGAATTTATTATTGCTATAAAGACTGGGGCACCTAACCCTATCCCCTGCATCAAAGCTACCAATAGTGGATAGCCAGGCACTCTTTCTACATAAGCAACCCCCGCAGGAATTCCCTCCATCAAACCGAAAGCGCGCGCCCACTCTTTGGAGAAAGTTAAAAAGAATGAGTCCTCTATTACGAAATCACCTCCACTGATTGAGAGGTGAAATATATTTATGCTCCGCACAATAATAGCTACCAAAAAAATAGTGCGAAGAGGATGTTCAGTTAAATTTATCCAGAATTTTGTTTTTGCCCCGGTCAATGCACCCTCCGATAACCTCTAAGTGACCGCCCTCATTCTGAGGCTGTTACAGGTTGCGCTGATACAGCTTTGATAATAACGTTGCAAAGAAATAATTGCTCACACAAAAAAAAGTAAATATGAGAATTTTTACAGATCTGAAAGCGTTTCGAAAGCTACTCAAGCTACCAAGTTCGCACCGTCAGATCGTTTTCTATTCAGAAGGCACTCCTTACTGGGCGCATTTTCGTTCCATAATTCATTATTTGTCTGGCACACTTGGTCAGCAAATTACTTACGTCACCTCAGACCCAAAAGACCCGGGATACACTGACCCGATACCAAATGTTGAAGGAATTTGCATAGGTGAAGGGCTATTTAGAAACATGTGGTTTCAATTACTGAAAGCAAAGATACTCGTCCTCACAGTGCCGGACTTGGGAAATTCTGAGCTTAAACGATCAAAATTTCCGGTCAATTACATATATATTTTTCATTCAATCGTTAGTACCCACATGATTTATAACAAAGGCGCATTCGACAATTACGATACCATCTTTTGTGCAGGCCCGCATCATGCTGCTGAAATTCGAGAAACCGAACGACTTTATAACCTACCACCCAAACTACTCGTCGAACACGGGTACGGTCGTCTGGATGAAATCATCTCGGAACAGCCAACTAAAGCCCAACCGCATATTTCAAAAGGTACCGTGTCAAAAAAAATTCTGATTGCGCCAACTTGGGGGCCACACGGTCTAATCGAAACAGGAAAGGCATGCGGGTTAATTAGTAATCTTTTAAACGAAGGATTTGAAGTCATCCTTCGACCCCATCCTGAAACCTTGAGACGCGCAGGAAGTTGCTTCGATAATGCTATAACTTTGTTTGGTCATCACCCTGCATTTACTGAAGAGCGAGATGTAACTTCGACGGAATCACTGATGCAAGCAGATTTGATGTTGAGCGATTGGTCTGGCGCGGCTTTAGAATATGCACTTGGACACGGCAAACCAGTTCTATTTGCCGATACAACGCGAAAAGTAAAAAATACCGATTATAAAAATTACGAAAACCTACCACTTGAAGACATAATCCGTACCACCATCGGCGCAATCCTCCCGCAAGACCGGTTTTGTGAAGTAGCGCAAGTAGCACGGGAATTAATCGCAAGGAATAAATGTGTTGGTTACACGCATTCGCCAGAAACCTATGTATACAACGTTGGCAACAGTGCTAAGATTGCTGCTGAGTGGCTTTTAAAAAATATTTCTGAAAATAACGTGGGATAGCTTTAACAAGCTCATAAGCACTAGTTTCTCTTGTTAACCTACTAAATTACAAGATAGATTGTGAGTAAATAACCCTGCGACCAGCAACGGCCATGGAGACCATCGTGAAAAGTAAAATATATTTAGTCGGGCTTTTGATGCTTTTATCCAGCCCTGCTCAAGCCTACGTCGATCCCGGCTCAGGCAGCTTATTTTTGCAGATGCTTGCTGCGGTAGGTGTAGGAGCGATGTTTTACTTTGGCCGAATTAAAGAGTTCATTCGCGATATTTTTAGTCGAACCAAAAAAGACAACGCCAACACAAAGCCAAAAAAAGATGCATGATACGCTTATAATCATCTAGTGGCCCCACAGAAAACAATGAGACTATGCAAAACACCAATTCCAACAAATATTCAACAAAAGACTCAGCGCCTAAATGGCGAAGCGATTTGGTTCTTGCTTATGCGTTAGGTAATTTGGTTTTATTACCATTTTGGTTTATTGCTTTTGCTCGCAATGGAATGCCATTGGATCAAAAATTCATCGAGCATTATTACGAGCTTTCCCAGATATTTGACCATGTTGACTTTTTTGCTGCGCTACTTTGGGGTTTTGGAATATCTATTATTCTTTTTATATTTTTCCACGCCACACGAAAAAAACAACCACAATTTTATTCTTTAGCAGTAAACATATTTATTATCCCTACTTTTGCAGGCGCCCTTGCCATAACGTGGTATGTTATTTTCCCGCCTTCTGGGCATGCGCGAATAAATAATGCCTGGATATTTGAAGGCTTGGCAGTTTTTACAGTTTCCGTTGCAATTCTTACAACACTTGCCGTTACACGCAGCAGCAATGCCTTACAATTCATTCGTGCAATAATTTGTGTTACTGCGCCCTTCGGTATTCTCATGTCCATAAATGCATATGTAGCTTATCAAAAGATTGACGCATCAAGGGCCGGCATTATGCATTCCGACAGGTCGTTGGCACCGCTTAAAAATACACAGCCGACTGGCCCAAGGGTGATCCTGATATTCTTTGACTATTGGGATTATCATTACACCTTCATCAAACATCCAGAATTTGTAAAAACACCCAGCATCGATAAGCTAACTAATATAGCGTTTAATGGGCATAATGTTGCGCGCGCTTCTTCAAAAACGTTTACAGCTATTCCAAGCGTCCTAAGTGGACATCGCATAGATTACGCTAAGCGGATTGGAGGTGATCGGCTCCTAACTCAGTATGCGGCCGAGTACTACCCGCGTATTTGGAATCACCAATCAACCATTTTTTCGGATGCGCACGCTGCAGGTTACAATACAGGCGTAGTTGCGACGGCTTTTCATCCCGTATGTAGAATATTCCCACAGTTTATTTCACGCTGCATTATCGATGACCATCCATTTGACTACGAATATAAAACCGTTTTTAACCGTCTTGATGACGTGATTTCGCATACTCTGTGGCAAGTTCCTCCGATACGTAAGGTATTATTCAATGATAGAGCAGTATTCAATAATCATTGGGGTATTCACTTAAAATTATCAAATATTGATTCACTAAAAAAAATGTCAAAAGACAGTAATATATCATTTTTATACTCTCATTTATTTATACCACACGCACCTAATATTTGGAATTCTGTAAAACAAGAGTACATGTATGAGAATGAAGATAATCCCATCAATTATTTTCACAGTATCGTTTTTCTCGATAAAGTCATCGGCGAGCTACGTAAAACATTGGAAGATTCAGGGCTGTGGGACGAAACTGCGATCATCTTGACAGCTGACACAGGAAACGTTGGCAGCCAAGTTGGAGTGGGGCTTAATGACTACGCAGAATGGGGTTACGATACGAAAAACCGAGTGCCACTTATTATAAAATTACCCAATCAGAATAAACGAATAGATCTAGAGCGCCGCGTAAGCGCTCAAACCCTCAGAAATGTCATTCAAAAAATAATGTCTGGAGAACTTACAACCCACGATCAAATCGCGAAAAACATGCGATACGTGGACTACATGTACTAGAGGTTAGAGATGTCATACTCAGCAATCTGAGTTATCAAGTATAAGCAATCTACGTTTGAACAAGCGTTGCCAACTTAGCTTGAACATAAGCAATACGCTTTTTATCATATGTCGAATTTCCATTTTTGAATGTCCGTAAACCCGACCAGGTAATTCGATTGGGACTTCCGCAATAGTGTAGCTGTTCAGATGCAAAATTGTAAGACTGGTAAAGAAAAATTCATAGTCGGATGCTTTTACAAGATCGAATACGCGACGATCAATACGGTCTAGCCTGTAAACACGGAAAGCACCTGTTGCGTCAAAGTTATGGCGTAATAGTAATCTTGTCATTAAATGACCAAGGTGTGTAAGAATCTTTCTAAAAAAATTCCACTCAGCAAGACTGTTCTTTAGTTCAAAACGAGTGCCTATAACAATATCTGAGGCATTGCTAGCTTCCAGAAATGCGGGAATATCCTCAGGTTTGTGAACTAAGTCAGTGTCCATGGTGATAAGAATATCGTAGCCCATATCGTAGGCACGTTTTATGCCTTCCAAATGGGCTCCTCCTATTCCCCTTTTTGCAGGCCTATGCACGGCCGATACAGTTGCATCTTTTTCTGCAAAACAATCAATGATATCTCCCGTCCCATCTGTAGAGTTGTCATCAAGAAACATGATATCTGCTGGCACACGAATTGCCTTTATTCGATCCCTCATTTCTTTTACATGGCCAGCCTCATTATAAGTCGGCAGAAAAATGAGTATGCGGTTAGCCATTTTCATCAAATATCCCCAGCGAGTTCAGCTGCAATCATATCTAAAATAATCTGCTCAAATGATTTTTTTGGCGCCCATCCAGAAGCTTTTTTGAGCTTGGTTGAAGACCCAACCAATGTTCGTTTTCGACTGGGTTTGTTTATAACCTTAGGGTCCACTTCGACATATTTTTTGGCGTCCAATTTTAAAGTATTAAAAACAAATTCGACAAATTCGCCAACCGAGTGCGTTTCCCCGCTGGCCACAATAAAATCATCAGCTGTATCTAGGTTAAGGATCGCTCTCATTGCCTCAACAGTATCTTCTGCAGCGCCCCAGTCCACTCTTGCGCTAAGATCGCCAAGCTTTAACTTCTCAAGTTTGCCCCGTTTAATTGCTACTGCTGATTTTATCACTTTGCGCCCAACGAAATCGGGGGAACGTCTTGGAGACTCATGATTGTAGAGAATGCCATTGGAGCAATGAAGACCGTGCTGTTTCCTATAAAGACGGCACAACTCAATGCCTGCCACTTTTGTAATCCCGTAGACATTAATGGGCCGGAATGGGGTTTCTTCATTTTGCGGCACAACAACTGGATCACCAAATACGTGCGAAGATGCAGCATAAAACAAGCGAGCGTTCGGATTCCAACGCCGCATCGCATCTAGAAAGTTGGTCAAGCCCATTATATGAATATCTATACTATGTTTTAACGATACATTCGTATTTTCGAGTGTACTCTCAGACGACTGATGATATGCCGGGAGATAATAAATTTGTTGGGGATTTACTTCTTTAACAAGCGACGAAACGGATTCTGGGTCAAGCATAGAGAATGGCCGTATCGCTGTTTCCCACGGTAGCAAGACACCTGATCGAGTGATGCCGACAATCTCAATGCCATCGGCCTGTAGCGAGCGTCCAAGATAGAAGCCATCTTGGCCCGCGCTTCCTACTATCATCGCCCTAATCGACGGTTTTTCTCTCATAGCTAGCATTATCGCGCTTTACTAACTAATAGCTAGTGGTCACGCAACACCGAAAGCGCACAGAATTAGTTGCCAGACCTACACGATAGCCTATTATCCTCCCTTGCGTGAACTGTATGAACGAGTTAGATGGATAAAGAATGGCACAGGTAAAGCCCAATAAAGATTCCGACAGGTCGTATGGTAAGGTGGAAATCCTTAGGCCAACCTGTAATCTGGACACGGTGAGGGATGGTCGCGGTGGTATTTTCACATGGGTGCCGCCCGAACCCATTGTTGAATTTAACATGCTATATTTTAGGCCCGGTAAAACCCGTGGATTTCATTATCATCCACATTTTATAGAATATTTATTAGTTGCAGATGGTTCCGGAGTGTTGGTTACTCGTGAGGACCCCGAGGATACTGAATGCGAGAAGTTTATCCATTTAAGCAAAGGAGTTTGCACAAGAACGGAAACCAACGTCTACCATACAGTCTACGCAATTACGGATATGACATTAATTGCAATGCTTACTCATCGTTGGGACCATTCAGATCCACCAATAATACGCGTAGACAACTAAGCTATTTCAATGCGTCGAATAGCACTCATTGGAGCAAACGGTTTCGTAGGCAGTTCTATAGCCCGAGCCTTTATTGCAAATCACGATTCCGAGCTCGTTGCAGTAAACCGAACAAATTACGACGCAGCGCGTACGGATGGATACTACGACATTCTTATTAATGCAGCTATGCCCTCCAAACGCTTCTGGGCCCAGCAGGAGCCTGCAAAAGACTTTTCTGAAACGACAGAAAAAACTTTCAAATTGGTTAATGATTGGAATTGGGGAAAGATAATTCAAATCAGTTCAATTTCAGCACGTAGCCAACTTAACACGGTTTATGGACGAAATAAGGCATCTGCAGAAAAGCTGGTTGAGTATGGTGACAACCTGATTTTACGATTAGGACCAATGTATGGAGATGGTCTCAATAAGGGGGTTTTAGTTGATATTCTTCAAAATAAGACCGTTTTTGTTGCACGCGATAGTCGCTATTGTTTTGCCCCGATTGGATGGATCGGAGAATGGATTGAACGCAACCTAGATAGCACAGGGGTGATGGACCTCGGAGCAAATGAGGCCATAACGGTTGGTGAAGTTGCAGATGCCGTAAATTCAAAATCCCAATTCCGAGGGGAAATTGATAATCAAGTTTTAAGCATGCCAATAATTGATGCGCCGTTAGCAAAAGGGGCCATAGATTTTGTAAATAGACTGAAGTTAAAAGAGGGCCGAGATGAAAATAACTAAAATCACGTGCTGTCGCCTTTGCGGTTCAAAAATACTTGAAACCGTATTTGATTTTGGTATCCAGGCACTCTCCACTCGGTTTCCAGGCCCAAATGAGCCAGACGCGGAATTGGTGCCACTGACCCTTGCTCAATGCCAGAACTGTAAACTCACACAACTTACTCATGACTACGATCCGGATGATTTGTATCGGCGAGGCTACGGCTATAGGTCAGGCGTTAACCAAACAATGCGAGACCACCTAGCTGGCATCGCGCAACAGCTTGAGTCCCACGTAAAAATTGGGCCTAATGATACTGTCCTTGATATAGCGAGCAATGATGGAACGCTACTGCGCAGCTATACCGAAAAAAAATTAAATTTGGTTGGAATTGATCCAACCATCACACAATACAAGTCCTACTACCCAAATGGGGCATATCTTTCTTCAGATTTTTTTTCGCAAAGAGTTTTTGAATCAGTTAGTCCAACAAAAAAAGCAAAAGCAATTAGTTCTATTGCCGTCTTTTACGATGTTCCAGACCCTGCCAGGTTTACGGCTGATGTTGCCTCGGTGCTTGAAACTGATGGTGTTTGGGTAATGGAACAATCATACCTACCCCTTTTGGTCTCTGATCTTTCTTTTGATAGTATTTGCCATGAACACCTAGGTTATTACTGCCTTAAACAAATCCAATATGCTGCCGAAAATGCTGGATTAAGAGTATTCCATGCTGAAACTAATTCGATGAATGGGGGCTCAATTAGAGTTTTTATTTGTCATGCAGAAAGTCAGCATATTACTAATGAAATAGCCCTTTCGAAAATTGTAAAACTTGAGGCAGAGGCCATGCTTGATGAAATCCATACATTCAAGGCGTTTCATGCGCGTGTAAATGAAGTTGGGGAAAAGCTTTTAAAGGTTCTGAAAGATGTGAAAGCCGCTGGCAAAACCGTCCACATATACGGCGCATCTACCAAGGGGAATGTACTTCTTCAACTCTTCGATATAGACCGGAAGTTCATCGACGCTGCATCAGAACGTAATGAATGGAAGTTTGGTCACCGAACACCCGGCACAAACATTCCAATCATCTCTGAAGAAAACTCGCGGGCGCGAAAGCCCGATTACTATCTGGTTCTTCCATGGCATTTTCGAAATGAGTTTGTGGAGCGGGAGCAGGATTTCATAAACAATGGAGGGAAATTAATATTTCCACTTCCCAACGTGGAAGTGTACCCTGCGGATTAGAAATGAAGAATATATCGCCTACATAAAGTTATCCTTGATGTCCCCCTAAAGTATGCTTCTTCGCCACCTTGAAAGGTGACCATGACTTGGGAAATTATTTAAAATAATTTTGATAGTATTGCAGCTGCCTGTGCTGCGCCTGTAGAAGTTAAGGACGGTCTAACAGGTTCCTTGAGTAACCATTTGAGCTTTTCTCCATAATCACCCAATTGCATGGTCTCGCGGTTAACTTTGTACGCAGTACAATTATCTCTTATCCACTTCTCTAGAACAGGATTCTCGCACCAGTCTGAACGCTCAGTGTATATCATACGGGTCGAGTTTATGGCACATTCCGTGACACTTCCGTATCCTGCCTTGGTTACAAGCAGATCAGCTGACCTCATTAAATCAATAAATGGGATATTAATTTTGCCTCGAGAAAGCCAATCTGTCCTTAGATCATTCCAATCCGGAGGCACAATCCAAACAACATCATCAAGTTTGGGCAGGGGAATGATGTCATGCATGCCCGGTATTCCTCCCATAGAAGCTATGACATAATGACGAGCCGGTTTTAACTTCTCCAATTCATTCCGAATATCCTGCCCCTGACGCGCTACAGGCCCTACCGAACAGCAATCCGAGAGCCAGTCCATTTTCATATGGGGAGAAAGCTGTATGAACCTTGTTGCCTTATCATAGGTTTGTATCAACTGGCTATATATACGTCCTGCAACACCACTGGTCCCACAATATGTAGCAAACACATCTGCCCAATTCAGCGAACAAATAGCTGCTACAGGCAAATTTGCGGCTTTTGCAGATGCTACACTCACAACAGCAATATTTGTTAAAACAACATCTGCGCGTAATTTCTTGAGAATTTGTGCATCTCTCGACACAACCTCATCCCATTCAGTAAAGAGTTCTTTGTAATCCTCAAATAACCCATCAGAATCGACGTCTAACGGACCCTTCATGCGCATGTTAGGGTCCTTTGGTGCTGGGCCAAACTCAAATGGAATCTCCAAAAATTGACGACAAATTTCAGGATCAACTTCTGTTCTGAGCGTTATTCGAACCTTACGGTCACCTGCCAAACAATTAAGTATTGGAGCCATTTGCGCAAGATGTCCAAACCCGTTTGCTGAAATATCCACAACAATATGGGGAACTGAAACCATAGTTATTTAGCTTCGGCCATAAATATCTTCTAACCGCTCAATATCGTCCTCGCCAACATACTCCCCGGTCTGCACTTCGATAAGATGCAATGCTTGATCACTTTTATTTTCCAGCCGGTGCACTTCACCAATTGGAATGTAAACCGACTGGTCAGGCTCCAATGTCATAGACTCATTACCTCGTGTGACTTCGGCTTCACCTCTAACAACAACCCAATGCTCGGCTCGAAACTTATGACGTTGTAAAGAGAGTTGCCCACCAGGGCACACTATGATCCGTTTTACTCTGAACCGAGGACCTGCATCGATATCCTGATAACTGCCCCAAGGCCTGTAAACTTGGCTCGGCATATTAACTTCATTCCGGCCATCTCGGCTTAAACGATCTACCAGGTTACGAACCTCAGAGGCTCGTTCTTTTGGCGCCACAAGCACCGCATCTCGGGTTGCCACCACCACCATATCTGATAGGCCCATCGCAGCGATGAGCGGCCCATTTTCACTATGGACGTAAGATCCATTCACCGATTCAACTACAACATCACCGGAAATAACATTGTCATTAGAATCTGAAGCACCCTGTTGCCAGAGAGAAAACCATGACCCGAGGTCAGACCAACCGCAGTCTAAAGGCACGACAGCCGCGAGTTTTGTTTTTTCCATTACTGCGAAATCGATTGAATTTGACTCAATTTTACTGAAGATATTTTCATCAAGCCTTAAGAAATCCATATCAGCAGACAAATTTAAAAATGCTTCCTCACAGAGGTTAAACATTTTGGGTTGAAACTTTTTGATTTCTTGCAACATAATGTCGGCACGGAATACAAACATGCCACTATTCCACAAATATGCGCCCGATTTTACATAATCAGTTGCAGTCTTTTCATCGGGTTTTTCAACGTAGGCTTCTACTTCAAAACCATGGTTTGTTATGCATAGAGGGCTACCTTTACGTATATAACCAAATCCAGTTTCGGGACGATCAGGGTTAATACCAAAAGTTACGAGCCTACCCGCTTTTGCGATCTCAGCTGCATGCTCTAGGCCAGAAAAAAAAGCCGGTTCGTCGGCAATAAATAGATCCGAGGGTATTAATAAAGTCACTGCTTTTGCATCATGCTTCGTGGCGAATAGCGCTGCTAAAGCAGCAGCCGGCGCAGTATTTCGACCTATTGGCTCCAGTAATAACGCCGCTGGCGTTACACCAATCTCGCGCAGTTGTTCCGCGATTATAAACCGATGATCATTATTTCCTATAACAAGGGGCTGCGTGGAACCATTAATTCTGACTAAACGCTCCACCGCCTGCTGCAGCAAAGTCTTTTCGCCTGCCAGCGAAAGAAACTGTTTTGGATGTAACGCTCGGGATAAAGGCCAAAGTCTCGTGCCTGAACCGCCAGATAATATAACTGGAAACAGTGTTGTCATGGATTAACTTCAAGCATCCCAGAGGGTGAAACACACATAGAAAATTTCCACAGAGCAAGTTCGACTGGCCTATTGACACCTACCAAAGGGACTAAATACCCTCTTTGTAAGCCTTTGTCCAAGATTGGAAGTTGCGATGATCTTGAAAATATTTTTCATCCCAATTGTTCTGTAGCTATTTTGCAATCGCACGTTTTTAAAAGAGGGTTTTAGCCAAGGGTTTAATTTCACTATTTATCCTGCGATCCGACACGCATAAGAAGCGCTAGAGGTAAAATACATATTGTGCAAATTGTTAGAATATGAAAATCGTGCAAGTATCCAATAAATTCTGCTTGTCTATTTATAATACGCTCGAAACTAGCGATTCCCTCCAAACTGTCCATACTCCAGTTTTCAGGAAGAGCGTAGTGTTTTAACACTTCATTATAATAGCTTGCGTTTTGCGTCAAATTTGACCGTGCATCTTGAGTGCTTGCAACAAGCTGAGTCACAATAAAGGCTATACCTACTCCAGCAGCGATTCTTCGGTTTGTTGTGAACAGACTTGTAGCATCAGGGCGGAGCGAGGGTGGTACCGTCTTAAAGGCTGCTGTTTCGCACGGAGTATTTATGAAACCCATACCGAAACCTTGCAAGAAAACGGCAACCGCCAGCCTCCATTGCTCCGAATCAGGAGGTAGGCCGGATAACATCCAAGTTGATAGACACACTATCAAGCTACCGAAAAAAATAAGCGGCCTTGGGCTAAAACGCATCAGTAAATATCCGGCACAAAGCGAGCTCAACATGGTGCCTACGCCGCGATTCACCATCACTAGTCCAATCATTAGGACAGGGAATTCCATTATTCGCTGCATTACCGCAGGTAAAAGAGCCATGTACCCAAAAAAAAGTATATTCACAAAAAAATCGATCGTGATTCCGAGTACAAACTCGCGGTTTTTAAGAGGCGTTAGATTAAGGTAGGGTTGGCGAGCTGTTATTGCGTGTATGAGGAAAATATAAAAAGCACTACAAGCTACAACTGCGTAACCAGTGATAACTGTAGAGGAGAACCAATCATTTTTTTCTCCCTGGTCAAGCATTAATTGCAAGCAAGCTATTCCAATGCTGAGAACAACAAAGCCGAAAAAATCGAATGGTTTGGGGTCCAATTGTTTATCTTTAGGCACTACTGTTAAAAGAAGCGTTAAAGCTATTATTCCGAGTGGAACATTCATAAGAAATACAGTTCGCCAACCGAACATCTCGGTTAATACTCCCCCAATTATAGGGCCAATTACTACCGCGCTCATTCTTCCTGTCTGAAGCCACCCAAAAGCCGGACCTTGCTGATTTTTTGGAAATGTAGCAAGTACCACTTGATAAGTTAACGGATTCAAACCTGACCCGAAGAAACCTTGGCAGAAGCGATAAAAAATAACCTCATAAAGGCTTGTTGATTGAGAAACCATTATGGCGCAGCCCATGAAACCACAGACGACAATTATAAACATAAAACGCCGGCCAAACTTTCGACACATCCATGCATATAAAGGTGTAAAAATTGCACCGGCTACTAAGTAAGACGTCAGCACCCAAGAAATCTCAGTTATGGTAGCCGACATTGCTCCCATCATTGTGGGAAGTGCAACAGATACAGCAAATGTATCGGTACCTTGCATGGCCCCTGCAGGTATTATGGCGAGCGCAACCAGCAGCCGCCGTTTGGGCGGCAGAACCTCTTCTTCGCCTTCGATGGGCGGGGATTGCGTACTACGTTTTTGACTCATAAACCTTTTAGGTGCTGTAGCCTCTTGCGAGACCAAGTAACCTGTTATACCACCTCATTTAATGATCGAACATCGGATTGATTTAACATTGTTAAGGTAGGCATAGCATGAAAGTTGGATACATAGGACTTGGTACCATGGGTGGGCCAATGGCTTTCAATCTTTTAAAAGCAAAACACGAGGTATTCGTCCATGACATTAATAAGGAAATAGCGGAAGAATATATTTCCCAAGGCGCTAATTGGGCAGATTCGCCAGCAGAGATAGCTCGGCAATGCGAGGTAGTATTTACATCTTTGCCCGGACCGGCAGAAATGGAGCTAGTGGCTCTAGGCAATAATGGGCTAATAAACGGTTTCACTTCGGGAGACTGTTATTTTGATCTTACCACCAATTCCCCGACCACTGTCCGACGGGTTCACAATGAAATGTCTCAAAAGGGTGTCCATGTTTTTGATGCCCCTGTTTCCGGAGGCCCAAAAGGAGCGCAAAGTGGGAAAATGTCACTTTGGGTTGGTGGTGATGAAGCACGTTTCAATGAGAATAAGGCTGTCCTAGATGCGATTGGCGACCGCGCAATGTATGTGGGCCCCATAGGCGCTGGTGCTATTGCAAAACTGGTCCATAATTGCTCGGGATACATGATGCAGACTGTCTTTGCAGAGGTATTCACCATGGGAACAAAAGCTGGTTTGGATCCGATGGCACTTTGGCTAGCAGTTCGTCAAGGAGCAGCGGGACGCAGGCGTACATTTGACAATATTCCCGACCATTTCCTAAGCAATAAATACGACCCACCTGCTTTCGCCCTCAAACTTGCACACAAGGACGTGACGTTGGCGACAGAATTAGGAAAAGAATTAGGCGTGCCTATGCGAATGGCTAACCTTACTCTTGCCGAGATGACCGAGGCACGCAATCGCGGCTGGGATGAACGCGACAGCCGGTCTGCAATGCTTTTGCAATCTGAGAGAGCCGGCGTGGAGATTGAAGTTCCACAAGAGGAAATCGATGCAGCCTTTGAGAAAGAACCAAAATAGACTGGAGTTTAGTAACTACCCTTTGAACATAATCTACAGACAACCCCGTTTCGAACCTGCTGAGCAATTGCGACAATGTCACACAAAGCGCTAGTTGTCGTAATTTGAAAAAATTTGTTCAGTTGGTTATTTCTGCTCGATAAACATGTTTTCGTCCGGAGCACCAGCCAGTTCACATGTCCATTTCTGGTTGCCTGATCGAGGTGGAATAAACACAACTGGCCGACCATTCTTAAGAACATCGTATGTGGTATCAATTCCACAAAGGTGCCCACGCAAAGCTCGGAATGTTCCAGAGTGTGCAACAACTAGTATTGACTGTTTTCCTCGAATTTCTTCGCAGGAAGCAATAATCCTTGAATTGAACTCCGCGGGGCTTTCTCCACCCGGCGGATTACCTCCGCGGTCATAATCCGCAATGGGCTTACCTTCCCATTCACCGTACGAGCGTTCCATAATACCAGGAACGGAAAGAATATTTAAGCCAAACACCTTGGCAGCAGGCTCTGCTGTTTTCCAAACCCGTTGTAATGGGCTTGAAAAAATTGAACCAATATCCTCATCTTTAATCCATTTGACGGCATTCACCGCATCCTGCCGACCCCTTTCAGTTAATTCTACATCTATCTGCCCAGCAAATTGATGTGCTGCATTTGCAACACTCTCACCGTGCCTGATGAAATAAAACTTTGACGAAAAAAGTGGGGTCGTTTCAGCCATGGGTATACTCCGGTTACATTAAAACTGAATAACAAACAAACTCAAGGTCCAATCAATACTTTTTGTTCAATCCCAAGGATAGTCTCAAAAATGTGAAAACGTCATCAAAGACAAAATCAAATGACTATAGCCAATCAAAACCCCGCATTTTTAGTTGAGCACGTAATTCTTTTCGGCTTGGATTCGCAAACTTTTTGCTTATGTCATTTGTCCAACTGTCTGGCGTCGTAACCTTATTTATAGATGTGTAGTGATTAGCCAGTTCGACATCATAGCTTTCAAGTTTTTCGACAAGGCTTCGTTCATCTTTTTGATTTCCGTATAAATCGTAATGCACAGTAGTCCCTGGATCCATTCTCGGTTTTTGCTTTGGAGCTTCGGCTGGCCAACCCAAAACCATACCAAAGACTACATATACCTTATTGGGCAATTTTAGGATTCTTGCCATCTCACTGGGGTCGTTGCGAACTGCGCCTATCATTACACCGCTCATCCCAAGCGACTCAGCTGTTAGGTAAGCGCTCATCCCAACTAAAGATGCATCGATACTGGACACCAATCCAATTTCTAAAGGATTTTCATCCATAGATCCACCGCGGGCTATAATGGCCTTTTCCATACGCGTCAAATCAGCACAAAAACATAAAAATACTGGGGCATTTAAAACATGCTCCTGATTATTAACGATCGGGTAAACTTCAGCCAAAATCTTTTTGTCTCTTATTACGATAACACTGTACGCTTGTATGTTTGATGATGTAGGAGCACGCATGGCAGCCCCAAGCAATGCATCCAGATGAGCATTAGAAACCGGCTTCTCAGAAAATTTTCGGATGCTTCTTCTTCGATTTAACAACTCAATTGTTTCACTCGATATTGCTACTTCTTTATCCTCATTAGTCATAAACTTACTCCACAGGCTTGTGATATATAGTCTGTGTTGGAAAGGCAAACTCGAGACCAGCCGAATTAAACCGTTTATAAATTTCTAAATTCATTGATGTTTGTGTTTCGAGAATATTCGCCCCACGCTTTATGTAATAGGCAAAGTATATGTTTAGATGAAAGTCACCAAATCCATTGAAACTTAATTTTGTTTTTTCCTCAATTTTATCGCTATGCTCCTCAGCAATTTCACGCAACAAACCTATTGCCTTTTCTATTTGTTCTGCACTCATGCTGTAGGTAAGTCCAAGATTTAGCTTTATCATACGACTTGGCTCTGCCGAAACATTCTCAATGACTGAGTCAGAGAATTTAGCGTTCGGAATAATTACGTTTCGTCCATCCAGCTTTTGTATGCGGGTTGATCGGACACCGATTTCCCTTACCCAGCCTTCAACACCCGCAACAATAATCCGATCATTAATAGTGAAAGGTTTATCGGTGAAAATGGTAAACCCACCAAATAAATTCGAAATGGTATCTTTTGCAGCCATTGCAAAAGCAAGTCCTCCAATACCAAGTCCTGCCAGGAGAGCGCCAACATCATAGCCGGCGTTGTCTAATCCAACGACGATAGCAAGAACCCAGATTGTTGCCTTCACACCTTTGCGCAATATTGGCAAAAGCTGATCATCCAGATCAGTCTCTGTCTCTCGTACTTTAGGCTCAATATACTCTTTTACTAACAAGTCAAAGAAACGTGTCAGTATCCATGCGAATGCAATTGTTATAAGAAAATCATAGCCATTTGAAATCCAAATGCGCACCTGATCTGTCAGCGCTAAATGGTTCAAAGCCCACCAAATACCAAACAGAGATATTATGAAAACTAACGGCCGCTCAGTGGATTCAATGAGCAAATCATCAAGCTGCGTCGTTGTTCTGGATGCAACTTTGCGCACCATATTTTTTGAAAGCCACAGCGCAAGCCGACCGATCAGAATCGTCGCTATGATGATGCCAAGCGCTGTTGACCACTGTAAAACCGTGTTTCCGTAGTAAATCTTTTCAAACACTTCCATAAATATCCTTGAAGAGGTCTGCAAACAATGTTGACATCTTTATGATATTGCGGACAACTAAAAATAGGCAAGTTCTCTAACAACCCATCAATCTCAAGTAAATTACTGGATGGGAGGTAGGCTCTGACCTTTTCCAATTACCGATATGTTCTAAAGCCTTGCATACTCAAGCACCTCTTGGCCCATCAGCACGCATTCTCCAGAAAGTCTTGCATAATAGAAGCGTAGCCGATACTTAGCTTTGTAAACAAAAGCCCACGCCTCCAGGACATCAAACCTTTGTTTCGACTCCGCAGGATTTTTGATCGGTGCCAACTGGCTAACCTGCTTCTTAATGCTAAAGCCATGGCTTGAAGCGCTTCCAAGGTCTGGCAGATGGTGCTTCAGAAGGCCAGGAGCACGTAGTAGCACATCTGCAGAACACGGGTGGTTTTGCTGAGCTATCGTTGTCGCGCTTGGCAAGAAAAATGCCGCAAGGATTACTAGTAATACGGTTACTCTTAGCATAAACGTCTCTTTCCTCTGACTGGGGCTTACACCCGATACAATCACCAAAATAAAATTCTATACCTTTTTTTTATCACCGTGGTATTTTTATGCGAAATATAATCTCATGAAAATTTTATGCTTAAATCCTACAGCTTGCATACTAATTAAAAAGCTTTTGAGACATAACCGGCACATTTAATCAATAGCCCTAAGCCATCTAAGGGTGGGTGCGTAACCTTTTTGTTACACGTGTCAAACGTGACCATAACTAAGCATTGCATCCGCGACTTTTACAAACCCCGCTATATTAGCACCTTTGAGATAATTTACGGTACCCCCTCCTTCCGAGCCATACTCAACACAGGAAGCGTGGATATCGCGCATCATATTCTCTAACAACTCCCGGAGATGATCCTCCTCCCAAGCAATTCTGGCGCTATTCTGGCTCATTTCAAGACCTGAAACGCCGACCCCTCCCGCATTCACCGCTTTAGCTGGTCCGAATTTTATATTCGCTTGCATGAATGCATCAATCGCTTCCTGCTCACAAGGCATATTGGCAGCCTCAGCAACATAAGAAGTACCATTCTTGATAAGTGACTCGGCATCTTTACCGCTAACCTCGTTTTGTGTCGCAGATGGAATGATACAGTTTCCCTCGACACCCCAAGGTCTCTCTCCTTTGTGAAAAGTAATGTTGTTAAATTCGTCAGCAGCCTCGTGAATCCTGCCGCGTCGCACCTCTTTCAACTCTTTAATCCAATTGACTTGTTCTTCGGTAAACCCCTGTGCGCAGTGAATAAAACCACTCGAATCAGACATCGTTAAAGGCTTAGCACCCAAGTGAATCGCTTTCTCTGCGGCGTAGGTAGCAACATTCCCTGAGCCTGAGATAAGGACTGTTTTGTCTTCGAGGCCCTCCCCATGGTGCTTTAACATATTTTCAAGATAAAAAACCGCTCCGTACCCTGTTGCCTCAGTTCGCATTTTTGAACCTCCAAATTCTAGGCCTTTACCTGTCAGGACGCCCACGAAACGATTTGTAATGCGTTTATATTGACCGAACATAAAGCCGATCTCTCGTCCACCCACCCCAATATCTCCTGCAGGAATATCAGTATCCTCGCCTATATGACGGTACAATTCTGTAACAAAAGACTGGCAGAAACGCATAACTTCAAGATCTGATTTACCTTTTGGATTAAAATTTGCCCCGCCTTTACCACCACCCATTGGCAAGCCAGTTAAGCTATTCTTGAAGGTTTGCTCGAATCCTAAAAACTTTAATATTGACTGATTGACACTCGGATGGAAACGGATACCCCCTTTGTAGGGCCCAATTGCTGAATTGAATTGGACACGCCAACCACGGTTTGTTCGAATATTTCCCTTATCATCTGTCCAGGGAACGCGGAATGATATGACTCTTTCCGGCTCAGCCATACGCTCTAGAATTTGCATTTCGTGATAAATCGGCTTGTCCGCAATAAATGGAAAAATAGTAGATGCAACTTCGAATACCGCTTGAACGAATTCAGGTTCTCCAGGATTGCGCTTCCCCACACCTTCCATGTACCGATCAAGATAGCTTTGGGTTTTTGCTTTGTTTGCATGAACCTTCGACATACTGATACCCTCCCAACAAGATTTGCCACTAATTTTCTTACAGCCGCTTTCTATTAATTTTGAAGTTTATGACCGAGTTCAAAGGGTATCTCTTTTTATGCCTTTGCTGCAGTCTCTTAATTTCCGCACTAACATTATGGATCAAAAACTCCGTACCCCGCATAAACCATTCGTATTTATATAACGGAGCTGGCACTTGGTTTGTTTTTTGTAAACGCAACGCAAGCGCACCATATGATTTTTTTAAAAATTCTGGCGGAGGGACCGGGAATCGAACCCGGGCATGAGTATTACCCCATGACGGATTAGCAATCCGCTGCATTACCGCTCTGCCATCCCTCCATTTAAGGTGAATTTATAGTAGAAATTTTTAATTGTCGAGAAGGAAAAATTATAAATTAAGTTAGATATCTAACTATCATTTAATATAAAATGTTGGCTCTGAAAATCTTTTTTTCTCACTTGACTGAGTATTTCTTTTCCATAATATTTCCACCCAAACTTCTTTACCTATAAATACTTTATTTTTCTCAGTATTGTTCCAAATTACATTATTTCCATCAGAGATACATTTCTGCCATTTGTGCTGAGGTAAAGTATTATCTATTTCTTTAAGCCTAACTTTAAATACTCTAGATAGTGCTGAAGATTTTTTTATGACTGGTGATTTATTATTCATGTACTTACCCTTTAAATAATTTAATCTATCATAAAAAAGCATAATTAGTTTGAAAATCGGTTATAAATAAAAGGACTATTTAAAATTTGTAAAAAAAATAGATGCAGATTAAAGTAAAAATAATTTAATTAAGTAAGTT
>CAJWLM010000010.1 GCA_913043025.1 uncultured Rhodospirillaceae bacterium
GCGGGAGCTCCCAGTGGCTGGGATTTAGCTTTACAGATAAGCGCAAAGATTGATGGCTCGTTGCCATTGAGCCGTCTTTTGGAAGATGCAACATTCTATGCTGGTGTGGGTGTTCCGGTCACACGATCACTTCAAAAAAATATTATAAACAAATCAAATGAATTGGCTGATGTTCCGGGATTTTCTGAAACGTTTTTGCCCGGGGGGAAACCGCCAATTATTGGTGAACGCTTCGCCTTGTCAGCATTGGCAGAAACACTCGCGCAAATCAGCGAACGAGGGATCTCAGATTTTTACGAGGGAGAACTAAGCAGAAAGATTATCTCCGACTTGGCTACGGCTGGAAGCCCGCTAAGATTGGAGGATATGGAAAAACATAGGGCGCGAGTCGTTGAACCGTTAAAGGCAACAACAAGCTTTGGCACACTCTACAATATGCCACCGCCAACCCAGGGTATTGCCTCACTGATGATTCTCTCATTATTCGATCTGTTTAAAAGGCCTGAGGCGGAAACCGCTGACTACATTCATGCTATTATTGAGGCCACAAAAGCTGCCTTTAATATTCGCGATAAGTATGTAGCCGATCCAGACTATATGGATGTCGCGGTTAGTAAGTTCCTCAGCCACGAATCATTAACCCAGATGGCATCCGAAATCGACTTCAGTCATGCAAAACCTTGGAACGCCCAAGTCGATAGTGGTGATACTGTTTGGATGGGCGCTGCAGATTGTGATGGTTGCGTTGTAAGCTGTATACAAAGCATTTATTGGGAGTTTGGAAGCGGGCTTGTTCTTCCTGAGACAGGAATAGTGTGGCAGAACCGCGGTATAGGATTCTCGCTAGAACAAAATCACCACAACAGCCTTGAACCAATGCGTCAGCCGTTCCACACAATTCAACCCGCACTTGCTAAGCTGTGTGATGGTAGGACTATGGCTTACGGTACTATGGGGGGTGAAGGACAACCACAGACACAAGCTGCTATATTAAGTCGTTACGTTGCCTATAAGCAGGATTTACAGTCAGCGATAAATGCACCCCGATGGTTGCTAGGTAGAACATGGGGTGATGATACCAGTATTTTACGGCTTGAGAGTCGCTTTGGATCTGACGTGGCCGATGACTTACGCCAACGTGGTCATAAATTAGAATTGGTTAGTGATTTTGACGATATCATGGGACATGCAGGTGCGGTGGTTTTGCGACCTGACGGTATTTACGAGGCGGCAAGTGACCCTCGAAGCGACGGGGCCGCCGTAGGGTTTTGATTCTCCGATCTCTTCTCGAATGGAATACTTCCCTACTGTGAGAAATAAAATTTGAAATAATATGTCCAGGCACTGGTGCAACAAAATTTGCTGGCGGACACAACATTTTTTATTTGCCCAGACACATTGTTTGTTCATAGTGTGTGAAAAGTGGTGACAGATTTACCGCCACAAGTTAGCGCATTTTATCAATCTGAGCTATTGAGAGGATTACTTGGGTAAAGGCGGATCCTCGGATTGTGCGTTGGTGATTTCAATCTGGAAACGCCCAAATGCAATCCGGTGCTAATACTAAGAGGTGTGATTCTCCGGATCGGTTCTGCTTTACTTAATAAAATGGTTGGAACTTTGCCCCCCGAGTCTTTCGGTTAACCGCAATCCATGTTTGATTACAGCGCAAAAACGACTGAAGACAAAAGGGTGTGAGCCATCAAAGCTATCGAGATATTTCCTAATTCAGTGTGGCCACTGGACATCAGTATCACAATATTGGTGGTAGAGAAGCCAGAGGAACTGACTTGCCATTGAGCAAGGTCTTTGTTCAAGCATGGAAGCACAGTTAGCTTGCGCATTTTTTTACGTTTGTGAGCCGGTTGAGATGGTTGGCTAGCGAAGCATACTGATGATTTAACGACTACGCCTATATTACTTGAAAAACGTGGGCTTGTGTTGCCGGACTGGTTTGGAATAGCTGTGGCATATAATGTAAAAAATTAAAAACAAGTAAATCTATTGTTTTACAAGCAATAGTCAGATAACTGCGGTAAAATTTAAAGTAATTTTACTATCATCTAATGTATGCAGTAAGTCTCTATGCCTTAAATTACTATTGAATATCATCAACTGGCCTTCTGTAGGATGATACGCAATGTTTTCTATGTTGTATTCATTACTCTCCGTTACTGGAACAGAAATCATTTTTTCTGCGGCAGGTGAGTCAAAAACAATTTTTGCAGAACCTTTCGGGGCCTTTAGAATATAAATTCCAGAAAAAAGACTGTTAGGATGCACATGTACATCAGTCGAGCAGTTTTTTTCAAATAAATTAATCCACATATTCTTGATAAATACATTATTATTTGGTAAGTATACTCCAACATACTTTGCAAACTGTATTAATTCTCCTGCGATTATTTGGCTCAAATCCAAAAATTCAGGTAGCATGTGCAACTCGTTATTATTCTCTATTGTTGTATATAACGCGCATGCCCAATCATTCGGGCGACTGTTTGGCGTACTGCTGTGAATTAGATCAACCGCTGGCAGTAACGTTTTTCTTATGTCTTTATGATCAGGAATGTTAGAGATCTGCACCGGACAGGGAAACAGTTCTAAGTATCTAGTGTGGGGTGTTAAATCTATCATTATGGCCTCACATAGTCGCGTTGAAAGATACGCTTATGCGTTCACCCTCTGAGGCATTTACTTGAACCGAGTGTCGTAAGCTACTGTCAAAAATTACCAAGTCACCAGGCTGAGGTGAATATGATGCAACTACGTTGTTATAGGGGGTATCTCTCTCAATAGGTGGTCTGATCATAGTATCAGCCTGGTAAGAGTGGAAAAGAATATTAGAACAGTTTGGCGGTGCCTTAACATAATAAACGCCAGTCATAATGTGATTGGCATGATTGTGAATCTCCTGACTCATGCCGTGCTGGTATATGTTTACCCAACATTGGGTAATTCGCAAATTATTTTCAGCCAATGGATAAGCCATCGTTTCTCCAAATTTTTTTAGGCCTTCCATCAAAAAATTAGTAAGTTCCTGAAATGCAGGACGTTCATGAAGATTACAGTTATTTGATATTGTTGTGTAGACATCACACGCCCAAGAGGCGGGTTTACCATTTGGTGTTTCTGTTCGGATTTGATCCAGTTCTTGTATCATAGCGTCACAAAGTATTTTTGAATTAGGTGCGCGGGTCAATTGGATAGGAACTTTAAACAAGTCCTCTACAACGCGCTCTATTTTCACAGGAGACGCTGATTTACTGTTGTCAGGAGTGAGCGGCATGCTTCGCCTTTCAAGGATTGTGCTTAATCAGTTTAATATTTCTACACAGCACAGACCAGTGAGTAAAATGTCGCTGTTACTGGGAAAAATTCTCAATATAAAAGAGATCAATGTTTAAATTATAAAGTGCATGTGAAGCCTATTGAAATTCTCTCCTCATCAGCATTGTGAAGTAAAACACGATGTTTCAGGTGGCTATTAAAAATTATTAAATCACCTTCGCTCATTTTAAAGCCGGCCTGACGCATGTTGTATTGATTACTTTCCTTTATCGGTGGGGTTATCATTTGTTCAGAAGAAGGAGAGTCAAAGGCAAGTAAACCAGAATCATATGGAACTTTTACGAAGTAAACACCAGTAAATAATGAGTTTGGGTGACAGTGTTGATCCATTGAGTCTTTAAATTTAAACTTATTAATCCACATATTGTCAATGAAAAGATCTTTATTATTTTTATCAATACAATTTATACTTGCAAAAACCTCAATTTCTGCAACGACAAAATCAGTCAATTCACTAAAGCTAGGTTCATTCATTAGTTGATTTCTATTGCCCGCCGTTGTGTAAAGGTTACCTGCCCAACGGCGAGGTTTACTGTTTGGTGTTGTCCGACAAATTTCTTTGATAGCTGCCAACAATGTCGAGTTTAATTTCTCAAAATTGGACGGCTTAGAGATTTGTATGGTTTGTGGGAAATATTCTAATATTGTCGATGGTAATTCGTACATTTTTCGGTCAGAAACGCGCATTGAACGAAAGGCTAATGCGCTCTCCTTTTATGTCGTTTGTTGGAACTGAGTGTCGAAGTGCACTATCAAAAAAAATGAGGTCGCCGGGTTCTGGGTGCAAGGACGCAACAGGGTTGTTGAGTTCGTTTTCCTCGTAAACAGCAGGACGTATCAACACGTCAGCAAAGTGCGAATGAAATAAAATCTCCGAACAGTTAACCGGCGCCTTTAGGTAATAAACACCAGTCATGATATTGTTGGGGTGATGGTGTATTTCCTGGCTCATGCCGAAATTGTAGATGTTCACCCAGCACTGCGTTATTTCAAGGCTTTCGACGGTAAAATCATATCCCATCGCTTGGCCAAATTGCATAAACCCCTCGCGCATTAATAGATCGAAATCATGAAATCCGGGGCGTTCATGAAGCCTGTTGTTGTTAGTCAGTGTTGTGTAAACATCACATGCCCAACTATCCGGCTTCCCATTTGGTGTGGTTATGCTTACTTGCTCAATCTCGGCGACAAGTTTCTCATTGAGTGAGGCCGCATTTGGAACTTTGATGAGCATAACTGGAACAGGAAATAACTTTTGGTAAGCACGGGCCGGAACTTTGGACACAGCGAACTTTCTTTCTTCTGTCTAACCGCAAATTTTGGTCTCATTGAATTATTCTAGTATTATAGGGAATTACGGGCGAGGATGCGATTGATGATTCATATATATGGCCTTAAAAATTGTGACTCTTGTCGTAAAGCCATAAAATGGCTGTCCACTGAGGATATATCCTTGACGTTTCACGATTTTGGTATCGAGGGACTTGATCCTAAAAAACTGGATGGATGGTTGATGGAAACAGATTGGAATGTGTTGCTTAATCGGCGTGGCATGACATGGCGTAAGATTCAGGACACTCAAAAACAGGACCTCAACAAAGTGCGCGCAAGAGATTTGATGCTTGGGCACTTGAGCTTAATTAAAAGGCCAGTCTTTGAGGCACAGAAGAAAATTCTTATTGGAGCCACAGTGGATATATTAAATATGATAAAGAAACTGAGCTGAGGATAGTTTCCGTAACCCAGGGTCATAGGAGAAACATAAATGGAATGCAGAATGGATGGGCGCAATGCCCTCATCACCGGATCTAGCCGTGGTCTCGGTCGTGCGATGGCGCTTAATTTTGCGGCATCAGGTGCTAATGTAGTTATTTGTGGTCGACGTGAGAATTTACTAAGTGAAACTCTTAAAGAAGTTGAAGCTGTCTCCGACACAAAAGTATTTGCATTTGTAGGAGACGTAAGTACGGCCGCTGGTGTAACTGAGTTGTTAGATAATGCCGAAAATGCTCTTGGTCATATTGATGTTTTGATAAACAATGCGGGTGCCTCCCTGCGTAAGCCTTTCTGTGAGATTAGTGATGAAGAATGGGTCAATGACTTTGAGGTAAAGGTTTATGCCGCCATTCGAACTTGCAGGCATGTGCTTCCGGGCATGATGGAACGTAAGTGGGGTCGAATAATAAATGTTCTAAACATTGGGGCAAAAGCGCCCCCAGGCGGAGGAGCCCCAACGGCTGTCTCACGCGCCACTGGAATGGCTCTCACTAAGGTTTTATCCAAGGAGGGGGCTCCGCACAATGTTTTGGTGAATGCTATGCTTGTCGGACGGATCGAAAGTGATCAGTGGCTTAACCGTTGGAAAGCAACCGACCAAAAGCAGAGTTATGACGAATATCTGAAAGATATGGCAAAAGATCTGAAGTTACCGATTGGGCGCCTTGGGCGTGCCGAAGAATTCGCGAATATGGCTTGTTTTCTTTGCTCAGATGCGGGGTCGTACATAAACGGGGTGGCAATTAATGTCGATGGCGGGACAAGTCCTGCCGTCTGATATGTAAGGCCATTCTTTGTTATAAATAACGGCGTTTAAAAGTTGCAAGCTGTGCCGTACCTGCCCAGCTTGTACCTTTAGCCCTTCAAAATAAAGGTCTCTTTTATGCAGCCTTTAAAAGGGCTTGCCGCAAACAG
The DNA here is from genome assembly GCA_913043025.1 of uncultured Rhodospirillaceae bacterium. Taxonomy (GTDB): domain Bacteria; phylum Pseudomonadota; class Alphaproteobacteria; order UBA8366; family UBA8366; genus UBA8366. The sequence continues at coordinate 6,043 of CAJWLM010000010.1, forward strand.
TAGTGCAACATGCCACCGTTGTTAAAATATTCTAACTCCACTTCTGTATCTAGGCGGCAGCGAAGTTGAATAGTCTGCTGATTACCGTTTGCCCGTGTAATTTTACACTCGATATCCTGACGGGGAGTTAACCCTACGGACAAACCGGCTATGTCAAATTTCTCTGAGCCATTTAAGTCAAGCGTTTTTCGTGTTTCACCATCCTTAAATTGAAGAGGAAGAACACCCATCCCAATTAAATTTGAACGGTGGATGCGTTCTAAATTTTCTGCGATAACGGCCCGTATACCCAACAGCTTTGTTCCTTTAGCTGCCCAATCACGCGAAGATCCGGTCCCGTAGGCTTGAGCGCCGACAACAACAAGCGGAACGCCATCAGCTTTGTATTTCATTGCAGCATCGAAGACACTCATCTCTTCCCCATCAGGCCAATGACGGGTAAATCCACCTTCTTTTCCGTCAACCATCTCGTTTTTAAATCGTATATTCCCAAATGTTCCACGCATCATGACCTCATGATTTGTGCGGCGCGCACCATATGTATTGAAATCCTTTTGCTCCACGCCCTTTGACAAGAGATATCGTCCTGCTGAGTGCCCTTCTGGTATGACGCTTATTGGTGAAATATGATCCGTAGTAGTCATATCACCCGCCATTATGAGGCAGCGGGCTCCTCTAATATCCTCTAATTTTGGCAGTTGTATCTGCATGCCTTCGAATAAAGGGGGTCGTTTGATATATTCACTATTCTCTGGCCACTTAAATTCTATACCGTCATCAGTTTCCATCGCCTGCCACTCTGGCGTACCCTCGTATATTGACCCATAACGCTTTCGGAACATTTTTGGCGTAATTACTTCATCTATAATACTCTCAACTTCTTTTGAAGACGGCCAAATATCATGAAGAAAAACATCATTACCTTCCGCGTCTTGGCCAAGAGGATCAGTGGTAAGATTTATTTCAAGAGAACCTGCAAGGGCATAAGCAACAACCAACGGAGGGGATGCTAAATAGTTCGCGCGGCATTGAGGATGGACACGTCCTTCAAAATTTCGATTTCCAGATAGAACAGCTCCTACGATAAGGTCATGTTCATCAATGGTATCTTCAATTGATGCCTCAAGTGGGCCGGAATTACCCATGCAAGTCACACAACCAAAACCCACTATATTAAAACCAAGAGCATCGAGGTCTTTCTGGACACCAGCTGCTTCAAAATAATCTGCTACAACACGTGAACCAGGCGATATTGACGCTTTTACCCATGGTTTGCGTTTAAGTCCTATCAGTCTTGCATTGCGTGCCAGTAAGCCTGCAGCCAACATAACTGCCGGGTTTGACGTGTTGGTACAGCTTGTGATTGCGGCAATCATAACCTTGCCATGGCTGAGTTCGAAATCCCTCCCGGGTACATTCACAGCTTTGATTTCTGCACTTCCGCACATATCCTCTAATGTAGTATTAAAGTTTTCTGGAATTTGACTGAGAAGAGTTTTTTGGTTTGGCCTGGAGGGTCCTGCCATGCAAGGTTCGATATCACTTAAGTCTATTTCAACGATGTCCGTGTAAATTGGTTCTTTTTCAGTCGGATCCCTCCACAGACCTTGCAACTTCGCATAAGTCTCCACCAGATCGATTTGCTCCTCTGACCTACCGGATACCCGCAAGTAATCTAATGTTTTGGTATCAATCGGTGAGAATCCCATAGTCGCGCCATACTCGGGAGACATATTTCCCAAGGTTGCCCGGTTTGTGGCGCTCATTTCATCAAGGCCCGGTCCACAATACTCAACAAAATTTTGCACCACACCGTGATCGCGAAGCATTTGCGTTGCCGTTAATGCGACATCAGTAGGCGTTGATGCGGGACCTAGTTCACCAATTAATTTACAACCAACTACGTCCGGTACCAGCATCGATATCGGTTGGCCAAGCATTGCGGTGCCACCTTCAAGACCACCTACGCCCCAGCCAAACACTGATATTCCGTTGACCATAGTGGTATGACTGTCCATGCCCAAAAGGCTGTCAGGTATAGCGCATAGCTCGCCATCTATTTCACGCCCAGTTACAACGTTGGCAATGTATTCTATGTTAACTTGGTGGAGGATGCCCGCACCTGGCGGAACAATTCTTACATTTTCGAACGCTTGTGCAGCCCATTTCAAAAAGGAATAGCGTTCACCGTTTCGTTCATATTCTAGGGCTACATTTTGTTGTAGAGCATCTTCGGTACCATGAAAGTCTGCTATCACGGAGTGATCGATGACAACATCAACCGGTATGAGTGGATTAATTGAATTAGGATCACCGCCTAATTCAGATACTGCATCGCGCATTGCTGTTAATTCGACCAGTAGTCCCATATTGACGTCAGGCATGAGTATTCGAGCGGGGTAGAAATTAATCTCCCTCGCTTTTCGGTGGCCGCTGTTACTTTTTTTTGTCTCGGACACCCATTTGCCAAGCGATACGATATCATCTGCAGTTACTGAAATTCCATCTTCATTTCGAAGCATATTTTCTGCCAGAACTTTGAGTGAGTAGGGAAGGTTGGATAGATTTCCCGCCCCATTTTCTTCCGCCGCCCTTATACTGAAGTAACTGTATTTCTTACCATCTACATTGAATGCTCTTTTGCAATCAAAGCTATTGATGTTTGCCATGATTTGATTTTCCTAGTCTGAGTATTTATCGTCTAATTGCATATAATGTGGTGTGTTAACTGCCTCCTCACGATCTTGGAATGAGGCCATCATATTCATATATTTTTCCGTGTGACCAACTTTGAGGATCTCCTCGGCCATAAGCTTCATTGTATGCATTGCTGCTCGTTGCAAATCTCCCGGTGCTATCATGAGATTAAAGCCAAGTTCTTCGAGAGCTTTTTTTTCTAATACAGGCGATTTTCCAGACCAAAACATATTATAGAGCAAAGGAACGTCTTTAAATTCCTCCGAAATCTTTTTTAATTCTTCCAATGACGTTGGCGCTTCCACAAATGCTACATCTGCACCTGCCTCCATGTACTTATGCATTCGCTCTATTGCGCTATTTACCCCTTCGATAGCAAGAGAGTCTGTCCGAGCAATGACAACAAAATCAGGATCTAATTGATTATCTTTTATTGCCCTAATCTTCGCTACTAATTCTTCAACGGGCACCACGGTTTTGTTATCTAGATGCCCGCAGCGTTTCGGAAATGTCTGGTCCTCTATATGAAAGCCGGCAATTCCCGTCCGCTCAAAGCGCTTAAGCTCGTGCAACGCATTTAATACATTTCCATATCCGGTGTCGAAATCACCGATTACTGGTATCTCCACTGCATCGACCATTTGAGTAAGCCGATCCTCGATTTGGAAAGGGTTTAACATCCCCATGTCCGGTATGCCCGTTGATCGTGCGATTCCACCACCGGTTGCATAAACAATTTCTGCGCCGGCAGCCTGGACTATCCTCGCTGACATTCCGTCATATGCGCCTGGTACTAAAAAAGTTTTACTTGTTTCAAGTAATTTTCGAAGCTTGGTTGTGGCACGCATGAATCAATTCCCCTCGGCAATGACGTTTTAATATGGAAAAACCGAGTGCGCATAAACGCCGCCCGATACCCGTATGTTATCGCATGAGCAATTAATTGGAGCAATGGCGTATAGGTTCTGATTCGATGGTTAATTTAGAATTAGCCGGGTTTAAAGAATATTACTCTGCTGAATATTTTTTTTCTAAATTACGCATCATGGTCAAACCTCCAATTTCCCAAACCTCGTCTAAAGGCATAAGAGAGGACGTTACCGATTTACTATCGCCAGTCTCGTAAATTTTTTGGAGGGTTTCTTTGGTTGCTTTTGCTGTTGCTAAGAGTGGTTGTGCATAGAAACAGTCAAGCTTAAATCCCATCTCATGCACTTCTTTTGAGGTAAGTATTGGTACCATGGGACTTGGGCTATGATTGTAAAGCAAAGGTATCCGTTTTTTAAAATGGTCTGCAATTGTGCGTGTGTGGTCAAGATTATCAGCTACCTCACAGAACAACATGTCAGCACCAGCATCTATATAGGCATCGCCACGTTGCAACACTGATTCAAGGCCTTCAACTAGATAAGCGTCGCAGCGAGCGATGAGGACGAAATTTTTATCGTTAACAGCATCTTTTGCTGCTCGAATTTTTTGAATCATTTCATTTTTTGGTATTACTGATTTGCCCGTCATATGGCCACACCTTTTGGGCCATGTTTGGTCTTCAATATGAATACCAGCTACTCCGGCTGATTCGAAGGCTCTTACAGTTCGCTGTGTATTAAGGGCATTTCCGTAACCGTTGTCAGCATCGACAATTACAGGAATGTTTACTGCTTGAGCTATATACCGTGCATTGGTGACCATTTCATCCATGGATAGCAGGCCAATATCTGGGTAGCCCCTGCATACCGCGGTCCCGGCACCAGTAACAACGCAAAGTTCAAAGCCTACCTGTTCAACTAATTGCGCGGTCATTGCGTCATGAGCGCCGCCAGCTAGGATAAGACTATCCCGTTTAAGCAAATTACGCAGCTTTTCTGTCACCGTCATCTGATTAAGCAGGCAAAGGGGTTTTGTCGTTTCCGTCTGGAATCTCAACATCAAAATTATTTAAGACGGAACCTATCAACCCATAAAAACCGCAAAGGCAATTAAGTTCTATTACCCCATCTGGCCCAAACTCCCTTAGTGCGTCTGAAAATATATGGTCCGGCGTTCTAAGGTCATTAGCAAGCATGCCAGTTACAAATTTATAAACAAGCTTCTCTTGCTCGTTATCGAATGCTGGCTCTGTGCGTTCTGCAATGGCGTCACAAACATGCGGAGAAATTCCTTCCTTCTCTCCTATGCGACGATGGGCATGCCATTCATACTGGGCTGTCCAGTGTCGTGCAGTAATTATTATAGCAAGTTCTCGCAAATTGCCTGGCAAAACGCCATCAAACCGAAGTTGTGCTCCTACTTTTTGAATTAAATTACCTACAGCTGGATGATGTAGAAGGGGCACGAAAGGCCCTCGTAATTCACCGCGGGGACTTGCAACTATCTGATCACGATAGGCTTCCTGATCTGGATTAAGGTTTTCAATGTCGACCTTAGGGAGACGGCTCATATTATATTCCTTACATATTAAATTTTATAAGTCATACGCTTTTAGAGCTTAAGCGACAATCATGTGCAGTTTAATCTGTTTTAATTTATTAATCTTATTCCTCTATTCACGCTATTCGGTAGTTTTAGGAGAGCGCAACAGTAAAAGAAGGGGCATAAGCGCGATTACGGCAAACATCATTATCGTGAAGTCATGAATATAAGCAATAAATTGAGCCTCCGCATCAATCACTTCTTCAAAATTAGTGAGACCCGCGGCATCCTCTAAATCCCAATTTTCAGGCAACAAAGAATGTCTTAATCGTTCGTTATATAAACTAGCATTTTCGGAAAGACTTTGGCGGGCTGTATGGGTTGACCGAACCAAGAGCAAGAATAGAACGGAAACACCGATGGAAGAGGCTATTCTTCGAATAAGACTCAGAATGACGGAAGCGTCGGGTCGTAATGATGCAGGTATGTTTTGGAATGCTGCGGTTACTGCGGCAGTGGACATGAAACCTAACCCAAAGCCTTGCACCAGTATTGCCAACATAATCGGTAAGGGGCCTGTTTCCCTGGAGAGCTCAGAAAGCATCCAAGAGGAAAGAGCGAGACTTAGCATTCCGAGAAAAAGTATTGGGCGTGGATTGAATCGTTGCAGTAATAATCCGCAACAAAATGCAGCTACCATTGTTCCGATACCACGCGGTGTCATAAGCATGCCAGCATCCATAGGTGGGTAGCCGAGATGGTTTTGGAGAATCGGAGGTATTAGCCCTACATAACCCCACATTGTGAAGTTCAGGATAAATCCAAAAATGGCACCTACTATAAAATCACGATTTCTCAAAACCGCTGGATTCAAATATGCATTTCGTGTTGAGAAACAATGGATTGCAAAAACCCAAAAAGCCGATGCGGCAATGATAGAGTAAAATATAATTTCAGGAGAATCGAACCAATCACGACGTTGACCATTATCAAGCATTAATTGAAAGGCGCCGACACAGATTGCTAAAAGGAAAAAACCAAATAAATCAAATCTCTTTGATCCTTCAGGTTTGTCAGTGGGTACGAGTGTATGCATCATGACTAAAGCGGTAAGGCCCAGCGGGATATTCATTAAATAAACTACTTGCCAACCGAAGAATTCAGTTAAAACTCCCCCAACTAATGGGCCAATAACCACTGCACTCATTCGCCCTGTTTGGAGCCAACCAAATGCCTTTCCATGTTGATCGGCCGGAAAGGTGGCAAGTACAACTTGTATTGTAAGGGGATTTAGGCCTGCAGCAAAACAACCTTGAAGGAACCTAAAGGCAACAATTTCTGGTATGCTTGATGATTGGGATACCAATGTTGAGAATAAAAGGAATCCGCAAATTACGAATATATAAAGCCTTTTACGGCCAAGCTTTCGTGCCAACCACGCGTAAACTGGCGTAAACATTGCGGCAGCAACAAGATAGGCGGTGAGCACCCACGAAACTTCTGTTATGGTAGCGGATAAAGCGCCTTGCATCTGCGGCAATGCTACACCTGTAGCAAAACTGTCCATACCCTGCATTGCCCCGGCGGGTATTGTCGACAAGGCAATGAGTAATTTTTGGCGTTCAGATAGCCTAACTTGTGTTTTAGTTGCTGCCATTAAGAAAATTTAGCTTAACTTTAGTATTTATGACATCTCAGAAATCTAGCTTGCCAAAACCTTAGTGCCAAGTTGAAGGCATTCATTTTTAACAATCGCTAGTTATTTTTCGGCTCCTGTTCCGTCCATTTGTCTGAAAAATGGTCCGTTTATATTCATTAACATACCTCCAGATAGTCAACCAAGCCTTTGGAAACATGAGGCAGCGGTAGAAGGCACAGATTAAATATTTCGACTATTTAACGTTTTTTTTTGTATCAAGTCGCATCAAAAATACAAGCGGGAAGAGACATAATAAAATTACAGCCATCAGCTGGAAATCGAATAAGAAGCCCAGAAATTCAGCTTCTTTTTCAACAAGTCGGTTTAAATGGAAGGCTCCAGACTGCTCGTCTGGGTTCCAGCTTTCGGGAACTGTGAGCTCTCTTAGGCGTTCAGGTGCGATATGTATAGTTAGGCCGTTACGTACTGACTGCGTTTTATGGACAAGCACACTGACGAGTATCGAAATACCTATCGAAGTGCCGAGCCTGCGTGCGAGTGAGTTCATCACTGTCGCATCAGGTCGCAGTGCGGGGTCAAGGCTGGTAAAAGCGCAGGCAGTGATTGGAACCGTAAAGGCTCCTATGCCAAAACCCTGAAGAATAACAATTAACATAATGTAGTGAATCGGCGCGTCGGCAGTAATTAAAGATAGGAGCCACATAGAGCCTGACATAGAGACCAATCCAAGAGTAACTGTTGGGCGGGGGTCGCGCCCATTCAGAAGCCATCCGGCTACCGAGGCACCTATTATTGATCCAATTCCCCGCATCGCCATAACTATTCCGGCGCTCGTCGGGGGATGGCCCATGTGATCTTGAATCACTTTTGGTAGCAGCCCTGCCATGCCATAAATCATGAACCCGAGTGCGAACACCAGAACCAGTCCAATAAAAAAATCCCTGTTCATAAAGACATGCGGATCGATATAGGTATTTTTTGCAGTTGAGACGTGAACAGAAAACAGATAAATGCCAATTGCTGAAAGAGCAGCGAATACAATTATTGTATTACTTTCAAACCACTCCATACGCTCACCCTGATCGAGCATTAACTGAAGAAATAGTATAGCTATGCTGAGGGTAATAAAACCAAACATGTCAAACTTTGATGCCTTGATAACACCTCCCTCCGGAATATGGCGAGCCACGAGGTAAAAAGCCGCCAATGTAACTGGAATGTTAGCCCAAAAAACCCAGCGCCAGTCCAACCATTCGGTAAGAAAACCACCTACAATAGGGCCTAGCATTACGCCGGTCATTCTGCCGTTTGACATCCAGCTGAAAGCCTGTGGGTGCAGCTTCCTAGGGTAGGCGGCTAATAGTACCTGCTGCGCGAGAGGATTTAGGCCGGCTGAAAATGCCCCTTGAATAAACCTGTATACAACTAATTCGAGCAAGGTATTTGAGGTAGATACAAGTAAGGTGCTGCCTATAAACCCTGTTATAGTAATAAGAAGGAGTTTTTTTCTACCAAGCCTTTTACTTGCCCATCCAAACAATGGCATGAAGATAGCGGCTGCAACCAGATATGAAGTCAGCACCCAAGAAATTTCTGTAATCGTTGCAGAAAAATTACCTTGCATAATAGGAATAGCAACAGAGACTGCAAAAGTATCCATGCCTTGCATAGAACCGCAAGGAACTATTGCGACTGCAACCCAAAAGCGTTCTTTTGCCGGCAGATGAGTAGGTCGTTTGCTGTCAACATCGGGCATGCTCTTACCTATTCTTATTTGCCGATTTCGTGTATTTGGGATGCTCCTCCATTTCGCCCGGCGGCTTAATTCGTAAAACCAGTACTAGCGGTAGTAACAAAAACATTAAAAGTGTCATAAGCCGAAAATCGTGCAGATAAGCAATAAATTCCGCCTGCTTATCTATGACCTTTTCCATAGATAATAAACCAGGCAAGCTATCTAGATCCCATTTTTCTGGCAATGGTAGGTGTTTAAAAAGCTCATTATGGGCGGTATAATTCTCGCTGAGGACTTGTCTTGCACTTTGTGTTGATCGAGCAAGCTGTGTTACCAAAACTGATACGCCAATAGCCGATCCTAGGCGTCTAAACAAACTCAGGACCGACGTCCCGTCAGCGCGCTGAGATGGTGACATTGATTGGAAAGCTACCGTCGTTAGCGATACTGAAAGAAACCCAAACCCTGCTCCTTGTATAAATAATGCTAGAGAGATGTATACGGCATTGACATCAGGAGTGAAAAAAGACAACCAGCAGGTTGATCCACCTATACAGCATATACCGAGCGCCGAGATAGGCCGAGCGGAATATTTCATTAGCATTGCGCCCGCGACAAGTGAGGAAACCATCGTGCCTATGCCTCGTGGTACCATCAGGAAACCAGTGGAAATAACTGGGTAGCCCATGTGGTTCTGCAATATTGGAGGAATTAATCCTGCGTAACCGAAAACCATAAAATTGAGCAGAAATCCAAAGAGCAGTCCTATTAGGAATTCACGATTGGCAAAAACTCTCGGATTTAGGAAAGGATTGCGGCTCAAAAAAATATGACCCACAAATAAATATAGTGCGCCAGCAGATAGCAACGTTGCACCGATGATTTCTATTGAGTCGAACCAACCAAGTGTCTGACCTTGGTCAAGAGCATATTGTAGCGCAAGGATAGCGATCCCGAGTATGAGAAAACCAAAAATATCGAATTTTTTGGTATTCTCGGGATGTCCGCGTGGTACGTAAAGATAAACCAGATATGCTGCTAGCATTCCAAGGGGGATGTTTGTAAGGAATACAAAACGCCAGGAGAAGTATTCCGTCATAATGCCGCCTAATAATGGGCCAACAATGATGCCGCTCATTCGCCCGGTTGTTAACCAACCGAATGCTATTCCCTGTTGACTGACAGGAAATGTCGCCAGGACAATCTGCATGAGTAGTGGATTAAAACCCGCTCCAAAAAATCCTTGGCAGAAGCGGAAAAAAATTATTTCTTCAAGGCTATCCGATTGAGCGATCAAGCCGGCACATGAGCAGAATCCAACAATTATTATTAGAAATAATTTTCGACGTCCGACACGCCGTGCGAGCCATCCATACATGGGTGTGAAAACAGTTGCGGCTACCAAGAAGGCAGTAAGGATCCAGGAGATTTCAAGTAAGGTTGCTGATAAAACCCCTTGCATGCGTGGTAACGCTACGCCCACAGCAAAAGTATCCATACCCGTGATCATTCCGGCCGGCAAAATACCAATGACCACGGCAATGCGTTGCCGAGGTGATAGTAAAACCCCTTCTTCTTCGGACTCCTGTTTAGATTCTGATTTTGCCATCATTTAGTTCCAGACTTTTTATTTGGAGATCGTTCCGTACTCCGGAATAATAGTATTAGAGGCATCATGAGTAATATCACTATGCCAAGAACACGAAAGTCGAAAAGGTAAGCGATGAACTCAGCTTGCCTTGTCACCTCTTTATCAAGCGCGGCCATGCCTTGAACATTGGTTAAACTCCAACTGTCAGGCAACTGTTTATGGCGAAAAATTTCATTCATTTGACTTATGTTAGCACCCAGTATCTCATGGTTACGCTGAGTATTTCGGGCGAGCATTCCAACAAGTACTGAGACCCCAACGCTGGAGCCAATCTTTCTCATTAAGCTCATAAATGCTGTTGCTTCGGCACGGTGTTCTGCAGGAAGCGTAGCAAATGTCATTGAATTTCCTGATACGAAGAAAAGCCCGAAACCAAAGCCTTGAATAATTATTGCGGAAATGAAGTGCCAGGTTGCTGTCTCGGGTGTGAAGCCAGCCATCATCCAGAGTGATAAGGACATCAGTGACATTCCAAATGCGCAGATCCATTTTGGGTTGAACCGGATCATAAGCCTTCCAGCGGTAGTAGAGGCTAATGCGGTTGCAATTCCGCGAGGGGCAAGGATAAGTCCAATTGTCAGAACTGGAACATCCATTAGTCTGTTTAAAAAGGATGGAATTAGGCCCGTAAGTCCGACAAGCGTTACCCCATGCATGGTAGTTAAACATAATCCGAGAACTAAATTACGGTTTTTAAAAATGGCGGGTTCGACAAACGGCTCTTTCGAGGTCATTATGTGCACAATAAAAAGGTAGAGTGCGAGGCAGGCCGCAGAAAGCTCAAGCAAGATCTCGGGCGACTGGAACCAGTCAAGTTTATTTCCCCTATCCAGCATAAGTTGTGTAGCACCAAGACAAATTGTGAGAAGGATGAACCCGAACCAATCGAAAGGTCGTTTTTCATTATCATTGCTCTCAGGTACAAAAATGAAAATCAATAACATGGCGAGGGTAGCTATCGGAATATTCACGTAAAAATTCCAACGCCAAGATAGAAATTCAGTAAGTATTCCACCAAGTGTTGGGCCGCAAATTGCGCTAAACATCACTCCAAAGGACCACCAGCTGATTGCGATTCCGTGTTCTTCGCGTGGGAATATGTCGAGAAGGATATGCATGGAAAGGGGCACAAGGGCAGCACCAAAGACGCCCTGTGTAAAACGATAGGCTACCATTTCATTAATTCCATCAGCTCCACCAGCAAGCATTGAACAGACAATAAAACCACCTATCACAATTAGAAAAAGTCGCTTGCGACCGAATTTACGACCAAGCCAGCTAACTGGCGGTGTGGCAATGGCAACCGCTATGAGATAGGATGTTAATATCCAAGATGCTTCCTCAAAAGTAAGCGATAGTGAGCCCCGTATATGCGGAAGCGCGACTGCGGCAAGCATTGTATCCATGCCTTGCAGGCCAGCACCCATAACCGCAGCTATAGTTATTATTCCGCGGCGGGGAACAGAATGAGTGATTTCTCTTGTGGTTTTAGACATGATGACTGGAGATTACAGAACTTATTAGTGATCCGGTTATAATAGAATAGTTGGGCATGATTTTGTTATTCTTTATGTTTAATGGTTAACTTACACTCACGGCAGAAACGGAGAAATATGACAAAGAAACAACCTATTGCTTTTGCAACCCATGGAAGCGGACCGAAGCTTGTGCTTTTTCATGGGGGGTTCGGTTGCCGGCATCATTGGGTAAAAAATATTGAGGCCTTAGCTGAGCAGTTTACTGTTTATGCAATTGATCACCCAGGGTATGGAGAAAGCCTTGGTGTCTCTTCCAAAATGTCCGGGCCAGAATATTTGGATTATTTTTATCTCGCTTTGCAAGAAATGCTTCCAGTCGATGAACCTTTAATGTTTGCGGGTTTTTCTTTTGGCGGAGCAATTGCTGCCAATATGGCTACCCGAATGGGAAGCAGGATAAGTCATCTATTGTTGATTTCGCCCGCTGGAGGGCCGAAGAGGGATTACCCCAGTAGGCCGACGCGTAGTTACAAGGAGGCAGAAGATAATGAGGGTCTACTGAGAGATATTTGCCGGCATAATTTACTGGTGAATATGCTTTCATTTCCTGAAACTATCACAGAAGAATGCCTCGATATTCAAGTGTATTGTGTCAATCATACGAAATTTAACAGTCGTAAAGTTAGTGGCGGAGATACCCTAGCCAGGGATCTTGGGATGTTAGACTGTAGGCTAAGAGTATTGTGGGGCGAGGGCGATGACTCTGAATACAGAAATGCAAATGAATTAATCGATGACATCCGTTCAGCATATCCCAGGCCATTAGATTTGCATCGAGTGCCTGATGCGGGGCATTGGGCAGCATATGAAAACCCTGAGGCTGTAAACTCACTTATGATTAATTTTTTTACTGCTGAGTGAACGCAAGCAGCTTGTTGAAGCAAGAATAAGGGGTCCGGAGGATACGGTTTTACATTCGTGCAAGAGATTGAAAAGAAATGGTGGCCGGGAAGAAATATTTTTGGTCGCCCATGCCGCAGCATCAGGATAATCATTGTACCACCATTGTTGGACTAAAACACCTGCATTTGTTGTATTCATGTCAACCAGTAGATGAGTAGGTCCATGCAGATCTAAAAAATCAATTAAAGGTTTGGGAGAATTTCCGTATTGGGCGTGAATTAGACTCTTAGTTGCAGTTCGTAGATTATTTATGTAGGGCAAAGAATAGGGAATGGCATATTCCCGGGCACTCAACACACGCCGACTTGAAAAACTTGGTATATTGTCTGCTTCGATTGAGAGTGAGGCAATAAGAGAATCTTTTGGTAACTGTGCTATATATTCATATAGCTTAGGATGTTGCCCTGACACGTAGTTTGCATAGGGGCTTACCGATAATGGTAATGGCAATATGAAAAAAATTAAAGCGGATAACATGGCAAGGACTCCAAATAATTTCGGAGCATACTTTCGTCCAGCAGCAATAAGAGGCGGGCCCAATAATAATGCTACCGCAATCCACATTGTTGCTCGAAGCGCATGTTGGGTGTAGCGAGAGGGCAAGTGCAGATCAAACAGCAAAACGTGTGCGGCAATAAACCAGAAGCTGCTAGATATTAGTACCAAAGAAAAAAGCTGTTCTCGATTCTCAAATATACCTGGCTTTCTGTCAACTTTTCTGTGTGTAAAATACCGAAGCATGATTGGTACACTTATAGTGAAAACGAGAAGAATAGCAGCTAGGAATGGCGCAAAGCCTAACCCTTGCCGAAAAGCCTCACCGCAGCCCCACTCGACCGGCAAAAGGCCCGCCCTGGCACCGCAAATATAAGTTTCTATAAATCCGCTGAGGAAAAATGCAGATCTGCCTCCGACCTGAAAAGCCGGAAGCGCTGCTGCATCGGCAGCAGTAATTATGGAACCATACCTGCTGGTGGTGAGAATAAAAGGTAATAGCCCTACGCCAATTGCGGCATTGCCAATCAACGTCGGCCATATTTGTTTTTCATTAATTCCAATACCTCTCTCGGAGTGTTTCCATCTAAATAATAACAATACAAGTACACCGGCACTTACAAGGGCTATAGATGGGTAAAACAAACTTTGTAGAAGGCAGCTGACAGCGGTCTGGAACCTTGAATTTAGAGAGATAGATAGCAAGAACCATAGTAGAAGAGGAACTGCGAATGCGCGTGGAGTGGCACTTAAAAGTGACTGGTCAATGAGACTGAGGAAAAAACAAGTGAGCCAACTGCCTGCTATTGCAACTGCGGTGATCGGCCGTACAGAGTATGCAAGTTTATAGGCGAGGGCGGCTGTTAAAAGGAATAGCGGGGTGACTAATAATTTATTAGCAAGGAATGGGTGAATGCCAATTTTATCAAGCACGAAATGAAGTGCGGCGTAGCCTGGAGGTGTGACGGACTTAAAATATTCGGCTATAGGGTCTTTATTGAACAATTCTGGATCCCGCCATTGTTGCATCCAGAATAAAAACTGTCGTGCGTCATCCTGTATCGTATATGGCTGTTCAAAAGAAAGAATGAGTGTTTCGAGTGCAGGGACCAAAGCAAACGCCAGGGCTAAACAAAGACCAATGACATAGGAAGTAGTGTTTTTTTTATCCTCGTGGAGAAGACATTTGTCGGCGAAACTAAGGAATGCTGTCATGAGCTAAGTACCCAATTTTACATCTTCTCTGATACGGCGAGCAGTCACAAGGTATTGACGAACGAACGGCAGGCCTATTAATGCGGGCAAGAAATATCGGAGTGTGCACAACAAACCCAGTGCTGCTGCAGTTGGTGCTCCTATGTAAGGTTGATAAAAAAAGATAATGGCTGCATCTCGTGTTCCAATCCCTGCCAGGGTGAAGGGGAGTAAGCCTAAAAAGATAGCCAGTGAAGCCATAGCTGCGTTATCAAGGAATGGAACGTTTGAATTCAGCGCTTTGACGAAAAGCCATATTTGAAAAAGATGCATCAACCATAGAAAAAGTGAGCCATTAATAACGATTGCAGCTTTAGGTTTGTTAGACCAAAAATCTGTTAATGTCCGACACCATGCACTCTGTAGCATCTCAATTTTTTTGCTCTTTTTATTAGGAATGAAATTAAGTGCAATGTAAAAAATGCCATTTGCAAAGTGGAGTGATGTAACCATCATTCCGCCTAAGACCAATGCTAGAATGATTGCACAAGCCATGATGTAAAATAATGGACTGATGCCATTTGAGGTTAAAAGCATCCATAATAGGCCAATGGAACACCAAAAAGATAAAGCTAGAACATCCCATGTTTTCTCAAAAATTACTAAAGAAAGAGCATCTGCTGTGGGCATATGGCCTCGTTCTACCAGAGCATACGAGCGTGCAATATCACCAAGCTTGGATGGAAGCACAGCGTTAAGAACACTTGCCATGAGAGTGAGGTTTAGGCTTTGAAAAAAACTGAGCCTCGCATCTTTGGGGGCGAGAAAACATATTCTCCAAGCGCTCGCAGCAGTTAAGGGTCCAATCATAGCTATTGCAAGTCCAAACCATTGCCAATTCAAGCCGCTCATTGCTTGTCCTAGGAGGTTCAAGTCGATTTGGTAATATATGATCGCAAGGATAGTGAGGCTTATAGATGTGGCAATTATTTTACGAATGTAAATCATGATAGTTTCGCTAAGAGAGAGAGGTCTTATTGCTGTTATGGCGATGTCGACGTTGTGTAAACTGTATATCTTCAAGCAATTTGCGATTCACCGCCTGCAAGTCACCTATCAGTCCAGCCATCCACAATAACATTCCTGTAAGTAAGAGAATTGCCGACAGTATTAAGCTAGGAGTGTGTGCACGTGTCGTGCCCTCCAACCAAAATATAAGATATCGCATGCCGAGAAGAAAGCCGAGGGCAAATGGGATAGATCCAAGAATCCCAAAACTCCTCAGTGGACGGTAATAAAGAAATATTCGAAAAATGGTTACGATCGAGCGCCATACATAGCTAGGAATGCTTTTGATTAATCGGGATTGGCGTAATTGCTTATTTGTGCGAATAGGTACAGAAGTGATGGTAATGCCGCGCTGCCCAGCTGCGATAATAGTTTCGAGAGTGTAAGTATACTCTGAAAATACGTTGATCTGCATCGCAGCTGCAGCAGAGAAGGCGCGAAATCCACTTGGCGCGTCATCAATGTTAGTGCCGCTAACAAGCCGGACCACCCAAGAGCCTATTCGCTGTAGATATTTTTTCATGGGTGAGAAATGACTAATGTTATCAATCGGGCGCGCGCCGACAACAATTTCTGCATTGCCGGAGATGATCGGTATCAGAAGGGTCTTTATGTCATCTGCGCAGTACTGGTTATCAGCATCAGTATTAACTATGAAATCCGCGCCTGCCTCGAGTGCTCCCTCAATTCCGGCCATAAATGCACGGGCGAGGCCACGATTCTTAGAAAACCTTATAATGTGTTCAACGTTATGCTGGGCTGCAATCTCAGAAGTTTTGTCATGTGACCCGTCGTCTATAACAAGACGTTCAATCACATCGATCCCCTCAATGGATGTAGGCAACGCAGCTAAAGTAATGGGAAGGGTATCCTCCTCATTGTAGCACGGTATTTGAATTATAAGTTTTGTCATGCTGCCTTCAACACACTGTATACAAAGATCCTGGTAGTCTAAACCTGTTTCCGCTCGATCGACAATAATCTAAGGCCTGTCAGAATTGCTGGCACTGCGAATAGGCTGAATGCGATATGATAACTGTCTCCTGATAAGGAGAGAAGGATTAGGAACAAGGGCGTGGTAGCAATACATCCGGCATAGGTCATAATGAGCGATATTCCCAAGATATGTGAAGCTAAACCTGAAGGCGCTCGTGCAGCAGTTTCCGCAATATACACACCGTTCCAACCAGCCGCTGTTGATGCAAGAGCAAAAGAGGTTATCGTAATACCGTAAACTGGCCAGTCCGGCGTGAATTGAGCAGTAATAAGACTGGCGCCTCCCATAATGAAACCAAGCAAACCCAGCGTTTTTAAAGGCGATATAAGATTATCAGCAATTATGCCAAAAATTATGCGGGAGAAGAAACCGCCGGCGAAGGATAGTGCATAGATTATCCCAGCTGTTTTATGGTCACAGCCAACTTTTGTGACAAGAAATGTGACTAGATAAGAAGTGGTTGCTATTTGTAGCAACACAAAAGCAAACGAGGATATTGATAGCCAGCGAAGACTTTGGTCAGCAAAAATGATGCGGACACCAGAAACAAAACTTTTGAGGTTAAAGGTAATATGATCAGCGGTGTCGCGGCCAGTGTCCCAAGTCTTTTGTAAAGGCTGGAAAATAAGTGCAACCGCCCCCGTCAAAATTGAAATAATAAAGAAAGCATTCTGCCACCCGATAGCTATTGCGAGTAGCACCAATAAACCTGCAATAAGGTTGCCTGCTGGAACAGCGGCTTGTTTGAGTGAAAAGACAAAACTTCTAATTGATTCTGGTGAATATCGTAAAAGTATGTCTGACGCGGCCGGCGTTGCTAGACCGAGCCCGGTCCCTATACAAATAGCACCTAAAGATCTTACCTCACCATTGAAACTGCAACACAGCGCTACACCTACGGCGCAACAAAAAACACAAACTTGCATCATCCTCATGGGGCCGAACTTTGCTGTGCAAGGTCCGGAAAATGGAACCGTGATCATAGAAGTTAGATAAAGAAGAAAAACGAAAGTGCCAATGTCATTGGCATTTAGGCCCATTTCGGGAGCCATCACCGGCACGATAAATACAGCTAGTGCTATTAGGGTATGCATGCAGAGCATAACACTTACAGGCAGAGCAACATCTCTTTTGCGGGGAATATTCATAGGCCCTAATCGACCAATAGATAATAAACGCAAGGCATACGAGGCAACCGAAGTTTTGTCCAGCTATTGTTCAATTATTATTGCTCTGGCAAACTCCTATACTGAGTACAACATCTAGAAAGAGACTTCATCGATGCCTTATCGCAGTTTTTTGTTCGCCCCCGGGAATCATTCACGCAAAGTGGAAAAAGTTTTTAATTGCGGAGCTGATGCTGTGATCCTTGATCTTGAGGATGCCGTCGCACTTGCAGAAAAAAAAGCAACTCGGTCTCTTGTTGTGGATGCACTCAAAAACACGCGATCAGGCAAAGGTTATGTCAGGGTTAATGGGTTCGAAACTAAATTTTGTTATGATGACATTGTCGAAATTGTGGGGCCATGGCTAGATGGGATCGTGCTGCCTATGGTGGAGCGGCCTGGTCAATTGGAAACCATAAGTTGGTTGTTATCTAACTTAGAGGCTGGCGCCGGAATGAAGAAAAGCACTTTAGACCTGATACCCATAATAGAGACGGGTAAAGGTATTGCAATGTTAGATGAAATTGCTTCAGCAAAAGTGGACGGACGCGTACGGCGAATGGCTTTTGGCGCTGGAGATTACACCAACGATTTAAATATTCAGTGGAGCCTGGGTGAGGATGAATTAAGAGATGCTCGCGCCAGAATGGTATTGCAATCTCGTGCGCACGACTTGGAGCCCCCAATCGACACCGTTTGGATCCACATTAAAGATGCCGATAACTTTGAAAAATCGTCGCTAAATGCGCAAAAACTTGGATTTCAGGGTAAAATGTGTATTTATCCAACGCAGGTGGATGTCGTAAATAGAGTTTTTACCCCATCAAATGCCGATGTTATTTTTGCAAGAAAAGTTGTAGCGGCGTTTGAGGCGGCCGAGAAATTAGGTTCATCATCAATTCAGCTTGATGGTTATTTTATAGATTATCCAATTGTTGCTAAAGCTCGCCGAACACTGGAAAACATGGTTGATATCCAAAACCAAATCAAAACTGACTAATTGAGGATACAAATTAAGTTAACGGAACGATTTAATGAGCACGCAATTTTTGCATGGTATGATGGGTTTACTTGTAATTTTTTCATATATTATTGCAGTTATATTTGCAAAAAAGCCTCTAGACAAAAAAAAATTTAAAAAATACTTTAAATTATTCATTATATCAATATTTATACTTATGGTGTGTGTATTTTTAACTCCAGGCGAAGATAATTACATATATCGAGAATTGCTAATAAGCGTAATAATAAGCGTAGGGGGCTGTGTGCTGCACATCAGCGCTAGGCGATATATGGAAATAGGAGGCAATCGTTGGAATTGCTTTGTGCCTTACATACATTTTTCCGAATTCATCCGGTTATGGTGGGAATGCCCTGGTCCGAAACGTTCAAAAGTAAAAGATAAAACTGATGAAACAAGGGTGTAAATCAGCTATCAAAATTTTCAGTACGTTAGAATTTTCTATTCGGTTTTTTTATCTATTTTTTTTATACCAGTCGAAGTTATTAATAAAATCACTTTCCTCGTTATGCGATCGCGGGCTATCCAACCCATCTCGTCTGAGCCCATTGAGAGTGGCGATTGTCCGCAAAACTGCACAACCGTACCTTTAAACGTCTTTACTGATTTTACAACCGGCCCGACGTCCGGGTGATCAAAAATAACGATGTCATCAACATGCAATTGATCGTCAGGTAGAAGAGCTTTAGCGACCACATAATCGCCTTCATTGAGAAGTGGCGACATACTCTTGCCAGCAACACGAAATATGCGCCACGGAAAGTAATTATAGAACAGGATATACCGTAGGAAGTTCGGGCGGGTAAGGACAAGTCTTTTTCACTGTCTCTACGTTTTTAGTGGCCCAAAAAATTTCAGCAAATCTGTTAACCAAGTCTAGCAATTCTTCACCATCGCTGCGTTTAGTGCCTTGTTTGCAAGCGCTGGCCTTCATCATTATCTTATGAGCTAATTCATGTATCTCGGGAAATGCTTCCATTTGCGGGCTCTTGAAGTAGTCACCCCAGATTATGCGCACCTCATGCTTAACCTTTTCAGCTTCCTCTTCTTTCCGAAAAATACTCCGCGCAATAGTGTTTTGATCCTCTATGGATGGAGTGTCGTTTTTACCTGCGGCTTCAGCAATAATATCCATTAGTCGGATAACCGACAGTGTAGCGATTAATGAAGTTGAGGGATCGTAAATTTTGCAAGGAATATCACAGTGCGCGTTTACAGTAGACACTTTACCCAAGGATTCAAGAGATTGCGCTAAGCGAAAAAGCATTTTGTGTACCTTTCGGATTAAACTTCAAAAAAATTATTGACCGCCAAATGGCTTTTCTATTTCTGCTGCTCGTTTAAAGTACGGAAGTATTTAGCAATGTCAGTTGCGACCCGAAGAACGCCAAACGTAATTGCTATACTAGCGACAATAACCCCTCCCACAAAAGATAGACTATAAAGTGAGGCTACACCAACGTGTGCAAGCCCAATAAATATTCCGGCCACGCCGGGTACAATATATATGTAGGCTTGAGAGCTAGAAAGTGAAGCTGCCAAGGCACCCATCAATGCAATAGCAACAAAACTAAGAAAATGTTCTGGAGTAGTTATAGCGTGCAAGAAACCCGATCCTCCACTAGCTAATTCATGGGCAAGAGGGGATGAGAGGGGGATAAAAGTTAAAATGAAGAGTAAAGCACCTTTTTTGATATAGCTCATTATGACCCTTTTAAATTAAGCATTTTTGAGGAACTTTGTATCAAAGTCCGCAATGCTTTGGTGAATTTTTGTTAATTCGTATTTTTTACAATACGTACATGTATATTTGGTATGGTTTCTATACGCAATACATACCGAAAATATTTAATGGGAAAATTCCCATTCTTTATCTTCCACCCTTTCTTTTACCTCTGTGACCGCGCATAATGTTACAACCGCAGGACACAAACCTTAACGAACTATTGATAAATAGTTGGCTCGGTTGGTGTTGTGAAGGAAACTAGCCTTTGAGCAAGGGCCAAAAGAAATAAAAAGTAACAACTTAATATTAAGGGAGTTGAAATGGCGCAAGACGTCTTAATCGAGGTCGATGATTTACATGTTAATTTTCCGACGATTGGCAAACATGTTGAGGCCGTCCGTGGCATAAGCTTTGAAATAAAAAAGGGCGAAACGTTAGGCGTTGTTGGCGAATCAGGGTCAGGCAAGTCAGTGAGCGCCATGTCCATGTTACGCTTGAATGACATGGCAGGAGCATATGTCCCGAAAGGTGAAATACGGCTTAATAGCGGGAGGTTAGGTAAAACAGAACTAACTCAGGCCGATCCAGAGACGATGAGTTCTGTTCGAGGACGGGAGATAGGAATGATCTTTCAAGAGCCTATGACCTGCCTAAACCCTGTGCTTGATATTCGCACACAATTGACGGAGGGGCTTCACCAGCATTTAGGTTTGACTGAAAAAGAGGCTGAAGATCGTATACTTGCACTTTTACAGAAAGTGCGCATTCCAGATCCGGAGAGTAAGCTTAATCAATACCCGCATAACCTCTCCGGCGGTATGCGTCAGCGAGTTATGATAGCCATGGCGCTGGCGTGCAGTCCAGCATTGTTAATCGCAGATGAACCGACTACAGCCCTCGATGTTACCATTCAGGCTCAAATCCTCGATCTGATAAAGGATATACAAGAAGAATTTGACATGTCGGTACTGTTTATCACTCACGATATGGCAGTTATCGCGGAAATGGCTGATCGAGTTGTTGTGATGTTCAACGGCAAAATAGTTGAACACGGGGATGTTGAGCAAATATTCCACGATCCAAAACACGATTATACCAAAAAACTTATAGGAGCAGTTCCTAGAATCGGAAGTATGAATGGAAAGACTGAACCAGAAAAATTTCCTGCAGTTGTTGGCTAACCGATTTTTTGGGCATTACGAAGGCAAGGGAGGTGGATATGAACAATCTATTAGAAGTAAAAAATTTAGTTACCCGGTTTGACATTACCGACGGAGTGATGAGTCGTGCTAGTGCACGAGTGCATGCAGTGGAGGATGTTTCCTTCGAAATTAAGGAAGGCGAAACTCTGGGGTTGGTTGGTGAGAGCGGCTGTGGAAAAACTACGACTGGTAGAACTATTCTTGGACTCGAGGATGCTACTTCGGGTGATATAATTTTTGATGGTGAATCCGTATTGAATAAGACTGGGCGAGATAGATTTGACTTCTGTCGAGCAGTTCAAATGATTTTTCAAGATCCTTACTCATCCTTAAACCCACGCATGTCTATACTGGACACATTGAGTGAACCCATAAAAGTACATCAACTTCACAAGAAAAATGATATTAACAACCGGATTGTAGAGCTCTTGAAGCAGGTAAATCTTAATCCGGAGTTTGCAAAACGTTACCCGCACGAGTTCAGCGGCGGTCAACGGCAGCGTATATCAATAGCTCGTGCACTTGCACTTGAACCACGGCTCATTGTTTGTGACGAGGCTGTGTCCGCGCTTGATGTTACCATAAAGGCGCAGGTCATTAATTTGTTAATGGACCTCCAAGCCCAACTAAATCTATCGTATTTATTCATAAGCCATGACATAGCGGTAGTTGAAAGGATAAGCCATCGCGTAGCTGTTATGTACCTAGGTCGAATCGTTGAAATCGGTCCACGGTCAGCAATATTTGAGAATCCCACACATGCATACACCCAAAAGCTACTTTCAGCAGTTCCTGTTGCAGATCCCCGTTTACGGCGAACCGAGCGCACCACAGCTGCTGAAGAAATACCAAGTGCTATACGTCCATTAAACTACACGCCACCGCAAATTTCATACAAAGAAGTAGGGCCAGATCACTTCGTAGCAGTTGAAAATGCATAGTCCTTGTTTAAAAATTCATCCCGCATCAAAGCAATAGGGAGCTCTTTATGGGAAAGATCGCAGACTTTTTGAGTGGATATCAGCAACATTGTGTAGCCATTATGCGTATTTCTTCGGCAATGTTGTTCCTCCAACATGGGACGACTAAGCTCTTAGGTTTTCCTGCGACCCGTTACAGCGATACCTCTCTGCTAACTCTTGGCGGGGCGGCTGGAGCAATCGAATTGATTGGCGGAATTATGCTTGCTTTGGGGCTTTTTACCCGGCCAGCGGCCTTTATCATGTCAGGAACTATGGCGGTTGCATATTTTTACGCACATGCACCCCGCGATTTCTTCCCTATTCTGAACGGAGGAGAACTTGCAGCCTTGTATTCCTTTGTTTTCTTTTTCATCACGGTTGCCGGAGGCGGGAAGTGGTGTCTCGATGATCGTATTTTTAGTAAATAAGTGCCGCAAAATTGAGGCGAAGAAAATTTTACAAATTGCGTTGACTTCAGTTTAAAAAAGATAGAGTTTGTGCTTTCCGGTAACGTGGGTTGTTTGTTTTCACAGCCCCGCCGTTTGAGCGGCTAACTGGACTTTAAACAACACCGGGTGAACCAGGGTGAATTAGATATGGGTAAACGTTTACGCGCAAAATATAAAATTGATCGCCGTTTGGGGGTTAATCTATGGGGGCGTCCTCGAAGTCCCTGGAATAAAAGGGAGTATGGCCCTGGCCAGCATGGCCAGCGTCGGAAAAAGCCATCAGATTTTGGCACGCAGCTTCAGGCAAAGCAAAAACTCAAAGGCTATTACGGTAATATTGGGGAAAAGAAATTCCGACGTTATTACTTAGACGCTTCCAAACAAAAGGGCGATACATCAGAAAATTTGATAGAGCTGCTAGAACGCCGGCTGGATGCAGTGGTATATCGGGCAAAGTTTGTCCCGACAGTTTTTGCTGCACGGCAGTTTATTAATCACGGGCACATATCGGTAAATGGTAAACGTGTAAATATCCCATCGTATGCAGTGAGTGATGGTGACGTCATTGAGGTGAAGGCTAAAAGTCGTGAGATACCGATGGTTTTGGAAGCGATGGAATCGAACGAGCGTGAGGTTATTGATTATGTTTCAGTGGACTCTCGTAAGATGCAGGCCACATTTGTACGTGCGCCGAAATTCGAAGATGTGCCCTATCCGGTTTTAATGGAACCAAATCTAGTTGTTGAATTCTATTCTCGTTAAGAAACCGCATACACGTAACTCATACGAAAACGCGTAAGCCCGCCAGCCGGGCATGCGCGCCTGCGTGTTCTATCAGAATATAAAAAAAGTGGGTTGAGGTTAGCGCGAACGACAGTGCGTAAACGTAAATTTGCAGTTCATAAACAAATTAATAGGTTGCATTACATAACATCCCTAGAGCACAGAAACATAATTCCAAAAATATTCGATACGCTCTCACTTAAGAGGTAGCCTCTGGTATCTCTTTTTCTTTGATCAAGGTCTTTAATTCCCCGGACTCATACATCTCTCGGATAATATCGCACCCACCAATAAACTCACCTTTTATGTAGAGTTGAGGGATCGTGGGCCAGTTGCTGAAGTCCTTAATGCCTTGCCTTAACGAGGGGTCTTCGAGGACATCAATACCTTTATATTTGATATTTAGTTCTCCTAACACCTGCACAACCGCGGCTGAGAAACCACATTGAGGAAAGACGGGGCTCCCTTTCATAAACAAAACAACATCATTTTCATTGACTTCTTTTTGTAACATTTCGTGAGTGGGGTTATCTGACATTATTTTGCCTCATATTCGTTTGTTAATTTGTTACGGAAACTTAATGCAAAGCTTAATCATCAGGAGTAGAAGTTTGTAAGGCAAGAGCGTGAAGCTCATTGCCCATACGTCCGCGTAAAGCATCATACACCATCTGATGTTGTTGAACTCTTGTTTTACCTTTAAATGCAGCTGAGCAAACGTACGCGGCATAATGATCGCCGTCGCCACGTAAATCATTTATTTTTACATCTGCACTTGGCAGAGCATCACGTATCATCTGCTCAATTTCATCAGCTTTCATTGCCATGTTTGTCTCCCTTATTTGCCCTGCATGTAATGTTCGAGCCAATGTCGGTGGCAATTCCTTAAATCCACCACGGATATGGAGGCTGCGGAGCCTAAAGTCAATGTTGAGCCTCCGGTAGTGCCGATAACTTCCGCAGGCACATCTGCTTCATGTGCAAGGTTTAATATATGTTCGGCATTGTTCACTGTGATGATATAGCGGGCCTGATCCTCACCAAAAGCCCAAGAAAAAAGTGGAATATTAATTTTTGGCGGGGTCAATTTCGCGCCAATGCTACTGGCTATTGACATCTCAGCAATAGCAACCAGCAGTCCACCATCAGAAACATCGTGGCAAACATTTACCTCTTCGCTCTCAATAAGCTTACGAACGAAATCACCATTTCGTCGTTCCATTGACAAATCCACAGGAGGTGGAGCTCCTTCTTCGCGATTTTCGATTTCTCGCAGATAAAGTGACTGCCCTAACCACCCGAAGGTCTCACCAATCAAAATGATTTTTTCATTGCTTTGTTGAAAGGCCAGATACGCTTGATTTCTTATATCCTTCAACAATCCCAGACCGCCAATAACTGGGGTAGGTAAAATGGCCTCACCGTTTGTTTCGTTGTAGAGAGAAACATTTCCTGACACCACCGGAAAATCCAGCGCTCTCGCTGCATCTCCAATACCAGATATACAGTCAACTAGTTGCCCCATTATTTCCGGTCGCTCCGGATTACCAAAATTTAGATTGTTAGTTAGTGCGAGTGGTCTTGCACCGGTCGCTGTAATATTGCGCCAAGCTTCGGCAACCGCTTGTTTGCCTCCTTCCTCAGGTCCTGCTTTACAATAGCGAGGCGTACAATCGGTAACTACGGCGAGGCCGCGCTCTGAGCCATGAATTCGCACGAGGGCTGCATCACTGCCAGGACCGACGATTGTGTCAGCCATAACCATATGATCGTATTGTTCCCAAACCCAATGCTTTGACGCCATGTCAGGGCAAGAAATGAGTGTTGTAAGGGCTTTATTAATATCTTTCGGGGCAATTAATTTAGTCGGATCAATTCTCGCCTCTGGCTTGGTGACTTCCCACTGTCTATCGTATTCTGGTGCATTCTCTACGAGAGGCGCTACCGGAATGTTAGCGTGCACTTTTCCATCTTTCCTTATTAGGAGCCGGCCCGTGTCATTGATGGAACCTATAACTGCAAAATCGAGCTCCCACTTTTCAAATATTTCACTTGCCATGGTTTCTGAGTTTGGCTTGATAACCATAAGCATGCGTTCTTGGCTCTCAGAAAGCATTAATTCATAGGAACTCATTCCTTTTTCTCGCGCTGGGACATTATCTAAATCCAGCTCTATGCCCACGGCTCCCTTTGATGCCATCTCCACAGATGATGAAGTTAGACCTGCAGCCCCCATATCTTGAATCGCAACGATAGCATCGGTGGACATCAACTCGAGGCATGCTTCGAGAAGTAGTTTTTCTGTGAATGGGTCACCAACTTGCACGGTTGGTCGTTTCTCTTGTGCATCATCGGAGAACTCTGCTGATGCCATTGTAGCACCGTGAATTCCATCTCGGCCGGTTTTAGAACCAACATACACTACGGAGTTCCCTATACCGGCTGCTGCTGAATAAAATATTTTCTTTTGATCAGCCAGACCAACAGTCATTGCATTCACCAAAATGTTACCATTGTATGAAGAATGAAAATCTATTTCACCGCCCACAGTTGGAACACCTATGCAGTTTCCATATCCGCCGATGCCAGAAACAACTCCTGCCAAAAGATGTCGTGTCTTAGGATGATCAGGGGCTCCAAAACGCAGCGCATTTAGATTTGCTATTGGTCGTGCACCCATTGTGAAAATGTCGCGTAGAATGCCTCCAACACCAGTTGCGGCACCTTGATATGGCTCGATGTAGCTAGGGTGGTTGTGACTTTCAATTTTGAATACAGCAGCTTGGCCCTCTCCTATGTCTACTACACCCGCATTTTCACCGGGACCTTGGATTACTTGTGGTCCACTAGTTGGTAACGTTTTTAGCCATTTTTTTGAGCTTTTATATGAGCAATGTTCCGACCACATGACAGAGAAAATTCCAAGTTCGGTGTAAGATGGATCGCGACCCAGAATGCCTTTCAAGGTTGCATATTCATTCTTTGTAAGGCCGTGCTCAGTAATAAGCTCTTCGGTGATTTTTGGATCGGGCGTCATCAAATCAGGTGCTTTGCAAGTGTTTCAAATAAAATTAACCCATCGGTGCCTCCGAGTTTTACATCGACGGCACGTTCAGGGTGTGGCATCATGCCAAGAACGTTGCGCTTTTTATTTAGGACACCCGCGATTGCGCGCTGTGACCCATTTGGATTGCAGCCCGAGTAACAAAATGCAACACGATCCTCTCCTTCAAGCTTATCTAAGGTATCTTCATCTGCGTAGTAATTTCCGTCATGATGCGCAATTGGCATTTCAAGCGAAGTGCCTACACGGTAGCCGCCGGTAAAAATACTGTCTTGTGTTTTGACGGTTACACCGACATTTTTGCAAATGAAGTTTAAGTTTGAATTTCTCAGAAGAGTGCCAGGAAGAAGGCCTGTTTCGGTCAACACTTGAAAGCCATTACATATGCCTAAAATAGCAACGCCTTTTTTGGCAGCTTTGACAACATCGAGCATTACTGGCGAATTGCCTGCCATAGCACCCGCGCGGAGATAATCTCCGTATGAAAAACCACCTGGTATTATGATTAGATCCAAATGTTGCGGTAACACACTGTCTCCATGCCAGACCATTGCTGGTTGGTTGCCGGTAAGGGCCTTAAGAGCAACCGCTGCATCGCGGTCACAATTAGAACCAGGGAAAACGATGACTGCCGATCTCACCGTTACATGCGCTCCTACTCGGATAACTCTATGTGATAATTTTCTATTACCGTGTTAGCTAAAAGTTGTTCGCACATAGCCGAAATTTGAGCGTGTGCTTTTTCAGCGTTATTCTCGTCGATGACAAGCTCTATGATCTTACCTAGTCGAAGTTCTCCTACATCACTAAATCCTAGGCCATCTAATGCGCGTTGGATGGCTTTCCCTTGCGGATCAAGGACGCCCTCTTTAAGCATTACCTGTATTTTTGCCTTCATTGGTTTTGCTCCATGGGCCTATTTTCTTTTTTCAGGCGTGGAATTCTCATTTTCGTCTACATCTGGCAAAATACCGAGGCGACGTGCCACCTCTTGGTAGGCCTCTTCTACCTTCCCCATATCGTGTCTAAATCGATCCTTGTCCATTTTCTCATTGCTTTTGACGTCCCATAAACGGCACGAGTCTGGACTAATTTCGTCTGCCAAGACAACGCGCATTTCTCCATTTTCCTCATATAGTCGGCCAAATTCTAGCTTGAAATCAATGAGTTTAATGTCGATAGCCATGAATAATCCCGACATGAAGTCATTAATGCGTAGTGCCAGCGCCATCATATCATCCACATCGTGTGGGGTAGCCCAGCCGAACGCAGTTATATGTTCCTCGGAAACGAGTGGATCGCCTAGCTCGTCTGCTTTGTAATAATATTCCACTATTGATCTCGGGAGCGGCGTTCCCTCGTCAACCAAAAACCGTTTAGCGAATTGTCCCGCGGAAACATTTCGAACAACCACTTCTATAGGGATGATCTCGACTTCGCGTACAAGCTGCTCGCGCATATTAAGGCGCCTAACAAAATGTGTTGGCACACCCATCTCTGCCAAGCGTAACATCATGTACTCTGAAATTCGATTATTGAGCACGCCTTTGCCGGTGATCGTGCCTTTTTTCTCATTGTTAAATGCCGTAGCATCGTCCTTAAAATACTGAACAATTGTACCCGGCTCGGGCCCTTGAAAAAGGATTTTGGCCTTACCTTCATAAATTTGCCGGCGGCGTGTCATTTTGACATCTTTCGCTGAAGATCTTCTAAGAAAAATAAATACGGATACAGGATCGTATAGCACTGAGATCCCGTCGAACCAATCAAATCAACAGCTGAATTTATTTTGAGGATATTGGGCCTGTCTTTCCCAACAGTATTCCAACCAAAAAGTCTCCTAACATATTGTAAAATATAAATTAAAAAAATCATACGAAAATTATATTAAATCCATTAGGTAATTGCCTTTCCGGTATGAGAGTGTTTGCAACGATATAAGATGCTAGAAAAAATCTAATTCTGATTCGCGAACAATTAACTTTCCACCTCGGTCAAGTCATTCCATAGCATATCGGGCCCCCGGCCCGTTACACGACGACCAATTTCTTCTGCCCAATGACTATCTGATCCAAATTCAGCTCTCCAACACCAGAGGCGGCGCGTTAAAAAATTAAGCATATGATCATGCGTAAAACCTATCGCTGCAAATACCTGATGTGCAGTTTCAGCCGCCAATGTTGCGGTCTGGCCAGCCACAATTTTGGCTATTGATATTTCAAATCTCGGATCTTTGAGGTCAGCGGCACGAAAAGCAGATTCAGTTGCGATGGTAGCTTGGGCTACATGTGCAGCCAAATTAGCTAGCTGATGCTGAATTGCCTGGAATTTTGCAATAGGTCGCCCGAAGGCTTTTCGTTCACGAGCATATTCAATGGCTAGGTCAAGCGCGCGTTGCGAAGCACCCGCTATTTGCGCTGACCGAAACAACGCGCCGTACAGCGTTATCATATCTCGTGTTATTTCATAACTAAGGGGTCCGCTGATTTCGCACACTGGTGTTTTTTTAAATATGAGAGTGTCGCGTGGCTCCTTTGCCATATTTAAATCAGGAATTATAGTGGTTTTGCTGGTTTGTAAAATCCCTGAACGGAGTTCTCCGCCTGCGTCTGCAATTACGAAGGCATGTTTTGCTTCGCCTCCCCAGGGCGTGTGTGTTGCAGTACCAGATAGTGACCAGTTGGAACCAGTCTGGTTGAATTTAAGCGCACTGCTCCTTCTATTTTCTATCAAGCTGATAGGCCCCGTTGGAATAGACACGCCAGTTTTCTTCGCTAACCAACTTGCGAGAATCGTCTCGATGAGCGGGACCGGGGCTGAGTGATAACCAGCGCCATAAATAATTTCATAAGCGTCGGTAAAGTGAGCCCCGACCTCTCCATCCCGTTCAGTTACCAATGGCTGAGTGAGACCATTTTTTGCTAACGCATTCCATAATTCATGGGGAAATATACCATCTTCGGCGGCTTCTAAACTTTCCCGCGTTACGAAGTCATTTAAGAGACGATCTACGGTTTTCTTTAAAATTTCGGTGAGGTCATTCATCGGGATTGGTCTAGCGAAGATCCATGTGTTTTGCGATTATGCCGCGCATAACTTCGCGGGTGCCACCTCGAACTGAGAAGGAAGGTGCCACCATGTTGAGCATAGCGTAAGTTTTTTCAAGCTCTGAGCCATTATTTAGGCCGGTCTCAATTCCGAACAAATCATGGGCTGTTTTTGGAATTGACTGTTCAAAGGCTACTCCTATTTCCTTAATTAAAGACCCTTCAAGAGCTGGGTCTTTGCCGGCTTGCTGCATGCCTGCCACCGATAAAGACATCTGACGTAAGCTTGCAAGATTAGCAACCATTTTACCGATCTCTACCGCTGCCCTCTCACTTGGACTTTGGGTGGCTGCACGTACTATCTCGTTCATTAGAATTTGACTAGACATATAGCGTTCAGGCCCGGCGCGTTCGAAGGTCAGCTCTGTCATAACTTGATCCCAGCCGTGATTCTCAGTGCCGATAAGGGCCGTGTCTGGTAAAAGTACATCTTCAAAAAACACTTGATTGAAATCATGTCGGCCCGCTAAATTCACAACCGGCTGGATCGTTATCCCTTTTATGTTGCGAAGATCGACGAGAAATTGTGACAAGCCTTTATGCTTCTCGGCATCTGTATTTGTGCGAAAGAGTGCTATCATGTAGTGAACCATGTGTGCCTGGGAGGTCCATATTTTCGAGCCGTTAACCAGCCAGCCTCCATCTACTCGTTCTGCTCGTGTTCTAACTGCAGCTAAATCTGAGCCGGTATCAGGTTCGCTCATGCCGATGCAAAAATAGCAAACCCCTTTGGCTATTCTCGGTAATATATCTTTGCAAACTTCTTCGCTCGCAAACCTCATCAAAAGTGGGCCTGATTGTCTGTCAGCTATAAAGTGAAGGCTTATAGGGGCACCCGCAGCCAGAAGCTCTTCCTGTACAACATATCTTTCAAGCATGCTTTTTTCTTGGCCACCATATTTCTTTGGCCAAGTCATACCTATCCATCCCTTAGCTCCCAGCTTTTTGGTGAAGTCCTCGTCAGCCTCGCTCCAGCTATTTGCACGATCTGATGCCTTGAGGTGTGAAAGCTCTGTATTTAAAAAGTCACGGACCTCTAGTCGCAGTGCACTGGTTTCAGGTGGTAATGCGCAAGGCTCGTATCGGATGCGGCTCATTTGTAAAATCCAATTTGTTGTTATCTCACATCTTTATAAGACGATTCGGCTATAATCGTTACAGTTTGGGGGGCCGGGTGCAAAATGCCATGTGTCGGACTGCGTTTTTGTTTGGCGCCCTACAGGTGATGCAAGCGCAATTAAACTTGATGATACTGTGCCGTAGTCATTACCACGATTTACACACATTGCACTTGTTATATCTTCTGTGTTTCCAAGTTTTTCGCTAGCCAGAAGAGAACGCCAAGAGCTCCAATCATTAATTTCTGGTTTCGGCGTGTCTGCATCCCTAAAAAGTGGTAGATAATATTTTATTCGTTCGCTGGTTTCATCATCAAGATCGCAACTCGTTAACATGTGCAAACCATCAGGGATGGAGTTTATTGACACGCGGTTTTCAATACTTGAGTTTGCTATCCAATATGCATTTACATTGTCTGCAACTACAAGATTGAAACAACGATAGGCTTCCGAATTTAGTTCTGCAAAAGAGTTTGCAGCATCGGATGCTTCTGAAAATTCTAATGCCTCTAGAACAAGTTCGCCACGGCTTCTCTTATTTGGAGCTGGACCCAGGCTTGCGCTCCTATTAAGGACAGCTGCTACCACACCGAAATCATTTATGCCAAGCCAGCTTCCTTGAGCAGATCGGTCAAGGCCTGCGATTGTGTAGGGTCTGTCCTTCCAATGACGCGCAGGCCTATTCCAGCTGCGAGATCTCATTTCGTCCCGGTTTGCTGAAATTAATAGAGGCCACTTATGGTTTGGGCGCCTTAATATGATTAGAGAACACATATAATAAATCACAATTTTGTTGGAACTGTGATCCGGTTATGTAGGCAGCTCCGAGTTAAGATAAGCATCACTTTCAATAAAGGGAAATTTAGCTTCAATTGTTGTCTATCTACAAAAAAACTTTTTTTACACACTAATTGCCTTGGGACAAAAAATATTTCCATGATTCAATTTTGGGGCGTCAACTTTCTAGGGGTTCCTTTCCCTGTAGGTTCGATACTAACAGTGCCCGACTGCTTGTTTTCCGACGACCCTAACTCATCTTCGACACTTTTGATATTTTTCAATTTTCCATGTCCGGGAAGTTGAGAGCCATCATTTTGCGAACTCTGATTTTGTTCAATTTTACCATATTGTTTTTTTCCGGATGGAAAGGCTTTTGCTATTTCACCATATACCCTTGCACGCGACGCTATATCTCTGATCCTGCCTGCTGCACGCAAAGCTAGGCGCTGCTTCCCTTCTGCAGCCGCGGCGACGGCAACACGTCTTAATGCAGCGTTTCGTGCATTTAAGCTTGCTTCCAGTTG
The DNA here is from genome assembly GCA_913043025.1 of uncultured Rhodospirillaceae bacterium. Taxonomy (GTDB): domain Bacteria; phylum Pseudomonadota; class Alphaproteobacteria; order UBA8366; family UBA8366; genus UBA8366. Next base: position 38,295 of record CAJWLM010000010.1, read on the forward strand.
TCCTGGTTGTTGAGGAGGTGTGACGCTATCAGGCACCCGCGCAGCTAGATCAAAAGCTTGCAAGAGCTCTCCAACTTCAATTTGAGCTTTCATAAGATCAGTTAATATAGAGGGATATTTTGGATTTTTTCGATTAAGCCATGATATTCGCCACGCGCCAGCTAATGCTCTTAATGCTGCCGTCTGCCTTTTACTTCGTGCTTCCGCTATTGCGATCCTTGTCAAGACATGAATCTTTGTAGAATCATCAGGAAGTTTATCAAACCGTTCGAAAACGCGTTTAAACAACGCATCATTCATAGCAACAGAACCAGCTTTGGATTGAGCATCTATAACCAGCGGCAATGCTTTTTTCAGTTCCAGAGGAGTAGCCTTAAAACGAGTCTCCTTCAGGGCCATAGTAAGAAATTTACTTGCTTTTTCTTTATTACCTCTGCGTCCTGTATCAAGAGCAACGGGTACAAATATTTGACTGCGCATACTCACGTATGGAATGAAGTCTACTAGTTTAACTGCCTCGTCATATCTTTTCTGTTTCAAGAGAACACGGCCCATTTTAAGCAAAGCAAGTGCTTGCGGTTTTCTATCTCTAATGATCCCTGCATAACGAAATGCATCTGCCAGAAGGCCCACCTTTGCCTGTTCTACGATAAGATGAGTTAACGCCACGTATTTTATAGTTTTATCTTTGATCTCTTCTATTTGTTCAAAGGCTAGAGTAAATAAGGATACTGCGGCTTCCATATTACCCTTTTGTGCAGAAGCGCGAGCGATTGAAGCGATGGCACGGGCCTTTCGGCCTATGTCAATTGTAGAACGAACAATTGCTTGGGCTGCTACCGGATCGTCTATAAGTACCAATGCAGCAGCAAGGTCAGCGCGAAGTTGATCGCGTCCCATGAAGCGTCTTTTTTCGAGAACATTTTCAGTGTGTGCCAAACTTTGCCGAGCTCCCCCTCGGTCGTCAGCGCCAATTTGAAATTCAGCAATGCGGATAATCGTTGTAATAGATTCCTTCGTAGTAGGCCTAATCGAAGTTGCAATCTTAAAAGCTGCAGCGAGAACTTTCTTGCTGTCTGTCTTAAAAACAGGAATTTTGCTCTGCTGCAACTGAGTTGCGATTTTAAGCAAGAGGCGGATCTGTTGAAATTTATCTGGTATCACGAGTGTAGCAGTTGTTGCGGCCTGGAATGCCTCCAAGGCGATGTAGCGTTCGGCTATGCGCATTGCTGTGGCACCGCCATCGCGTTCCATTTGCTTACCGCTTGCTAGCTCAAGAGATTTGTTAAGCGTATTTTTAGCTGTTTGTATTCGTCCACGCCGTTTTTGATCGTCTGCAACGTGTATCAAAGCGCGAGCGCGCCATAACGGATCAGTTATAGCTTTCATCTCAATGGCGGCGTCATCTGGTTTGTTTCGTGCTAACAGCGCTGACACAAGCCCTGATAGCGCTTCGCCCTGATGCGATGGCTCCTTTAGACTGAGTGCTGCGATACGAATAAGAGTTAATGGATTACCTTCGACGGCGCGCGTCAAAGGGTCGACATTTACCGAAGTGCGATTGTCATTTTGACGGAGAGAATCCTGCGAAAAAACTGGCGCAATATTGAGTAGTGCAGCCAGAGTGGCAGCTGATAAGGCTATGAAGCCAAATTCAATTATCTTCCAATGCGCGCCTGAAAATTGTCTCCACATGTTTGGTGTGGTATCCTAAATCAAAAAGTGTCTCAAGTTCGTCGTTCGCGAGGAAATCGGTTATTTCGCCTTCACTTTTTAAAAGATTGAGAAATGAGCCATTGCCTTTCCAAACCTCCATTGCATTTTTTTGTACGAGCCTATAGGCATCCTCCCGGCTCATGCCTTTTTGTGTAAGAGCCAACAATACCCTCTGGGAGTTATGCAACCCACCTAATTTTTCTAAATTCTGCCGCATCGTGTCTTCATAAACAACTAAGTTTTCTATAACGACTGAAAGTCTATGCAGAGCAAAATCCAAACCAACTGTGGCATCTGGTGCAATCATTCGTTCAACAGAGCTGTGCGAAATATCCCTTTCATGCCAAAGAGCAACATTCTCAAGCGCCGGTGTAACCATAGAGCGAACCATGCGCGCCAGGCCGCAGAGATTCTCTGTTAGTATTGGGTTACGCTTGTGTGGCATTGCCGATGAGCCTTTTTGGCCGGGCGCAAAATATTCTTCGGCCTCTCTCACTTCGGTTCTCTGCAAGTGCCTTATTTCAGTAGCTAATCTCTCAACAGCAGAGGCCACAACACCCAAGGTAGAGAAAAATGCCGCGTGCCTATCACGAGGGATTACTTGTGTTGAGACTGGTTCGGGTAAAAGCCCCAGTTGCTTTGCAACGTGTTCTTCTACGAATGGGTCGATATTAGCAAAGGTCCCCACTGCGCCTGATATACCACATGTAGCAATTTCAGAACGTGCAATTAAAAGACGTTTTTGGCAGCGTACAAATTCAGCGTAGTGACCGATTAATTTGAGACCGAAAGTTGTGGGCTCGGCATGAATACCATGGCTTCGTCCTATGCACGCGGTGTGCTTATGCTCAATTGCTCGCTTTTTGAGCGCAGCTATTAGTCGGTTAATCCCATCTAGAAGCTTATCTGAAGCCTGTGTCAATTGCACGGACAAACAGGTATCCAGAACATCGGAAGATGTCATGCCTTGATGGACAAACCGCGACTCATCTCCAATCTGCTCAGCTAGTTCTGTGAGAAAAGCTATTACATCGTGCTTTGTCTCTGCTTCAATTTCATCAATTCTGGCTATCCGCTCAGGCGTATATGGAAGATTTCCCTCTTTCCAGATATTCTTCGCTGCGGGCTCTGGGATAACGCCCAACTCCGCCATCGCGTCACATGCATGTGCCTCTATTTCGAACCAAATACGAAAACGATTGGCTGGTTCCCATATATCTTTCATCTCGGGACGGCTGTATCTTGGGATCATACTATATTTGCACTTTTATGTTATTAAACTCATTCTGGAATAAATAAGGGGTTGGTGCGGTTTGCGCCAGTGTTGCCGAATATATTTCGAGAAAACAGGAGTTTAAAAGCATCACAATTTCATAGCGTGTGCATTTGTTTAGCGAATCCAACTCTCCTCGCGTTAAAAAAAAATGTGAGAGCCTAGAATAAGTGACAAAAGGGTTCCCAAGTGTGGTTATTACAATTGAGAGAAAAACAAAAAATGCAAAGCCTTCGCATGCTTGAATTATTTGCTGCCGGTAAAGTCATGCTGCATAGAGTTAGTGTCCATTCTGGGTTTTTGTGTGGTTGAAATTATTTTATTCCTGTTTTATTTGAGGATAATAATATTCGTCGTTCTCGCTGGGATTATTGAATGTCTAAAAACTTGCTTAACGAGACGTTAACGATCAGAGAGCCTGACGACTGGCATGTTCACCTTCGTGACGGCAAAATGTTGGCCGTGGCACTTGATTTCACTTCGCGTCAGTTTGCCCGGGCAATTGTTATGCCAAACCTTGTGCCGCCAATTACTAGCGTTGCTGCTGCTGTGTCATACAAAAATAGAATTTTGAGAGCTTTGCCACCGGGTCGAACTTTTACTCCTTTAATGACGGGCTATCTTACAGACGATATCAAGCCGCAAGAGATTAAAAATGGTTTTCGACAGGGTGTGTTTACTGCATGTAAACTTTATCCTGCCGGAGCTACCACTAATTCTTCTGCTGGAGTTACCGATATAAAAAATATTTACTCTGTACTCGAAGAAATGCAGAAAATATCAATGCCACTTTTGGTGCATGGTGAGGTTGTGTCTCCGGAAATAGATATTTTTGACCGAGAGGCTGTATTTCTTGATACTGTTTTGCGACCAGTTTTAAGAGATTTCCCCGAGTTGAAGGTCGTTCTTGAACACATAACAACTGAGGAGTCGGTGGCATTTATTCGCGAAACAAGTTCATCCTTAGCTGCAACAATAACGGCGCATCATTTAAGGATTGATCGGAATGCTTTGTTTGATGGGGGCCTGCGTCCGCACGCTTATTGCTTGCCTGTGGCTAAACGTCGTCACCATCGCGCTGCCTTGAGGCAAGCCGCCATTTCCGGGGACCCGAAATTTTTTCTAGGGACAGATACAGCCCCACATCTTCAAAAAGCAAAGGAAAGTGGATGCGGCTGCGCAGGAATTTTTAGTGCTCCGGCAGCACTTGAAAGTTATGCGATGACCTTCGAGGAAGAGGGAGCTCTTGATAAATTAGAGGCATTCGCATCAGTATTTGGGCCGCGTTTCTACAGCTTGCCCCTAAATAACGGTACCGTTACCCTTAAGCGTTCGCCTCATAGCCTGCCAAGCAAGATTGTTGACGAGGATATTACTGTCGTTCCTTTTCACGCGGGAGAAACACTTCCTTGGCATGCACAATGCCGTGGTACCTGATGTGAAATAAATTTTTTTATCTACGGCTTCGCGTGTTCATTTGTTCTTTTCATAACCTTATTGGTAATTGCTGAGCCGCGTAGTAATTCAGCTGGTATGCAGTCGATCTATAGAACAAAACGTATTGCCCTGTTTTTTTTAACAGCAAACACCATAATGGCTATTCCGGCACACATAATGTTAATTCAAACAAGTGTATAAATTCTAATATTAAACTCTATAGATATTTTCAGTATTTATTTGGGGGGTCGAGCCCTCTCCCAAATCCCAAAATATGCCCGCAGTTACCCCCAATCCTTCTCGCAAGAAAGACTTAAGGCCATGCTCATCGGGTCCGTGTTGGTTGCAACCGCTATAAGAATGAGGAATCCAGATAACTGGCGTTTTTAGTCGAGACTTGAATAATTCACTTGGATTTGAACCGGATGAACAAGGCAAAACATTAGGCGTAACGTTTGTAGTCTTCTGAATTGAATTCATCACCCATTTCACCCAAGGGTGATCTGGATTAGTGCGTGAAGCAGGGAATTGATCGCGTCCTATGCTGGTATTAATTTCAATGTGTTTAAGTCCTATTTTATCAAGGTGACGCCTTAATGCTGGAATGAACACATTACGATCGACGTCTATAGTGTAGCGTACTTGGCATCGTGCCTTAGCGTAAGAAGGAACTGCGTTTACTGGGTTTTCTGGATTGCCAGTCTTGAATGCAAGAACAGTGAAGCTTGTCCATGCAAGTGTTTTTTCATGTACGCTTAAGTCCGGGTGACCCCAGCCCGGGTCTGGTTCCTGAGTATCAGTCTCTTGATCAACTACCAGGCGCTTGCACGCTTCGGACACCTGCTCTGGAACTTGAGTAGGGAGCCATTCTTGAATGGTTATTCGTCCCCGCATGTCAGTAATACTTGCAATTGCGTGAGCCAACTGAATTCCAGCATCAGGAAGAACGCCCCCCCAATGTCCCGAATGCATGGCGCCTGGCCGTTCGTGATCTACTATTAAATCGAAAAAAATACCTCCTCGGCATCCCAGATTTAAGTCCATGCACTTTGATGATTTTCGGGGGCCATCGAAGCCAAGAAAGATATCGCATTTTAAAAAATCAGCATTATTTTCAATTATTTTCTGAAGACCGGGAGATCCTTGTTCTTCACCCGTCTCAATAATAAATTTAGCATTAAAGCCTAGTTTGCCATCTCGTTCGTCTAGAACAGCACCTAACGCATTCAAGGCTAACGTATGTTGACCTTTATTATCGGCTACTCCGCGACCGTAAATTTTATCCCCCATTATTGATATTTTGTAAGGGTCTAAACCTTCGCTCCATTCAGCTCTTACGGAGCGAACGACATCGCCATGTCCATAAATTAGAACTGTGGGTAATGTCTCGTTTTCCATTCGCGATGCTATGAGTGCGGGGCCACGATTTTCAATGGGGTTTTCTATGACCTTCGTTTCAAATCCAAAAGCTTTGAGGCATGGCACCATTTCGTCTCTTTGATAACGATGCAATTCGCTTGTCAACTCCGGCACTTGGCTCTCTGTTGGTATCGCAACGCGGCGCTCGAGCTCATCTAAAAAGCTGCCATCATCAAAGCGATTATGTGCCTTCCTGACGGCACCTTCCCGTGTCTTTTTATTCATCATGCCGAAGTTATCCTTTTCAGGCTTTTTGGGTGCAATTTCAGGCTTGCATTCGCCCTCGTTCTTGCACAATCTACTTTGGCAGTACAATCTGCATCTTACAATGAAAGGTCAAGATCTTGTTGTCAGAAGAAGAACGGTGGCAGGTAAGAATCGATTTGGCAGCGGCTTTTCGGTGGGCTGTTCGTCATAAATTACATGAGGGTATTTGTAATCATTTCAGTTACGCCGTTGGGGATAACAAATTTCTCATTAATGGTTGGGGGCTACACTGGTCTGAAATTACTGCCTCTAACATACTTTTGGCTGACTATGACGGTCATATCTTAGAAGGAAACGGAACAGTTGAACCAACAGCATTTTATATTCATAGCCGAGTTCACTTAGCTTGCCCTGAAGCAGTTTGTGCGCTTCACACACATCAACCTTACGCTACAGCAATTAGTTTACTGAAAGATGGGCGGCTTCAGCCGATCGAACAAAAAGCAATTCGTTTTCAAAATCTGCTTGCTTACGATGACGGTTATAATGGCACTGCTTTAAATGTGGCGGAGGGAGATCGAATCGCAGCAACATTGGGCAACAAAAGTGCAGTCTTGATGGGCGCGCATGGTGTATTAGTAACTGGTTCGACAGTTGCTTCCGCCTATGACGACCTATACTATCTCGAGCGCGCGGCACAAATTCAGGTGATGGCAATGTCAACCGGAAGACCGTTGCGGAAGCTCTCGTCGGAAGTGATTCAACGCACTGCAAGTCAGTCTGAAGGGGAACGTGCAGGAGCGCAAGATCATTTTGAAGCGCTTAAGAGGGTGCTTGATCGTGATGAAGCAGATTACAAGGACTAGGAATTTTCATTTATGAAACTTTTGGTGTTAAACGGTGACGGCATAGGGCCAGAAATTGTTCCGGCCGGAAAGCAATGTTTAGAAGCTGTTAACGAGTTACATGATCTCGGTATAACCTTTGAGGAGGAACATATAGGGCTCAAAGGTATAGAGGTGCATGGGCATGCTTGTTCGGAGAAAGTTATTAAGCGCATTCAAGAGCTAGACGGGGCAATCTTCGGCCCACATGATAACGTTAGTTATCCATCTGCACATCAGGACTATCCAAACCCATCCGGCATGGTTCGGCGGGCTCTTGGCCTTTTTGCGAACATGCGTCCTTCCAAGACGCGACCCAACGTGCCATCTCACGTGCCAAAAATGGATATAGTAATAGCGCGGGAAAACATGGAAGGCTTTTATGCTGACCGAAATATGCATAAAGGGGGAGCAGAGTTTATGGCAAATCCCGACCTTGCCCAATCGATCCGCAACATTAGCCGGTCAGCGACAATGAACATTGCAAGGGCAGGGTGCGAGTTTGCCATGCAACGTAAAAAGAAAATATCTATAATTCACAAGGCCAACGTTATGAAAATAACGGATGGACTATGGAGGGAGGTGTGCCTTGATGTTGCAAAAGATTATCCTGAGTTAGAAGTGGAGGAAGTGATACTTGATGCATTTGCGGCTCATATTGTAAGGAGGCCACAAGAATTTGATGTAGTTATTTGCTCTAACATGTATGGCGATATTTTTTCTGACCTCGCATCTGAGCTTGCGGGAGGTCTTGGGTTGGGCGGTTCGATCAACGCAAGCAATGACGTTTGCATTGCTCAATGTGCACATGGTTCGGCGCCCGACATAGCAGGTCGAAACATCGCGAACCCAACAGCTATGATCATCTCTTGCACAATGATGTTGACATGGCTTGCTGCAAAACATGACAACCCAAAATTCAAAAAAGCAGCGTTATCTCTCGAAGGTGCTTTAGCAGCTCAACTTCTCGATGGCCGTACACGTGACTTAGGCGGTGAAATGGATTGTGATGTTTTCGCAGCTGCAGTAGCGGATAAGGTTCACAATCATCACCCCTGATTAGAGGCCAGCGTCATCAAGTGCTATTCGCCACCAATTGCAAAATTGGGATCTTTAATTACAACCTTTACGGAGGCGCGGAGGTTTTTAAGGTATACCTCAAGTTTTTTAGACACCAATATTTGAAGGATTTGGGCTTTAACTTCTTCGAATGGAGTGATTTTTCCTTTATTGATCTGAGTAACCTTAATTATGTGAAATCCATAGCGAGTTTTAATGGGGCCGCCTGTCGCACCTTCGGAAAGAGAGAAAGCGGCGCTATCAAAAGCTGGAACCATTTGTCCTCGCTTAAAAAAACCTAAATCACCACCCTTCACACTAGAGGGGCCTATAGACTTTTCTTTAGCCAATTCGGCAAAGGTTTGTCCCGCCTTTAGCGCCTTTAGTACTTCCTCAGCCTCCTTTCTGGTTTTAAGCAGAATATGGCTAGCGCGCACCTGATCGTCACGATAGCGTCGTTTGTTTTTGTCATAGAAGTTCTTTAATTGTTGCTTGTCGATCTTACGGGCGTTCGTGATAAAGTGATCTACTGTTGTTCGGGCGAGAGCGGTGTCAAATATTGAACGTTGCCTCGCCTTAAATAACTCACTTTGGTCAAGTTTTAAGGCACGTCCTTCAGATGCTAGTATTTTTTGATTTATGATTTCGCGCATGATCTGGACTTTTTGTGCCGGGGGTATTTTTTTTAATTCGGTATTAAAGTTTGGGATCATAAGTCTGACGTCGCGCTCCGTTATTATCTCATTGCCTACGACCGCTATAACATGATCTTTGGGATTTACGGACTTGGGTGCTTGAGCACCCGAAATATGTGGCACCAGAAGGAGGATAAAAGTTATTGCTACGGCAAAAGGATATGAAATCACTATATTCCTCACATAAATTTATTTGTTCGAAGGTCTATCAAGCGTAAATAAAATAAATTGTAAACCTCGTTTTTATAACATGTTTATTAATCTCAATGGGTTCGGGTGTTCCGCTAGAAGTCGAGATCGCCAGCGAACTCTGCATTTTTTTGAATGTATTGAAATCGCTTTTCGGCTTTGCGTCCCATGAGGCTCTCTACAAGGCGTGCGGTCTTACGTTGACCGTCCTTATCTTCAATTTGTGGAATCGAAATGCGTAAGAGTGTTCGGCTCTTTGGATCCATGGTTGTTTCTTTAAGCTGATGAGGAGGCATTTCGCCAAGACCTTTAAATCTACTGACGTCTACCTTAGCATTCGTTCGAAACTCGGTTTCTAATAATTTTTCACGGTGCACATCATCGCGCGCATAAATGGTCTTATTACCTTGCGTCAACCGATACAGGGGTGGTTGTGCAAGAAATAACCTGCCATTCTGCACAAGGCTTGGCATCTCACGATAAAAAAAGGTCATTAGAAGGGAGGCAATGTGAGCACCATCTACATCTGCATCTGTCATGATAATGATGCGTTCATAACGGAGTTTTTCAATATCAAAATCGCTTCTGGTCCCGCACCCCAGTGCTTGAATTAAATCGGTTAACTCTTGATTGCTATGTAATTTGTCAGCAGATGCACTCGCTACGTTCAAGATTTTTCCGCGCAACGGCAAAACAGCTTGTGTTGTTCGCTGCCTCGCCTGTTTTGCAGAGCCGCCAGCGCTGTCACCTTCAACCATGAAAAGCTCCGTGCCTTCCGATGTGTTTTGTGAGCAATCTGCAAGTTTCCCGGGAAGTCGAAGTTTACGGGTCGCACTTTTCCTCGCTAAATCTTTTGACGACCTCCGCCTCTGTCTGTCTTCCGCACGTTCAAGTGCCCGTTCTATAAGTTCTTTTACACCTGCGGGATTATTTGAAAGCCAGATTTCAAAATGATCACGGACGATCCCTTCAACTAATTTTGCTGCCTCGGGCGACGAAAGTTTATCTTTAGTTTGCCCCTGAAACTGTGGATCGCGAATGAATATAGACAACATTATACAGGCACCACCTAGAAGGTCATCTCCAGTTATTTTGCCAATTTTTTTTATACTCGTGAGATTCCCAAAATTTTTGAATCCTCGAACCATCGCCGTTCTTAGTGCTGCCTCATGGCTCCCCCCTTGAGGTGTAGGTATTGTATTGCAATAGGAATTGATAAAACCATCCTCATCGTTTGGCCACGCAATTGCCCATTCTATTTTTTCTGTTTGGTCGCTACCTGTGGCGCTACCAAAAAAATGTTCGGTGGTAAGCGAACTACGTGAGCCGAGCGAAACCTCTAAATAATCAGTAAGGCCCCCGGGGAAATGGAGTTTGTCGATTTCAGGCGGGGCATTGCTTCCCTTGAGTAATTGGGGAGCACAGTTCCAACGGATTTCTACTCCTCTAAACAAATAGGCTTTTGACCTTGCCATGCGATAGAGCAGGGCAGGGTCAAATGAGATAGTGTCACCAAATATTTTTCTGTCCGGTTTGAATGTTATCCAAGTGCCCCGTCGATTGGCAGGTGCGTTGCGTTCCTCCAGGGTGGTTTTTGGCTTGCCCCTAGAAAAGCTTTGGACGTACAGCTTGCGTTGGCGCGCTACCTCAATAGTAAGTATCTCCGAAAGCGCATTAACAACCGATATTCCAACCCCATGTAGTCCGCCGGATGTGGCATATATGGTGTTATTGAACTTTCCGCCTGAATGCAGAGTTGTGAGGATAACCTCCAAAGCTGATTTGTTTTTAAATTTCGGGTGCGGGTCAACAGGTATACCGCGTCCGTTATCTTTTACGGTTGCCGAACCATCGCTTGCCAATTCTATTTCGATTCGGCTTGCATGCCCGGCAACTGCCTCGTCCATTGAATTATCCAAAACTTCTGCGAGAAGATGGTGCATTGCTTTTTCATCTGTGCCACCAATGTACATTCCAGGCCTTCGGCGTACTGGTTCCAAACCCTCTAAAACCTCAATATCTTTAGCTGAGTAGTCATTTTTCGTCATTTTTTTAGTTACAGCTGTGTCAAAAAGGTCACTAGGGTGATCATTAATCGAACTCGTTTTTGATGATTTTTGAGGTGCCAATTCAGTTGCCTTTAAAATGTTTTTACCCTTATCGAATTACGATTTGTTAACCTGAAACTTATCCAGGAGTAAGATTTGATTTTACTAACGAATTCGATTGATTAAAAATTTATGATAACGGTATAGATCGTTGGTGTTTCAATCAAGGATTATACAGTGTATTTTGAATTTTATGCCGCAAGATATAGTGGTGCAGGTACCATTCTAACAGGATTTTGTAGCTTGGAGAATATGTTGGCACCTGCCTTTAAGAATAAACGCAAAAAAATTAAGTAAAGAGATTTCAAAAGAAATCACTTTAGGGCCTTTGTTGTTTTAATGAAAATCTCTCAAGACATTCTAAATAAATCGGGAAAAAAGTGGCGTAGATCTGAAGCATATTGATTAACAAGATTTAGAATAATCTTTAAATGCATTGCAATTATGGCGCTAATACCCCATATTTTCGTCAGGTTACGCAGATTCTAGGCGTAGAGATCTAGACGCCACGGCGCTACCTCGCGTTACTCCTCGACAATGTGAAGCCGACCACCGCAAAAAAATTTGATTTTTTTGCTTGATAAGAAACTAAATGATTGGAAGAGACATGCCTACAGGTTCCGTAAAATGGTTCAATCCCACCAAGGGCTACGGCTTCATCGCTCCTGATGAGGGTAGTCAAGATGCATTCGTGCACATCTCCGCTGTTGAAAAGGCGGGTCTGGATACGCTCAGAGAAGGCCAGAAGGTCGAATACGAGCTCGTTCCTGGCAACAATGGAAAATCGTCTGCTGAAAACCTTGTCGTAGTAGACTGACGGTGACTTTTTATGGCTACCTCTGGTGATAGACCAGAGGTAGCCACTGAAAAGAACGCACGCGTTTACCAGAAAGGCGAGCATGGCCCGCAAGACTAATTATAGGTTTGAAAAGCTACAGCGAGAAAAACGCAAAGCAGAAAAAAAAGCTGAAAAAGCGAAGCGCAAAGAGCTCGGCGAGGGCTCCTCAGATGATTTTCTTGAAAATGATTCCCAAGACTTGCAGGTTAAAATGCCTCAGAAAGACCAGTCTTAATTTTGTGGTAAGAAATTCGTCAGCGTATTTCTGGTATTTCCCAGTCATGACTTTTTGGTGTGCGTGTTCTATTGGGGCTGCTATTGCGCGTATTTTAAAAATCACATTTGCCTAGTTAGACGGGGCTGTAGATGGACGGCAGTGCTAGTTTAATCTTTATCTAGTGAAAACAAATACTCAATTTGGTGCACTGCTTGGACTTTTTGGTCCATTCTCCGGGCTTAGGAAACGTGTTTTAGGTCAATTTCTAGAATGCCTCGCGCCCCAGCTGCTTTAAGCTTCGGGATCAAAGTTCGTACGTGTTCACGATCCACTACAGTCTCAATAGCTACCCACTCTTTCTCCGTTAGTTGGTTCACGGTGGGCGCGTGCAAGCTTGGTAATTGACTTGTTACATCACTTAAAGAACTGGACGGAACATTCATCTTTAAAAGTACGCGATGACGCGCTGCTAGGGCGCTTTGAAGCATTAATGATATCTGTTCGATCTTCGCTTTTTTCCATTTGTCACCAAGTGATTTTTTATTGGCTATTAATGCGGTTTGAGTATGCAGAATATCGCAGACGACGCGAAGACCATGTGCGCGTATTGTGCTGCCGGTCTCGGTAATCTCAACCGCCGCATCTGCCAGGCCTTCTACTACTTTAGCTTCAGTTGCTCCCCATGAATATTCAACATTAGCGGTAATATTATGTTTGGCGAGATAGCTTTCCGTGAAATTGACTAATTCTGTTGCTATAGTTTTCCCTTGTAAGTCCGATATTTTTTTAATGGGGCTATCATTTTCAACAACTAACACCCAACGACAGGGCGCATCAGACGCCTTGGAATAGACAAGGTTGCAAATAACTTCGACATCGGCTTTTGTTTCTTCGATCCAATCAGTGCCGCAAAGTCCAACATCCATTGTTCCGCCCGCGACGTAGCGCCCCATTTCCTGTGACCGAACGAGAGTGCACGATATTTCAGAGTCATTTATTGTAGGGAAGTAATTGCGCGAACGTATGAATATATCCCAGCCCGCTTGGCCGAACAATTCAATGGTGGCTTTTTCGAGGCTTCCCTTTGGAATGCCTAATTTTAGGTTACCCATGAGTATAATCTTTCACTCCCTTTTTGATTTTGGCGATGGATATAGAATAATGCTGCTGATCGCAAGCACCTCGCAAATATAATTTTGGATATACGAAAGAAAAAGCTTATTCACTTCAAAGCCATTTAGTTTCGAAATTCAAAGGATAATTTGCAGGTCCGGACTGAGTCTATGATTGGTAATTATTATTGTCATTAAGGCGCATGCAACCTGTACAAAAAATTTTTTAATTTTCTAATCTGAGATTTTGTTGATAATCGCGCCATCGCTTTGCGTAGTTGGAAGATGTGCGCGCAATCATCGCGCGGTGTTCCTCGCCCGCTTCTTTAACAACTTTACCTGGCGAACCGAAAACAACTGAATTATCAGGAATTTCTTTCCCAGGAGGAATAAACGAATTAGCACCAATGACACAGTTAGATCCTATTTTTGCATTATTTAAAATAATTGCTCCAATACCAATGAGAGTATTGTCAGCGATGGTGCATCCGTGCAGCATGACCATGTGACCGATGCTAACGTTGTTGCCGAGCGTGCATGGAACACCGGGATCCGCGTGTATTACAGACCCGTCCTGGACCTGACTATTTTCACCAATAGTAATCGGATCATTATCTCCACGAATAACACAATTATACCAAATGCTGGAGTTTTTTTTCATAACTACATCGCCAATCACGATGGCATTTTCTGCTATCCAGAAATCATCGCCATCCGTAGTGAGGCGCTTTTCTCCAAGCGAATATATCATATTGGTTCCCTCCAATTTATTTAGGCACTGAATAGTTAATTGTTAAGCATTGTTGAGTTAGGACGTAAAGGTTCCTGTCTTTTTTTATTGGATTCAAAAAATAGTTTGGCTTTGAAACAGCAACTAAAGGTACACCACCCCAAAATAGTAGGCCAAAAAAGAAACAGAAAACTTGGTTAAAATCACCAAATAGCCATTTTTACTTTTTTATTTTGTTAAGCAATCCTTAATGCGGTCTATGGCTTCGATTATATTCTCCTTCGAATTAGCGTATGAAAACCTTAAAAATCCCTCTCCATTATCACCAAAAGCTGTGCCCGCAACGGTGGCCACATGAGCCTTTTCTAGAATCAAATTTTGAAGGCTTTTCGCGTCCATGCCTGTGCCTGATATATTGGGAAACGCGTAAAAAGCGCCGCCGGGCTCTACACACTGAAAACCCTCAATTGAATTTAAGGAATCAACAATTATTCTGCGTCGCTCATCAAAGGCAGCTACCATTTTGTAAACGGCTTCTTGCGGCCCTTCCAGAGCTGCTATCCCAGCGTGTTGGGTCATCGCATTGACGCAAGAATGACAATTAATGGCTAGCCTAGTTGCTATGGGGGCCAACTCACGGGGCCAAACTGCGCAACCTAATCGCCAGCCTGTCATTGCATAAGTTTTAGACCAGCCATCGAGTACGATTAACCGATCGCGAATTTCAGGATAATTGAGCAGCGTCACGTGTTCGCGTTCGCCATAAAGCATCTGGCTGTAGATTTCGTCAGAGAATATTGCAACTTCGGGCCACTTTGCCAATCCAGCTATTAGCTGGTCAAATTGGGATTTAGGCACGGCGCCACCACAAGGGTTTGCAGGGCTGTTGAGAATTATTAATCTGGTCTGAGGAGTTATTTGAGCAAGGACTTCATCAGCAGAAAAAGAAAACTCGTTTTCTTCTTTAAGCAAGATGGGAATTGCACTTGCACCAGAATATTCAATCATTGATTTATAGATTGGAAACCCTGGATCCGGATAAAGAATTTCTGCTCCAGGTTCACCAAACATTGAGATGCAAAAAAACATCGTTGGTTTGCCGCCTGGCTGTACTACAACGCAATCTGGATGCACATCCGCTCGGTGTCGACGTTGAAAGTCAGCTGCAACTGCTTCGCGTAGCGGTAAGATTCCATTAGCTGGAGTGTAGCCGTGATGTCCGTCCCTAAGTGCCTTAATTCCCGCTTCAACAATATGATTTGGTGTTTTAAAGTCAGGCTGTCCGATTCCTAAGTTGATGACGTTATGCCCTGCATTATCTAATTCAGCAGCACGTGCCAAAACCTCAAAAGCGCTCTCTGTTCCAAGGTGGTTAAGATTTTTTGCTATTTTCATTGTAAGTAGTCTTGCATTGTGGCGGCCTTTCTATGCTCTCAATAATCGTTGATCCTATTTGATAGCGTTAGGATTAATTGGAGACCCGGTGCCTTTGGTAATGTTAAGAGGGGGTGCGCAAAAGAAAAACTCATAAACCCCATCACTCGCACAATCATCTGCAAGCTCTTTTACGTAGAAAATTTCCCCATGTGTAACACCCAGCGCGGGAATTGACACCCAATGAAATGGTTGGTTGGCTTCATCCGTTTCATTTGGCCGTACTTCGATACCCCAAGTATCAGTACAAATAGCTGCGATCTCCCTCTCACACACCCAATCACAAGTTTCGAATGCAAGGCCGGGGGCATCGCCCCCAGCGTATCCTCCCCAGTCATTACTTTTAAGCCTTTGTTCCATTTGCCCCGTGCGGATAATTACAAAATCCCCCCGCCTTACTTCGACACTAAGAGAATCCATGGCAGCATCTAAATCTGCGTTAGTGATGGCGTATCCGTCTTCGAGAAACATTGTGTTTTTGCAGCGAGCAATATCTAGAAGGACACCGCGGCCGACCATGCGATCTCGAAATTTTTCAATACCGCATTTATGTGCTCCAAAGCTGTCGACTAAGGATGCATCATAACCATTCCACATTTTGTCTTCTAAAAACACATGGGCTAATGCATCCCACTGGGTTGCAGTTTGGGTTGGAAGATTAATTGCGTCGTCTGCATATCTGAGGTTATTTGGTAGCTGATCCTGGTTACCGGCCAACGCGTCAGTGCCAGTCGCTAGCATAGTATGAATAGGGTTCCACCTTTGCCCAAAGAGACCGGACTGCGGTCCATTGTTATCAAGGGGCAACCCCAATGAAAAAACTTTACCTTTTCGAATTAATTTAGCCGCAGCTACGATATCCTCCGGTTCAATAAAATTGGTTGCGCCACATTCGTCGTCCGGTCCCCACTTACCCCAACGACTTAGTTTGTGGCCCTTTTCAATTACATCTTTCTTTGTAAATTTTCCCCCCATCTTGAGCTCCTCCATATTTGCCATTTTGTAGGTATAGTGTCGGTCACCCAAAGCAGTGTCAATAAAGCAGCGTTCATTTGAAGTTTGCTAGTTGTTGGCTCTCCTTGACGTACGTGCTGTTCGGCATTAAGACAGCCGCTTATCTAATAAGTTTTGTCTTTCGATTTTAGCTCTTTACGGTGGCTGTAGCTCAGTTGGTTAGAGCGCCTGATTGTGGATCAGGAGGCCGTGGGTTCAAATCCCATCAGCCACCCCATTTATAAAAAAACTTTATGTTGATGGCTGACACGGTGCTTCCAAGTACATGTTAGGTGCATTGGAAATATGGTTTTCTATGGGATGCTGCACCCATCAAAAAAACTCAATCGACATGCAGTGCATCTGTTAGGCAATTAAGTGATGGGGCCGCTTCAAGGGACTCAATAATTTGAATAGAGTCTTCCAATCTTTGTTCACTCAATACACGTGACGCACAAGTACGATACTTTTCCACAAGTTCGTCTCTTGTAAGTGGGTTTCCCGGACTACCTCTTACATGATCCACTTGCTTAGTGTAATTGCGTCCATCTTTCATTTGGATTGTGACTGGAGATCTTCTGCGAGATGCTGTGTCATTACCCCATTCCTCATGTGCGTTTACCCTTACTTTGCTTAGCGCTTCTCGCATCTGGGGTGCATTGCAATACTCGTCAGAGAAGGATAGCAAATTTACTTTGTGGTCTAGCAGCATGCAAGCAAGTACATAGTCTATAGAAAATTTGCCGCGGAATCCTGTCGTAGGTTTATGAAAACGGACAATATCCAGAAGATCTGGATGCACATCTACAACTAAACTTTCAACCTCAGCTATAGAAATATTATTTTCTTCAATGAGTTCACTTGCTGCATCGAGAGCGCGCAAATTACCGCCACAACATGGATATCTTTTTATTGTTAATCCAGGATCGACTATAGACCAATTTTTGCCCAGCCCCGCGGATATGTTATCAAACGTATAATTCCCGTCCCCATGGAAAGCAGAGTAGAACCCGTAATCACCTTCCAAACCCTCAGGGTCGGCGACGTAGCCGTTTCGAGCTAATAGTACTGATGTAACACCTGCTCTAGCTGCATTGCCAGCGTGTATGCCCTTTCCTGGGGTGCCGAAATGTTGAGTTAGGCCGCCAGCATTTGCGGCTGCTAATCCAATAGCTACGGCCATCTGTTTAGGGTCCAGGCGGGCAATTTTAGCAGCAGCAGCTGCTGCTGCTGAGCACCCATATAATGACGTCGGATGGAAACCGCGTGCACGAAAGACATGCTCGTGTTGACGGCCAGATGAAGACATGCGCTCAAAAACTTCTAAGCCAATACAAATTGCAGTTACTAATTCTTTCCCTGATGCACTTGTTTCTTCGGCTATAGCTGTTGCTGCGGGAAGAATGCATGCGGTTGGGTGCGAGAATCCCGTATCGTCAAAATCTAGTAGGTGTGAGAGAGCTCCATTTGCCCAAGCAGTCGATACAACGCCCGTGCGTAGGTTAGTTCCAAATACTGAAGCTTTGGGATCCCCACCTTGTTCCCGCGTAATATCAATAATTATTTGCCCTGCCGGCTCTACTGTAGCCGCTAGGCCCACGCCAATGCAATCGAGTATATGGCGTTTTGTATTGCTAACTGCTTCTGAGGAGAGGTCATTAAATTCTATTTTATTTGCGAAATCAGACAGTATTTCTGTCGCACTCATTTACAATCTCCTTTTTGTGGCCGTGCATGGTGCCAGTGTTACGGATCAGTTTTCCTTGAAATTGAACCGCTTCTCTATACGGCGCCGCGGAGCCCAATACATCTTTTCAGTTATTTTATATTTATCCACCAAATATCCAACGGAAATTACGTAAATGACGAGAAATATTATAACAATCCATGCAGGTATTTCTATCTTTGCCAAAATATATGCTGGTCCAAGTAAAATGGTGAAGCTGATTGCGGAGCAAACACAGAATAAAAGTAATATTGCTAATCTGGATTTAATTTTTTCAAAATTCATTAGTGGAGCCTGGGACAGTATGGTTCATAAAAAACTCCGGGTGGTTGGTTGTCATTGACTATACGTGGGTGTTTCTCATTGACTATACACTGTATTTCAAAGAGGCGATATTTGCTAAATGAGCTTTACTCCTTTTGCGATAGGGAACATTTTTTGATATGATACACGGCAGCGGGTACAATAGCTAAGACCCACGAGGTATTTAAACTTATTGAGAACGACTTGCATTCTCACTATACCTTTTCATCATGCAGCGTTTTATTTTTCTATTACTTTTTGCACTGGTAGGTATCATTTCTCATGGGAACGCCTCACCGGGTTGTACTAAGGCGCCGGACACAAGCAGGATAGTGGCGGTTGGTGGATCTGTGACTGAGGTGATTTTTTACTTGAATTTAGAAAGTAATTTGGTTGCAAGAGATATAACATCGAATTTTCCGCCCGAAGCTTTGGAACTACCTTCTGTCGGTTATGTACGGAGCTTGTCAACAGAGGGTGTGCTATCGGTTTCTCCGACACTTATTCTTGGTGAGTCTGACATGGGCCCGCCATTCGTCATTAAGCAATTCAGAAATGCAGTTGTGGATCTTAGAATAATACCCGATACCTTTTCAGGGAAAGGTATCGAAGATAAGGTGAGGTGTGTCGGGCAGATCCTTGGTTTAGGAAAGCAAAAGCTTGAACAAAAACTCAATGAGTTGAGTGTTATTAACGCTAAAATTAAAGGCTCGAATGCAACGCGTTCTATTTCGAGAAAACGGTACATTATAATCTTAATGATGCGCGGAACATCCCCTTTCGTCGCTGGCGCGGGTACGTCAGGTGATGGATTTATAAAGATGTTGGGCGGCGTAAATGCCATGGCAAGCGCGAATGGCTGGAAGCCCGTAGGAATAGAATCAATAATTGGTAATCAGCCTGACGTGATTATTGTGACGGAAAGGGCATTCAAGCCATTTGGCAATATCGAGAAATTTTTATCCCAAACCGGTCTAAGTGCTTCCCGGGCTGGAAAGGTAGGCGCAGTTCTCGTTGAAGATGGAATGTCACTTTTGGGGTTCGGCCCGAGAACTCTCATAGTCGCTCAAAATATTTTGAATAAAGCCCATATTATGGTTAAGGAATAAGCAAAGCTTGCGTTACTATAAACACCTAAAGCCACGACAAATTACTATACTAATAATCCTCGGCGTTGTTAGTGTGGTAGCCTTTATATTGAGTTTAATTTTTGGTAGCTTCAGCATTCCAGTGCTCAAATTGTTGTCTGGAAATGCCACCCCTCTGCAAATTGAAATACTAAGCCAAATTCGCGGCCCAAGAGTTATCTTAACAATATTTGTTGGTGCTGCGCTTGGGATTTCTGGCGCTGCTTTACAGGGCTTATTTCGTAATCCATTAGCGGACCCCGGCTTGATTGGTGTTTCAGCGGGTGCTGCGTTGGGTGCGGTCTTAGCAATTATCTTTCCACTCAATGTACTGCCAGAAATTGCTTTAGGGGTTTATGCAGTTCCTCTTTCGGCAACTGTTGGTTCAGGTGTGGTCATAGCCCTCTTATTTTTTCTGACCAGAGGTTTCACCCAAGCAGGCATCACGTACATGTTACTCGTGGGGATTGCTGTCAATGCTTTGGCTACTGTTGGCATAGGACTTTTGACTTTCATTAGCACTGATAGCCAGTTGCGCGGACTGACTTTTTGGTTAATGGGTAGTTTCGGTGGGGCTCGATGGAGCCTAATTATCCCGGTAATTTTTATAATCTCACTCTCCATTAGCTTCATGCTCGCTTATTCTCGACGTTTAGACTTGATACAACTTGGCGAGAGCGAGGCAAGAAGGCTCGGTGTCAATGTACGCAGGGTAAAAATAATAATTATTCTCTCTGCAGCATTTATGATAGGCGCAAGTGTTTCCTTATCCGGTATTATAGGATTTGTGGGATTGGTCGTTCCCCATCTTGTAAGATTGATAGGGGGTCCAAATCACACATATTTGTTAGCAGGATCTGCCTTATTGGGAAGTGGAATAATGGTGTTGGCCGATCTTACTTCTAGAATAGTTATACAGCCTGCCGAATTACCCGTAGGACTGGCTACGAGTGCTCTAGGTGCCCCATTTTTCCTTTGGCTAGTATTAAGATTGAAAAAAAGTTGAGCATATTAGTTTCAAACATGAGTTTTATACGAAACTCCAAATTCGCCCTACGAAATATCAACCTGACCGTGAATGAGGGTGAAATTCTCGCAATTGTGGGCCCTAATGGGTCTGGAAAGTCAACGTTGATGAGTTTGTTAGCTGGTGATATTCGGCCGACTGGCGGACGCATCGATTACGGTGACATGCCGCTGGAGACGTGGGACCTTTCCGAAAGGGCCGACTATCGGAGCATGATGTCTCAACAACATATTGTTGCTTATGATTTTACCGTAAGAGAAATCATTGAAATGGGAATTGTGCATGCGCAGGAAATAATGAAAGACAGATCCTATTCTTCGGTTGTCGATATTATTGCTGAAATGTTTGAGCTTACGAATGTGCTGGATCATAGTATAAGATCTTTGTCAGGTGGAGGTCAGCAAAGGGTTCACTTCGCTCGCGCATTAGCTCAAGTTTGGCAAAAAGATAGTTATAAAGATCCGAAATTTATGTTGCTTGATGAGCCTACCTCCAATCTCGATCTTGCCCATGAAGTGAAGACGTTATCTCTACTGAGAAATGAAGTTCGAAAGGGGTTGGGTGTGTTGGTAATATTGCATGATTTGAATTTGACAGCGCACTTTGCCGATAAGGTGGCGATTCTAAAAAATGGCGAATTGGTTGATCACGGAAGTGCCGATGAAGTCTTGACTTCGGAAATACTCAGCTCAGTATATAATTTGTCCATAAATGTTTCGCATGAACCTTTGCGGATCACACATTTTTAGTTTTGGTAGCAATGAAGAAAAGCCTCAAAAGAAATCTAGAATCCATGTTAGAACGGTTAAGAACGGCATTTAAAGCAAGATCAAAAACACATCTTTTGTTAATATTCTTGATCTTTGGTTTGAGTGGCATCCTGTCAGTTTCGGCATCTGATGTTGTGCTTGATATCCTAGGGTTAGACAAAGACACAACGACAACCCTTATTTACTGGCCAACTAGACTGTTTACGCTTTTCATTGTTTACCAAGGGATTCTGTTAATGGTGAGTGCATGTTTTGGTGAGTTTAATCATTTTTCAAGATATAGTTTAAAGCTTATCAGACGTATTAAGATGATCAGTGGCCGCTGAAGCGTGAGTTAGTTTTTCGGTGAAAAACTCTACTCGCTCCTCATTTTTTTTTAAAAAAATTTTAGCATCCATTCAAATACAGTCAGCAAATGTATAATTCTTATCGTGTGATAAAAAATTTTTTCAAAAATTGTTTTATTTTTGAGGGGCGTTGTTCACGCTCAGAATTTTGGTGGCCCGTCCTTGTTGTAGTTCTTCCAATCAATGGTGCGATTTTAGTTGTTGGGCGATCAATTGAAGATTTCTCCGCCTTGTATTTGGTGGTTCATATTTTGCAGCTAACCTTACTTCTTCCTTTTCTATCTGCAGTTGTTCGCCGTTTGCATGATTTAGATATTTCAGGTTGGTGGTTTCTGTCAGGGTTAGTAATAGCTATAATGTCTGCAGCGGCAGCGCTGGGTGGAATGTTATGGCTTGAGGAAAAGCGGTACGTATATTTTTTATATGGGTTTCTATTTTTTCCTGTTGTTCTAATACCAGCGCTTTGTTTTAAAGGTACAGCCGGGGTTAATAGGTTTGATCGCTAAAACCGTAAAACCCAGGCTTATTAGACGTCTTCATCTCCTGCTTATTTTATTTTGTGCTCGGAAGGCGTCTTTTTCTAACCTTTTCTTTTACCTCTACGTGTAGACACACGACGAAAGAGACCGAACAGATCCTTAGTTTTGAAAAAAATTTTTATCATTGGGATATGAGGTTCACCGTTCCATTCACTTTTCTTAAAAAATAAATGCTTACATACCCATAAAAAAGCACTGCGTTTTTTAAGGATTATGAATTATGAGCTCTGTTCTTTGACGATCCTCTACCACTCTATCTGCAACTTTTGCAAAGACATCATAGTGCGGCATTGTGCGGTGTATGGCGTGATCTTTTTTACTATCATAAACTTCCAGAAAATAGACGTTATTGGGTTCATCCTCTTTTGTCATAACGCGAAAGTGCTGACAGGCTTTTTCGTCTTCCATAGAATGTTTGGCATCATACATGGCGGCTTCCATAAATTCCTTCATGTGCCCCTCTTTAATTGTAAACCGGATCCAAAGAGCGTGTGCTTCCATGATTTAGTTCTCCTCAAAAAAAATGTTAAAGGTCTATTAAATTTTAAGCCGAAGATTAATCACGGTACATTTAGAGCAATCTGTGGCTATCAAACACCTATATATAATGAGCTAACGGCCCTCAACAATACGTCAATCTCATGAGTTTGGCTTATATTTCCAAAACCTGTTTATTTTCGGGCCTTCTTGCTCTGTACTCCTCTCGGGTTTACTCTGCGGCGATGACACGGCTGGAAAACGTTTCGGGAGAAAATACATGGCGGTTGTAGAAACAGAAAATTTTGGACAGATAATGGTTATTCGCTTGAATCGTCCAGAGAGGATGAATGCCCTGGGTTTTGAGTTGCGTTCGATGATGGCGGACGCATGGAATGAATTTGAGGAGAGCAAAAAGCTCGAAGTAGCAATTGTTACTGGCACGGGTAAGGCATTTTGTGCCGGTGAAGACATGAAAGAGGCACTCGAGAGAGGCGCGCCAGGAAGTCAGTCCAAGCCTGTAGATGATCCGTTGAAAGATGGTCGGATCTCTAAGCCAGTAATAGCCGCTATAAATGGTTTTGCCATGGGGGGCGGTTTTATGTTGGCCGAGCGTGCCGATTTACGTGTGGCTGTTCCTGAAGCGCTTTTTGAGGTTTCTGAAGCCAAACGGTGGCTCTTAGGAGGTTATTATCACGCTTATTGGGCCAACCTGCCGCATCCGGTAGC
This sequence comes from uncultured Rhodospirillaceae bacterium, assembly GCA_913043025.1. GTDB lineage: Bacteria > Pseudomonadota > Alphaproteobacteria > UBA8366 > UBA8366 > UBA8366. The sequence goes on from CAJWLM010000010.1 coordinate 61,651, forward strand.
AACTGAAATGGCCTTTGGATTTCGTTTTACCGCTGACCGTCTTTATCAGATGGGTTTCATAAACCGTCTTGTAGGAAAAGATCAACTGATGGCTGAGGCGATATCAATGGCTGAACATTTATTATCCTTACCACCTGCATCTCGTGTGAACACGCTTTACATGATGCGTCAAATGCGTCCTAAAGTTGATGAGGGTCTCGAAGCACTGGCAGAAGCTTTGCATGATCATGGTGAGAAAAGTGATCTTATGGAGTCTCGGCTAGCTTTTAAAGAAAAGCGCAAGCCTGTATTTAAAGGTTGGGTCAAGCCAAAGGATCGCTATGCGATGCCAACACTGGATTCGGTGAAAATTAAAAAGTGAATTTCAAGAGGAGCAGCAGATGCCCTGTGACATAAGGCCTCTATCAAACGCTTTTGGATGTGAAGTTGTTGGTGTTGACTTGAAGACTGCCTCCGAAGCTGAGATGGAGACTATTATTTCGGCGCTTGATGAAAAACTCGTCTTAGCAATCCGGCATCAAGAGTTATTGCCAAATGAACTTGCTGCAGTAGCGCGTCGTTTCGGTAATCTTGCACCCCAGCATATGAGTGATCTGATGTTGGCTGAGGAAACGTCAATCTGCGAACTTAATAGTGCGAATGCTCCGGTAGATAAAAATGGGAAGCCAAAATTAATTGGTGAGGGAAATTGGCACGTAGACCACACAAATCTTGAGCAACCTCCAAAATACACAATGCTATATGCAAAAAAACTTCCAACTAAGGGAGGGGATACCGGTTTCGCTAATATGCAAAAAGCTTTCGCGTCACTTCCAGAAAGTGAGCAGCAAAAACTCATCGGTCTGAAGTCGCATAATGGGCTGTTAAGTAAGCCAGACCACACATCGGAACGGGATTTAGTAAAGTATGGTGCAACAAAAATACATCCCTTTATAAGGACTCATCCCGTTACAGGCAAAAAATCTATATACTGTCATCCCCAAAAACTTGCATTTATTGAAGGCATGACTCCCAAAGAAAGCCAAGAATTAATCCTTAACTTGCAAGCCCGAACGATCAATGAAAATACAACTTATCGCCATGTGTGGGAATCGGGCGACCTTGTTATCTGGGATAACCGTGGAGTAATGCATAAAGCATTTTATGATTATGATCATACTGAAGGAAGGATTATGCACCGTATACTCATTGAAGGTGAAATACCGGTATAGAGAGAATTGAAAATGCCCTATTGCGAATGTGCGGATGCAAAAATTTACTTTGAGGTTTTCGGAGAAGGGTTCCCTGTCTTATTGTTTGCACCAGGTGGAATGTGGTCGAATATTTCAAAATGGCGTGGAACACAAGGAGAACCCGTTCGGCCAGTTCATGACTGGACTGAGGTGTTATCGGACAAATTTACGGTTGTTGCGATGGATCAGAGAAATGCTGGTTTGTCCTCGGGAGCGGTTTCATCCAACCACGGATGGGATACATACTCAAATGATCAATTAGCAGTTATGGATTGCCTTGGGTTCACTGATTTTCACACACTAGGTGGATGTATCGGTGGAAGCTTCTGTCTTAATATCGCTCGTTTGGCGCCCCATCGCGTTACATCTGTTGTTCTGCAAAATCCTATAGGTTTGCACCCGGAACACCCCGAATATTTCCCTGATACTGTGACTAGGTGGGCTAAGGAATTATCGCAAACCCGTAACGATATAAATCCGACAGCAATCGAGTCTTTTAAAAATAATATGTTTGGGTCTGATTTTGTTTTTTCGGTAACCCGAGATTTTGTACATTCCCTCAAAACGCCGGCCATGCTTATGCATGGCAAGGATAAACCGCACCCCCCTTCAATAAGCGCAGAGCTTCAGAAATTACTTCCTGCGGACACCGTATCGCTTAAAAATTGGGAACGTCCGAAATTTGACATGGTACAAAGGAATACGGTCATCCAATTTCTTGAATCTAATACTCCCCGGGAATTCCTTTAGGTTATCATTGTGGGGCATGCAGAAATGAATTTGCCAAAATTATGGGTCTAGTTGTCAGGTTTTAAAAACCCAGCGGGAGAGTTAGTATATGGTTAGAAATTTTAGCGATAGGTAATAAGGGGACACCATGCGTCTTGAAAATAAAACAGCCATCGTAGTTGGAGGAGGGCAGCAGCCAGGCGATTCTATTGGTAATGGGAAGGCGACAGCTGTTTTATTCGCCCGCGAGGGGGCATCTGTGGCTGTAGTTGATAAAGATGGTGAGCGTGCCCAGAATACGGTGGATATGATACTGGATGAGGGCGGAAAAGCATTTGCTTTTTGCGCGGATGTTACCAGTGAAATATCCTTAAAGACTATGGTAAAGGACGCACACAACGTTCTTGGACGTGTTGATATTCTACATAACAATGTTGGATGGAGTCTTGCTGGCGGCGATAGCATCATAGAAAACATTACAGAAGAAAATTTCGATAATGTCATTAATGTGAATTTGCGTGGAATGGTGATGACGTGCAAACACGTTTTGCCGATTATGCGAAAACAAAAAGCAGGCTCCATAGTAAGCATTTCATCAATGGCCGCTATTGAAAGTTACCCCTACGTTGCATACAAAACTTCCAAATCTGGCGTTATTGCGATGACAGAACAGCTTGCCTACATGAATTTTCAATACAACATCCGTGCTAATGTAATTTTGCCGGGTTTAATGCACACAGCAATGGCTATTGATACCCGAGTAACTGCTGAAAAAACTCGTGAGCAAGTAATCGCAGAACGAGATGCAAAAGTGCCACTGGGTAAAATGGGCACCGCTTGGGATGTGGCATACTGTGCCCTGTTTTTGGCATCTGAGGAGGCAAAATTTATCACGGGTGTTGCAATTCCTATTGATGGTGGTGCATCGGTACGTCGGGGGTGATCAAAATGACCATTTACCATTTATTGCAATTGTCCACGCGTGAACTTTCAGCGGTGCTTCATTAATATGCTTATATGAAGCACTCCAAATGACACGGTGAATTAATGATACCAGTATGTAAGATTAAGAAACAGAAATCGGTATATCCACGTTATAAAAATTTTAAAAGACAAAGGTTGCATGATGACTGATATCTACAAGCCGCCTAAGGTGTGGCAATGGGAAGGACAAGAACAGGCACGATTTACTAAAATCAATAGGCCAGTCGCGGGTGCCACCCACAATAAAGACCTGCCTGTCGGCAAACACCCTTTACAGTTATACTCGCTTGGCACGCCGAACGGAGTAAAAGTTACGGTCATGCTCGAGGAATTGTTAGCAAAGGGCCACACTGGGGCCGAATATGATGCATGGCTGATTAAGATTGCCGATGGGGACCAGTTTGGTAGCGGGTTTGTTTCTGTAAATCCAAACTCGAAAATTCCGGCATTGATGGATTATTCTGCTGACCCGGTCATTCGCGTTTTTGAATCTGGGTCTATTCTTTTGTATCTTGCGGAAAAATTCGATGAATTTTTGCCAGAGGAAAAAATAAAGCGCACGGAGTGTATTAATTGGCTTTTCTGGCAGATGGGGAGTTCACCATACGTGGGCGGCGGGTTTGGACATTTTTATGCTTATGCAGAGAAAAAATACAAATACCCTATTGACCGTTTCACTATGGAAGCAAAGCGGCAACTTGATGTTTTAGATCGGAGGCTTGCTGAAACACATTATGTGGCAGGCGACGACTATACCATCGCTGACATGGCGATTTGGCCGTGGTATGCGGGGCTTGTGATTTTAAACCAATATGATGCTGCGGAATTTATCGATGCTGGCTCATACAGCAACGTTATTCGATGGGCCAAAGAAATTCATGAACGTGCACCTGTCCAACGTGGCCGCATGGTAAATAGACTTCGTGGTGAGCCTCATGAACAGTTGCACGAGCGTCATAGCTCAGAAGATTTTGAAATTAACACACAAGATAAAGTTAAACCTGGAGGTCGATAATCTATCGGACAGCATTTACACGCCTGTTATGGAATATGTAGCCGCTGTCACTGGGTTTTAAAGCTCAATTCAATGAGGCTTTGTAAGCTCTTACCTAGTTGAGGTCGATTTGGAATTTTTTTAAACTCTCTATCTTAATAAGTTCTAATGTTTTTATGTTTGTCGAACCAAGTTTGATTTTCGGTGCCACTCCGGCTTTCCTCGCTTCCTCCCATCTAAGAGCGCACAGACACCATTTGTCACCATCCTTCAAACCTGGAAAATTGAATTCCGGTCTCGCAGTAGTTAAGTCATTACCCCGACTTTTTGAGAACTCTAAGAACTCATTGGTTACAACTGCACATACTGTGTGGGTTCCTACATCATTCGGCCCCGTATTGCAGCACCCATCTCTATAAAAACCAGTAACGGGATTCATGCCGCATGGTTCAAGCTCTGTGCCAAGAACATTTAATTGCTGCTTTTCTTCTGTCATTTGGATTCTCTTGGTTTAAAACATTAAAAATATATTTTTGTGACTATTTGATAGCCCTTTACGCGGGCAAGCTTATATAAAGTGACAAATAGTTCCATTGTTTTACCTCTTAAAGTTTTTAGGTAATGCAACACAAACCTTACATGCTCATTACAAAAAGAAACCGTCGGACCAATGGCTGTGGCTATTCGCTTTCTACCCTCTCCCAAAAAAGGGCATTTCAGGGGCCATTATGGTCGCGAATGGAATATTCGCATTGAGTGGCATATTTGCCATATGTACGACGAGGTCTCCAACTTCTTGAACATCAAGCCGATCCTCTGGCTGCATCGATCCGTCAGCCTGCAAAATACCTGTTGCCATGCGCTCGGTCATTGGCGTGATAGCGTTTCCAATATCAATCTGACAAACAACTATATTATGCCCGCGCCCATCTAAGTTACCAGACTTTGTAAGTCCGGTTATAGCGTGTTTTGTTGAGGTGTATGGAGCAGAATATGGGCGTGGCGTAACAGCAGAAATAGAACCGTTATTGATTATTCTACCTCCTTTTGGGGATTGGGCTTTCATCACTCGGAAACCTTCTCTCATGCCATAAAAGGAACCTGACAAATTTGTATCGACTACTCTTCGCCATTGTTCGTCTGACATCTCATCTATTGGTACTGGTGGGGCGCTCAGCCCAGCATTATTAAAGACGACATCTAAACGCCCGAATTTCGTAATCGTTGCATCAAAGAAAGCACGCATTGCATCTGGATCAGCGACATCCACAGTCATGCCTAGCGCAAGATCCGCACCAACATTAGCTTCAGCGATGGCATCTTTGAGTGTCTCTAATCTACGAGCACATACGGCTACGGCATATCCTGCTTTCCATAGTGAGAGGGCTGCATTTTTTCCAATGCCAGCCCCAGCTCCTGTAACAATGGCAATTTTTTGCATATTGAAGTCCTCAGGCCCCTGGCGGAAGGTCTTCCGAGAGAATCGACATGTTGAGTGCGTATGAAACTTCTCCCTCGTCAACATCTCTATATATGACACCCAGAAATTCTTCACCAATGTAGAATTCAGCTGGTAGCGTATCTTTTTCCGGTGGGTGCAATGTAATTTCACTGTTGCCAAAAGTTTGGCGGAGATAATCTTGTACTCTGGTGATTTCGTTGGTGTTCATTATTAAGCATCCTATACTATATAGCTTTATACTTTAAAACGGGTTGTGTCCTACTGCCATTATTATATCTAGCTAAGCCGTTCTTAAGGATTAGCCTTAATCGAGTAACGCAACGCGCAGAAGTTAACCCGCGTTGTAAGGGTGCTGGTTTGCCACCACATGCGAGCCTTTTTTATTCGACAGCCTTAATATTTTTCATAAGTAGTGATTAACCTTAAAAAATTAGAAAAATTTTTTACGCTAGTTTTTTAAACGTAGTCTCCATCGGCTTTTGGTGCCTCTGTCTTTGCATGTTCGATAAATCTCACCAAAGTCTCATACTCCTGAGCTCCAACAAGACTATACCCTCCAGCAATAAAAGTCGGAACACCTGTGACCCCCAAAGCATGGCTTTGCATCCAATCCTCGTCTACAGCGGCTTTAAAGGTACGTTCCTCAAGAACGACTTTTGCCTCTTCATATGAAAGCCCATTGGCTTTTACTAAATCTAAAAGAAGTTGCTTTTGCCCAATGTTTTTACGATCAACAAAATATGCTTCATAAATGGCATAATGAAGAGATGCACCATTTTTTTGAGTATCAGCCCACTTGCCTAGTTCTTGAGCCAAACGACTGTTATAAGTGTGCGTTCGCTCACCGTATGGTAACCCGGCTTTGTCCATACGAGCTTTCATGTCGGCTTGCCGTGCTCTAAGATCGACGCCTTGGTATGTGCTTAGCTCAGTAAGAGCTTTCCCCTCAGCAGGAGTGTCCGGATGCAATGGAAAAAAGAGCCAGCGTACGTTTAGTTTGTGAAGTTTGGTCAATTCCTTTACACGCCCGGTGCACAAATAGCACCAGGGTCATATGAAATCTGTGAAAATATTCAGCGTAATAGTCTCTCTAATAGCCAATTTTGTTTCGCCCGTTTTTTTAAAAAAGATTGCAAACTTTCCACAGTGCTAAATGAAACATACGGGTATTAAATTTTCAGACGACCGAAAAACTTGTCTGCATATAAGCACTCTGTAACAAATAACTAAATATGCTTTTAGCATATTTTATAAACTATTAGGGGAAAAGCAAATGCAACCATTGTCGGGTATACGCGTTATCGATCTCACCCAAATTTATCAAGGTCCTTATTGTTCATTCCTTATGGCGATGGCAGGTGCCGAGGTTATTAAAGTTGAGCCGCTTTCTGGTGAACGGACACGAAGACATGAGAGTTCCGACGTTCCACCTATGAATTTTGCTATGCTTAATTCCAACAAGCAAAGTGTTACCCTGAATTTAAAAAAAACAAAGGGTACAAAAATCTTAAAGAAATTGGTGAAGGATGCTGATGTTCTTATAGAAAATTTTGCTCCGGGAGTAATGGACCGACTGGGTGTTGGATATCAAGAATTAAAGAAAATCAATTCTAAATTAATTTATGCTAGTGGCACCGGTTATGGATTGACAGGGCCAGATCGAGATTTTTTGGCTATGGACCATACTGTTCAGGCTGACGGTGGCTTAATGAGTATCACCGGCGAATTTAATGGCCCCCCAGCTCGAGCGGGTGGCACGCCGGTGGACTTTTTAGGCGGTACACATCTGCATGCTGGTATCTTACAAGCACTGATTGCGCGAGGGCAGACAGGAAAAGGAACATTGGTTGAAAGTGCAATGATCGAGTCATTGTACTTTGTTCTAACATCACAGATTAATAATGTGTTCCGCACGGGGAAGCAAAGCCCTCGAAGAGGTGACAAATCTGGTTCACAAACTTCGCCATATGGTCGTTACATCTGTAAAGATAAAAAATATTTAGTGTTGACGGCGGTAGCTGAAAAACATTGGGACCGCATTTTGACCGTTATAGGACGTGAAGATTTGCGGGGAAATCCAAATTTTGAAACGCGACTTAAACGCTATGAAAGAGACGAAGAGGTCAATCAGATCATAGAAAAATGGACCTGCTTGCATCCTCGTAATGAAGCAATTGCAATATTGCGGGAACAAAACATACCGTCTGCCCCGATCCGCGATGTCTCCGAGGTTATGGAAGACCCTCACATGCATTCGCGAGGGATGTTGAAGCATTTTCAACACCCAAGGCTCGGTGATATCGTATTACCGCGCAGTCCGATTAAACTGTCTGAGTATGATATGGCGGAGGTGCAGTTTTATCCAGACTTAGGCGAGCATAATCAATCTGTATTGAGTGACTTGCTCGGGCTAAGTGTCACTGATATTGAAAGCTTAGAGAAAGAAGGTGTCATAAAAAGTTTTGATTAAATTTGGTGGGTGATGGTGTGCATAGCCCATGACTACCTCATTCGGGTTGAAACTGAGTTTTATGAAAAAGAAACTTTTGCAAACTAAGCACCTTTATTTGAGTGTTAGACGCAGGCACCCAAACAAGCTATTCAGTAAGTATAAATGTTTAAATTTGTTTCTTTAAGGAGGTGCTGAATGGCACAAGCTGAAGCGCGTCATATTTTGGTGGATAGTGAAGAACTTTGCATCGAACTCAAGGAGAAAATAGAAAATGGAGAAGATTTTGCTGATGTGGCAAAAGAGCATTCTTCGTGTCCTTCAGGCGCTAGCGGGGGTGGATTAGGCTCCTTCGGGCCTGGAGCCATGGTGCCGGAGTTTGATAAGGTCGTTTTTACTGCGCCAATTAACGAGGTCCAAGGCCCAGTTAAAACTCAATTCGGGTATCACTTACTTGAAGTCACTAGTCGTGATGATTAGTGAGCATCGGTTTTATTTTTAATAGCCTATTAAACGCTAATGGCTAGACTCACACGACGTTTAAATAAGTGGTGCAGGGCGGGTCTAATAGATGAGCAGCAAGTCGTCGCAATAGAGAAATTTGAAGCTGGACAACCCAGCTGGTTATTGCGTGGACTGCTTGGTCTTGCAGTTACTTCAATAGGGATAGGGGTTATTGCACTGGTTGCTTCGCATTGGGAAAACATCCCCGATGTAATTATACTTGGGCTAACATTCGTGCTTTTGGCTGCCATTGCACTTGGGGCCTGGGCAATGAAAATGCGGAATAATTGTACAGGGGCCGAACTATTCATATTCGCATTTCTAATAGCCTGTCTTGCAGCCATTGGATTAATTAGTCAGACCTTTAATCTTTCGGGCAGGCTAGATCATGCATTGCTGTTTTGGGGCCTTATTGTGGCACCCATAACAGTTATGGCTCAGTTTCGTCTGGTCCCTGCTCTTTGGTTATGGGTTATGTTGGTGGTTGGTCTCGTAATACCGATCGTTGAGTGGGTGGACCAGCTTGGCTGGCTAGATCAAAGGACCGTAATCGGATTAGTAGGCATATTACCGATAACTACAGCGATTGGGCTAGTAGCGCTCAACAAACTTAAGCGCTTTGATAATTTTGAATGGGCGTTCCGTGTAATAACAGTGTTTGCGTGGTTTAGCGCAATAGTTATTTTTGACATAAGCTTGAGTTGGGAAGCCGCTAATCCGACAAATAAGGACGAATTGTCCGGTGCTTCGTTAATGGTATCATTTGGGACGTTACTTTCATTGTTCGTATTCGCACTCGCTTGGTTTTGGGAAATATTTCCCCGTGCACGTTTGATATTGATTGGTGCCCAGTTAGGAATTTACTTGTGTTTTCTTGCTCTCGCTTGCCTAACCAATGGTGTTCCATACCTTGGATCGGTTTTTATAATTTTGTTATTTGGGTTTTGCGCAACAGATATGGCTCGTGCTGGTCGGCGCGGCGCGGCTCAATTTCTGTTGGTACTGATTGGGATCAGAATGTTAACATTCTACATTGACGCTTTTGGGGGGTTAGCCATCACTGCAGTCGGATTGATATGCGTTGGTGTATTAATTTTACTGACAACTCTCGTTTGGTATAGGAAGCGTCATAATGTTATGTCTTGGCTGGAGGGTGTGGATAAATGAGTGGCAAGTATCGTTTTGTCGCGGCCCTTATTTTTCCTATACTATGTTTGGCCGGATTTGTGTTGTGGAACGTGTGGGTTGCTACTCAAGGTCAAAAACTCACCTTGCCCATTCGTGGGTTTGACCCTCGAGATTTGCTGGCCGGCCATTACTTGGCCTACCGCATCGAATTTGGTTTTGAGGCGCTCTGTACCGGTTCTAAAAACCAGCATGAAAAAAAGACTTATATTTGTTTTGCACCGAAAAAGATTTTGGGTGCACGACCAAAGGCAGCAGAATGCCGAAAATATTTGAAAGGAGTTTGTAAAAATGGTCGTTTTGAAACAGGTCTGGATAGATTCTATATTCCTCAGAAGCACGCGCGGAAGTTAGAACAGGCAGTCGTAAACAAAAGGGGAGAAGTTATACTCTCTTTGGATGGGATTGGTGGGGCTGCAATAACAGATTTGCTCATCGATGGTCTTTCATGGGAGAAGTGGGTTTCAGTTAAAGACTGATTTTCCCGAATTTTATATTTCGGACCATACACGCTACAAAAAACGACGGCAATTTCCTAACGATACGTCGCAAGTTTGAAAATAATATCTTCGTTCATTGCTTGAACACAAAAACCGAGGAAATTTCTGGAATGAGCGAATTTATTGTCCCTGAACTTTCGATAAAAAAAGTGCCAGGTGGTGCCATAAGCTATCGCGAAGCAGGTTGCGGAGAGGCTTTAATTTTTCTTCATGGAATAAACATTCATTCCGGTATCTGGGGCTATCAATTTCCTTTTTTTGCATCACGGTATCGCGTTATAGCGTGGGATGCTCCAAGTTACGGGAAATCGATGCCGAGGGAAGGCAGGATAGAAGTATATGCAGCAGGGCTTGCAGCTTTACTCGATGCGTTGGCTGTAGAAAAGGTTAGTATTGTAGGTCATTCAATGGGAGGAATTATTGGTGGTGCTTTTGTAGGTAAATATTCTGAACGAGTGCGATCAATTGTGTTTTCTTGCACTCATACCGGCGCAGCACGTCCGATAGAAGAACCGCTAGCGGAGCGTTATCAAATTCGTATTAAAGAACGTGCTCAGGTAACACCTATAGAATACGGCCGGATGCAAGCAGAAAAGATGACAACAGACGGAGCTTCGGTCGCATTAAAAAATAAAATTGCTTCGGTCGTTGCTCAAACCAGTGCAGAGTACTTCCCTGTTAATGCTGCAATGTGCCAGCAAGCTGATAATCGTTCGCGGCTATCTGGTTGCAAGACGCCAGCGCTCATTCTTCATGGCGGCGCCGATAGGTTAGGCCCGTCCGAGGGCCATAAACGTCTATTAGACACGATGCCAACTGCAGAAAAATTAGTTTTCCCAAAGTTAGGGCATTCGCCTTACCTAGAGGATCCAGAATCTTATAACTCTGCTTTGGATAAGTTTTTTAACAATAATTGATAAGGCGGATTTGCATTATCCCGCTATACTTTTTTGATCTCTGACCTGTGGTCTGATAATAATTGGAAAGCATTTTAGATCTGATAGTCCTATCCAATTAGAAGTCTGAGAAAGTACTCAGCAGGGCATATTGAAATTATAATACTCAAAAATGACATTGGTACAGAGGTTAGTGATGTAGACCTCAGGAAAAAATCTTATCCAGTCAAACGTGCTATGTTTCAAAAGGCATCAGTGGCACACGTTGCTCTGGTTGTTCGTAATCAGCAATAGTCATGATTGCGTTTATTTCGTGCCATTATTTTAAAGACAGGGGTGTCTGGTGGTATTCAGTATTTTGTAATTTTCGGATAAATGCATGACAAGCCGTTCAACGATACAGAATCGCTACGCGTTCGTACTTGCGGGGGCGATATTTGGGGCACTTTTCATTCCCTCCAGTTTTCTGTTGGCAAATCCGGTTCGTTGGGTCGAAGCAAACCAAAGTATTCCTAAAGGTGCTTACCTAATGCCCGGAGGAAAACAATTTCAGATCTGCGTAAAACGAGGTAATCCCGGCACTTTGGTTGCGGGCAAAAACTATGTGTGCTCTTATTTTAATAGCGAAAATAGGACCTCTAAATGGACAAAACATTATCTTGTTTTGAGTATTTCCAGTGATTTTTTCGCATCGTGGCACAAATCTAACAAATCGAACCTTACGGATCATGGGGTATTTGTAAAAACGCCCGCTAACTTTTCCATTTGTCGCACCCGAGCCTATGGCCGCTGGTTTTTTGGCAGGTTGTTAGAGGATTCTCGTGTCTGCGAATTTAGTGCTCGTGGTGTACGCACCACTAAGTCGAGCAGCAAAAATGAAGTGTTGCTAATTCGAAAACGCGACGGATCTTTGAGAAATATTCATATGGGTAAAACAGCTGAATTCTCCTTGAGCAAAAAGGAGCTTTTCACAAAAAGAAAAAATTTACTTTTTGCAACATTAAATGAGGCGCCAATTAGTTGGATAAAAGCACAGAACAAAATTCCTTCAAGTGCTTACAGGATGGGGAAGGAAAGTGGTTCCAGTGAGCCTGTTTATATTTGCAGAGTCAGACACTCAAAGTGGGGTTGGTTTACTGGAACATTATCAAGTGATACGGCAGATTTGCGCTGTAATATTGGGGTTGGTGGAATCCGCATTCGGCACGAGGAATATCAAGTTCTCGCCTTTAATAGAGGTTTTGAAGCATCTTGGCAGCTTCATGACCCGCAAGCGTTATCCAAAACAATGGTTGTTGCCTCTCATTCGGCCTTAGAAAAGACATTCGTTTGCAGAGTTGAAGTTGAACGTGGCCTTTATGTAGTTGGGCGTCTTGCACGAGATATATGCACTATTCCTTATACTGCCCAGCAGGAAAACCCGGTTCCTGTGAGTGTTACATTTGATGTATTACGTTGGAAAGGCGACTCATCGGGTTTTTTCCCGCCCCAAGTTTTACCCATAGTTAAATGGGTGGCTTCTGAGGATGATGTACCGCCAGATGCATTTTTAACCAGAAGAAAAAAATCGCATTACGTCTGTAGGGTTTATTATGAACAAACCGGCTACGTGTTTGGCACCATGAAAAGACTGCGTGACGTAGTGTTTAAAAACGGCAATGCTATACCCCAGGCTCGCTCTTGCCTATTAGTTGTAGATTCCACGGTTACTCGAGAAAAAAAGTACGAGGTGCTTGTTTTTCATTCTGAGTATACAGGACGTTGGCATAAGGCTAATGCTGAGTTTGATAAAAAATTCAGTTACAATGAAATGCGGGGCTCTTACGAAGATCTGTGTGCCGCAATAGTATCCGGAGAATTGATTACGGGTACTTTAGATATTAACAGATGCATGCTTCCTAGTGGCAATGCCCCGATCGTTAGGAAAATGGGTTATTACATACTTTCACCGGTTATTCGTAAGGTAGCAAGTGACCAAAGTTTTGGTGATTTTGATGGGGACTATAGCTGTAAGAATCGTGAGCAAAATACCCGAAATGAAGTTTTTTTGCGCATAACGCCATTTCAAGAACAGGGCAAAGCTGGTCCCCGGACTGTTACAATGCGGAAAGGCGCCCGCCAACCGCATGGTAAAGGTCATGAGGCGAGCAGTAAAATCGGTGTGGGAGTTTATTACCCTCATAGGCTAGAGTTTAAAAAACGTAGAATGGCGGTTGCATTTGGGGCTCAATCAAAGACAACCGAAGCGCTGTCCCGAACGTTTGTAGCACTCATTAACTTGCGCGATATTTCCGGAAGCGGTGATCGTTTGCGTATGACTAGTATAGCTTCTGAATTAGTTGCAAAACCAAAAGGCGGAAAACGCACTGTTTTAAATATTGCTAAATGGGGTAAGGGAGAGGAGCGAACTTGGGTTTGCATGCGGATAAAAAGGTACTGACTGGGGTATGATTACACGGAAACTACTTTTTATCGTCTTAACAATAAATTTCCTTACGGGCTTGTCTCCTCTGCTTAGGGCCGATGACGGGTTTGTTAATAGTTTTCTCTGCGAGGGAAACCTCACTTCGCCGAAACATCTCACAATTAATGGTGCGCGAGTTGAAGTAATCGCTAGCGGCGATGGTTACCGAATGAATGCAGCGTGGCTTGGGAGAGCCTTCAGTGGCCTTGGTGTTGCTAGGCAAAATGAAAACGGCCGGGTTGTTATTTCTTTTGCACTGTCAGAGCATGAAGGGCTTTCAACCGTAGTTGGAATAATACAGCAAACCAAGGGTCCACAGGGTCGAGTGATTGGTGATGCACTAACGGTCGCATTCACTGAAGTAATAAAAAAGCAAAAATACGAAGTCGCTGCTGGTCATTTAATGTGCGAGGTATCGGTGTTAAAGTAGAGAAATCGATTTTTCCAAGCAGAGTTAGACGCACCATAGAATTGAACATAATTTGTAAGCGAGTGGAGTATGTAAGTTGGTTTGAACAGGTTGGCTCGATTGACAATATTTACATCAATTCCTCCCGAACATAATTTACCTTTAACCGATAAGACAGTGAGCCATACAAACCCAAAATGAAACCTAACTTCCCATCTGTTCCAGTAAGTCCAAAGATTTGTAACATGGATCTTAAGCCAATCTCCCATGTTTCGGCTTGGTATGGGAGAGATCTAGCGCAGCGGCGTTACAAGTGGCAGGTAGTATTAAGTCCGCAGCAAATCACTGAACTTATGGAAACAATCCGTAGTGCAGAATTAGAGGGTTTAGAAGTTCTGAATTTAACTGTTGAGAACTTTAAACTGCCGGGTTGGGCTGACCTATTTGCCAGATTAAGGAAGGATCTTTTCAACGGACTTGGTTTTGTTTTGCTACGTGGTTTTCCATCCGAAGGTCTTACGCCCTTACAGAGGGGGCTCGGATATTTTGGAATAGGTGTCCATCTCGGTCTAGCTATACCGCAAAATGCAGCAGGGCACGCGCTTGGCCACGTTTGCGATATAGGCGTTGATAGTGAAAAAATAACTGGGCGGGGATATCAATCGAAAACAGAGCTTAATTTTCATACTGACTCGGCTGATGTAGTTGGCTTGTTGTGCGTTAGGCAAGCAAGGTCAGGAGGAATCAGTAAATTAGTAAGCTCATTAACAATCTATAATGAAATGGTAAAATCTTCCCCAGATTTAGCACGCGTTTTGATGGGGCCTATTTTTCGTGATCGACGAGAAGAAGTGCCGACAGGTCAAGGTCCTTGGTACTGCATTCCTGTCTTTAACCCCCATAAAGGCAGGGTTTTAACGACTTATGTCCGTAGCACAGTCCGCAAAGCTGAACGGTTTGCTGAGCTTCCACGTGTAACACCCCGACTTGAGAAGGCGATGAATGTGTTTGATTCCTTTGCTGCTGATCCGATAAATCACCTCCAAATGGATTTTAAGCCTGGCGATATACAGTTCGTTTGCAACCACTACATTCTTCATTCCAGAACCGCTTACGAAGATTATCCTGAGCCCGGTAATCGGCGGCACTTGTTGCGGCTTCATTTGGCATGCCGAGACGGGCCTGATTTGCCGCCAATATATGAAAATCTTCGTGGTTATAACGAGGACGGAAGACCCGCCGGAACTTGCTTGCCAGGAGTGCTACTTTCAGCCCCTCTTGAGCCGATAGATGGTGGACCCGGAGATTTTAAAAAGCGCCAGCGGCTGTTGTAATTGAAGATTTAGCGAGGAAATTAGTCAGACTTCAATCGTTTTAGGAAAATATATCCAGCATGCAACGGTCACATTGTTGTAAGATATCCTTCTGGTTTTGGAAATAATCGAAACATTGATGTACCAAATGGAGATAAAGTTGTGATCCGGGGGTTTTTTGCCGCTCAAAAATTAAGGTCGTCCTTTTTAGTGGTTTTAGTAATCTTTCTTTTCCCGTTATGGTCCAGTAAATTATCCGCGCAGACGATTATTCAGCAAGAACTACGCCCGGGATCGTCTCACAGCCTTTTGCTGCTTCAGCCAACTGCCAAGCCAAAACAGGCGGTAATATTATTTGCCGGTGGGCACGGGATGGTTGGATTTGAAAAAGATGGCAGCATCAGTAGGATGAGCGGTAATTTTTTAGTCCGGTCGCGGAAATTATTTGTAAATAGCGGATTTTTGGTGGGAATTTACAGCATGCCCGAGGATGCCGATGACTGGGACTTTAGGCTTTCGAACACGCACGCTGAAGATGTAGGAAAGTTGGTACGAGAAATTAAATTGAGGTATCAGGTTGATGTATGGTTGATCGGCCATAGCCGTGGGTCCATTTCGATTGCAAATGCCGGATTGAAGCTAGAGGGAACTCAAAAGCCCACAGGTTTAGTTTTTGCAGCCAGTGTTGTGGATACGGGGAACCGCGGTCAACCAAAGGTTACCGATTTAGAAGTCGGAGAGATCAATATACCGTCGTTGGTAATTCACCATCGAGACGATAATTGCTATGTGACGTTATACGATGACGCACAATATTTCTTTAACAAACTCAAAAATTCTCCGCAGAAAAAATTTGCAACGATGGAGGGCGGCGAAGCAGGATGGGAAGAGCATGCTTGCAAATCAAAATCACATCATGGCTTTTTAGGTATTGAAAAGGAAACAGTGAATAGGATTTCTGATTGGATTAGATCCGCTAGATAAGTCATCCAGGATTTGCTGGCCAAATTCCAGTAGGACCCCTCATTAGAGGGTTAACTTCGATCCTCGCCATAAATTATTAATTAAGCGGCGAATGTTGCCAATGCTTTTTCCTCAAACTGTAAACCTAATCCGGGTTTTTCAGTTAATTGCAAATATCCGTCCTCAATTTCAGGCGTTTCTTGGTAAAGCTCCAGCATCCAAGGCATATATTCGACCGTAAGGCCATTAGGGCATGCTGCGACTACATGCCCCAGTATTTCTGGCATCACATGGCTAACAATAGGCAAATTAGCTGCTTCAGCCATTGCGGCAACTTTCATCCACTGACTAACGCCGCCAACACGGATAATATCAACCATGACTATGTCAACAGAATGTTTTTGGATCATATGGTGAAAAGGTACAGTACCGTAAAGATATTCGCCGCCAGCAATAGGCGTGTTCAGTGCCGCTGTAACACGCGCTAACCCATCATAATCATCCGCGCGTGTTACGTCTTCAAGCCAAAAGAGGTCCACTCCCTCAGCCTTTTTACCAATATCTATTGCTTGCTCAGGTCGCCATAGTTGATTGATATCGCACATTAATTTTATTTCTGGGCCGATTACATCGCGAATTACCTGAATTCGACGGATTTCATCTTTTGGAGAGGGTGCCCCCGGAAGTGCCATCTGAGTTTTCATTTCTCTAAAGCCCTTTGAAATAAGTGTTGCAGCGGCTTCCTGCGCTTGATCGTCGGTAAGTCCGCGTCGAAGAGATCCTGACGCGTATGTTGGAACTTGTTTACGATACCCACCTAACAACTTCCATAATGGCATGTTGACCGATTTGCCCTTTATATCCCACAGGGCTATATCAATAGCTGAGTGCGCGAGGGTGAAAATCCCAGATGATCCAAAAGGATCGCCTGTTGACGATCGAAATTTTTTTGCAATGTGTTCAATCATTGCCGGGTCTTCACCAATTGTCATTTCAGCAAGCTCTTCGACTGCTTTTTTGAGAGTTGCAGTCAATCTGCCACCATAGAAAGTTATGCCTATGCCTTCTATTCCATCATCAGTTCTGAGTTTTAGTGCAACGACGGGTCTTGTGCGTCCTCGCTCTTCGGGCATGTTAGCCAGGGGGTCGTCTTCCGGCACATTCAGAACGATTACTTCATAGTTTACGATTTTCATTCTTGTATTCCCCAATTTTCTTACATATACGCAGTGTGACGTTAAAGTGTAATTGTTGCAATCGCGGTGGAGAGAAAGTTGATATCTTCTGTAAACCAGTTTGTGCCCTATTAATGGTATTTTCTCCTAATAATGTAGTTGCTTGTGCTGGAGGTTCAGCAACACGTCTTGAACCGAGACCAGAACAGTCGCCTGACTTTGGAGAATTACTGTTGCGGCTGCGCGTTGTTGGTTTGTGCGGAACGGATCTTTACAAGCTTTCGGCTGGAAATGAGCAGCCTGGTTCTGTTCTTGGACATGAAGTTGTTGGTGATGTTCTTTCGTTAGGCAAAGGTGTTCAGCATTTTGCTGTCGGTGACCGTATTGTTGTTCCTCATCACGTGTCTTGCGGTGATTGCTCCTTTTGCCAAAAAGGTAACGAGACAATGTGTGAAGTGTTTCGTGAAAATCTTATCGCTCCAGGCGGGTTTGCTGACACGATGGTGATAGGCGACCGTGCTGTTACATCTGCTGCTTATATTCTTAGTGGTGAGATATCGGACAAGGCCGCAGTCTTCTTGGAACCCGCTGCCTGTGTTTTAAGAAGTATTCGCCGTTCAGGGATTGGCAGCGGCGATCTTGTTGTAATTCAGGGTGCTGGGCCCATGGGATTATTGCACTTGTTGGTATTAAGAGCTGAGATGCCAGAGACCAGAGTAATAATTATTGACCCTGTATCTGAAAGGCGGGTTTTTGCTGAAAAGTTGGGTGCGCATGAGGTTTTAACTCCGGGAAAGGCTAATCTTTTAGCTCAAAACATTAATGCCGATGCTGTTTTTGATACAGTTGGTGGTTCGGTGGTAATGGGTTCATCTATAGAATTAACACGCCACGGCGGGACGGTGGTGCTTTTTGCTCATGCATCAAATGAAGAACATGCAAAGATTGATCTTAATAGCGTTTTTAAGTTCGAGCGCCGCATTGTCGGTACATATTCTGGTGCTCTTGCTGAGCAATCTGCAATTTTCAACTTAATCAAGTGTGGTCGACTTGACCCATCTTTATTGGTCACGCACACCATGCCATTAGATGATTTCGAAAAGGGCGTTTCCCTTGTGCATAATCGCAAAGCGTTAAAAGTTCTGTTTACACCATCAAAGGCATCATTGGGCTCTCTATGACCTTACCAAAAAATATGATCGTTGCAATGCTCATGGGACCGGAGCAAATTGAAATAAGGGAGGTTCCAGTTGTTCCGCCAAGTAAGGGGGAATTATTGATTTCTGTCGAAGCGGCAACCACTTGCGGGACCGATGTGAAGGTATTTCGCCAAGGGGGACACGCGCGAATGCTTCATGTCCCTACATTATTTGGACATGAGGTGTCAGGACGAGTTCAAGCCGTCGGGAAAGGCGTGCAAAAATTTTTGGAAGGTGATGCTGTAGTAGTAGCAAATTCCTCGCCCTGCCTTGACTGCGATTATTGCAACATGCATCGTGAAAATTTATGTCGTGATCTTCAGTATCTCAACGGAGCCTATGCAGAGTATTTGCTAATTCCTGAGCGCTTCGTCTCACGAAGCACACATAAAATTCCTAATAAACTAAATTTCTCTCGAGCTGCGCTAACTGAACCTCTTGCATGCGTGCTTCATGGTATCGATGCGTGTAACTTAGAAAATTATGAGATAGGATCGGAGATTGCTGTATATGGGGGTGGTCCTATTGGACTTCTTTTTGTCGGGGCGTTAGCTGATTTAGGCTTTAGTGTAATTCTAGCTGACCCTAATCAGTCTCGGCTTGATGTTGGGAAGGCAATGGGCGCTAAGAAAGTTATTCAGATAAAGCGCGATGGTGGCCAAGCTGACGTGGTTAAATCACTGTGCCAAAATAAGGAAGGAACCTGGGTAGCTATTGATGCAACAGGTCAGCCTGCCGTTTGGGAGGACGCCGTTTCTACGGTGAGGCCAGGAGGAATCGTCAATTTATTTGGCGGTTGTAAGCCTCAAACAAAGGTGTCTTTGGACGCTCATCTCTTGCATTATAGTGAAATTACGGTGAAGGGTGTTTACCACCATCGGCCTGACACTGTGCGTAGGGCGCTAAAGTTATTAGCTCAATCAAGATTTCCCGCCGACTTGTTATTAAGTGCGAAAATGCCGATAAAGCATGCAGAAAAAGCACTGAGGATGATGATGGCCAAAGAGGCATTGAAAGTTGTAATTAGCGCAGAATCATAAAGAACCCAGTGTCTCTGATATGGCGTGCTCTGTATGATTGGTGTTCATAACCCTAATTTATTTAATGGGGGTGTTTATGGAGTTTCTATTTCTTTTTTTAAATCATTGAGGTGTAGCTTAGCATAGGGGTGTTTTGCTGCGGCAGCCTTTTTATACCACTGTGCTGCTGTGCTTGCATTTTTTTGAACACCAAGACCATAGCGATAATGATATGCAAGGTTCATCATGGCCTCGGTATGTCCCAATTCGGCTGCTTCTTTAAACCATCTAATCCCTTCGGCGGCGTCTTTGGCAACGCTTTTTCCGTTTGCATATAAGAACCCTATGAAATTACGGCAAGCTGCCTCTTTATCACTGCCGGGAAATTGCCTCAAAAATATCCGATAGGCAGCAACGGTATCTTCTTTGCGGGCGTTTTCGAAGGCGCTTTTAATTTGTAGCATTTTTTGTCGTTTTGCTTCGGCTCTTGCTAAACGACTTTTACGTTCGGCTTCAGCTTTTATGATTGACTTAATGGCTGTCTTGGCATCATCGGAATTAGGGCCGCCGGGAAAGTCTTTTAGGTACTTTTCATAAGAGGCACGCGTATTAGCTTTGCTCGCTATGGCCCACGCAGCCCTCTCAGCTACCGCTTTTTCTTCGCGTGTTTTTTCGATTTGCAAACGTGCGAGTTCTGACTTTGCCCTCTCTATATGAATGCCCTTTGGATACAACCGAATGTAGGTTTCAAATGCAAATATAGTGTTGACCTCTCTGGACAATTCGAATGTGGCATTATCTGCTGCAAGTTCTGCTTTCTTCCTGTCAAGTTGAACCTGCTCTATTGCTCGAATGGCATCCTCTCGATACCGACCTTCCGGGTAAGCGCTGATATATGCCGTAAAATCATTGATTTGGTTTGAATTAAGAGCTCTAAGCCAAATCCCTTCCTCAGTCTTCCATGTTTGATAGTACTGATAACCAAACCCCATTCCAGCAACAGCCCCGATCGAAAGCACCCCAAAAAGGATCACCATTGCCAGAATACCCAACTTGGACTTCTGTGAATGTCGCAGTGGTGCCCCAGCTACTGTCGAAGACAAGTCAAGAGGATCTTTGTCGGGAACAATTTTAAATTCTATTTCTGTTTCACCAATCTTTACGATTGTTTGAGGGGTAATTTGAGTTGGACAAAAGGGCTTAAGTTGTCGCCCATTAACAACTATGGCAAGTTCACTATTCAAATCTTCAATTAAAAATTCAGCTCCACTCACAGATAGACGTGCATGGCGACGCGAAATTTCGGGGGCATTTGCAACATAATCGCAAAGCTCCTTATCAGAGCCAATAACAACACCATTATTTTCAAGAGCACTGGATTTTATTTCGAAAAAAAAACGATCATTCATGATGTTCTCTTTTGGCATAATAGTGAAAGAAACGTCATGGTAGGGCAACTCCGGTAAATTTACCTCCATTAGCCCTAGCTAGTTGACTTAAAAAAGTAACAAATGTGGGGCGCTCATAAAAATTACCGATGGCTACGGTATGAATTTCTTTCCGGCCACCATTACGTCGGGTAATATTTTGAATGACCTGTCGCCAATTACGATTTGGCACCGTTGGTTGTCCATCGGTCATTAGAATAATCGCATCAACATTATATTGAAGTGCTGCCATTAATCCATCCATTGTTGGAGTGCCTCCATCAACCCGCCCCATCATATTACGGACAAAATTCATAGCAATTCCCTTATTTTGGTTTAACATTGGCGCTATCCCTCGGTTCGGCCAACGTGGCAACTGAACGGTATAAAATGCTTTAGTGCCCGGCGCATGAAAACCAATGATTCCAAGCTTTTCCTTTTCGCTCATGGGCTCGAGTATCTTCTGCATTGTTTGAAGTGTAATATTTCTAAATTTTTTCATACTGCCAGACATGTCCATAACAACTACGAAACTTTGGGCATTTGTAGCTAGACCAAGAAGAGCAAACTTTACTCGACGTTTGGCTTCTTTTCGAGCTTCATTTAGATCAGCCTTTACTTTATCCGCTGAGGATTCGGCAGCTGCAATTTTTTTCTCTGCTTGCCTTGCTCTTTCTTCTGCAGCACGCAGCCTTTCATTTAAATTATTACTCGTTTGTATTTTCGCTTGAAGTCGGTCAATTTGTTTTTGTGCCTCTTCGAGTTCTGCCTTGCTTACTGATGTCGAGACGGTTTGTTCTAATTCGACAATTTTTTCGCGCATTTTGTTGTTATCTCGCACAACATCATCATGCTTTAGATAGTATGGAAGTAAGACAATCGTCACCAAAATGAATGCTCCAAGTGCAGATGCAAACAAGTCTAGCGCGGACATACTGAAAATGACGACTTCGCGACTTCGGCGTTTCATCAGAATTTCCTGTTGCCAATTATGGATTACCGTTCGTATAGACGATTTATAAGGTTATCGAGACAATACTGACCAGAGAGGTTTAAAGCCCGTTCCTCACGGCCTTGTACAATATGCATCAGGAACACGAGTATTCCTGACATTGCTAATGCTAGTAATGTGGTAAAAAAAGCGGTACCAAGTTTGGTCGTTAAAACTCGTAATAGCGTTGCATCGTCTGGCCGCATATCAGCGATTCCCTCTAGCGCGATGGCAATGCCAATAACAGTACCTAAAAAGCCCAATGTTGGAATGAGCCATACTATATACCTCAACATATTATAGCGGAGATCGACCTCGTGGTGGTATAGCTCAATGCTAGAATTTAATAATGCATTCGATTGGTCTACCGAGCGGCTTGATTGAAATTGAAGTATCACTCTTGCAATCAGGCGTGTAAGGAAACAGTCTTGGGTACTCTCATCGCGGATGGAGAGCTGATAGTAGTGGCCTAAATCTTCTGACCTAAGCACTGTTTCCCTATCCTCTGGCAGGAACTGCCGCCGCAGCACACTCATTTCTCGATTGCTTACGGTATGCCGCACCCAAAGCTCTGAAAAGCCTATTGCAAAAACAACCCACATGACATTTTGAACTGTTAAAGGGTAGGTCGCGAAGTTTCGGTCAATTAACAGACGTTCGGCAATACCTTCGAGCAAAAAATGAAATACCAATAGCAATGCAATCGAGAAAAAAACGCCTATTAATGCCCCGATGATACGGGTTTCGCTATCTCCCTCAAGATCTAGCTTTCGCATTATTTCTCCTTCGCTGAAATAATTTCTCCGGTATGAATAGAGCGCCTCACTTGACCTGTGGGAAGGTCATTTTTTGGGTCGTAGTGAGGTTTATTGCTAGCCGATAAAGAAGTAAGAATGGAATTTTCGTATTCCTCAAATTTAGCACGTATCCCATTGGGCGCAATCATGGCCAATACTGATTGCCCTTTGGTTTTGTATTTACCAAACCGAATTTCGGTATCTTCGTCTACGTAAGTTTGCTTGAAATTGACCCACTTTTTATTTTCTTTTTTGAAACTGCCCGCCTCACTCACTCTGTCGGTCAAGAATAGTTTGCCACTAGATGACACCACAAGCTCTGCATGAATGTCAGAAACAGTCGAATGATTTAAATGAATATCGCAGTTCATTGCGGAGCCAATAGTAAAGGTAAGGTATGGGAACATATCCGATAATCCAAAAGATAAGGTTTAGTATTTGTGTCTATTTATAGCATCATTTTCTCATAGCATAATCATTACTCACAACTACATGGTGCTTTAAATGTCGCTTTCATCGGTTATCTAGCGTTTTTACCTCTACTTCATGTATTATGTGGAGAAATGACTTCATTGGGGGGGGGGTATGATCAGAGTTGCTGACTATGTTATCGTCGGGGCGGGGTCTGCTGGCTGCGTTGTTGCAAGCCGCTTGACAGAAACCAAAGCCACTGTTGCTCTTTTAGAAGCAGGCCCAAAAGACAATCACCCGATGATTCATATTCCAGCGGGGTTACGTTCCTTGCAACATCATCCGGTATTAAACTGGAATTATGAAACAGAGCCAGAGGAAATGACGGGAGGTCGCAAAGTCTACTGGCCCCGCGGTAAGGTGTTGGGTGGATCAAGCTCGATAAATGGAATGCTTTATGTGAGAGGTAACTCAAATGATTATGATACCTGGGCTCAGGCGGGCTGCACAGGCTGGAGTTTCGAGGATGTTTTACCATTTTTCAAAAAATCTGAGGATTTTAGGGGGAATGGAGAAAATGAATTTCGTTCTAAGGGTGGTTTGCTTGCGGTTGAACCCTACAAAAACATACTTCCACTGACGCATAAATTTGTAGAAGCATCGCAACAAGCGGGACATGTTTTCAACGAAGACTACAATGGAAGGCGACAAGCCGGAGTGACATATTCCCAAAACACTCGCGATAACCGCTTCAGAGCTTCCACATCACAAAGTTTTTTAAAGGCAGCCAAGAACAGAAAAAATTTAGAAATTATTACAGAAGCTTATGTGAAGAAGTTAATATTTGACGGGAAGAGATGTGCGGGTGTTTCATACCAAGTTGGCGATAAAATTATGGAAATACGAGCAAATAAAGAGGTGATTTGTTGTGGTGGATCGATCAACTCCCCGCATATTCTTCAACTTTCCGGTATTGGACCAGCGCCGCACTTGCGTAGCCTTGGTATTGAAGTGCTGCATGATTGTGCCGGGGTTGGCGAGAACCTCAGTGACCATTTTGTTGTACGCCTAGTGCACAAAGTAAAGGAAGCTTTGACCTTAAATCAAATAGCAGATTCTATTCGTGTGGTTCCTGAGGTGATAAAATACATAGTTCGCGGGGATGGTGCTTTAACATTTGGTGTTACTAGCGCGATGGTTTTTTGCGATAGTCGTGAAGGGTTAGCTAGTCCTGATTTGCAATTGCTATTCGCGCCTGCCAGTTCTTCGATAAAAATTGTAGGAAAGTTAGATAAATCGCCCGGAATGACACTTTCTATATGTCCCGTTCGTCCTCAAAGCAGAGGTACTGTTATGGCGGGGTCTCCAGACCCATTCAAGAAAGCCGTTATACGTCCAAATTATCTCGGTGTTGAGGACGATATCCAAGTGATGTTGTCGGGTATCAAAAAAGGGCAGAAAATTTTTGAACAAGATGCGCTCCGCCAACACTCGCTTGGTGAGGATATACCTGGTAAACCTGTTCAAACAGCTGAAGATTGCATTGAGTTTGCCAAGGCGAGGGGCGTCACAATTTATCATCCGGTGGGCACTTGCAAGATGGGTAATGATACGATGTCGGTTGTGGATCCGCGCTTAAAAGTGCGGGGAGTTGAAGGTTTAAGAGTGGTAGACGCGTCCATAATGCCAAGCGTGACATCGGGGAACACAAATGCCCCCGCTATTATGATCGGTGAAAAAGGTGCGGCTATGATTTTGGAGGATGCGAAAAGATAGCGAAGTACTTTTATATCCGTGTTAGGCGTTAAAACTCGTAACACCACAGCGCAGCCATCTTCTCGGTAAAATGTAAAAAAACACATTCCCTTTAAAAGGATTTTATTGGGCTTTTGAAAACTCAGCAGTCTTGAGGGCGCTCATTTCCCATGCCGCTGTTGCCGCTATAGAACCTTATCGTGAACTTTCTCTTAGAACTGAACAACGACCCCACCATTTATTTGCAGCATCTGGCCATTCATAAATGCTCCATCTTCGGAGCATAGGTACGCTATTAAACCACCTATTTCTGTTGTTAGACCAAGTCGGCGTAACGGATTTTCGTCTCTTAATTTTTTACGGCGTTCATCCGTTTCGACATCGAAATCATCTCCAGGGAAAGTCCCCGGG
This sequence comes from uncultured Rhodospirillaceae bacterium, assembly GCA_913043025.1. GTDB lineage: Bacteria > Pseudomonadota > Alphaproteobacteria > UBA8366 > UBA8366 > UBA8366. The sequence continues at coordinate 86,920 of CAJWLM010000010.1, forward strand.
GAAATAATGTTTGCTGTGATACCGTATTGGCCAAATTCGTCGGACAACGATTTTATCAATCCCCAATTTGCATGCTTGGAGGACGCAACGGCGGCTGCACCCTGATAACCCTTCTGAGCCATCATGCCGGTGAAATTAATTATGCGACCCCATTTCTTTTCTATCATGCCAGGCAAGCAGGCTCTAATCATCCAGAGTGGCCCCTTAAGATTTATATCGTGGACCTCATCCCACTCGGCATCGGTGACGTCCAGAAACGCGGTATGAGGTCGTATTGCAGCATTGTTTACGAGAACATCTATAGAGCCAAACTTATCTATGCCTGCCTTTATTATTTGGCTCGTATCCGCTTTTACGCCCACATTTCCCATCGCGATAAGTGTATCGACACCAAATGCAGTTAATTCCTCTGCCACCGCTTCGCAAGCATCCGCATTCTTGGAACCGTTCAAAATGATATTAAATCCCGCTTCGGCTAACCGAAGTGCAATTCCCCGTCCTATCATTTGTCCTGATCCGGTAATTAAAGCGGTACGTCTTTTATGGTCCATCGCTAACCTCTTAACAAAATTGATTTAATTAGTTTACAACCTTAGCTTGCCACAGGCCAGAGGCGTTTGGCAGTAAGGGGCGTATCAAATGTGCCAGAGAGTTGGTAGGGACATGAGATATTAAAGGCTTTTAACGATTCCAATGTGTCAAATTGAGTTATGAGACCATGCCTTACTGGGCCGGATGTGCAGAGTAGTTTTCTCGCTCGCACTGCGCCATTTGCATTGCTAAAGGCGGGTAGGAAGTTTTGGGCTAGCCAAGTATTATATTTTTCGTCCTGTTCTGCGTTTCCGATTAAAATTTCACATGCGTGACCTGGCCGTTTTGTAATCGCGGTGCCTTCGCAACTCCATTCGTGACAAAAAATTAGGCTCAATGGTTTGTTTCGTAATGCGACCATTTGGCGTGTTAAGTCGTCTTGCTGAAGTTTTAATTGCGTCGGATTAGGATCGAAAAAAACTCTACTATTGGTACCGCCAAAAAATGCAGCATAGCGCGTTCCGTTTTTGTAATGACCCGCCCAGTTATAGCCAGGTCGGGCAAGTTTTTCGGGGATATGCGTATTGTGAAACCATGAAAGATATTCTATTTCGTTTTCTGGCATTACGTCGTACAGCAACATCCAAATAGCGTCACTCATGTGTATCCCCGGTGCATATGCAAAAATTTTCTATGTTGTTGTTAATATTTTTTTTGAACGTTTGTATAAAACAGTCCTATTAGCCTGGTATGACGGTTTCGCCGGCGGTCATCGATTTATGCATAAGTCGTTTTTCGTGCGCGGGGAAAGGTTTTCGATGGTGCATTGTGCACCGATTGTCCCATACAAGCAAATCGCCGACTGCCCATTCGTGCTCCCAAATAAATTTTGGGTCACATGAGTGTGACCAGATTTTGTCTAACAATTCCTCGCTTTCCTTTACAGTATAATCAAATATGAAAGAGTTTAAGCGTCTACCGAGAAACAGGCATTTCTTTCTGGTAACCGGGTGTAGGCGGACTAATGGATGCCTAATACCCGGAGCTTTGGAAACATCTGTTATCTCCCCATATGACTGGCGTGGAGTGCCATCCGAACTGTGAGTTTTTGAATGGTTTGAATATGCGCCGTCCACGACTTTGCGCAGCTCCTCTGGCAGTGTTTCGTAGGCCATATACATATTGAGAAAAGACGTTTGTCCGCCTTGATCGCTTACCTCTACTGCATGGAGTAGGCTTGCGGAAATGGGTTCTTCAGTGAAGGAGCTATCAGTATGCCAAAAAGCCTCTCCGCTTCCCAATGACCCCTTTGGATGTCCGTCAGCATCGGTAATATTTGAGATAATCGTAATATCGTCCGGTACTTCATTTTGGTAATACGTTTTGCGGCCCAGGCCAAGAAGCTGGTTTGCTGTTTTCCCTGCGGGCCCAAAAATGTGTCGCAACCTAAGCAGATCTTCAAATTGTAATGTTTGGTTTCGGAAAACTAGGACCATATGCTTAATCCACCAAGAAAATATAACCTCTTGGTCTTCCGAAGATACATTTTCCGACAGATCAATGCCGGTTATCAAGCCTCCCAACGCTTTTCCAGTAGGCTCAATTTTAATTGCCATGACTTTACCCTCCCTTACATATGCATTTTAAACCTCAGAACCGCATTCAAGGAAGAAGGTTTGAGAAAACTGAAGCCATTTTGTTTTAAAGATAAAAAATTTATGCAAAAAAAATTTAGCTGGGGTTATGCTTTTTATTATGCTGATAACCTATTCAGGCCCCCAAGCTTCAATTAAAGCTTTAAGGTCCAATGAAGTATAGAAGCCCGGAATTGTTCCGAAAGGAGGCTCTCTGTAGGCCATCAGGGTCTGTCCTAAATGGGCGCTATCCGAAGAAAACTTTGCAGTTGTAAAAATACAATCTCCGTCATCACCATCAAATGGATGTTCCAAACCCAATACATGCCCCATTTCGTGAAGAAATTTGTAGTCCATCCGATTATGTTTGCCGGCTACCTCTGCGCATTCGTTTAAAAACATAATCTGCTTGGTCCCGCTAGGGTCGTCTATGACTTCTCCATAATGCGCATCTGGCTCGCAAATGAGGTACACCAATAAATCGGCGTTATTCTTGTAATAGGTTCGGCGAAAATCTAAGCTAATTAGCTGATCTAATCGATATAGGAGTTTCTGTGCTTCTCTAGCATCTGCTTCGGTTATGCGTCGAGGATTAAGTGCGTAATTTTGGCCTTCATGTCTGAAAACAACCCTATTCGTCGATTTGTTAAAATAGTAAAATATATTTTGCCTACCATTTAAAAATTGCTTGGCCTCATTAATCCATGAACGTTGCAACAATCCCTCTGTGTTAAGTGTATTACTGCACCTGCTGCGGGGAAGAGGATTCAGATTAGTCTTTCGTTGTATTAGACCAAGAAAGAAATCAAAGGCTCTCAAAACATTTTCTGACGAAGTAGATTGCGCTATTTTAATAGATTGCGGCTCTGGAGGGAATACATGGTTAGAGTTCAGTGCCTTGGGCCATTGGAGCTTGGGAGAATTTTCAGGATTAAAACCAAAAGCGCTCGAAACGCAGCAAGTGACAATAATAACGATAGCTGAGCACAGCATTACGAAGGCGTGCCATACGAACCTTGTTTTTTCTTGAATTGCTATGTCTGTTGGATGATTTACATTCATTTAATTACCTGTGTGGCATTTAAGGCATTTTTATAGCCCTAGCAATGTTTTTTGTTGGAAAAGAATGTCGATATAAAAATAGTCGGTATTTGATGATCTGCAAAGTCACCATGACTAAAGCCACGAAGCAAGAAACCTTAAATGATTGTGGCTGACATTGTCGACTGAGTTCGCGCTATCTTGCTACGGGATTGATTTTCGCGGATACCTATATGGGTCGATTAATTAATTGGAGGATCATTCGTGCCGGATCAAAAATTACCATTTAGTGGGGTTAAAGTATTGGATCTTACACACGCGCGTGCTGGGCCAACAGCTGTGCGTCTGTTATCTGATTGGGGTGCAGATACAATTAAGATTGAGCAGCCAGCTGCAACGAGCACCGATAAAGGAAGCATTTTAGGGGCTCGCAATGGGTTTGATTTGCAAAATCTTCATCGTAATAAAAAAAGTCTGACGATTAATCTAAAATCTGGAGAAGGAAAAAAGATTTTTTTCGATCTTGTTAAACGTTCCGATGTGATTGTGGAAAATTTTCGGTCACAAACAAAAAACCGGCTTGGCGTAGATTATCAGAGCTGTGCAGATATAAATCCGCGTATTATTTATGGCAGCCTTTCTGGCTTTGGGCAGGATGGTCCTTATGATAATCGTCCAGGTGTTGACCAAATATTACAGGGTATGGGCGGTTTAATGTCTGTCACCGGTTTGCCGGGGCAAGGTCCCGTTCGTGTAGGCATCCCCATTTGTGACTTAACATCTGGAATGTTTTTGGGATTTGGGCTTGCGGCGGCATTGTTTGAGCGCGAGTCCTCGGGCAAAGGGCAGTGGGTTCAGACGTCACTTCTGCAGGCCATTATTGCTATGATGGACTTCCAAGCCGCTAGATTTCTCAAAGATGGCGAGGTTCCAAAGCAGGCTGGTAATGACCACCCCACAGGGGTTCCTACTGGAGTATTCCCCACAGCTGACGGTCACATAAATATTGCGGCGGCCGGCGAAGTCCTTTTTCGACGGTTTTGTGATGCAGTTGGTTTATCTGATTTGTACAAAGACACTCGTTTCGACACTTATGAGGGGCGTTCGAGTAATCGTGTGGAACTCAACGCAGAAATTGCAAAGGTTACTGCAACACAGTCTTCTGAGTATTGGGTTGAAATGATGCAAGATGTCGGTGTGCCCTGTGGTCCCATCTACGATATGGGGGAAGTTTTTAACGATCCACAAGTAAAACACCTTAAGATGGCATGGCCAATGGCCAATGCTACTGGTGAGTTCCCGGTTGTTCGAACACCATTGGCGATGAGTCGAACAAATGTTGGAAATGCCGTGCGACTGCCCACACCCGAACTCGGCGAGCATACAGAACAGATTCTTAAAGAATTGGGATACGATGACGTGGTTATAACTGATTTAAAAAAACGGAATGTAATTTAGTCAGGAATACCTATTATGGATTATTGGAATAAAGAAACGCTCTCAGCAATTGACAGCATGCTAAATCCGAAATCGGTTGCGATTATTGGCGCGTCCGAGAATAAATCTTACGGCGGTCGATTTATGGCTAAGGCCCTCTCTAGTGAAGGTGCATTGACAGTCTATCCTGTCAATCCGAACAGAAATGAAATTCAGGGCCACAAGGCTTACAAAAGTGTTTTAGATTTACCGGAAGTTCCAGATGCGGCGGCAATTTTGGTGCCGTGGAATTTCGTGCTTCCTACCCTTGAAGAATGTTATGAAAAAGGGATTAAGTCAGTAATTGTAATATCGGCAGGGTTTGCTGAACGAGGAAATAAGGAACGCGAAAATTTACAGAAAGAACTTACAGGTTTCAGTGAACGTACAGGCGTTAGAATTAGTGGTCCAAACTGTCTTGGGCTAGCAAGCATAAAAGACAAACGTTGGCTCAACGCGTCCTCTCGACCAATGATGGGTGAGGCAGGGCCAATAGGCTTAATATGCCAATCCGGCGCAACACTTTTTGGGCCGATTTTGGTGCGTGCGGATGAATGTGGAGTGGGTCTATCCTATGCCATTTCAACTGGCAATGAAGCCGATTTAGACTTTGCTGACTTTGCCCGTTTCTTGTTGAATGACGATAGCACAAAAGTTATTGCTGGGTTTATTGAGGGAATTAAAAATCCAGCAAAATTTCTTGAAGTTGCTAAGCTTGCTGCTGAATATGCAAAGCCACTGGTGATCATTAAAATCGGTCGGTCTGATTACGGAGCGCGGTCTGCAAATTCACATACTGCCGCTCTTACCGGTGCTGACGAAGTGATTGATGCGGCTTTTAAACAGTATGGAGTAATTAGGGCCAGTGGCTATGATGATTGCCTTGAGATTGCACAAATTATGGCTGGTGGGAAGAAACCTCGTGCGGATGGCATTGTTGCGGTATCTCATTCTGGCGGTATCAGTTCACTGCTTGCCGACATGATTGGGATTGAAGGACTCCAATTACCTGACTTAAGCGATAACGCGCGTACTGGTATCAATAAAATTCTTTCAGGTTTTGGTTGGGCATCAAACCCCGCTGACATAACAGGTTTTGCCCACCGCGAGGCTTTTTCTGAGATTATTGATTATTTGGTTAAAGAGCCAAGCTCGGGGACTTTGGTGGTAGCAAGTGCAGGTAAAGGTGCTCACGTCGATAAATTAATCTCCGTCCGGGATACGGGAACCCATAATGTGACGTACATGTGGACGGGTCGTAGGGATCAGAAAGAGGGTCTTAATGAATTAAAAGCCGCTGGTATTCCGATTTTTTATACGTCTGACTCTCTCGCCAGGGCCCTTCGGCATTTGAAAGATTATTATGGTTGGTTGGAGAGGCGAAATGAAAGTGGATTTGCTAAAGCTCAGATGAATAGCGAGAATCAAGAACGAGTTTTTAAGGACCTTGAAAGCTTAGGCCGAGCGCAACTCAGCGAAACAGAGGCGAAACAATTAATATCTGCCTGGAATGTCAGGGTCACGGCCGAGGTTATTGTAAACTCATCACAAGAAGCGGCTGCCGCTGTTGATGAGTTTGACGGCCCCGTTGTCATGAAAGGCGTTTGCCCCGACATTACTCATAAAACGGAGGCCGGCATAATAAAAATCGGTATCCTTGATGGTAAAACAGGTGCTGCCGCTTATGACGAGATTATTCAGGCTGCAACTGCTTATGACTCCAAGCTGATACTACAGGGAGTTGTCGTACAAGAAATGGTGACTGAAGGGGTTGAGACTATTCTTGGTGTCTTCAATGATCCGCTAGTGGGGCCAATGCTCTTGTTCGGTTTAGGTGGCGTTATGGTGGAAGTTTATAATGATGTGGCGTTACGGCATTGTCCTATTTTACCGCATGAAGCTCACGAGATGATAAACGAGGTGGTCGGTGCTAAACTTTTGGCTGGGTTCAGGGGTAGCGAGGCATGTGATGTGGATGCTCTTGTTGCGACAATGGTAGATGTGTCTCAAATGGCTGCAGGGCTAGCGGGCTCCCTGCGGGAGTTAGATATAAATCCGTTAATGGTATTGCCAAAAAATCACGGTGTTATTGCACTGGATGCTATGGCAATTTTAAAGCAAGGAGCAGACTGATGCCAGATGATGGTTTTCGTAAATGGCTTGGTGTTGAGTATACTGTAATGGAGGATGGACATGCGATTGTGCACATGAACGTGCGGCCAGAAATGCAAAATCTCCGTAATATGTGTCAGGGTGGCATTGTGGCGTCACTGATTGACGTTGCAATGGCCACTGCAGCAGCGGGAGGAAATTACGATACGCGGCTTCGCCCAATGGCAACATTGGAGCTAAAGGTTAATTACCTTTCGGGCGCTACCGGTGATCGCCTCGAGGCTGTGGCTGACGTCCTAAAATTAGGCTCTCGAACTGCGGTAGTAAGGTGTGATGTTAGGACTGATGAAGGCGATATCTGTGCTACTGGTCTTGGCACTTTTATGACACGCCGTGTCCATGCAACGGACCCAGGAGAGATGACCCCGCCTAAGGGATAAAGGACTCAGAAATGGATTTAGGCCTTAAAGGGAAACGTGCCATTGTTACTGGTGGAACGCGCGGAATAGGTCGAGCGATAGTGGATGTTTTGATAGATGAAGGCTGCGACATAGCCTTCTGTGCACGAAATCAGGACGAAGTATTTGAAACACACGAAGCATTAAGTAATAGTAATACTAAAATTATTTCTGGGGTTGTAGATGTTGCTCAGAGCAGTCCCTTCAGAAATTGGATTGTTGAAAGCGCAGAAGAATTAGGTGGGTTAGATATCTTGATCGCTAACGCTAGTGCATTGGGCGTCGGCGCGGATGAGGAGGCGTGGCGGACTAGTCTCGAAGTTGATATTCTTGGTACTGTGCGTGCGGTCTAAGCGGCACAGGTATATCTCGAGAGATCTAATGCAGCCGCTATCTGTGCTATATCAAGCACGGCAAGCATAAATACAGCCGGCCGTGTCCGAGCATATAGTGGTGCCAAAGCAGCGCTAATAAATTATATCTCCCGGTTAAGCACCAATCTCTCATGGAAAGGTATTCGTGCGAACACAGTGTCGCCTGGTGCCGTTTATTTTCCTGGCGGCGTCTGGGATTCGCGAAAAACAAACATGCCGGAAATATATGACGCGGCTATTAAAGCTTCTCCATCTGGTCGGTTGTGTAGGCCAGAGGAAGTTGCTAATGCAGTAGCCTTTTTGGTTAGTCCAGCGGCAAGCTTTATCAGTGGCACTAACATTATAGTTGATGGCGGATCAACAACGCGCGTACAATTTTAAATACATGGCTTTCAACCAAATATCTTATAATTTACCAGCATTTAGCGCTGAGGTGGCGCTTTCCGCTGAGTTATACATGCTAATCATCGGTGCATCTTCAAGAATTGCCTCTTGTAACTTGTCGAAACCATTAAAAGGTGTCCTCAGAGCTGAGCTGTAAGCTCCCGTTTGGCCGATCTCGATATAATCGCCTTCGCTAATGTCGGAAGGTAGCATAAAAGGGCCTGGCATGACATCAAGGCTATCACACGTAGGTCCATAAAATATAAATGGCTTTAAATCTGCGGAACCGCTTTTCCTTAGGCACTTGACCGGGTAACGAAAGCCGAGCAAGCCTGCATCGAAGAGTCCTCCGTATGTGCCATCATTTATGTACAAAAGATCATTCTTGCGTGCGTCTACGTGCACAATTATTGATCCCGTTTCGGCCACTAACGCCCGCCCAGGCTCGCACCATACTTCACAATTATTTAGAAGAGAAATCTCGGTTAAAGCAGTTTCGATCTCAGAAAAATAGTCAGCCAATGGAGCAGGCTCTTGTCCCGGATATAAAGATGGAAATCCACCGCCAACATCAATTATATCAATTGATATATTTGCTGCGCACGTGATTTTTTTTATCTTTTGCAGTGCTATTTTATATGCCGTGGGGTCTAGGCATTGAGATCCAACATGGAAACAGATACCAAGTCTTTCACACCTTTTAGCTGCATATTTTAATAAAGTGATCGCAGTAGCGGAAGGCACGCCAAATTTTCCAGTAAGTGAGTGCGCCGCATAACGGTTCGAAACTGACAGACGCATTAGTAAAGTCAAATCTTTAGAGTGATTTGTAGATGCAGAAATTTTTTCTAATTCTGCTACGCTATCGAAAGCAAAAGTTCGGACATTATAGTCATAATACGCACGTTCAATAGCAGCTCTATTTTTTACCGGGTGGAGGAAATTTATTTCAGCTTTAGGAATGTTTTTTCTAACCAGCGCGACCTCGGATAATGATGCAACATCGAACTGATTTACTCCAGATTCATATAATGTCTCAAGTATATAAGGGTGTGGATTGGTTTTAACAGCGTAGAGAGTATGGCCTGGGAAATTTTCCAAAAAATACTGGGCTGCATTATGTGCAGCCATAGGTCGTATGCAGCTTACGGGTCCTTGTGGACTAAGAGTGCATACCAGTGATTCAGCAGAATTATAGCGGTCCATCACATGGAGCACTCGATAATAGTTTCATTGAATGTAGCTACAATATTATAGCCGACGCGAGCCGGTTTAGTCCTCAATTATTGTTTTGTAAAGGATTTGCTCTTGTGTGCCCAGATTAACGAATCGTTTATAATAGAGTTATGAACATTCAAGTTTCATACTCTCACAAATCAGATTTTTAAGACCAAGGGTTTCGTTAAATATAAATGTTAAGTCTTAATAGTCTGCGAGTGTTGAACCTGAATTGAATCAGCAGTTTTGCACCTGTGGGCATAAAAAATACACACAAAATTTACACAGATTTTTTAAATTTATCCAAAGATAATTTATCAGCCAAGCACGATGTCTGTTCAGGCAGACATTTTACGAGAGATATTTTAGTTTTTGGAATAGATAGTATCTTCGAAGGGCACACGGTATTATGGAGATGTATATCATGGTAATGAAGAGCAATTCTTGCCGTTGCTTGTGTTGGTGGCCATAGGAATAATGATTGTGACAGATGCTATAGTTCTGTTGCGCAATAACTCCTGCTCTGCGCGCTAAAGAAAAACAATAGGAATAGATTTTAGTTATTGGACCCATGAGCGCACTGTCTCCTGAAAAAGAGTCTGAAGAAGAAGGATTGCCTCCTCGGCAGCGCATCTTGGTTGCTTTAGCTGTGCTTCCAGCTGGCGCCATGCAAGGGATGGATACCTTTGCGACCGGTGTTGCGATACCGCGTATGATGGGATCGTTTTCAGTCACTCTTGTTGAAATTTCATGGGTTTTAATCTCATATCTTGTAGCGTCTGCAATGTTCACTCCATTTTATGCGTGGCTTAGCCGGAGAGTTGGTTGCAAAAACCTCTTCATCGCAGTTGCTTTCGGGTTTGTTTGTTTTTCAATCCTTGTCGCGCAATCCGATAGCTTGATTGAGGTAGTTGTTTTTAGATTTTTCCAAGGTGCCTGCGGTGCCGGCTTTAATCCTCTAACGATTCAGATTATACTCGCTGCTTTTCCTCGAAAATTGCATGGCATCGCCTTTGGTTGGCTACAAATGGGACGGAATAGCTCCATAGTAATCGGGCCTATCGTTGGGGGGCTTCTGACCGAACTGTTCGATTGGAGATTTATTTACCTTATGAATATTCCCCTGGGTCTTTTGGGGTCGTTTCTAATTTGGCGATTGCTTCCCAAAGATAAACCACAGGGTGCTAAGGCATTCGATTTTTTCGGGTTTGTCACGCTTAGTATCGCACTTTGTGCGACACAATTACTACTCTCGCAGGGCGGTAAAATGGACTGGTTTAATTCCAACCTTATCGTCATCTACGCATTCGTCGCGGCGTGTTTTACTTATGTATTTCTTTTTCATGCGCTCACTTGTCGTCAACCTTATTTGAATCTCAGAGTTTTCAAAAACCGGGAATTTCTAATCGGAATGATACTGGTCGTCTTTACCCAATTCATGATCTACGGTTATATCGGTCTGTTGCCACCAATACTTCAGGATCAACTTGGCATGCCAGTTTACGAGGCTGGATTTATCATTGCTTACCGTGGCATAGGCTCGATGCTCGCGTCATTCATCGCCGGGTTCTTGGTGCTTCGCTACAGTCCAAAGTACCTAATCATTTTGGGTATGCTGGGTATAGCATTCTCAACATGGTCGTTAGCGGAACTGGCACCTAACGCAACGGCTATGCACATAATTCTTGCAGTTTTTTTACAAGGCTTCGGACTGGGATTTGTGAAAACACCTATCTTATCGTTAACTTTTATGACACTCGAGTCCTCGATGCGACCTGATGGAACTTCCATATTATCTACAGCACAACGCATCGCATCCGGCATAGGTATATCAGTATTAATTGCCATATTAGTCAGTAGTACGCAGCGTGCACGGTCCAATCTAGCACAAAATGTGAGCGAATATAATGAACGGTTTCAGCATCTAATTTTGCCAGAAAAATGGGACATAGAGAGTTTGTCAGGAGTAATGGCACTCGATAAACTCATAGAGAAACAAGCGGAATTTATGGGCTACATTATTGATTTTCAGTTAATGACACTGGTTACCGTTCTTATGCTTCCTTTATTGCTTTTGGTGAGGATTAAAAGAGTTAACGCATAGTCGCTCAATCGTAGTTTAGTTCTCGTAATAACGGGCCTGCTGCTTTCTCGAACGCGGCAAAAGCGTCTTCGTCAAAGTATTCCTTATGATCCCCAACAACACCTTTACGGAAAAATGAGTTTTGGTCCTCGTCGCCACGGATCCGCCCTCCTGACAAGGCCTCAAAGGAGCCCGCCTCGAGACACGAATTAATGAAATCAGGTGCGCTAGCGACCTCGATAAACTCCAAAAGACGTCTGACCTCGGCCGTAGGATTGGCGTGTAACGCCTCATATCGTATCTCCAAAAAACGACCTGGATGGGCGATTCCGAATTCACGTGCTTGAGTGACGCGGCTGCGCCATGCATTCGCATATTCTGAAACAAATTGTGCCAAACTAGTATCTTTAAGAGCGTCAGGACTCCACTTTTGTGAAAAGTGCCAACCTGAAAGGCAAACATCGCGTCCATCGCGCAGAACATGAATAAATCGGCTTTCCGGGAACAATTTAGCTAACTCAGTCATAGCAATAGCGTGTTCCGGGGTTTTTTCACCAATAGCTTCTATGCCATCATTATCGCCAACCCATCGATCAAATATTGCTAAAATAGCTGTTCGTAATAGCAGCGTTAGATCATCTGCATCGAAATTAGGGAAGTCTCCTTCTAGTCCGAGTGAGGAGGCGCGCTCCTTTCGTATTTCCAACTGTTTGTTATACGCTACCAGGGTTTTTGTAAGATTCGGAGCTAGATGATCCATAAAGTGCCCTTCGCCAGCGGAGCGTATAGCAGGGTGTCCATCAAGTAACCGTTGCAACCACGTAGTCCCCGACTTTGAAGCTCCCACAATAAAAAAAATTCTTTTATCGAATAACTTTTGAAGGCGTTGATATTTATTCATTGATCATCAATCCCGTTTTCATAACCCTCATGTAATACTGTCCCAGGGTCGAACAAATCATCCATAGACAAATAACGTTCGCCTGTATCACAGAAAAAACAGATTATATTTTTCCCTGCAAACTCCGGCCTCTTGGCTAATTCACCGGCACCCCAAATAGTCGCACCTGAGGTAGGTCCAATTATAAAGCCCTCTGCAATCGTGGTCTTTCTCGCCCATTCAAATGCAACTTCGTCCTCAACAAGTAAAATTTCATCTACCCGATGGCGTGCACGTTCGAAGTTTTCAGCCACGAAACCGGGACCTATGCCGCTTATTCTGTGGGGCCCTGGAGATCCACCGGCGTTGACTGGGCTTGCTGCCGGTTCAACGCCAACTATGTGGATAGATGAGTCCTTTGCTTTGAGATATTTGGAGATGCCTTCAATAGTCCCGCTGGTACCCATACCTATTACTATTGCACCAATTTCTCCACCCGTCTGCTCCCAAAGTTCAGGGCCGGTAGTTTCGAAGTGAGCCGCTGAATTATTTGGGTTACCGTGTTGATTGGCAAAAAATGTCGTATCGGGATTTTTTGCACAGTAAGCTAGTGCGAGTTCGCGTGCACCTGTTGTAAGCTTCGCGGCAGGGGTAAGCACCACAGTTGCGCCATATGCTGCTAATAATTTTTGGCGCTCGATTGAACTCGTATCAATCATATAAAAACGCGCTTTAAACCCCATTATTGCTGAAAGACAAGCGATGCCTATGCCAGTATTCCCACTGGTTGCTTCTACTACTTCAGTCCCCGGTTTTATATCGCCAGCGTCAATTGCATTTTTGATCATAAATAGCGCTGGCCGATCCTTTATTGATGTGGGATTCATGGCTTCAAGTTTAGCGAGAATATTAGCTGAGCAATTTGGGAAAAGTCTCTCCAATCGTAGTAGAGGGGTTTTCCCTATGAGTTCGGTGAGGTCATTAGCTATGAACATTTCGAAATCCGATTTAGCGGTTGCGGGCAAAGTATAAGTCTTGAATATTATCGCACTTTTCTATGCGCCAGATATCGTCTAATAATTTCTGTGCAATATCCGGGTCTATTTCCGGTGAGACAAGTTCAAAATATTTATCCTCTAGTTCTTCATCGCTCATAGGATCATCCGGAGCGCCTTTTCGTGTTTTTTGCATGAAGTCTATAACATCGCCACTACGCAGCTTAACGGTTAAATGAGCCATCCTCTTAAGTGGAAATGCCTCCTCAACTTGATCGTCAATATACACCTCACATTTTTTGGCGAGGCTTGAAATTATCGGATCGGAAAGTGCTTCAGGTTCAAAAGCGTCTAATCGCACCCGTCCTTTGACGAATGCCGTTGCTACTACAAATGCTAAGCTAAATTGGCCCTCAAAAAAGGTTTGATGAGACTTACCCCCACATATGGCGACTGTAGATTTTGCCATCCCGATTTTCACGGACACTACATCTTCACATGATACATTATACTTCTTTTGTATTGTGAGTGCGGCGTCAATTGCAGGAAAAGCGTGTCCACAACAGCCATGATTCTTGACGGTGATTCTTGTTATATTATAGCTCACTCCAAGGCCTTCTGTAGATTTTGCCCAATCTACCTCGCTGCTCATAGCCATTCCAAAGCCCACAGGCCCGTCAAGTATCTTTTTTGCTCCCGTAACACCATTTTTAGCGAGCTGCGCTGCCATCAATCCTACACCAGCCGCATGGGCGCCGTGTATTGGTTTGCCGTGACAATCTTCTCGGAATGCTTGTTGTAAGCCTGCCGCCATTGTGCCAGCGCTGCCTAATCCATTCACAAATTGGTCCTTATTGAGTTCCAATAACGTCCCCGCACTAAACAATGATCCATACGACCCATTTGTCGCTGTAGTATGCCAATAATCATAGTGAGGTCGTCCCATCGCTTCTGCTATCCGTGTGCTAATCTCATATCCAATGATGATGGCCCGCATAAATGTTAATCCGTCAGCACCCAAATGATCTGCCACTGAAAAGGCAGTTGAGGTTGTCGGCGTTCCCGGATGATATGCTGCTGGACCAAATACATCATCGAATTCGACTGTGTGAGATGCAGCAGCATTTATTAGAGTCGCTGTGCGCATTGTGGCCGTGCGACCCGTTGGTATAATACGCGCCGTCCCTCTGTCCATGTCTTCCGCAAAAGCTGCTTGGAACCCAATCGCAGGCATCTTAACGCCACCCGCAGTCGTTGTAGAAAACCAATCAATAAAGCACCGTTTTGCCGCATGGAGCACCTCCGGTTGAATGGCGCTATTTCTTTCATTTACTGCATAAGCTGAAAATGTTTCGGAAATCATTTCATTCTTTCCATATAAAATTCGAGGAAAAGGAACTTTGGGTATTTGTATTAAGCCGGTTTAATTGTTAGGCACACATGATTTTATTTACATAATTAATATTGTATACCTTTGTACTTGATAATTGGCAGAGGAGTTTGTTGATGGAAAAATACGGTATCGGACAACCAGTAATACGCAAGGAGGATGTTCGCTTTATTACTGGAAAAGGCCAATATACCGATGACATAAACCTTGATGGTCAGGCTTATGGTGTTATTTTACGATCACCGCTGGCTCACGCAGATTTTACAATAAAAGATATTGCTTCCGCTAAGGCAATGCCCGGTGTAGTTGCTATTCTTACTTGCAGTGATGCGGAGGCCGATTGTATTCCAACAATTCCTTGTCAGGTTTCAATAAAGTGCGCCACAGGGCAAGAAATGTACACGCCGCCACGGTACGTTCTTGCGAAGGATAGGGTGCGTTTCGCTGGGGAACCTATTGCCTTTATCATAGCAGAGACCCGGTCTCAGGCAATTGATGCAGCAGAGGCTGTCGTGTTAGAGTATGAAGAACTTCCCGCCATAACATCAACTTCTGCCTCAGGCGCTCCTGACGTGGTTCCAATTTGGCCTGAGCGACCTGAGAACTTCTGCGCGCATTGGGTCAGTCACGAAAGTGGAAAAGTTACTGAGGCTTTCAACAAGGCATTCAAAACTGTTAGGGTCGAGGTTGTTAATAATCGGGTCGTTGGCTCACCAATGGAACCACGCGTGGCCATTGGCGAGTATGATGCAGATACCGACACTAAGATCCTGCGGTCACCAACACAAGGCGTGCACAAGATTAGAGATGCACTTGCAAAAACATTCTACAAAATAGACCCGGGGAGAATACGGGTGATTTCCACTGATACAGGTGGCGGGTTTGGTGTGAGATCCAAAATGTACCTTGAAAGTATCCTTTGTTTGTGGGCATCTGAAAAGTTAAACCGGCCTGTGAAATGGAGAGCGGATAGAACCGAGACTTTCTTGGCAGATACACACGGCCGCGATCAGGTATCGGTCCTAGAGATGGCTTTTGATAGAGACGCAAAAATTCTAGGTATGAAAGCAGAAACAATTGCAAATGTTGGTGCCTATCTGTCTGATAATGGGCCACGTATTTCAACTGTTGCTGGTGCTCGTGTTGCAGGGACAGTATATGACGTGCCGGCAATTCAGCATTCTGTAAAGGCTTGCTTTTCCAATATGCATCCAACTGATGCCTACCGCGGGGCGGGTAGGCCCGAGTTGTGTTATCAGATGGAAAGGTTACTCGATGCTGGGGCCGAAGTTTTTAATATTGGCCGGGAAGAAATTAGAAGGCGTAATTTCATTAAGCCCGATCAACTGCCGTATACAAATCAAATGGGCATGGTCATCGATTCTGGACGATTTGAAGAGACCATGGACAAGGCATTAGAGGCTGCTGACTGGTATGGTTTTGAGAAGAGGCGATCCGTTTCTGCAATACGCGGTAAACATCGTGGTATTGGAATAGGTTACTATGTCGAAGCATCTGGTGGTAAACCTAGCGAATGGGCGAGGGTCGCGCTTGATCCGGATGGGAATGCAAAACTTTACGTTGGTACGTATAGTCACGGTCAGGGTCACGAGACAGCCTTTAGTCAAATTCTTTCAGATAAATTAGGGATAGATTTTGAAAATATTGCATTTAATCAGGGAGATACCTCTATAATTCCCGAGGGTAATGGTACTGGTGGCTCTCGTTCTTCGCAGATGGGAGGAGTTGCGGTATCACGGGCTGCAGATCTGGTTATTCAAAAAGCAAAAAAAATTGCAGCTCATAAAATCGAAGCGGCTATCGAAGACGTCGAATTTAAAAATGGTATTTTTTCTGTCGCTGGTACAGATTTATGCTTGTCAATTAATGAAGTGGCTAGAGCAGCTTATGACCCAGCTCAAATGCCGGAAGGTGAGGAGTTAGGGCTTGACGAAGATATCTCTTACGAACGAGATACCGAGTGCAATTTTCCAAATGGCTGTCATATTTGTGAAGTTGAGGTTGATCCTGATACCGGCGTTATTAAGGTAGTTTCATACACTGCTGTCGATGATTGTGGGGTTATCATTAACCCCCTCATAGTTGCGGGTCAGGTGCACGGCGGCGTGGCCATGGGGCTTGGTCAGGCACTTACCGAACGGACTGCGTATGATGCTACTGGTCAACTAATCACTGCATCTTACATGGATTATGGTATGCCAAGGGCAGACGATTTTCCCGATATCTCGGTTGGCTTTAATGTGGTGCCTAACCCGAGTAACGATCTTGGTGTTAAAGGGATAGGAGAAGGTGGAGCGTGTGGTGCTCCGCCGGCTATCATTGGTGCAATCTCTAACGCTTTAAATATTACCCATTTAGACATGCCAGTTTCATCAGAGGATACGTGGCGGATCATTCAGGAGCAAAAAATATCAGAGAGTGGAAAAATTCCGGCCTAATTTCATAAAATCACGCGTTAGAGGGATGCATTTTTTGTGGAAACAGATGCATTTCTGAAACAGTACCGCACCGTTTTTTTATGTAGCAATGTTTCGTGCATTAGTCGCCGGGAAAATGCATCCAACCGGTGACTATATATTTTGCTTCTGATCCAACAGGGCATCCACGATGTGCATGTGTCCATTCTGCCGGCCAAATAAGCGTTTTACCCTTCTCAGGTTTTATTTTTAAGCCGTAATATGGAAATTCAGTTTCGCCACCATCAGTGACGTCATTGAGATAAGTCATCCAAACTAAAAGCCTATGCATAGTGCTAAAGCTCATCCGCTCAGAGTGTAATTTGTTAAAATGTCCGCCAGAGGTATATCGTTGAATATTGAATCTTCCTATGTGAATTCTGGGCATGAAAGTTGGGATTATATCCCATTTATTTGTGTAGGCGACATAACAGCTATGCAGTTTTTCCATAAATGTTATCAGCGGGGCGTATTCGCTACGCTCTAAATCCTTAGGCTGAATAATTAGGTCAGTTGAGTGTTTTATTTTTTTATCGACACTTCCCAGCCCTGTTCCACCCTCTTGCTGAAGTCCTTCGTTAGCTTCAAATAAAGCTATTATCTCATCACATAGCCCCAAGTCATCGAGTTGCCAAGCGCCTATGAAGTTTGGAGTTTCTGTTGTTTGAATTGGGTGCTGTTTCATAAGTGATTTTTATATTTTCTATCGTGCTAACTGATATTTAGGATATTTCCCTAATGTGAATTCAATTACGCCACAAGACTTTCGCAAGTAATGTAGTCCTTCTCGATATTGGCCGCATCCTAAAAGGCAGCTTCCTAGGTTTTTCTGGCTTTCTGTAAAATCAGGGTCAATTGAAAGAGCAGCTAGGTAACTTTCGGTTGCCTCGTCAAACAAGGATAGATCTTGATACGCATTTCCAAGATTGTGGTGTGCTTCCATAAAATTTGAGTTTATCTCTATTGCTCTTTTGAAGTGCTTTATTGCATCTTCTGGACGCTCTAGTAAACGCAACACATTCCCTAAATTGTTGAGCGCATCTAGAAACTCTGGTTGATGCTCAAGCGCAGATTCGTAACTTTTTTTGGCTGCCGACAACGATCCTCTTTGCTCCTCTGCCAACCCCAACTGATTGTAACTCTCAGGGCTTTCCGAATCGTACGATATAGCCGTTTCATAGCAAGAGATCGCTTTATCAAATTCATCGTTTTCATGATGAACCTTGCCAAGGTTATAATGTGCATCTGCATAATCAGGAGCAATTTCAAGTGCCTGTGAGATTAGTTTTTCAGCTAGTCCATGGTTGCCGCGCTGAAACTGCAGGACACCGTGATAATGCAATGCGATTGGGTTCCCGGTATCCTTCCTAAGTATTTCGAGGTATATCTCCTCGGCTCCATCGAGATCTCCCGCGCCATGCAGATCCACTGCTCTCATCATTAGGGCTTGGCTCGTATCGGAAGCATCGGGATTCTTATTTTGCTTTCGGTTTCGACGTGACATTCAACACCTTTGATACTCAGCCTAATTAATTAAAATAAATCGTACTCGAACATCGGATTTTTATATGCGATCATCGTAATCCGTGAATAAAGATTTTCATACTGATCTTTTTGAGCATATTCAATTTTCACTAATTAGGAGATACCAATGGCTAAGAAGACCCCTTACGAATTAATTCCGCAGCTGGGCCGCTTGCGCGATGATGTTCTTTTCGGAGATGTTTGGGAACAACCGGAACTCAGCAAACGTGACCGAAGTCTGATAACTGTAACAATGCTTGCAGCACTATACAGAACACCGGAATTGAAAGGCCACATGGAGCGGGCACTCGAAAATGGCGTAACACATGATGAACTTCGCGGCCTAATCACTCACGTTGCATTCTATGCTGGATGGCCATGCGCAGTTAATGCCGGTCGCGTGGCTTGTGAAATTTTTGGTGATGAGGATTAAAACAAGAAAATAATTTCTTTATAGAGTTGGAATTACGTCATAGGCAACGCAAAGGCGTTCTTCTTTATCATTGAATGGTAGAACGCTATGGAACAAGGATGCCGGAAATAGCACTAAGTCACCTGTTCGTACGCGACAGATTTTGCTTGGATAGTCGTTATTTATTATTGGCATTTGGTCTCCGTTAAGGCCGAATGCTATGGCACCTTCGTTGCCTGTAATTCTATCAGGTATATTAAGATATAGGGTGCCTGAAAGCCATCCCGGATCATGAATGTGGGGTTCAACTTGTCCGCCACTGCTTATTTTAAGGTACCAAGCCTCAAGACGCCAATTTTCGGGCCAATGGGTAATGATGCCCGCATCCAACTCTGAATTTTTCGATACGAATGCACGAACATGCTTTTTTATTAGCGCATATAAACCTGCAAGTGACGGGTGAGGTTTATCGAAAAGGTTGCCTAGTGATGTTTTGCCGTTTGAGATATGTCCCTGATCGGGAAGCTCACGATAGTGACCTTCTTGGAAATAATCCTTTAGTGCTTTAATAGTTTCTCGTCCAACTTTTGTGTTCAAAACATTTGATACATATATTAGGTCAATGGGATTTTTGCAGAAAGGGTAGGGATCATCAATCTGCCATTGGTTGGATGCAAATGCGCTGACCGCAGCAACGGCGCGATCAGTTGGATCTTCTTTCAATACATTGTTTATTTTTTCAGTAAAGGCTTGCTTTTTATTGAGCGAGTAAAGGCAATGAAGAACTCGATAATTAGATTTGCGTTGTTTAGCTTGTTCGAACGCTTCTACAGCCTCCGCTAGCCGACCAAGTTTCTGTAGTGCATTACCAATATTGAATTGAGTACGCGCTGTTTCTGGCAAATATTTAGTCGCAGTTTGAAAAGCCGATAAAGCCTCTTCTACACGACCTAGTATCATCAAGGAATTCCCGAGGTTCGTATGTGCTTCACCAAACTCAGGTGATATCGCAAGAGCCTTATTAAAATTCAATACAGCCTTATCGAATTCCACAAGTTTGTGGAGTACTAAACCCAAATTATTGTAGCAATCTGCATGTTGCGGTTCGAGGGTAAGAGCTTTGTTAAATACCTTTATGGCTTCATCAAATCTCTGCTCGTCATCAAGTGCGCTACCAAGGCCTACATAAAAGTCAGCAATTTCTGGATTATGATTAATTGCCTCTTGAAAAATTTCTACGGCTTCGGCGCTGCGCCCAAGTTTTTGAAGAGCAAGGCCCTTATTGCCATAAGCTTCCGCCATACTAGGCTCGTACTCAATTGCATAATCGAAAGAAGAAAGAGAATCCAACAACTTGCCCGTTTGTATCTGCAGAACGCCAAGCAGGTGGTACACCGTAGAATTTTTAGGGTCTACCTCAAGGATCTGAGAATAGATAGATTCTGCGGTGCCTAAGTCTCCGTCCTCATGGGTTTTTAAGCCAAAATCAATGGCTTC
Organism: uncultured Rhodospirillaceae bacterium; assembly: GCA_913043025.1. GTDB lineage: Bacteria > Pseudomonadota > Alphaproteobacteria > UBA8366 > UBA8366 > UBA8366. Next base: position 107,406 of record CAJWLM010000010.1, read on the forward strand.
TTCTATGGTGACTTCTGCTTCGTCGCCATGGGGCATGGCGTACTCCAATATTGGTTATTCAGCAGCGTTGGGAATTTTTACTTTGGCAGATGAAGGGACGCTTGAGGCTGATACATAAACTTTGCCATCAAAAAGTCGGCGTTGAGTTCTGTAAGCAGAGGTTTGCTCTACAAACCATTCACCATCATTTTTTTGATACACACTAGCATTTATATCTATAAACCCAGAACCATGCATGACAATAATATCTTCTTTATCATGCTCTGATTTGCGCGATACCTCGTGCTGAATAGTCCCGGTTATGCGACTTGCAGTGGCTGTGCACATGGTACACGTGAGGGGAAGAGCACGATGGCAATTACCTGACGACAAAATTCGGGCTGTTAAATGGCCGGTTTCCGCTGGTAATGTTTCACCTGACATTAGTACTGCATCTTGAGGAGGACTTACAAAACCAATGAAGGGCGTTACAGGGGAGTTTCGGCTGACTTCCTCCGGGGTTTCTCCAAAACCAATCATTGCGCCTGCATGAGATCTAATTAATTCAAGTTTTTCCATTAATTCTGCATTGGCATCGATCTCATCGGGCAACTCAGTTCCTATCATACCAACACTTTCTGCATGCACCGTCACAACGGTATTAGCAGCATCAACGATTGACACCTCTGTTTTGCCCAAGCCTGGTATATCAAGTATATCCTTTGTGTTACCGGTAGGCAGTAATCTGCCAGTACTTGCTCCTCCTGGAGTTTGAAAGGCCATCCGAACGGGAGATCCCGTCCCGGCAACGCCCTTGAGTTCGTAATCCCCATCGACAGCAGAGAGGCCGTCATCAAGATCAAAATAAGCATGTAAAATCTTGTTTGTATTGGTGTTTAAAACACGAACTATCGCCTGCCCATCGACTATCTGCGGTGTGACCAATCCTTCATCAACTGCGAAAGGGCCCATAGCGGCCGACATGTTGCCGCAGTTAGCATTGTAGCCCACCGTTGCATTACGGACGCCGATTTGCGCAAAGGTATAATCGATATCGGCATCTGGATGCTCTGAGGTTCCGACCACACAAACTTTTGAAAGAGACGATATGCCGCCGCCCATGCCATTGAGTTGGCGCCCATTAGGGTCCGGAGTTCCCATGGCCGCAAGAAAAAATTCATCCCAATAAGCTCTTTCAGGAAGGTCACACTCTTTAAACACTATGGCATTTGAAGTGCCACCACGGATAAACGCTGCAGGGATTGAAAGTTGCTTCATTAGTAACTCCGTTCTTATACTTATGCCTTTTCCTGAGCAGCATTCCGACCCGCAATGCGTCCAAAAACCTGGCCAGAAACCAGACCTGAACCACCCGGGTAATTATAATGGAATAAGCCGCCAACCATTTCGCCAGCTGTGTAAAGGCCAGGGATAGGGCGCCAGTCTGTGCCTATAACTTGAGCCTCCGGGTTTACCTTTAATCCTCCAAAGGTAAACGTAATCCCGCCAGTTGCCGGGTAGGCGTGATATGGAGGCTCATCAATCTTGGTTGCCCAATTGCTTTTTGGCAGCGCAAGGCCTTCAGTGGCTAAGCCGTCTTTTTGTGTTGGATCAAACCTGTCTGCAGATTGTGCACAACTATTATACTCATTGATGGTTTTTAGCGCTTGAGCCTTATCATCGATGTCCATCATCTCAACCAAATCTTCAAAATTATCTGCTATCAATGGCTTTGCTGTTTCGTATCGTGGCTCTAAATGTTGAACTGTTTTTTGATCAAAAATTTGATACGCTTTGGATCCTGGCTCGTCGAGAATTGCTGCCCCAAATTTGGCGTAAGTATACATGTTGGTATCTTCGCCTTCATCTACAAACCGAAGTCCCTTACGATTAATCATGATTCCAAAAAGATAGGACAGTCGATTAGATTTGTCTGTCAATTTACGGTCAGCAAAATCACTCCAATCAGCATCAATTGGTGTTGAGTGCCGTCCTGACCATTGTCCCCAGGGCATCGCTCCAATCGCTAAAGCCATGCGCAACCCATCTCCTTGGTTAAAGGATGTTCCTCGAACCTTGGCATGATCCCAGGGAGCTCCTAGGTATTGAGCTCTCCATTGGGCATTAGCTTCAAAGCCTCCGCAAGCTAGGACAACAGCATTGGCAGTAATTGTTTTTGATCCGCCGCTTTCTTTTGTAACTACCCCATGAACTCTACCTGCATCATTTTGAATTAATTCCGTTGCACCAGAGCCATATCGAATTTCAATGCCTGCCTCTTCTGCTGCTTTAAACCAGCAGCTCGAGAGCCCGACACCTTCATGGACTGCTCGAACAACGACACCGCCAGGAAATGTCCACTGCCCATTAACCATTATTCCGCAAACTGAAGTTGCCGGTTCACATGGTATTTTTGCCGTTTCGACTGCCCATTTAACGGTGTCATAAGAATTGTCAATCATGACTGCTGCAAGTTCTCTGTCAGTGCGGCCTTGAGTGACGCGGTCAAGGTCATTCCAAAAACGTTCTTTCGTATAAGGACTAATACCTTCGTAAAAATTCAAATATTCGTCTTCAACTCCAGGAAGAAAGGGTTCTAAGTCGCGGGGTTCATCGAAAGCAATTCGAAATATTGAACCCGACCAATGTGTGTTACCACCACGCATTTCCTTATGCGCTTTCTCCAGCACCACTACATTTTCCGCGCCATTTTCCTTAGCCGATAACGCGGCGGCAAAAGCTGCATTTCCGGCACCCACTACGATTACGTCATAATCCGGCATGAGAACTTACTCCTAATAAAAGACTTAATATAAAAATATCTAAGGGCTCTGTACTTTATTGTAGGCTATTTTTCAACGGCATACCCCAGTTGTGCTGTTTAGAAAGGACGTTCATGCATATATTTTTTGTCGAGAACAGAGAGGTTTTTGTAATTTGTCTGTTTTAATATACTCACTCAAACGTTTTTATATACTGCAGGTCGGGCAAGTGGATATTTAGAAGCACGCTATCTGTTTTGGCTGTGAAATTAAGATTTTCTTTAGGCTCAAGGTAAATGGTTGTTCCAAATCGTGCAGTCGTATTATTGATTTGTCCATTGCCCTGGTAGACAAAATAAATGTCTCTACCCCCCGTTAATTGTAAATGTGAACAAGCCGACACTTTTACCATCTTAATCGCAGTATTTGCTGGTGTGAAAGTTCCAAGGCGGCGCTCGGCTACTCCAGGTTGATTGTTTGAAGATTTCCATTCGTAGTGGGTCGGGTCTATGAGGAGGGGGGCTTTAAAACTTGGCACGGGATAAATCATCGGTTTTTTATTTACGTACTCCCAGATTGCTTGTGCTGCGTCGAGATTACGTTTCCCGCTGGTTCCGTCCACCAGGCCATCTACATCTCTTGAAAGTTTAAAGACACCATTTTTAAAGGAACCGAGACCGTTTAAAGCCTTTACGGCGTCATCTGACTCTTTACGGCTGATGTAGCCAGACCCGCTCGCGCCACCGCACTGCAGTACCAACGTGGACAAGATTGATTGCGCATCTTGAGTCTGTGGTCCGTAGTGAACTGCTTCAGGGTAATACCCCACCATGCCGGCCGAAAGTTTGCCAGCTCTGCCGTAGCAAGCTTCACCCTCTATCTGAAAGCGGATCTGCTCAAAATTATGCCGGTGACGTGGAGAATAGCGCCCAACACATTCCGCTATCACTAATGAATAATTACCGGGGCTGCCCGACTTGCCCTCTAATAATAATTTATGCCTTGAGCTACCTTCTCGATAACTAGTTCCTCCCTCGAAGGTAATTTCATCGCTTTGCACAAATTCCATATTTTTATTTCCATCAATTGAGCCAATTGGCACCATTTGATCCCAATATAGGGGATGGTTTTTCCCAAAATGGATTAGTTTCAGACATGGTAAGGACTGGTCCTAGGTGCTTTATTTTTCCGAAGGCACAATCACTTTCGAGCATGATTTTATCAAGCTCCTGTGTGGAAAGATCCATGTTGGGTTGCGCAGGTTCTACGTGCCCTTGCTGGTATATGAACATTCCCGAACGGCAAAGTGAAACGCGGACATGGTATGATCCGCCCTCGCGTGCCCTTCGCGCTAACGCTAGTAACACTCCATATGCCCCATTATAACCGGTTGTGTAATCACATGCAGACGCAGGCAGAAGCTTTGGTCGGCCATCACCAACATTCACCCCATTATCCATACATATCCCTGTGGCGGACTGTGCTATTTGCTCCCAACCACCCCTATTTGAGAAAGGACCTCCGTGACCGTAACAACTAATCGAAAGATAAATGATTCCCGGGCGTTCGGATGCTAATTGTTGGGGACTTAAGCCGTACTTTTCCATTATGCCGGGTCGGTATCCTTGGCTAAAAACATCTGCCTGAATTGATAAGTTCTTAAGGGCCTCCAATTCTTTTTGTTTATTCAGATTTAAAAAACAGCTTCGTTTGCCATGGCTTGTATCCATCACATGTTCGGGTACTTGAGGTAAATGTTCAGCAGTTACCATCAGAACATTAGCACCGTTTTCCGCAAGCGTGCGGGCTGCAATGGGGCCAGCTAGGATACGGGTCAAATCTAAAACTCTGATGCCATCAAGAGGGCGCTTTCCCGTTGGAAATGGAATAGGTTCTGTTTCCCCAATTTTTTCAATTTCTACCAACGGCTTTGAAGATAACATGTCGCCGTGAGGGTGCTTTAACCATTCGTCATTAGATCTCACAATAGATCCGCATGCACGCGCTGAAGCAATGGCTTCCTCAAGTTCATGTGAGTCCCACTCAGAGACAGCTTGCGCAACTGCTTTTGGATTAGACTCACACTGAAGCACGCTCATCACTCGGTCATGCAGATGTGGAAGATTGAAGTGTGGTAGATACCAGCGTCCGTCTTTACATTGCCAAGGTTGCGTAATTGAACGCATGTGAGCCATAGATGGAGAGGCTGAAATAGGCTCAAAGCTACCATTAATATTTGGCTGACTCAGATAAAGCGAACTTCTGCATGTTGCAGCCGCATGCCTAACATCAATGTTAATTTTTTGCCGTCGCCCAGTTTTAAGTTCATGTATGTCGGTGACGGCGACGCCAACTCCGGCCAGGATACTTGCGGTTGTCTCGCCAAGCTTAAATCGTGATGTAAAGACAGGGTCCTCACCGGTGATTGTTACCTCACCATCTTCCGGCTTAGCCAGCTTGCGAATACCTATTACTTCGTCAAATGATTGATTCATTTCGGCATCTCCCTTTCTTTCTATATGAGCCCGAATGTAAATTAATGTCTAGTAGGGACACGGGATCTTCCGTTGAGTAGTTTTTTAGATCTCTTCGACTAACCTCTTTAACCAACCCAAACACCGGGAAATCAGCTCACATTCGAATTTTGTGGGAGACCTTTACGGGTATCGCATCTTTAATTCATTGATAATGGCGTGGCAACTTGATGAAAGATTTTTGGAATGGAACAGGGGTTATAATAGACAACACAACAACGATCCTAGGAGGCCGCTCGTTATTGTATTATTACGATAGTCCTTTAACTGTCCCCCATGCCAGCTTGATACCTTCTTTTCGGCCAACAGACCGCTCCACCGAAACTATGTAAAAAAAATAAGTACCAAGTTTTGGTGTGACTAATGCCGGCGTCGATTCTTATTAACGATGGGCGTTAAATGGAAAATCCATATTTTCCAAGCTTATTTTCGTCGAGTTCTAGTCCAAGACCGGGCCCCGTTGGGAGACTAATATGTCCCTTACTTATATCGAGTTTAGTTGTGCAAACTGTGTCCGTTACTTTTAGGGGGCCTACGCACTCTAGGCCAGGCAAAACATTGTGGGATGTTGCACCAAGCATGATTTCTGCTGTTGTACTCAGATCAAGCCCAAAGCCGTGGCCAAGTACGATGGGTAAGCCAGCAGCTTCGGCAGTAGCCATCATTTTAGCCGCAGGTAGCATCCCCCCGGCTTGTTTGATCCCGAACTTTATATAGTCTGCGCAATCTGCTTTTATCGCACGTATTAAGCTAGCATGGTCACTTATCGCCTCATCGGCCATAATAGGAATTCCGCCTTCGCGTCTCACTTTTCTTAATCCGTCTAAATCATCTTTTGCCACCGGTTGCTCAAATAGCTGCATGTCACAATTTTTCACTTCATTGCAAAGTGCTAATGCCTGGTCTACGCTGCACTGCTGATTGGCATCCATACGAAGTTGTATGTCGGAACCAACCGCATCGCGCACAGCTATCACTCGGGCACCATCCACACTTGCGTTATTCCCAACTTTTATTTTCATAGACTTGAAGCCGTCATTTTTCCACTTGAGAGCTTCGGCAGCTGCCTCATCAGGGGGTAATTCACCAACCCATGCGTTGAACAAAACGTTGTCTATGACCGCTCCGCCCGCATATTCATGAAATGCTATACCATGTCGTTGGCATGTGAGTTCAATACAAGCTAATTCTACGCCTGCAGCTGCACCCGGCTGCTGTGGAGCTGTCTTAGAGCAAATGTCATATATGCGATTTACATTAGTTGGGTCTTCGCCGATCAGGGCAGGGGTTAGTTTGTCGCGAATGGCAACCGCAAGTTCAGCAGCCGTGTTCGGAGATTTAGCCCTCGTGGAAGGATCAATACTGTTTACGCCGATAATTCCATCGCTATCTGTAACACGTATAACAAGGCACTTAGTAATATTCTTCGATTGTCCTCCACTAGTAAACGTCCCTACTAGCGGCATTCCTATACCAAAAACCTCTATTTTTTTAATTGTTGTCCCCATGTAGCGCATCCCCAGAAAAATTAATCTATTAGCTCCACAATGTAACTTAACAGTAGCAGCAGAGTCTCATATTTTAATTATAATTTAAAAAATTGAAATTTATTCAAGCCTGATCCTGGTGAAATCGTTTGCATCCCACACATACAAAATTAAGCGATGTGCCCCTTTCTTTTCAGAGATTTTATGTCCTCTTTTGACATTCCAATTTCATAAAGCACATCATCAGTATCCTCAGCAAATTCTGGCACCTGGCCTGACATTTGCGGCACCCCGCTGCCAACTGTTATAGGCAAGCGGGGTAGCTTGGCAATGGTACCGTCTGCAAATTTTGTTGTCGACATCCGGCCTTTTACATTCATTTGTGGGTCATCGAATAAATCACTTGGTGTTGCGACCGGTGCAGCGGGAATGGAATTATTAACAAGCATGCTCAATAATTCATCGTAATCAAATTTGATAAAAATTTCCTGCAAAACCTCATAAAGTTCATTATGATTTGCCCGACGCTTCTCATTTGTGTCGAACTTTTCGTTTTCTAGCAAATCCGTTCGTCCATATAATTGGCAAAAAGATTTCCACTGTTTGTCTGATGTGACGCCGATAAAGATTTCTTTTCTATTTTTTGTTTTGAAAACGTCATAGATACCCCAGCTGCGTGGCCGCACAGGCATTGGTTCGGCTTTTTGTTTCGTCTGCACCTCTCCTGCCATGTGTTGCCCGACAAGATAGGCCGAGCTTTCGTATAGCGAAGAGACGATCTTTTCGCCCTTGCCTGTCTGATTACGTTTGTGCAGAGCTGCAAGTATACCTACAGCTCCAAAAGTGCCACCCATTATGTCAATTACAGAGGAACCAGCTCGCAAGGGGTTGC
>CAJWLM010000011.1 GCA_913043025.1 uncultured Rhodospirillaceae bacterium
CCCTTTGTACTTTATTTAAAAGTATTGCGTGGTAATTTAAGATCTCTTTGGCTCGATAGTCAGGTGCAGTGGTTTTTTACTATAGTAATCACAGCCGTAGCCGCGCTTGCAATATATTTGTGGCAAACCACGGGCAAGGATCCCATTGCCGCCGTTACGAATAGCGCCTTCAACGTAGTCTCAGTGATAACCGGTACTGGCTATTCCACTACAGATTTTAGTGCATGGGGTCCGTTTGCCCTCGCCTCATTTCTATTTCTTATGTTTATTGGAGGCTGTGCAGGCTCAACAACCTGCGGGATCAAGGTTTTTCGATTCCAAGTGCTGTATGCAACCGCCCTAACTCAAATTCGAAAATTACATGAGCCTCATGGTGTGTTCCTCTCGTACTATAATAAAAAACCAATTGACGAGACGGTTGAAAGCTCAGTTATGGGATTTTTCTTCTTATATGCCCTCTCCTTTGCTGTCTTGGCCACGGGTCTGGGGCTGATGGGACTTGATTTCCTCACAGCAATATCGGGGGCTGCCACTGCAATTTCTAATGTAGGGCCCGGTTTGGGCTCCACAATAGGTCCTACTGGAACCTTCATCACGCTACCAGATTCCGCAAAATGGCTTTTATCTTTTGGAATGTTAATTGGCAGGCTTGAGCTATTTACTATTTTTGTGCTGTTAGCACCTTCGTTTTGGCGCGAGTAGGGTTCTATCTTAAAAAAGCACTCAGGTGCCTACGTAAGCGTGCCTCAAAGTCTTGATTGAATTCATCCATAACCTCGTTGTTCATTTGTTCCCACAACCGCTCCCGTTCTGCAAGTGTTGCATTTTCAGAAATGGTGCGGCTAGCTCTTACGGTCGTTCGCGCTGTCGCTTGCCCTCCGCTTGTCGCCTTAAGCACTTCTATGCCGACTGACAGAACTACATCGTAACGCTCACTTTGATCATTTGTAAAAGCACCACGGATGCCACTAGCTTTTTCTAACTTCACTTCTACCACGCTGGCCCTATCGATGGTCAAACTCGCCACCCCATATTTGCCTACCGCACGCAATCGATCTTTGGCCCATCTTTCAGCAGCATCTAGTAATTGGTCTGGCATTTCGTGCTCTATATTAGGAAACTTCAGTGGCGTTTTGTAAATACGTTTAACGTCAATTTTTGCCACATTAAGGTTTATTTTTGGAAGCTTAGAGAATGAGACCGGACCAGTTAATGGTCTCTCCCGTGGCACTTCACAGGCGCCCAAAAGAATTAAGGCTGAAAAAAAAACCAACAAGAATCTCAGATTAGCGCATTTAGTCGTCATTCCAGCTTTCCTCTATCGCCCCAATTCAGTTAAATCATTTTCACAAAAAATAGTCTGAAGATTACAAAACTCGCAGGTAACAACTATCTTTCCGTTCACCTTCAGGCTTTCTATTTCTTCATTCGGAAGGGTAGCCAAAAAAAACTCGACCCGTTCTTTAGAGCAACTACATTTTGCACACAAATTTTTAGCCTCGTACACACGAATGTTATCGTCATCAAATAGCTCAAACAGCACTGTAAATGGTGAAATACAACCTTGGTATAGGGTGCTTGGTTGCATTTTCTGTACTAAATCTCGGTGTTTCTTCCATTCCTCATCGATCTTCTCATTAGGGAGCATTGGTTCTTTTCTAGGAAAGCACTGAAGCATGATTCCACCCGTCCGCCAGGTTTTGGCTCTGCCACGAGAGACCCCTAATTTCAACACTGCGTCATATTGAACCGATTGCTGGAAATAATGATGGGCACATTGTTCAAGTGTTCTACCGCCTAATTCGACTATACCTTGGTAACGCTCTTTCTCCGGACCACGTTCAACTGTAAAAGCAAGATAACCCTCGCCTAATAATTGAGCTGCATTGCTTTTTTCATGCCAAAAAGTGGGCAAACAGGTGCGATCAAACTTGGCATAACCCCTTAGTTGGCCTCCATCGGTTGCATCACAAACAAGTAAGCCAACCGGACCATCTCCTTTTATTTGTAAATTTAGCACGCCTTTATACTTAAAAATCGACGATAACATTGCAGTTAGTGTCAATGCTTCTGCTAATAAGTGAGCTACCGGACCAGGATAGTCATGAGCAAGAATAATTTCGTCAACGGCGGAACCCAATCGAATTATTCGTCCATGGAGTTCCAGCCCATCTAACAAAAAAGGAAGAACGAAATCGTTTTTTGGGGCAACCGCCCCATCAGCTACGACATACACCAAGCTAACACGCCTTTTTGTGCATGAAGTCTATTTTCAGCCTCATCCCAAACTACTGATTGCGGACCATCGATAACGTCAGCAGTGACTTCCTCACCACGATGAGCTGGCAGGCAATGCATGAAGATGGCACTATTCTTGGCTAACGACATTATTCGCTGATTTACCTGGTAAGGCTGTAATAATTCGTGCCTTCGTTTTGGGTCGCGATCACCCATCGAAACCCAAACATCCGTAACTATGCAATCGACCCCTCGTACCGCCTCTTCAGGATCCTCGGTTAAGAGAACATCCCCACCTTCACTTATTGCCCACTCAATCAATGTCGCCTCGGGGCCAAACCCTTGGGGACAGCCGAGACACAGCGGAAAACCGAGTTTCACCGAAGCTTGAATCCAGCTCGCAGCTACATTATTCCCGTCACCCAGCCAGGCAACACGCCTGCCCGTGATTGGGCCCTTATGTTGTTCAAAGGTCATAATATCAGCCAGGATTTGGCAGGGATGTGTCAGATCTGTGAGACCATTTATTACGGGAACAGTCGAATGCTGTGCCAATTCCTCCAAATTTTCAGACGATTTTGTTCGTAACATTATGCCGTCTACATACCGTGAAAGTACACGAGCAGTGTCTGCAATCGTCTCACCACGGCCCAACTGACTTTCCGACTCACTTAGCAGCACAACATCGCCACCCAACTGCCGCATACCCACCTCAAAACTTACCCGTGTTCGGGTTGAGGGTTGCTCGAACACCATAGCCAAAGTCTTACCGCTCAGCGGGGCTTGGCTATGGCTATTCCCCTTTTTGAACTCTTCCCCGAGACAAAGCAACTGCCGCAATGTGTTCTCATCAAATCGATCTAAATCAAGAAAATGTCGCGGCACCCTTTAATCCTTTTTCTCAGCTTTTTTCTTCTCTAACTTCTTTGCCACTTTAGAGAGCATACTTACCGCCTCAGCAACATGGTGTTCATCAATGATCAAAGGCGGAACTAGACGCAAAATGTTGTCACCGGCCCCCACAGTCAACAAGCCTTCGTCTCTGAGGAGCTTCACTAACTCGCTATTTGGCGGCCCGCATTTAATGCCAAGCATGAGCCCCTTCCCCCTCACACCCTTGTAAACTGTTGGATGTTTTTCACACTGTTTAGCAATTTCATAACGCAGCAGCTTGCCTATCTCCTGCACTTTCTCGAGAAACTTCTTTTCCGATACGATCTCCAGAACTTTTCTAGCCACAGCACCAGCGAGATAATTACCGCCAAAAGTCGAACCATGTGTGCCAGCAACCATCCCCTTTGCAGCCTCTGACGTTGCCATTACAGCACCTATAGGGAAACCCCCTCCCAGACCCTTCGCAACAGCCATGACGTCCGGCTCGACACCAGCCCATTCATGGGCCCATAATTTCCCTGTACGCCCGATGCCGCATTGGACCTCGTCAAAAAACACTAGCAGCCCTAATTCATTGGCAATCGAACGTATATCCCTCAAGAAGTCATATTCAGCAGGCCTGATCCCGCCCTCACCTTGGATCGGTTCGACTAATATGGCTGCGGTTTTCTCCGTCACTGCCGCCCTAAGTTCATCGGTGTTACCAAATGGTAGAATATCAAATCCTTCTGTTTCAGGCCCAAACCCCTCGAGATGCCCGGCATTTTTGGATGCAGATAAGGCTGCCAAAGTCCGCCCATGAAATGAACCATCAAAGCTCAATATTCTGTAACGCTCTGGCTCACCATTTGCACTATGATACTTCCGGCATAACTTTATTCCACCCTCTACCGCCTCTGCACCCGAATTACAGAAAAAAGCAAGGTCCGCAAAAGATAGTGCCACCAACTGATTTGCCAATATCTCCTGGTCAGGAATACGGAAGAGATTAGATGTATGCCAGACCTTCTTAGCCTGATCATTCAATGCTCGGACTAACCGTGGATCACTATGCCCAAGTGCATTAACTGCTATCCCCGCACAAAAATCAAGGTAGCGGGTTCCGTCTGTTGATACCAAGTATGCACCATCACCTCTGTCGAAAGATATATCAGCCCGGGAATATGTCGGCATTACCGCTGTTGATTTATTTTTATGTGAAACAGACATTTTTACCAGTTCAAATGAATTTCCGGGAAAACCAGATAATCTGATTTCAGGGCTTGGGTGTCAACTTTCCGAAACTAATAAATTGCAGCAAAATGCAATGTCAAATTTGTGTAAACTTAGGCCTTCAATTTATAACCTTTGTCCAAAAGGTGCGCGGTCAACCACCAAAGAAATATATTTACTCCGATTAGAACAGTTACTCCAAGCCAAAGTGGGGCATCAGCGTAATTTATAAACCCATACCGAAAACCATCTATCATGTAAAAAAGCGGGTTTAACATTGCTATTTTTTGGAAAATATCGGGGAGTAATTCGATTGAGTAAAATGTCCCAGAAAGAAAAGAAAGTGGGGTGACAACAAAGTTCGTAACCGCTGCCATATGGTCGAATTTTTCTGCCCATAAGCCCACTATAACTCCCAGCATCGACATCATAAATGAAGCAGCAAGAGCAAAAAAAATGACAGCACCAACATTGTAGATGGTAACTGATACAAAACATGACATAGCTGCCAATGTCACAATACCAACCACTATGCCTCGTGTAACACCAGAGAATACATAGGCAAACATCAGCTCTGACGCACCGATTGGCGGCATGAGGAAATCAACAATGTTCCCTTGGATTTTTGCTATCAAAATAGAAGATGAGGTATTAGCAAAACCATTCTGCGCTATCATCATCATAACAAGGCCTGGCGTCAAAAATTCAAGAAATTTCACTTCTCCAACCATTGCAGCAGCCCGGCCAAGTGCCAAGTCAAATATAGCTAAAAACAAGAGTGATGTAATTACCGGGGCAATAATGGTTTGTGTCCAAACCTTAAGAAACCGTCGGACTTCCTTAACATAGAGGGTCCACAATCCGCGCCAATTTATAGCGCCGAAGGTGCGAGGCTCTCGATATTTTTTCAATTCAGCCATGAGTCTTTATTTCATAAAACGAAGCGAACGTGAAATGTTTGAATATCAATACATTATAGCTATCTATGCCGATTAATAAAAATACCAACTATCTCAACGACACGGTATTAAAAAATAATCCGCGCGATTGACCAAGGGATCCCTGCTATTCAAATTTTATAAAATGTGATTTCTATCGTCTATAATTGTGTTTTGCACAAACAAGCAGGAATTTATGCAGTACAAATTAGATTATATGGCCAAAAAGAAAAACGGCGGCAATTTTATGCCGCCGTTTTGGAACCCTAACCAATGCCATTAGGAAGGGGCAGGGTAGGCTTAAGGCCAAGACTCCACGATTAACTATCAGCATTATCAAAAAAGTATGCAGTGATGACCATCACATCAACTTACATTTAGGTTTAAGTATTAATTTTAAGTATGTTTAAAAAAGAACACCGTAAAGTTAAGCTCCCCCGCAAAGTTACTTTAAAGTCGCTTGAGAACGCCGCCCTCTTTTATTTACAGCGTTACGCAACTTCTACCGAAAATTTGCGACGCGTATTAATGCGCCGAGTCGATCGCTCTGCTCGGGCGCACGGGACAGACCGAGAGGAAGGTATCGGTTTCGTCGACCAAATTTTAAAGCGATATTGCAGCGCAAAATTACTTGATGATGATGCATATGCAGCAGCGCGCGCCGCAAGTATGAGACAGAGAGGCGCTTCCGGAAGAGCAATCAGATCTAACCTAAGGGCAAAGGGTGTAAAGAACGAGACCATCGACCTAGTGCTTGATGAACAGCTCAAAGGGTCTCCAGCAACAGAAATTAAAGCGGCATTTACCTATTGCCGGCGCCGTCGTCTTGGTCCGTGGCGCACAGTTGGGCGAGAGGAACGGCGCGAAAAAGATATAGCCTCTCTTGCGCGTCAGGGCTACTCGGTAGATATTGCGCTTCGCGTGATCGATGCAGTCAGCATTGAAGAATTAGAAATGGAAATGACATCGGAATCCATGTAACAAAAAGCTCAACCTCGCGATGCAGCGTTACTGTTGTGCACTTTAACAAATCTTTGTCCGGTACCAACCGCCTGTTTCTTGTCTGTCGAGCCTGCATAAATTTGCTTTGATGCTTCGATAATCAAAACGCCGGCCAAGGCCCTAAACAAACAATGCCCGATTTTCTCAATAGCGCATGCGCGACGTATAACTAGTTCCAATCGGGTTGGTGGGAAATAAAGCGCATTTTCCACCCTTAACGGTACAAATAATCCATCTTGTAATAATTGCCAAATTTGCCTCGAGTTAAATGGGCGGCTATGCCCGAATGGCGATCTTTTTTCAAACTTTGCCCATAGTCCCCGGCGATTTGGAACAACGGCTATTATGCGTCCTTCATCTTTTACGACTCTCCATAATTCGCGTAGAATGGCTGGCAAATTCTCAGTATCCTCAAGTCCATGCACGACTAGCAATCGATCAATCGAGCGATCAGGAAATGGCAACTCATGATAAGCCGATAGCGCAACCAATCCAGGAGATTTTTTTGGCCAATGTGTAACCCCTTGAGGTGCTGACATGGCTGCAAGTGCTAATTCAGATCCATTACGGAAGGGTGCCAAATAAGGGGTTGCGTATCCCATCCCAAGGACAGTCATTCCGGTGGTGCTAGGCCAAAGCCGACGCAGTTTGGCTCCTATCAGCCTTTGGCTAATAATACCAAGGCGACTGTTATAAAAATTTTTTAAGTAAACTACGTCATTATACACGACAAAATATTACCACATTGAGTAATTAATGAAAAAAACCTCATTCCGTGCTACCATGATTTGAAGAAAAGGTAGGGAAAAATGTTAACACTTCGGGTTACACCGCGCTCACCATTTGCACGCAAATGTATGATGGTAGCACTCGAGAAAGGTATATTCGGGAAGCTTGAACTCAGCGATACCGACCTTTATGGAGAAAATCAAGACATCGACGAAGACAATCCCGTGAGAAAGGTACCCGCCCTAAGATTAGAAGATGGCACAACTCTTTTTGACAGTCCTGTCATATGCGAATATCTCGATTGTTTGGATGGGGATCCCATATTTCACCCACAAGAGGGTGAACCGCGTTTCAAAGCGCTAAAGCTTCAAGCATTAGGTGATGGGCTGACCGAGGCGCCCCAATCCCATTACAAAGAATTAGCTCGCCCAGAAAAATTTCGGTCGGAAGAAATGGTTATGAAACATGCAAATGCTATTGATCGAATTATAACCTGGACAGAAAAAAACTTTGATCTCATCGAGGGGCCAATGACAATCGGTGGAATTGCTTTGGCTTGCGGCCTTGCTTACGTTAATGAGCGGCAACCAAATACTGATTGGCATCATAAAAATCCGAAGCTCGGGGCTTGGTACTGTGAGATCAGTGACCGCGCATCATTTCAGGCAACTACAAAGCAAGCCAATGCCAAACGGCTTGGAGTGTCTAATTGATGAAGCTATTTTTTTCTCCATTATCCCCCTTTGCTCGCAAAGTACGCATTGTTGCTTTTGAAAAAACTCTTATTGACGAAGTAGAGCTTTTCCAAAGTGAAAGACACAACCGTCCCACTGAATTGGGACCAATCAATCCGCTTCTGAAAGTCCCAACACTAATTGATAATAACGGCAATTCTTTATTCGACTCTCCGGTTATTTGCGAATACCTCGATTCTTTAACATCCAAACCAGTCTTATTCCCCAAAAAAGGAATGAGCCGCTGGGCCGCACTGCGGCAGCAAGCGCTTGGAGATGGTGGCATGGATGATGCCGTTAAACTCGCTTATGAAGCGGGTCGGCCTAGCGGTAGCCGGTCTCCATACTGGCTTGGCCGCTGGCGTCAGGCGGTGGAAAGCACACTTAACGCGCTTGAACGCGAGGCGCCCTCTTTCACTGATAAGCTTACAATTGGCCCAATCGCCATAGGTTGTTTCTTAGGTTTTCTAGATCAGTCCCGTATTATTGGCGACTGGCGTGGTTATCGCGAGAACTTAGCTGTGTGGTTTGAAGAGTTCGGCCAACGACCCTCAATGCAAGAAACGGAATACAAAAAATAGATCAAATGGTTAAAAAAGCCCGGCTGGCCAAAATAATATTGCGAGTCCTCTCCCATTGAATGACCTTCATTGCTTCATTGAGGCCAAACCAGCGACAATCAGAGGCATCATCGCCGGCCTGTAAATTACCCGATGTCCAAATAGCTGCAAAGTCGATTAGTGAATAATGGTACCTTACCCTGCCTTTTTTATCATGCCTGATAGTGTCTACAACATCGACTAAGCCTAAAATGCGGATTTCTATGCCTGTTTCCTCGCATACCTCACGACAAGCAGCTTCACGCAAAGTTTCGCCCAATTCCTGGGCACCTCCTGGAATGCTCCAGTGTCCACGTCGGGGTGATTTTGCTCGCTCGGCCAATAGAACTTGCCCATTGCGCCAGACCACAGCACCAACACCAACGAAGGGACGATTGGGATACTCCCGCGTCATGAACAGTACTCCTTATCCTACTTAAAATCGCACTTCCAGTTGACGAGAGCAAGCACTCCGGTAAATTGAGGGCAAAGTTCAAATGTATGAAAGGTAGCTATGGAATACGTATTGCTCGGCAATAGCGGCTTAAAGGTATCCCGGCTATGTCTGGGGACAATGACATTCGGCGATACAACGCGGGATGGAGACGCGCAGAATATTGTTGAGTCAGCGCGCAATGTTGGTGTCAATTTCATTGATACAGCAGACGGCTACGCAGCCGGCGCTTCTGAGGAAATAGTTGGGAAATTGACCAAACACGACCGTAATGAATGGATAGTAGCAAGCAAAGTTGGATCAGCAGCAGGAACAGCATCTCGGAAAAAGGCACTTTCCCGAAAATGGTTGTTAGAGGCGATTGACTCCAGCCTCACACGATTGCAGACGAGTTTCTTAGATGTATGGTATCTCCATCACGTCGATTGGGAAACGCCAATTGAAGAGACTGTTCGTACGGTTGGGGACATTATCGCTGCCGGGAAAGTTCGCTACTGGGGTTTTTCAAATCATCGTGGATGGCAGGTCGGAGAGCTCGTTCACACGGCCGAACAGCTTGGTGTGCCTAAGCCAATCGTTGCTCAGCCTTATTACAATGCTTTTAATAGAATGCCAGAAACCGATATCCTGCCAGCTTGTGCGCACTATGGCATTGGGGTAGTCCCGTATTCTCCGCTAGCTAGAGGTGTCTTGGCGGGGATTTATGAACCAGGGAAAGACCCGGGGCCCGAAACACGAGCGGGGATACAAGACCGTCGTCTTATGCAGACTGAATGGCGCACCGAAAGTCTTCATGCTGCCCAAAAAATTAAACAGCATTGTAAAAAACGTGAAATGCAACCGGTGACATTCGCTATACAATGGTTGCTAAACAATAAAATTATTTCTGGGGTGCTCGGCGGCCCAAGAACCATGGCTCATTGGCAGAGTTATGTAGAGGCAATGCATGGCGCATGGACAGAGGAAGACGAGGAATTAGTTAACCAACTATGCCCTCCTGGACAAGCTACCACACACGGGTATTGCGACCCACGCTATCCAGTGCGCGGGCGAGTTTCATTGATCAACGCGGTGTCAAATTAAATACTGGCCGCCATTCACGGTTAGAGTAGAACCATTAATGAAAGCAGCCTCATCTGAGGCCAAGAAAACCACACAGCGAGCGACTTCAATTGGTTCGCCCAGCCGACCAACGGGAATGTGTGGTAAAATACGCTCCTTGATTATCTCTTCAGGAATCTTCCGCACCATGTCAGTGCCTATATATCCTGGGGCTACTGCATTTACGGTAACACCCTTTGATGCATTTTCTAACGCAAGCGCCTTGGTAAATCCTATCATGCCTGCCTTAGCCGCAGCATAATTGGTTTGCCCAAATTGTCCCTTCTGTCCATTAATCGATGAAATATTAATTATTCGGCCAAAATGGCGTTCGCGCATATCGTTAATGACCGCACTGCTTAGGTTGAAGCAACTATCAAGGTTTGTTCGCAAGACCTCGCTCCACTGAGCCCTTTCCATTTTATGAAGAGGGGTATCGCGCGTAATTCCAGCGTTATTGACCAAGACATCAACGCGGCCCACCTTACTCTTTATCTCTTCAACAGCATCGCACGATGCTTGATAATTACCGGCGTCAAATTTGAATGCCGGTATTCCATTTTTTTCCTCAAACTTTCGAGCTTCTTCATCATTACCTGCGTAATTTGCTGCTACGGAGTAGCCAGCATCTCTAAATGCTACTGCAATAGAGGCACCAATACCGCGCGTGCCTCCGGTAACTAGAACTGTTCTGACCAATTTTCCCACCCTTTCAGCTAATGAAAATTCAACACCAACTAACAAAAGTCTCCACTCTAATAGAGAAATCGAGTTGAGAACGCATACAGCCATAGCCTACACGGCAGGTGTGCACTCAGGTTAGCCGCGCTCTATGCACATGGCTATACCCATCCCACCGCCGATACATAGAGTGGCAAGACCCTTCTTAGCTCCCCGCCGTATCATTTCGAAAATTAAGGTGGTTAACACTCTCGTTCCCGAAGCACCAACAGGATGGCCTAATGCGATCGCGCCACCGTTGACATTCACCTTCTCTGGGTCCCAAGCCATTTCTTTATTAACGGCACACGCTTGGGCTGCAAAGGCCTCGTTTGCCTCGATCAAATCTAGATCGTTAACACTCCAACCTGCTTTTGTAAGTGCTTTTTGACTAGCCGGTATAGGGCCTGACCCCATTACCGCAGGGTCTACACCTGCAGTAGCCCACGAAACAATACGCGCTAATGGAACTATACCACGCGTCTCAGCTTCACTAGATTTCATCAGCACCGTTGCTGCGGCCCCGTCATTTATTCCGGAGGCACTACCAGCCGTGACTGTACCATCTTTGGCAAAGGCTGGACGAAGTCCATTCAAATCCTCTAGCGTTGTGTTCGGCTTCGGATGTTCGTCACGATCAACAACAACATTCCCTTCCCGTGTCGAGATTTCCACTGGCACAATCTCATCTTTGAAACGATCAGCGTCGACTGCTAGTTTGGTTTTCTGCTGACTTCTATAAGCAAATTCATCTTGCTGTTCACGGGGTATTTGCCATTTCTGAGCAACATTTTCTGCAGTTACTCCCATGTGGTAACCATTGAAATGATCCCAGAGCCCATCTTTGAGCATTGAATCAACAAATTCAATGCTTCCCATTTTCTGTCCATCACGCATATGCGCGCAGTGAGGCGCTTGACTCATATTTTCCTGTCCACCAGCAACAATAATTTTTGCATCGCCCAAAGTTATTGCTTGCATGCCCATCGCAACACTTCTTAACCCAGAACCACAAAGCTGATTGATCTGCAGTGCTGTTTTTTCAAAAGGGATCTCTGCCTTAACTGCTGCTTGGCGAGCGGGATTTTGCCCTTGCCCGGCAGTTAAAATCTGCCCCATGATGACTTCATCAACTTCATCAGGTGCAACTTTCGCTCTACTTAACGCCGCCTTAACTGCTACTGCGCCCAAATGAGCGGCGGATGTTCTACTAAAGCTTCCTAAAAAAGCGCCCACGGGCGTTCTAGCCGCCCCGGCAATCACTACATCAGTCATAATAATTAATTCCTACCCAATGCTTTGTTATAAGTTACAATTGTGCCATGTTTATGCAGCCCCTTACAATGGATACTGGTGTCTATAATCACAAGCGGTCTGCGGCCGTTTCAATTTCAATCACCCAAGATGATCGTGCAAACAATATAAATCTCGTATGACAAAGTATGCAAAAGCGGTTGCCGTTTGTCACACTTTTACATTGTCATCATTTGGAAATTCCTGATTTGGGTTCATTAAACGCCACTGTTTTGGGTTGCGTTGTGGAAGAGCTTTGAGAACCTGATGCCGTTGATAATCCGTCATGTGGAACCATTCCTCAATCTCTTTTGGATAACGCAGACATCCGCAACACATTAACACTCCATCAAATTTACGATTATGACAAATGCCCTTACAGGGGGAATCAAGATAAGCCATATTTGTCACCCTCTATTTCTCAAATCGCTCAGAAAAGCCCTCACATATTTAATATTTGCTCCAAATATTTCTATTTCCAGAAAAGATAGAAGATCAAATCACTTGTCTAAATGCTAAGCCTGTATTTGTTTACTTAAAAATCACACTTGCAAATAAGACCTATTTTTACCTAGATAACCATATACTTCTACCTTTTATTACACTTGGCTTGGGCCTGAGGTTTAAACGTTAGATTGTCGAGAGAAATAATGTTTCTGTTTGGAGGTGTCACAAAGTTGCGTCTATCTTTATTTCCTGAACATACTATTCATTCGATAATACTGTTGTGAAATAATCAAAAAAATCGAGGGATTTATGAGCCAAAACCAACCCCTGCGCGGAATAAGAGTTTGCGATTTTGCTGCTGGTATCGCTGGGCCCTATGCCAGCATGATGCTGGCACAATACGGCGCAGACGTTGTTAAAGTAGAAGCGGTTGATGGCGATTGGATTCGCAATACAGGCGGTCGTTTGAAAGGAGACCACGGAGCCCAATCTCTGGTCACAGCGCGCGGCAAACGATCTCTAGCAATAAACCTGAAACATCCAAAGGGGCATGAGATAGCGCTAAAGCTTGCGGCTGGTGCGGATATAGTTACCGAGAGTTTCAGACCTGGCGTGATCAAGCGTCTTGGTCTTGATTATCCAACGGTGAAGAAGGCAAACCCCAAAGTCATATATCTTTCCGTATCGGGTTTTGGTCAGTCTGGACCGCATGCTCAGCGCGCGGCTATGGATCTAATATTGCAGGCTTTTTCGGGTTTGATGTCAGTCACGATAGACACAAGCAATCAACCTATTAGGGTCGGCATCTCGATAGTTGATTACTTAACCGGTCTTTACGCCCTACAAGCAACAATGGCCGCCCTAATTGCAAGATCGATAGGTTCTTCAGGCGAACACCTTGATATTAGCCTTATGCAGGCAGCTTTAGCACCACAAGCTGCTCAGTTAATACGGCAACACGTTAGCGGGCACCAACCTCATGCCTTTGGCATGCCGGTAGGTACATTTCGTACAAAAGACGGATATATTACAATTTCGGGAGCAAAACCTGAACATTTTATTCAAACTTGCGATCTGTTAGATCGGGAAGATATCAAAAATCATCCGCAATTTACCTCACACCAAGACCGCATTGCCAATGCAGCAAAGATCAATTCGATGATGCAGGAAACTATAATAGGGCAAACCTCAGAGTACTGGGTAGACGCTTTCAACAAAACCGGTCTTATGTGTGCAAAAGTAAATAATTATGATGACGTGCTAAATGACGAACATTGCCAATCAACTAATAGCTTTACATGGATTGAACAGGCCGGGGTCGGCAAAATCCCCGTGGTAAACCCACCGGGGCCAGCAACGCTGGAGGAAAATGATAGCAGGGGGCACTCGCCTAATATCGGTGAACATTCAAGTGCAGTGCTCGGGGAGCTTGGTTACAGCAAAACTGAAATTAAAGATTTTTCCGAGGCTGGGGTGGTTAATCTCGGTTCGCAATTTACAAATTAAGGCTCAGAAAGGAGAATCTTGTGACTGACTCTGTCGTTCTTTATGAAACAAATGATCGTGTCGCCATTATAACAATTAATAGGCCCGAAAAATTAAATGCGCTAAATGACGAGGTCATTACTGGCCTCCGCGATGCAATGCACCGCTTCAAAGAAAGTGACGAGGCTGTAGCCATAGTAACGGGCGCTGGTACTCGCTCATTCTCTGCCGGCGCTGATGTTAACGGACCGCCGCGCAACCCTCCAACCTGGACTGCAATTCCTGGTGTTGGACTCGATCTGGACAAACCAGTGATTGCTGCTGTCTCCGGCTACTGTATTGGGGCAGCGATAGTATTGGTGCAATTTGCTGATCTCGCTGTTGCTGCTGAAAATGCAGTCTTCCACTATCCAGAAACCCAACTAGGCGTCTCAGGAGGCATGATTGCAAGTATGGCAGCTCGCATACCTCATAAGGTTGCTATGGAATTATTGATTGCAGGCACGAAATTTTCGGCCCAACGAGCGTATGAAGTTGGAATGATTAATAGGGTAGTTCCAGATGGACAGCACATAGATGCAGCAATGGAATACGCAGTAAAACTTCGCAACAGTGCGCCGTTAGTAATGAGCATGTTAAAACGTTTTGTCCGCGATGACATATTACCCAAAGGCCCAGTGGAACGTGCCGGAATTGCACTTCGCGAAACACAAAAAATTGACCAAAGCGAGGACAAACGGGAGGGTCTCGGTGCCTTCAAGGAAAAACGCAAACCCAACTTCAAGGGGCGATAATTACAATGCCGCTGTGCCATAAATTCATTCCCTCCCCGAGCACTGTTCATTGGGGTTATTTTGATGGATCACTTGCCTCAATTGGTGAGATTGACTCCGGAGATACCCTGATAATCGAAACAATATCCGGTGGGCCAAGCGATCTGCCCGATGATCAAAGCCTCAAAGTCTTGCCTGTCCACCATGACATCCATGCAAAATGTCAGAGGGACGGTGGGGGGCATATTTTAACCGGTCCGATATCAATAAACGATGCAAAACCTGGCGATGTGCTTGAAGTGAAGATCAAGGATATCGAACTCAACTTTAATTGGGGGTTTAACAGGATACGGCCGTTATCAGGCACTTTACCCGAAGATTTTCCTCGTTACCAACTGACTACGATACCACTCGACGCTGAAAGAATGACTGCTACATTGCCCTGGGGCGCAGAGCTGCAACTTAATCCGTTCTTTGGTGTGATGGGCACAGCTCCGCCGCGGGAATGGGGACGTCAGCCATCAACTATACCACGCGCATTCGGGGGAAACCTAGACATCAAATTGCTCTCGAAAGGAGCAACTCTTTTTCTGCCAGTTTTCGTCGAAGGAGGATTATTTTCTGTTGGAGACGGCCATGGCTGCCAAGGGGATGGCGAAGCAAATGGTACCGCCATCGAAACAGGTCTCAAAGGCACCTTTGAAGTTTTTCTACACAAGAATAAAAATTTATCTATGCCTAGAGCAGAAACAGCAACACATTTCATTTCTATCGGCATTGATCCATCTTTGGATAATGCGGCCAAGCAAGCTTTGCGAGAAATGATTCAATTTATTTGTGACAACTCAAACTTGTCGAGGGAAGAAGCTTACACATTATGTAGTCTCGCCGCGGACATGCGTGTCAGCCAAACCGTGAACATTCACAAAGGTATTCATCTTATGATACCAAAGTCCGCATTGCGGGGCTAAAAATAATTACTGTGTGGAAAGCCATTCAGCCACTGGCTTCCACAAAGTCTTCTCAGCAGAACGGCCAACGACCATCCCTACGTGTCCAGCAGCAGGTTCAAGAAACGTCACTTGTGGCAGAGTTTTGCCCAGTGCAATAGCTGAACCTGGCGGCACAATGCGATCATTAGCTGGCACGACTACAAGCGCGGGTTTGTCAAATAAAGCAGGGTTTACAGCTTGACCATCAACTTTCCATTCGCCTCTCGCCGGACTATTGCTGCCATACCAATCATTAAAACATTCCCGCGCCACTGATGCTACCAATGGCACTCCATCATTTACCCAATCCTCTATAGCAACGAATGCATGAGCGTCTGGTGTCCAGGGATCTTTTTCGGAAAACGAAACGAACTTTCGCTCAACCAAAAGGGGGTCAAGTGCACTGAAACAAATTTGCAAAACGTCAGACGGAAGTTCTTCGACCAATTTGATCGAAGCTTCCAAAGCTGAATAAAGAGTTGCCATAGCATTGGCATAAGGAAATCCTGCGTTATGGAAATCCCAGGGTGTGGCCAATAAAACAAGGCTGTCTATTTTCGCTAAGTTGCGAAGTGACATGCCCATCGCGAGCATCCCACCCATACAGTAACCAATCACTGAAACAGACGGACAATCCGTTGCATCGGCAACCAAGTCTAGGACATAGTCCAAGCGCTTTACATAATCACCAATTGAAAATGACCGTTCAATTTGGCTTGGCGCACCCCAGTCGACCACGAAAGGATGAAATCCCTCGTCTGCCAGCCAACGAACAAAACTACGTTCCTCACTTAAATCAAAAATATAGTGTCGATTAATTAGTGATGGAATTACGATGACAGGCCTAGTTACTCGCACATCACCATAATCCAGAAGCCGGGTAGAACCCTCAGTCCAAACTACCTGTGGATCCTCCAGCTCTCGCCGATAAGGATGATCACGGTAGACCTGGACGCCCTTCATAAAGGCCGACAGCCTTTCCCGACTTAGCCTTTCAACCTGGGGCGCAAAACCGTCAGTCCTTTGACTTCGAAGTGCGTCGAGAATCTTTTCTCCGGCTTTTCCTAGAGTTGGACTCCAATTTAGCAATCCGTTCCTCAAGAGTGGTAACGCGGCATTCGAGCTCATGTAAAGATTTAGAGCCATCATCAGATGAAGTGGAAGTGGCCTTGGTCCGAGGCGCGGAGTTAGCATGAGGTGATTGGCCGGCAAATGCGCGGAGTATTGCATCGAAATCCAGACCTCCTTCGGTTTTTGCCCCTGGTGAGGAAGCTGCAGCCTGGAAGATGTG
Source organism: uncultured Rhodospirillaceae bacterium (assembly GCA_913043025.1). Taxonomy (GTDB): domain Bacteria; phylum Pseudomonadota; class Alphaproteobacteria; order UBA8366; family UBA8366; genus UBA8366. The sequence goes on from CAJWLM010000011.1 coordinate 16,903, forward strand.
AAGCCATGGGAACATTGCAGCCAAATTCATCTCAGGCGTTTTTCCCTCAAACGCAACAAATGCCCGACTCATTGTATCCACAGTTTGCGGATCGGTTGCTACCGTCGAAATGTGCTCCCTCCACAAATCAAGATAACGTTTTGCTACATCATCGCCGTCTGACATAGAAACAGTATATCCACTTGGACAATTTAGAGCTAGCCGAGAAATTTTTACGGTAGATAGCCCACCACTTAGGGCTTTAAGAAGTATGCAGCGCAGTATAGGGTAACAAAGATACACTTGCTTAAAGAGTAACCGGAATTATCGGGACGTGGAGCCATGTCGTCAAGAAAAGATGGAGATGAGCCTGTTACGATTAAAAAATATGCGAACCGCAGGCTATATAATACTTTTACTAGCAGCTACGTGACGCTCGATCACCTGTGCCAAATGGTGAAAGACGGTGTCGACTTCATAGTTTATGATGCTAAAACGGGTGAAGATATAACGCGTTCCGTTTTGACACAAATAATTGTTGAAGAGGAGGCAAAAGGGGAAAACTTGCTTCCCATTGGATTTCTACGCCAGATCATCGGCTTCTACGGAGATAACATGAAGGGAATGATGATCCCTCAATACCTAGAGCATTCCATGAAGACCTTCGCTGAAAACCAAGACCAGCTGCAATCCTATTTTCAAGAAACCATGGGGAAAATATTCCCATTTGGTTCACTCGATGAAATAGGTAAACAAAATCTCGCCATGTTTCAGCAAACGCTGAAAATGTTTTCAACTTCTGAGCAAACCACTGACAAAGAAAATGCGTCGGGAAAGCATAAAAACCGGGAAAAAAATACAGAAAACGAAGAAGTTTATGAACTGCGTAAACGACTTGACGAAATGGAACGTCAAATTAACAAGATGACAGAATAGACCCAATTTTTTTATTGAATTCAGAAGCCTGCTAAGCGACAAATATTTGGAAGCACTAGGCAACCAATTTGTTGCAGCATTCTTAAAACAGTGGAGCAAGTAAAGACACTCGAAAGTTAAATTTATTTTTTTCTCGGGAACGGAGTTTATGACCAACACAATTGTATCATGCCTCGAAAAGGGTCTTTCTAAAGAAGTAGCGATAGGCGCACCCGGTCGCAGTAGCCTAACTTTTCAAGAGCTTCGCAACCATATTCAAATTACTGCAGACGCACTAAACTCGCGTGGCATAGGCAGAAATGATAGGGTAGCGATCGTCTTACCAAACGGCCCAGAGATGGCATCGGCTTTCCTAGCAGTTGGTGCGTGCGCTACAACCGCACCGCTTAATCCCGCTTACAGAGCCGACGAGTACGATTTTTATCTCTCTGATCTCGGCGCCAAGGCATTGATAGTTGAAAAAAATAGTAGTTCTCCCGCGATAGAGGTTGCCAAATCGCGCAACATAAACGTAATCGAAATTGCTTGGTCCGAAACCGATCCTGCAGGGTCCTTCAAATTAATTGGCGAGCAAACTGGCGATTGCATCCACGGAGGCATGGCCGAGCCTGAGGATATCGCATTAGTATTACATACTTCTGGCACCACCTCGCGACCAAAAATAGTGCCGCTGACACACGCTAACATTACTGCCTCAGCGAGACACATCGGAGCCATCTTGTCACTCTCGAGCTCCGATAGATGTATGAATATAATGCCACTTTTCCATATTCATGGATTAATCGCAGCTGTGTTATCATCTGTGGCAGCTGGCGGCTCTGTGGTCTGCTGTCCCTCATTTAATGCCCTAAGAGTATTCAGCTGGTTTGATGAGGCTGCCCCCAACTGGTACACGGCAGTGCCAACAATGCACCAAGCAATTCTATCTAGAGCCATGCGTAATGCGGAGATCATGGCCAAAATATCGTTACGCTTCATTCGCTCTTCATCTTCATCGTTACCCCCTCCAATTATGTTGGAACTAGAAGAAACTTTTGGTGCGCCGGTGATCGAGTCTTACGGGATGACGGAGGCGGCTCATCAAATGACAAGCAATCAGTTGCCGCCGGGGCAACGCAAACCAGGTTGCGTTGGCGTTGCCGCCGGGCCACAAGTTGAGATAATGGGAGAAGACGGCCAAATACTGCCGAAAGGTGAGGTAGGAGAAATAGTAATTCGCGGTTCAAATGTAACCAGCGGCTATGAGAACAATCCAACTGCGAATAAGGATAATTTTAGAGAAGGATGGTTTTGCACAGGGGACCAGGGCCTGCTTGATCCGGATGGGTTTCTCAAGATTACAGGTCGGTTAAAGGAAATAATAAATCGTGGAGGTGAGAAGATCGCTCCCTTAGAAGTCGATAATGTCATTCAAGCCCACTCGGCAGTAGCACAGGTGGTTACATTTGCCATGCCCCACTCAAAACTCGGTGAGGAAGTCGCGGCTGCTATAGTATTAGTCGAGGGAGCAAATGCAAGCGAACGTGAAATTAAAGACTTTGCTGCGATGAAGCTAGCTGACTTCAAAGTTCCTCGACAAATCATTTTTGTTGATGAAATTCCAAAGGGCGCTACCGGTAAGATGCAACGCATCGGTCTTGCAGAGAAGCTTGGACTGAATAAATGAAAATCTGTATTTTTGGAGCCGGTGCCATTGGCGGATTCTTGGGGGCTGAACTTGCTGCTGGCGAACACGAGGTATCTCTGATTGCACGCGGGCCTCATTTGTCCGCTATCCAAGAGAATGGCTTAAAACTTATCCGAGATGGGTCTCAGAAGATCACTCATCCCCTGGCTACTGATAACCCCTCAATACTCGGGCCTCAGGACTATGTATTCATCACGTTAAAAGCGCATTCAGTGCCTGGATTAGTTGAACACATGCAACCCCTTTTGGGCCCAAACACCACTGTGGTCACCGCAGTTAATGGTTTGCCTTGGTGGTACTTCTATCAAACCGAGGGCATACATTCGAATAAACAACTTTCTACTGTGGACCCCGGAAACAAACAATGGAATGGCATTGGGCCTGAAAGGGTCATTGGTTGTGTCGTTTATCCTGCTGCTGAAATTTCTCAGCCGGGTGTCATCCAGCATATAGAGGGCAATCGCTTTACCTTGGGGGAACCCGACGGCAGCCGGTCAGAGCGCATGAGGTGTATATCCAAAGCACTTATTCAAAGCGGTTTCAAAGCACCCGTTAAAACGCGCATACGTGATGAGATTTGGGTGAAACTCTGGGGTAATCTTAGTTTTAATCCAATAAGCGCGCTCACTGGAGCAACACTTGTGGAGATTTGCGATGATGATGGGGTAATATCAGTTGTCCGCAAAATGATGCTCGAGGCTGCAGAGATCGCCGATGCACTAGGTGTAAACCTGTCCGTTGATGTCGAAAAACGAATTGCAGGAGCTAAGGCTGTAGGTGCCCACAAAACATCAATGCTTCAAGATTTAGAGCGTGGAAGACCAATGGAAATAGATGCACTAATCAGCGCCGTCCAAGAATTAGGTGTTCTAACTGAAAAACCAACACCAACTATCGATGCTGTACTTGCGCTGGTCAAGCAACGCGCTCGCCTAGCTGGTTGTTATTGGGAAATATGAGATGGACCTAATTAGCGTCAGGGAACTTGCAAAGAAGAGTATTGCTGCCAGCTGCCTGTATTATCTTTACGATGACTGGCGCACCGGAAGACAAATTGCTCTTGGCAATATTGAAACCGAGAGCGGGGCCCGCCACAGCCTAATGTCGACTAAGGACTCTATTTCCTACATCAGAAAAGTTTACAACGACTACTTAGCCTATGGTCGGGTACAAAAATTTCAAGGCCGTATCGCAGAGATTGGTCCGGGAGACAACTTTGGGGTTGCCCTATTGCTGCTAACCCATGGTGCGGAAGAGGTCGACGCTATTGATCGATTTTATTCGAAGAGGGATCACGATACGCAATGGAAAATATACAGTGAGTTATGCTCAGAAGAAGGTTTAGAAAACCCATTCCTCGGCGATCCTGGTGAGATTACGCTCCAAGGCTTAGGTTATCATCCAGGTGTGGCCGCTGAAGAATTTTTCGCCGCACGTAGAGAATACTATGATGTAATACTCTCAAGGGCAGTGTTAGAACATTTATTTGACCCTATAGGGGCCCTACGTGACATGGCAAAATCTCTTAAACCGGGCGGTATTCTTATCCATCGAATTGATTTGAGAGATCATGGGATGTTTCCAAACCACCACCCCCTAACCCATCTCACAATCAACGAGTTAATTTATCGCCGCATGACAAGTGAGTCAGGCCGCCCAAATCGTATACTCATTCATCGCTATAGAGAATGGCTAGAAGAAAGTAACTTAGATGGTAAAATCTGTATAACGCGCCTTGCGGGAATAAAAAATGAATTCAAACCTGTTTGCTGGGATGACATCCCGAACAGAACTCGCAATAAAGCTCTGACTGCTGTGCAACAGGTCCGCCCGAAGCTTGCCCGAAACTTACGTAACGTGTCAGATGAGGATCTCGCGGTCACGGGAATAGTGCTTACTGCAAAAGCCTGAGCCTTAAATCCATGCCTGTACATTCATAAATTGATGTTAATCATAAAGGTCCTACAGAAATGGGAAGCAAAGAAGAGAACAGCCCAAAATCAAATCAAAACCTAGTTGAAGTTCAAAGTAGTGTGAGCGATGAGGAGAAGGCATTACGTAACGGGCATAAAGGCGGGGTCCTCTGGTTCACTGGCCTTCCAGGATCCGGCAAATCAACCTTGGCGGTAGAACTTGAACGCTATTTGTTCGATTCCGGTTATAATGCCTTTGTGCTCGATGGTGACAACGTACGTGGTGGGCTCAATGCTGATTTAGGATTTTCGCCCGAAGATAGGACGGAAAACATCAGACGCGTCGGCGAAGTGGCAGCGTTGATGGCTAATGCGGGTCTAATAACTATTGCGGCATTCATTTCCCCATATAAAAGTGACAGAAGCCAAGCGCGCAAAGCTTCCGGTAAATGTTTCCATGAAATTGCGGTGGTAGCTGATCTTTCTACCTGTGAGTCGCGGGACCCAAAAGGTCACTATAAAAAAGCTCGGTCAGGTGAGATACCAGATTTTACTGGCGTGTCCGCTCCCTACGAACAACCTAAGACACCTGACCTTCTGATTGATACTGACGCCCATGACATCGCACGCTGCGTTGACCTGCTTGTGGAATATGTGCACGAGAATTTTGTATTGAAGGAAGGTTAAACGCTCGCAGCTGATCTGAGCGCCTTTGGCAATGCATGATCTGCCTTGATCAAAAGGTTTGCGAAAGCGGACCAAGTCAGGTTTGGATAAAAACGATGCCCTCCCTCTGCCCTTATCGCAGCTAATAGATCGTCAGCACCAAATGCTGCATATATATTTCGAGCTGATTCAACCACTTTTTGCGCGCCATCGAATGGCCATATGTGATCACAGTCACCGGAAACCGTTATGAATGGACGCGGCGCAACTAATGCAACCACTGCATCAAGCTCAAACCATCGTAAAATACCCGGAACTACATTTTGTCCTTCAGGATCACCTCGTGTGAGAAGCGTATCCCTAATAAATCCTATACATCCCGACGCTATAACTCCAGCAATTCGTTCATCCATAGCACTAGCAAATAGAGCCGTTGTGCCTCCGGCTGATGATCCAACTATATAAATTTGTTCGAGGTCGATAGCTATGCCGGGCGCCCCCTCAACAAGCCAATTAATTAAGGAGGTAACATCACTTGCACGTTCACCCACCAAAGACCGCCCAAGCAATAAAGCATGATTTGCAGAATCGATGCAGACAGCCTCTGACGGGCTGAATAACGAACGCTCTCGTCGTTCGCCAAAACAAGATTGCTCCAAACAAATTGCGAGAAAACCACGCGCAGCTGCCTGGCGTGCAATGTCTGCCCCATAATATATTTTTATAGGATCAGCTGGCATTCGTTCTTCACCCCAAGATAAATGCATGCCTGAATTTGTACCTTGAAGGCAGATCATTACAGGTATTTTACCATCAGGCTCAAAGCCTGGGTCCCAAACCATTCTTACTGGTAAATCCAATCCGTCTCTGACTTTTAAATAAAGACTGCGGTGCCTAAATCCATCTCGGTTAGCACAGTCTTTTAAATGGTTTACTCCCGGCGGGCCACCAAATCGTCCATACCCAGAAAGCTCGATTAGTTTAGCTCGCACTTGATCTTGCCACTCTTTGGCATCAGTAATCTTTGTGCGTTCCCAATCTAGCGTCATCTCGGCGCCCACACCGCTTCCCCGATGACGCTCAGAAGGGCTTAGTGCAACACAGCTTGGAGCTGCCGAATTTGGGTTAAATTCAAAGCCCAGCACGCGTAGCATGTGACGATGCAGGGAAATCTTGCGTGCCCTAAGCTCTGCTTTAAGCCGAGCTCTATTCATATAATTTGTTTATATCCACTATATTTTTATCTTTCTGGCTAATATTGGAATATTCCGTATCAACTGTTGAGCCATCTTGTTGGGTTTCTCGCGCAAATCTGCATTGAAAACAAGGTCTGGCCTTACCGGAATATGCCACTCAATATCTACTCCAACAACGTTGCTTTCTTTGCCTTTTTTTGCAGCGGCGTAAAGCCCCTTAACATCCTGCTCGATAATAAAATTTATAGAAGCATCGAGGTATACTTCATAATAATCATCGAAGTTTTCCCGATTCCATCGCAATAATTCTGGATTATTGTAGAGTACGCCGACGACTACAATACAACCTTGCCGTGACAAAAGCTGCGCCATGCTTTGGAGTCTTCTTACTTGAAGAATACGATCTTCCTCTTTGTATGACAAATTATGTCCAAAAGCCTCGCGCACCTCATCACCGTCTAAAAGCACCAATGCCGGTAAATGAGGTTTTGCTAAGTCCCAAAATGCTTTGCATAAGGTAGTTTTACCTGCGCCGGACAACCCCGTTACCCAAATCACCATCTTAATTTTCCACAAATTGCATTAATTCAACGCTTTGTCATCTAGCAGACGCACAGGTATTTGAATAAATTTGTTCTGGCTGGGAGTAACCTCGCATCGCTAGAATATCGGCTCTTTCTTTTTCCAAATATGATCTTAACTGAATGATTACGTCAGCATGCTTCGGATCTTTTGACAAGTCTAACAACTCATCTGGATCAGACCGTTTATCAAATAGACCCAATATTTTAAGCTGCGATCCGATAAGAACTAACATCATGCGATAGAGTTGTGTGGTAACTGTAAAATACAAATCGCGGTTTTCTAGGTCAGCATTCCCTGAACCTGCGCTTTCTGTAATTACAGCTTCGCATCCACCATCAAAGGCCGATACCCCCCTGAAGCTTTTGTGAGCAGCTATGCCCAATGCGTCCAAATACGTGGCGGTTATTCCCATACTATCTATTAACCCAATGTTTTTTGGGATCGAATCGCAACCAGAGATAATAAGGGGAATATCTATATCTTCACAATGTGTTCGAAGCGCTACATTACCTCTTTTACGCGGGCTGCCCGCGTAAAAGTTTCCATGGTCACCGGTAATTACTATTACGGTGTCATCAAAGCGTCCTACACTACGCAAAGCACTAATTACCTTGCCAATTTCACGGTCAATCAACATAAGAGCAGTGTCATAACTGGCTCGGCGCTTCGTTTTCCCTTTCAACCTTAGCCAAACCCATTTAGGCCACATGATTAAACGCTTGAAAATGTGTGACGGACGGGACAAGGAACGACAATCATGCAGATCCATCAGGTGAAGGTGGACTGACCAAGGTCCGTCGTTTCTCGTAACAAAATCAGATAATGCGCCCATCACTTCATCAGCCTTAGTTTCGAATTGCGCCAAAAATAACAATGGAAAATTATATTTGGCAAAAAACTTCTCCGATCGCCATCGAACAGCCTCCAGCACCCTCCAGAACCAATAACCGAAACCTGGCTTCTTTAGTCCCAGATAACGCCAATATAATACGGGAGGAATGGTCATCATTTTTTCAATAACTGTGTCAGTCGAATGTTCAAAAAGATTAATTTCTGCACGACATCCAGCGGCTACCTTTTCGTTTATTTTTCTCAGTCTTGATGACCACGTAATGCCAGGACCATCTTCTGAAATGCTGGCCACTCTCCGCAACAAAAATACAAACTCATTTTTTAGCAGGCTAACTATCTCGCGTTTTGATAGATCTCCACTCTCCCATCTCTTCAATTCATACTGTAGGTTCCTGCCGATCAAGTGCGCAAGTATAACGCGCGAATCCATAGCGGTGTGCATATCAGAAAATCCACGATCATAACCATGCGTTATGCCAAGAACGTTGCATGACGCCATCATCTGAGTTGAATAACCTGCATCACTCAACTGCTCAGCATAGCTACGGGGACGGTGCCTAATTCCATTATTATATCCACCGTGATCAAGCGGATAGGTCAAACTAAATAGTGCCGGCAATACAAACTGTGTTGCCTGAGCGTTAGCTACAGCCCAAGTAACATCTCCTTTCTCTGCAACGTAGGCGAGATTGGGAGTGACTTTTCGAGTGTGTTCCAATTCTGATAGAACATCATAACGTAATCCATCTATAACAAGGAATATGCCGTTTTTTTGTTTTGCCTGTCTTTGGGCACGATCAAATTCCATAAAAGATTTTTTCATAAGGTCTGCTGCGCCTATTAATAATGACAAATGCCGATTGTTTTGAACAAATGCAGCATGAAGGCCATACAATGATAGCATCTATTTGACTATAAAATTCTAACATTATTCTCTGACTCGCAACCGAGCCTTTGTTTCATAAAAAACCAAATACTTGACCTTTCGCTGCCCGCAAAGTTAAATAAGAGTGTTCGTGGGATGAACGCATTAAAAATCCCAGTATGGCTGCGAGTTGTAGTGCAATACGTAGCTTATTTGACCGTAATTTTACGCTGGTGGGAATAATCTGATAAGTTATTCACCCGGCGTGCGGTAGCTTTGGGTCGCACTGATTATCCATATTGTTTGGAGAGGTTAATTGACCTCAACCTTGTTTAGTCTGAAGGACAGAACCGCCTATGTTACTGGCGGCTTGGGAACCATTGGCACTGCCATTTGCCGTGCGCTGGGCTCTTGCGGCGCATCTACAATTGCTTTGGACATAGATTTGCCTGAGCCTCAGCCAGAAAACTCAATGTACTTCGATAGTGCCGAACTCAGTAATCTCAGCACACGGCTAGACACCCTAGAATCACATTCGGGTATTGCCGACATTTGGGTTAACGCCGCTTATCCACGAACGAGCGATTGGGCCAAACAATCACAAAAGACCCTCACTCAAGAAAGTTGGGCGCAGAATGTAAGTCTTCAGATGAATAGTTATTGTCTGTTATCATCTGCCATAGCAGAGCGCATGGCAAGTCGTGGCGGAGGATCTATCATAAATCTAGGATCTATTTACGGATTGGTTGGTCCTGATTTCAACATTTATGAAGATACTGACATGACACTACCGCCAGCTTATGCAGCAATCAAAGCTGCTATCATCAACCATAGCCGTTATTTGGCAAGCTATTATGGATCTCAAAATGTCCGGGTTAATACAGTATGTCCAGGCGGAGTTTTAAACGAACAACCAAAACGCTTTATAGCTAATTACTCGCGCAGAACTCCGATGGGGCGGCTCGCCACTGCGGAAGAAATAGGAGGGCCTGTCGCATTTCTCGCTTCTCCTGCTGCATCTTATATTACCGGCACGGTATTAACCATAGATGGCGGCTGGACGGCAATCTAGTAATCATTCAAAAATATTATCAGCGAGAAAACACGTGAAAAATACTTGGCGATTTGGCACTAAAGAGCTCAATTATATTCGGGAGGTCCTCGACTCAGGTTTTGCGTCCTCAACCTCAGGCAGTATGAACAACCGCTTTGAGCAAGCTTTAGCCGAAAAAGTGGGAGCACGCTATGCAGTCACCTTCAACTCCGGCACTTCCACACTTCATGCCGCGCTTGACGCAGTTGGCGTCGGTTATGGTGATGAGGTAATTACTACTCCGCTGACAGTCATTTCCAATCTTGACGTAATTCTGGCGCAAAATGCAGTGCCTGTTTTCGCGGATATCAATCCAGACACCTTCAATATAGATCCAGTAGAGGTGGCAGCAAAAATCACTGATAGAACTAAGGCTATTATGCCAGTCTCTCTTTACGGCCTTAGCTGCGATCTTGGCCCACTGATGGAAATAGGAAAAAAACACCACATTGCCATTATAAACGATGCAGCAGAAGCTTACGGTAGCCGTTATAACGACCTGCCTATAGCTAGCATTGCTGATATTACGAGCTATTCAACAGAAAATTCAAAGCATATCACTACAGGCGATGGAGGGATTGTAGTGACAAACGAAGCAGCTCTAGCAGAAAAAATGCGCAAGTTTGGCAGCCTCGGCTATGCTGCACTCAAAGCTTCAGATGGACGAATCCGTTCGAATAAAGATATTTTCCAAAACCCTAACTACAAACGCCATGACGCTTTCGGTTACAATTATCGCATGCCAGAGGTTGCAGCAGCGATGGGCCTTGCACAAACTGAACGGCTGGAAGACTTTTTAAAACTCCGGAAAGATATTGCGACGCTTTACATCGATGCAGTTTCAGAATGTGAGTATCTCACCCCACAGACGGTGCCAGCAGGTTGCAACAATACTTATTGGACAGTAGCAATGCGCTATGAACGAGATGATGTCTCATGGCAAGAATTTCGTGAGAAATTTATTGATTTTGGTGGCGACGGAATTTATGCAGCCTGGGCATTACTTTATCATGAAACAATTTTTGCTTCCGGTGCGTGGAAGCGCCGATGTCCACCACTCTATAACCAAATTAACTACCCGATAAAAGGACATTGTCCGAATGCGGAGAGAGTGCAGCCAAAAATCATGCAATTTGTGAATAATTACGGCACAATTGATGAAGCTGAACCGTTCGTTGAAGCGCTTAAAAAAACTATCGCGTATTTTTCATAATAAGAGCTTCGCCAAATGGCCGCCATAGAATCTTCCATGCTAAAACTTAATGAATTGCCGCCTCCTGAAAAAGTAACAATTTTTAATGCTTCCGAAGGCCTCAATAGAAGTCTGATTATAGACTGCATTCATCAACGTGGGTTTTGTATCATACGAGGACTATTCTCTGAGAAGAAATTAAATGCTGTTTTGACGTTAGCGGAAAAGTATTTTTCTACTCCTGCTATCGCTGGTGCCCCCGGCTATTGGAAGGTAGATCATCCAAAAAAATTGATCCACCCATTCACCCTTGGGGGCAAAGCACTCGACCTAGTTCTTGATGAGCGCGTTATAGATATTATTGAGTCCGTTATGGGGGGAGAATGCATCCTTGCCGAAACAATGTTGAAGTTCGATAAAAAAAGCAAGTACACATATTTCCCTCTTCATAGTGATTTTGCAGTTGGTTGGTCGAAGTCGGGAGACCATCAATCAATGCTCGACATAGAGGCGCTTAAAAAAGTTTTGGGGATTGGCGGTGCATTATACCTTCATGACACTGTTGAGGGTGCTTTTAGGTATTGCGACGGCACGCACCGTATGCTTTCGCCCCGAGGACAAAAATTTCACTCATACCCGAAAAAAGAACAAGAAGCGATGTTAGCGCGTATCGTTTGTTGCGAAGGCTTGAGAGGTGATTTGATCTTGTTCGACGATCGTGGATTTCATGGACCGTCTCAGCCGGCAAAAGAAAACCGTACTGTAATTCTCCTAGATTATTTTAATGTCAATACTATCGGGCGGACGCAAGTAGCACCCATGCCGATTTGGTCGACCGACATCGCTTCTCTAACGGACAAGCAGCTCAGAGTGGCTGGAGTAGGTGCTAACTTCATGGTATCTCCCATGAATTATGCTCACACAAGGTTTCAACATAATAAATTGCATAAGCCCCTAGCTTGGGTGATAGACCATGCCTACCTGCCACAACATTTCAAAAATCTTGTTAAGCACTTTATAAAGAGGACCTAGGAATGGCAACGATAGCACACAATCTCTCACGCCTACTTCCGCGCGCACTCTTTAGTTGGGCTCAACCAAAGTGGCATTTGCTTTGTGAACTTTGGGAGCTCTACATCAGCCAGGGTGGGTCAATTGGACGAGATTTGGAATTATCTTGTTGGGTAATTAATAAACCCCTAGGGCAAAAAAAAGTGTGTGTCCCCGCTCGGTCATTTAGAGAGTTTAGACGCATTGTTCGTTTTGGGACCAACCCAAATGACCTTGTCTTTCACTGGATAAACATGATTGATGATTGTGAGGTGTTGTACGATATCGGAGCTGCGAATGGACATGAAGCTCTTTCCACCCACAGCTTACACGGGTGCCACACGGTATTTGTTGAAATGTTTACACCTAGCATCGAATCAATTTTAAAAGGCGTCGTTTTAGCTACCCGCAGTAGCAGCGTACCTTCAAATTTTGATGTAGTAGCGGCTGCTTGTGACCGTGAAGATCGCTACGCCAAGGTTCATTTGCATAATCCCCCCGTTGCTGGCGGCACTTACAACTCTTTCGATAACTTGGAGGCATACTGCCGAGGCGGAAGACAGGGTGAGAAAGTTTGGGCATCCCAATGGAGCCATTCGGTATCGATTGATAGCCTGCACCAATTACACGGGCTACCAAAACCAACACACGTAAAAATGGACATCGATGGGTTTGAAGACCGTGCTATCAACGGAGCAACAGCAACATTGGAATCGAGACACGTTCGTAGCTGGATAATAGAGATCAACCCCGGCCGTGAAGCTACGGTCCACAAAGCCATGGAAGCTGCCGGATATTGCGACATCGCCCATTTTGTTCATTATGAAGAAATCGATGATTGCGAAGATCATTTGTTTGTACGAAATGACCTGGCCGAGGACTATAAAAAAAGATTGAAAGAAGTGCGCCTTAAACTTTATGGTGATAGTCCAAAGTGAGGCATTTTTTAAACCAAATAATCGCGATCGCGACGAATATCGGCCTGCCTAATCCGGCTACGCCACCATTCAATAGTTCGCGCAAGGCCCTCTTCCAAACCAGTTACAGGCGACCAACCAGCCTGTGTCTCAAAATTCTCCGCGCTAGCGATCAATTCAAATACTTCGGAATTTGCTGGCCTCAGTCGCTCCGATTCTTGCTCGACTGGTTTGTTAACACCGGAAAGAGATTGCACCATTTCTACAATCTCACCTATGGAAACAGCATCCCCACTCCCTGCATTATACGCAACTCCTGGATCCAAGCCATCTGCAGAGCCTGCACTCATGAATGCTTTAACTGTATCAGAGACAAAGTTGAAGTCCCGCTTTGGGGTCAAATCGCCAAGCCGAATTACATCGCACGCTGGATCCAGTGCCTGACGAATAATTGTTGGAATTACGGCCCGTTCGCTTTGGCGAGGACCGTAGGTATTAAACGGTCGAAGAATAAATACCTGAAGGCCAAAAGAACGTGCATATGCTTCCGACATCATATCTGCAGCCACTTTACTTGCCGCATAGGGTGATTGGGCATGCAACGGATGGGCCTCAGTAATAGGCGTGCATTGGGCAGTACCGTAAACCTCTGAAGTCGAGGTATGTACGATCCGCTTTACGTTTGAATATCTTGCAGCCTCTAATACATTCAACGTGCCTGTAAGGTTTACGTCCACATAAGTCTGTGGGGCCTGGTATGAGAAAGGAATTGCAATCAAAGCAGCCAAATGAAAAATTATTTCTTGGTCATTCACCAAGCCCTTAACAAAATTGGGGTCGCGTATATCACCGCGACGTAACCTAATACGAGCCCGAAGATCTTCAGAGATGTCATCTAACCAGCCATTACTACCGAAGGAATTATATTGAGCCAGCGCAGTAACATGTGCTCCCGCTGAAACTAAGCATTCTGTTAAATGTGAGCCTATGAAACCATCAGCGCCAGTAACTAGGACTTTTTTATTCTTGAGAGCTGCAGACACTTTTACGCTAACACCTTTTTCAATTGACTCTGCACCAAAAGCCTAATTTCGATACATTTCAAATATCAGAAGTACCACCAACAACGGCTTTAGCCAATCTGCTTATAATAATATATGATATGACAAACAGCTCATTGAAGATTAGTACTCCTGCACCAACGCATAAAGATATTGTCACGGCGTTTCGAAAAGTATTACGCCCCACGGCAGGCCTTGTAGTAGTTCACAGCCAAATTGGCGCTTTCGGCAACATTGAAGATCCAGCTGCTACAATCTTAGAAGCATTGATTGAAGCTACTCCGAAAAAAGCCACAATAGCTATGCCCACCTTTACGTTTGATTTTCTATCTTCCGGTCGGTACGACCGAGAACATGACCAATCCGAAACAGGATTACTCACCGAATATTTCCGGTGCCAAGAATCAGTCCAGCGTTCCAAACACCCGATCTATTCGTATGCGTTTATGGGCCCAGAGGCAACCGCGTTGTCAGAAATAGGCGGTTCAAGCTGCTGGGGTAAGGATACTATTTTTTCTGTAATGGAAGAAAAAGACGCAGATATTATGATGCTCGGCAGTAGCTGGGAGAAATGCACGTTCTTCCACCACATCGAACAAATAGCCAATGTTCCATATAGATATCCCAAAAAGTTTAACGGTATTGCAAATTTCGGGGCCGGCGAGACACCAGTGGAAACGCAGATGCAAGTAAGAAGGCTAGATATGGCTGCGGACAACCTGTTTGATCCTATTGTCGAAGCCCTCAAAGACAAGAAACTAATTCGAACTTCGAACCTGGGGCGGGGTGTCGTTTCCGTTGCGAGTGCTCGTAATATATTCAATGTTGGTTCAAATTTGCTCAAGGAGGACTCTCTAGCCTTAATTGCAGACAGAGAAGCATATATAAATGCCAGAGACACCACCCGAGTTGCTCTTCTCTCATCAGCCAACCTTGATACTTTTGCCGACCAATTCGAAGCAGCTGCATCAGAGTGGTTAGGTAGAGCTTCCCGTATTTTTGTTCCACCATTCGGGCAATATCGGCAAAATATTTATGGAAAAGATAGCGAATTATTTAGCTTCGATCCCGAATGGTTATTTTTTCTCGAACGCGCGGAAGATATTTTAGGGCCTGTATTATTTGAGCCATACGAGTACAAAGATATTGGCTCTTGGATTAATGACCTCGAAACTCGAGTTCAGTCGTACGCGAAGACCATTCGCTTGGCTCGAGAGGAATCGGGTGCAAAAATAATAGTCTTGAACTTTGCGTCGCCAGCTAATTCTTATCTCGGCCTATCAGACAGTACCCAGAAAATGGGCCATAAAGAAGCAATCGAGCATGCCAATCGGGTTCTTACCAAGGAACTTTTAAAGGAAGAAATTTTTATTCTCGATTTCGAGGTGATAACTTCATCGTTTGGTAGCCACAATTTGTCTGATGATAAATTTTGGTATCTTGGCCGCATACCCTTCAGCCGCGACTTTGGTAATTTTCTCTCGCGACGCCTCTTAGGTACCATGCTAGCGCTAACTCAAAAAACAGCTCGACTGATCGTGACTGACCTAGACAATACACTTTGGCATGGAGTGATAGGTGAGGATGGGGTAGAAAATATAGGCATAGGAACTGACTTCCCGGGAAATGCCTATCGTGATTTCCAGAAAACGCTAAAGGCACTGGCGAAGCGAGGCATTGCACTAGCAATCTGCAGCAAAAATACAGAAGTAAACGCGCTCGCTGCCTTTTCCAAACGGCCAGAGATGGTTCTGAATGAGGATGACTTCGCAGCAAAGCGTATCAATTGGACCGATAAAGCTAATAATATTCGCAGCATAGCCGATGAAATGGCATTAGGACTTGGCTCAATATGCTTTCTAGACGATGATCCTCACGAACGTGCTTTAGTGCGGAAACAGTTGCCGGAAGTGTTTGTGCCTGAGCTACCTAACGACCCAGTAAACCGTCCCCGCGCTCTGCTAGAATTACCTTGTTTAGAATCACTGGAAGTAACACCGGAGGACCTTCGACGTTCCCAACAATACAAATCTCGTGCTGCCATAGAGAGTGTTCGTCAAACAGCAGTGTCACTGGAAGATTTTTATTATGATTTAAAGATGTCGTTGTCTTTCGAACCGCTTAACAAAGCCAACCAAAACCGCGTTCTACAACTCATCGCAAAAACAAATCAATTCAATACAACCACCCGAAGGTATCAATCTTCTGATTTAAAAAAGCTCCGTGCTGCAGGTGCGGAGATCTTGGCAATTAGCCTACAAGATAAATTTAGTGAAGCGGAAATCATTGGAGTTATTATTTTAAAATGGCAGGCTAAATATGCAATTATTGATTTGTTTTTACTGAGCTGCCGAGTTCTTGGCCGCACGGTAGAATGCGGCATACTTGGTTGGATAGCGAACCGGGCGCGAAAGCGAAGTATTCAGTTTTTAGAGGGCGAGATTATTGAGACGGAACGTAATCAGCCTGTTAGAAACGTATTTACAGACAATGGATTTTGCAAAGAAGATAATGGGAAATACAGTCTCGAACTAGCCAAGTCGTCGCTCACCATGCCAGCTTGGTTCACTATCAAAGGGATAATGAATTGAGCAATAATGATACTCTTGCAGTCCGCGATCTAAGCATTGAGGAATTGTCGCCTGGGATGTTTGCCTCCTTCGATACTCTGCTCGGGCGCTCGAAAGTTGATGAGTTTGCTTCTCTCACTGGCGATGTATCCCCCATTCATGTTGACCCCGCCTACGGCGAGGGCTTGCCTTATGGCGGAAATATTGTTCATGGGATGCTGACTGCGGGACACTTTTCAACTTTGGTAGGTGTGCTGCTTCCGGGTCGTCGAGCCCTATTATCAAGTCTTTCGGTCGACTTTCAGGAACCAATCTCTGTAGGTTCCAAAGTCACAATCACTTGCCGTATAGTAAGTATTAATGTAGGTGCCTCTACCTTGAATATGAATCTTGTAGCTTTACATGAAGGACTTATTTGCGCCCGCGGGCAGGCTATCGTAAAAGTACGTCCATAAACTGGGCTCTGAACGCGCCGGAGAGATCTATGAAACGTAAGCTCTTTTTTGCTGATCTTAATTATGTCAATCCTGACAAGGAATGGACAATAATCCCATTCCCTCTGAATATTGGGTTTATTGCGGCTTACACACAGAAAATGCTGCCGGATCTCTTCGAAATACAAATTTTCAAGGATCCGAGCTATTTCCTTCAAGCCATTAAAACTCAAAAACCGGATGTCGTCGCATTTTCGAATTATATTTGGAATAAAAATCTGACTATTGGGTTCGCAAAAGAGCTTAAGCGCCTACACCCTGACTGCGCAACAGTCATGGGTGGACCAAATTATAATTTCACCGAATTAGAGTGGCTTGACTCCTTTGTCCGAAAAGTGCCCGAAATCGATTTCCATATTGAGGGAGAGGGTGAGGTGAAGTTCTATAACCTTATGGCCTGTTTATCTGCTCATGATTTCGATTTAGCTGCAGCAAAAATAGCATCGCCGGCTGGCACAGCTTTCTTATGTAATAATACCAATGAATTGATTGCGAATGTTACGCTCGATCAAGATGGCACATGGTCTCGCTTTGAAAATATTGATGTAGATTTGAAACGTGGGCGGCTCCTAGACTTAAATGATGTCCCTTCACCATATCTAACGGGTTTATTAGACGAGTTTCTAGCGGACACATCATATTGTCCTATCATCGAAACTAATCGCGGCTGTCCTTACACCTGTTCATTCTGTAATTGGGGCGCAATGGGAAAGTCAAAATCAGCAATGTTTAGCCAAGATAGGGTAATAGAAGAATTGCACTACATTGCTAATAACAATAAATCTATTACGCCTTACTTGTATGTAGGAGATGCCAATTTTGGCCTATTCCCTCGGGACGTTGAGATTGCGCAAGTACTTCGCGATCTAAAGGATAATACAGGGTTTCCGCAAAACGTTTATTTGTATTTTGCCAAAAACAGCTCTGAGAAAGTCGTACGCATAGCCGAGATACTTAAAGATATGACGCCCATATCACTTTCACGTCAAACGCAAAATAAAACCGTTTTAGACAACATAAAGCGTTCAAACATCTCAATCGATACATTCAATAGCCTTGCTGAGCTCGCCAAAAAGCTCGGGATTGACAGCAATGTTGAACTTATATTTGGTTTGCCTGGCGAATCAAAACAGAGTTTTCTCGATGGAGTTGAACAAATTGTGCATCAAAAAGTAGATGGGCTACACATCTTCCCTGCGATGTTATTAAATGGCTCAGATATGGGAACAAATGCAAGCCGAGAGCGTTATGGTTTAAAGGGGGAGTGGCGTTTGATTGATGGTTGTGCGGGCGAATATGGTCCCGTTCGCGCCATGGAATTTGAAGAAATTATAACTGAGTCGGCCGCCATATCGCGTGACGAGTATTTCGAATTGCGTCTATTCCATTTCTTACAAACACTCTTTCTAGACACAAAAATTTACAAAGATGTAGATGTGCTTTTGGGTAACCACAGCATTGTGGACTTGATAGTAAAGATTATCGATAAATTCCCAGAGGCGCCGAGGCCCTTTAGGCAACTCATGGAAGACTTTATCCAACAGGCAAAGGGCGAATTTCACACAACACCTCCGGAAATTTTCAGCTCAGAAATGATTAAGGCTGCGCAACAGCAATCAGTTAAACTAAATCCATTATACATCGCCAAATTATTGCACAGTGATGGGGTGCGCCCGGCATTTCATAATTTTCTCACCGATCTGATCTTGGTGTTAGGCGATTCTAACCACGATGAAATAGCTGGTGTGCTTGAATTTATTGATGCATCAATTTACCCGTTTGACGACCAAATGACCCGAGACGTTACGATGCATTTTGATGCGGCCGCTTTTGCACAAAGACCTCACTATGAAAAAACCAATGTAAGCAAATACCTTCTCAAGAAGCCGAAACAATATCGATATGTGAAACCATTCACGTATGAGAAGTTCACTTCGCTTTATAGTGGCCGCCAACATTCAGATAAAGTTTATGAGATCCTTGTTCACCATACCCATGAAACGTTTCGTCACACTCTATTGAGCCGCTTACAAGGCGAGTCCACTGACCTGCCAAAATGGGTTCCGGAACCAGCCATAGCCAAACCACAAAATAGCGACCGCGTGATTCGTCTCGAAGGTGGCTGGCTCTATTAGGCTCAAAAGGCCTTCAATGGCATCAACTTTGTATCACAAATGAATTCATTTACTGCCACAAATATTCGGACTGGCACCGCGGCCGACCTGAAAACCGCTCTCGTGACTGGTTCAACTGGCTTGCTCGGTCATGCAGTATGTTGTGCACTTCGTGATGACGGATGGCGAATAGCTCTTAGTGGCCGCAATGAAGTTGCACTAAAGAAGCTTGCCCGCACACTTGGAGACGATGCGATTCCACTGCCCTGTGATCTGTCTCTTCCAGAAGCTGGTGCCAGTCTAGCCCACGATGCAAGTGAAGCAATGGGTGCGCCCCATCTTTTTATACATTTGGCCTCACTCCCGGTGAAGCCTGTTAATTTCTTAGAGTCTGCCTCAGACCTAGACCAACAAATTGCGGTCAATGCAAAAGCATTCGTTCAAATTTCGGCAGCATTACTACCTGAGATGTTAAGAACTCAGACGGGAGTTATCATAAGCATGCTTAGTAAAGCTATGTTGCCACCTACTCCCCCTGGTTGGCAAGCCTATACAATTGCAAAGGCAGCGCAGGCGCAAGCTGCGGCAGAAATCACAGCACGATATAGCGAGGCCGGAATTCGTGTGTTCGGTATTATCCCTGGTATAATTGCCGGTGAAACAGGTTTGCCCGGGGCTGCGCCAATATCAGATGTCGAAAAATTAGGAACGCCTATTCCAGCCACGAGGATAGCAGATACAATAATAGACCTTATCAACAATGATACATCTCCAACTGCTACAGCCATTTCGATAAATGAAAACGCTGAGACAACAGGTTTCCTGGGATTTTCATTCAACCAAGAAGCAGTTCCCGAACTGGTAATGCCCCAAAGCGATACCTTAAATATCCGACTAGCTAAAATAATTCAGACCGTCTTAAAATTACCCAAAGAAACAGAGTTAACCAACGCCGAGCTCGGGGTATTATCTGGCTGGGACTCACTTGGCCATATTAAACTAATAATGGAGATTGAGTCCCAATTTAACATTGTATTCAATACTGAAGAGTCCACAAATCTTACCTCTTTCTCAAGTATACGGGATGCACTGGCACGCCGCGGCATCACATAGACAAGTATGGAAAACACCACCCCCAAATCAAATTTTCTAAGTCCGGAAGATCTGCAAACGCTACTATGCAAAAACCGTAATCAAGAAAATCTTACAAAAGAAATAGCAAACTTTTTTGATCGCTTATTTCCAATTATGCGAAGCATCACAGGAGATGGCGTCCGCGAAACAATCAAAATCCTCTCTGAGTTGCAACAGCTAGAGTGCCAGGAGACTGCTTCAGGCACACAGGTGTTCGACTGGACAGTGCCGAAAGAATGGGTCTTCAAAGAAGCATATATAAAGGGGCCTGATGGCAGCAAGCTACTTGATGTCAAGAACCATACGTTACACTTACTTAACTATTCTGCACCATTTCAAGGAACCTTAAGCCGGAGTGATTTGGACAAACATTTGTATAGTTTGCCCGAACAGCCTGACGCCATCCCATATGTTACTAGTTATTATGATGAGAGATGGGGTTTTTGTCTGCCCCACAAACAGCGCATGGCGATGCCAGATGGAGACTACCAAATTCTGATAGACACTGAGTTTGTTGACGGTGCGCTAACAATTGGGGAATGTGTGTTACCCGGTGAGAGTAACGATGAAGTTTTGATTTCTACAAATATCTGTCATCCCTCACTTGCTAACAATGAACTTTCGGGCCCACTCGTTACAGCATTTTTGGCGAGATTAGTCGCAAGTTGGCCTAACCGTAGACTTACTTATAGATTTGTGTTTTTACCAGAGACTATTGGCAGTCTAGTTTATTTAGCACATCTTGGAGATCACCTAAAATCTCATGTAGTTGCAGGATATCAAATTGTTTGTGTTGGCACCGACCATCCCTACCTTTTAAAAACGTCCCGCCAAGAACAAACCCTTGCCGACCGAGCGGCCAAAACAGCACTCAAACAACTACTCGATGGTGATTTCGAAGTACGGGAATTCAGAGCAGATTGGGGGAGTGACGAGCGACAATATTGCTCTCCAGGCTTTAATCTGCCGATAGCTTCCATATTGCGGTCAATTTACGATGAATATCCCGAATATCACACCTCGCTGGATAATCGTTCTTTTATATCTTTTTCATCAATGGCAGAAACAATTCAAACCTGTGCTTTCATATTACAGCATCTTGATAATAACAGAACGTACATCAGCCAGGTTCAGCACGGCGAAGTTCAACTTGGTCGGCGCGGCCTTTATCCAACCCTCGGAAATTATCAAGAAAACCTTGATCAAGTCTCCGCAATGCTGTGGTTAATGAATTTATCTGATGGAGGCAATGACCTTATTTCAGTGGCTGAACGAAGCGGCTGTGACATTCGACTACTCCACCATTTTGCGAAAGTATTCTGTGAGATGGGCTTACTGAAGGAAAAAAATGATGGTTAAAAAATCCATCCCGGTACCTGATGCAAAGCCCGATGACCTTATTTGTGCCTGTAAAGGCTTAAGGCTCAAAGATTATCACAAGGAACTTCAAGAGAATCCCGAGCTCTCGTTTGAAGACGTACTCAATAAAACTGGAGCCGGCAGCAGCTGCACCGCGTGTCTCCTTGACTTAGAATACTTCTACGTCAGTTTGCCTCGCGAAAAAAATGCACCCAATAAAGCTGCTAAAGCAAGCATGGCCGACGAGCGTTCATTAAAGCGAAAAATATTCGATTTTATAGATAGAATATCTCCTTCCGTGCCTTACAAGTTAGCCAATCGGTTTCCTATAATATCGGGCGCCGGAATAGACCAACATATTTGGGTGTCGAATCGCAGCTTACTTTTTGAGGGCGATCGCTGTGGGCCCTCCTTTGATGTGGATTTTACCGCGCGTGATGCTGCCGGCAATATATGCCACCGGCAGCGGTTGAAAGTTGAACCGGAAGCTGCTTTAGATTTTATGGTTTCAAAATTTATCGCTCCTCCACAAAGCGATAGCGAACTTTCCGTCGGTTCGGTTGAAGTCATACGGCGCGGTAAAAAACAGGGTTTCCGTGGCACAACACGGCCCCAAACTGAGATACTGGCTCGTGATGGGACTTGCTCGGTACATGGCCAAAGTTACAAATATCCAGGAGAAAGATGGTTCTCTCTTACTCACGTTCCCAATGACCAGAGAGTATTTCTATCATTCATAAACTTTGCTGCAACCGAAAATGAAGTGACAATCGAATACCCAATGAATGTGGAAGATCTTCAGTTGAGAAAAAGGCATTTTGTTACCAAAATACCGGGCAACGGTGCCCACATTCATGAAGTACAAGTAACAAACTCAGAGGCAGCAGCTTTGGCGGGTCGTCACTTAGCAATAAAATGGACTGCAAGTACTGAATATAATTGTCACATATTCTGTGCAAGCCCCGACTTAGGCCGATTTTCTATAGACCATTCTTAGGGAGACGTTTTCGACTATGGCTACTAACTATTTCGTCCCTCGAATTTATTTGTTGCCGCCAGGCTACCACATGCATCTGGAACCCCCGTACCCTGCCTTTGGAAAAGCACTTACAAATGGCTCTGCAGAATTGACATGTATTACCCGGGTAGTGCACGAAGGAGAAGTTATAAAAGAAACTTCGGTGCCTCTTTCGTATGAGGGTGGAAAATTAGTTTCAGAAACACCAAAACCTATAATTTGGCATGATCATGGTGTGGCTTGGGGAGAACATCCAGGATTTCTCGAGCTTGATATACAAACAGAAAATGGCGACACCTCAATACAGGATTACATAGGCCCCGTCGCCTACGCCACTTACTATGCCCCCGGACGCAAGGCTGTTTTTGCCGATGCACCTCTGAAATATGCCTCACCGCCAACTATCGCACAAATTGCAGAATATGGACGTTTTGTTGAAGGGCAAGCAATCGCTCGCATACATCGCTCACGCGATTATGGAGAATCCATAGCACTTATCAATCCTTACAGACGCCCCATACTGGCAACGTTAGCAGGTCACGATGGCCACAAGTTACCTCGTCTTAAGGTTCCTCCTTACGCCTGCCGTGTCTTGCGAATTAGTGATATGCTTAGCCCCGAAGAGGCTGAATGGGTAGGACATATCCAGCTCACTGCAAACAATCGTGTTGTTCTGTATGACATTAAGCATTCTCTCGTTGACCCGACGCTCTTCAGTCATTTTGAGCATCTTGATCCCTTTCGGGCCGATCCAACTCATTTGCCCGCATTCAAGTGGCTCCGAATTACTATAGGTAAATTCCTAGCTAAACGCGGCATTTATTTACGCCCTTCCTACTGAATTAGTAAAGTTTCTTCTCTGATGGTTCAACAAAGGTATATTTGGATTTTTCCTACCCTTTTGCATCGCTGGTTATGGAAAGACCTTGCGCGAACATTAGAGAGAAAACTGGGACTACGACCTTTATTCATAATTGCTGATGAGCAAGACAGACAATTTTGGGAGCAGCAGTTTGGCGAACCATTAGATGCTGAGATCGCTGTTCACTTTGACTACCTGAGCTACGCGTTGGATGCCAGTGAAAAAAGTGTAATTGACCATAAAGTACTTCGCCGAGCCGCTAACTTTGAAAAAATCCATGGAATCACATTGATGCGAGACATGGTGCTTGGCTGCCGACATATTGGTCGCGCTTTTATACTAGGAGGAGAAGGCCACCCGGCATCCAAAGTGTCAAAAATGATAACTCGCCAAGGCGCGGTACACACTTGTATGGCTATCACTGATGACTTTGAGAAAATGGCTGAAAACTATCCTCCTAGCTTGATGCTAGTAGGAGGAGGTGGTGGTGGTGTTTATATGAAGTCAGCATGCCTGATCGCTCGAAAAAACGGCATCCCATTCCGATCCCTAGTGCATGCGCGGTTTGCCGACTATTACCTGTGGGCTGACAGCGAATTCGAAGAATCTGAGTGCTTCCGACAATTTCACACGTCACAACCCACACCGCAAAAAGTCGATATTGATTATGTACACAAACACCTCACACCGACTGGCTTATCTGTCGTAGGGTTTGCACAAATGCGGGCAGGGACTGATTGGCTCAAGATAATGAGACGAATTGTGATAATGCTCCTGCGAAATATTTATGGTGTATTACGCGGTTATCGAAAGAGCCGTGTAGGACCATCATCTGTGGAGACAGCACGCATGATAATTCGCCAGCGACTTGATCGAAGAAAACTAAAAAAACTAGCTACTATCAAAATTAAAGATATACCGGTTTCAGAAAAAGTTATCTATTTTCCTTTACAAACCGAACCCGAACATTCACTAAATGTTTTATCGCCTGAACATAGCAATCAACTCGCAACAGCGGTTGAGTTAGCTCTCAGTATGCCGGCCGATGCTATTTTGGCAATTAAAGAACACCCATACCAAATTGGCCGGCGTACAAAAGGCACTTATGACACCCTGGCAGCTCTTCCCAACGTTGCATTCATAGATATTGATGAGAGCAGTGTCGACGTCATAAAGCGCGCAGACCTTGTCGCTGTCATAAGTAGTTCGGCAGGCTATGAGGCTGCCGCATTAGGAAAACCAGTATTGCATTTTGGTCGACATGGACAGGCGCTTGATCTTCCACACGTTCATGGAATAAAGGGGTTTTCTGATCTGATTCGTATTCCAGAAATTATTTCAAACAACACTGAAGACGCTCAACAAAAACAGCGTCGCGATGGAGCTCGCTACTACCTTGCAATTGAAAAATACTGTCTGGATATGTCCTCTCTTGATGCTCACGGGCGCACTGCACGGCCAACTCCCGAAGAAATATCTGAGATAAGTGAGTCTCTTTTAAAGACTCTCCCCTCTACATTGCTCGATGCTTCTGAAACGAGAACCTAGGTCAATTGATGAATCTGTCAGAGTTAGCGAAAATAAAGGTTAACCTTTTTGGTGAGAAGTGTGGCCTGCGCCCATTTGAGGCGAAGCATTTGAAAAATCCTTTATATCTTGGTTGGCTTCGAGACCCAGAAGTAGTCAAAAATCTTAATTTACCGCATTATCTTGAAACCCATGTTTCCTTCAATCAGATTGCTGCTTATTGTCATTCTATTTGGAATTCGCCAGATGATATTTTTTATGCATTGCACCTTGCCAGCGACGATACCTTCATTGGAACTGTCAAGGCCGGTCATATCAACTGGTATGCAGGTACAGCAGACCTTGGTATATTGATAGGTTCGAGAACGATGTGGGGCAAGGGCATAGCCAGCGAAGCCCTGTCACTGCTCGCATTCCATCTATTCGAGAAGGCTAAACTGCGCCGCCTCACTGCTGGTGTAATGGATACGAACCCGGCAATGATTAGGGTTTTCGAAAAACTTGGTTTCCAGCGTGAGGGTACTTTCCGCCAGCAAGACCGGCTAGGCGATGCGTATATTGACCACATACATTTAGGCTGCCTAAAAGATGAATTTTTAAAAATACAGACTCGATGAATACCAAGCACGACAACGTAGGAGCGCTCATTCCAGTTCGCCTTGAGTCCGAACGACTCCCCGGAAAGGCATTGATGGAAATTTGTGGGCGGCCAATTATCTATCACTTGTTAGATAGAGTGACTGCATGCAAATACATTACACCAAAAAATACTGTGATTTGTACCACTGAAGAGCCTTCAGACGACCCGTTAGCAGAAGCAGTTGAGGCTTATGGTGCTAGCTTATTTCGAGGCTCTACCGATGATATCATCGAGCGTTTTCATGCAGCGATTACCCAATTTGATTTCGATGCGGTGATCCAAGTTGACGGCGATGATCCACTGTCGGCTACAGAATATATGGACCTAACTATGGACCGATTATTAGGCGATACCACTCTTGATATAGTTACCTGCCGGGGATTACCCCTAGGGACCGCTGTGAAGAGCTTTTCTAAGAATGCGATGGAACAAGTATTTGACCGCTACCGTTCGACCCAAAATGACACTGGCTTTATATATTATTTTACTAAAACTGGTATTTGTACTCAGGCAGAGGTTGCCCCTGTGTCGCCCGACCATATACATGATGAGGCAAGACTTACTCTGGATTACAGGCAAGACTTTGAAATGTTTAAAGCCGTATTCGAAGAATTATACATGCCGGGCCGCCTACCCGGACTTTCCGAAGTTGTAAGATACCTCCGCTCACATCCTGAAGTTGTCGCACTTAATACCAACTTGAATGAAGAATATTGGAAGCGCACTCAAGAAAAAGTTGCGCTGGAGTTTGAGGATGAAAACGGCAAACTTCACAGTATTCCCATGAGCATACCATCAATATGAAAAGGTGAAGCAATGCTTTTCTGTACCAATTGCGTAATGCCTGACTCTCGCCCAGATCTTGATTTTGATGAAAACGGGATCTGCGATGCCTGCCGCGCAAGTCAGCGCAAGTATGGCAAACACGTTGAATCTATTGACTGGGATGACCGGCGAGAACAATTTGAAAAGTTGATAGAGAGCTGCCGCAGCAATGACACTATGAAGTATGACTGCCTGATTGGCGTTTCTGGTGGGAAGGACTCAACGTATCAGGTTTATGTAGCAAAAGAAGTGTTTGGTCTCAATCCATTATGCCTATGCATAGAACCCACCCTGCCCACACCGATCGGCCGAGAAAATCTATCAAATATTAGCCGTATGGGGGTCGATCTAATCCACTTTAAGCAAAACCCAGTAGTCTATGAAAAACTTATCCTTGAGGGCTTTCGTCGGGTTGGTGATCCAGAGTGGGCCAATCATATGGCAATTTGGTCGTTACCCTTCCGGATGGCAGTTGCCCATGACGTGCCACTTATCCTGTGGGGCGAATCACCGCAAATGGAATATGGTGGCTTTCACAGGGTTCAAGAGAAGAATATGCGCGAGATGGACGAAGATTGGCTTAACGACTTCGGCTGCCTCAACGGCCTTCGGCCGGAAGACTTGGTGGGTGGGGAGCTTGGCATAACACTCGAGGATATGAAACCCTATCGCATGCCATCTAAGGAGCGGTTGCGTAAGGTAGGTGGAAACAGAGGTTGTGTAGCCGCATTTATCGGATACTTTTTAGAGTGGAACGTACCTAAGAATCTTGAGATCATTGAGGCACGTGGATGGCAGAGGAGGATTGGACGTAACGAGATCACCTATACGGACTATGAGGGCCTTGACTGTTATTCAATGCAAATCCACGACTATCTAAAATTTTGCAAATTCGGTTATGGCCGTGCCACCGACGATGCCTGCCGCGATATTCGCGATGGAGGCGCTACCCGCGAACAAGGCGTACGCCTGGCGGCCCGCTACGACGGAGGCTACCCGAAAGAATTGATTGAACGATTCTGCAATCACTTCCATTTGACACAGCAGGAATTTGACGAAATTTGCGACAGTTTCACCAATCCGGCAATATTCGAAATGAAAGATGGCAGTTTTCTAAGGGATATAGATGGCAGTCTTGTTATGCGGCAAGAAATCCATGCAGCCCGCGACAACCCTTGGGTAGGATGGGGGACGACGCGACCAGGATCCGAATAAACTCATGACTAAATTTGCTATAATAGATTGTGGCATTGGTAACTTGAGATCCGTACAGAAAATATTTGAACGGCTTGACACCGAAGCCATTATAACAGACGAGCCTTGCAAGGTCGCATCCTGTGATGGGATTGTACTCCCCGGCGTTGGCGCTTTTGGTGATGCTATGGCGAAGCTCGAAGATGACGGTACCGCCGCGGTAATTCGTCATCTATCGGGAAATTTTGACAAGCCATTGTTAGGCATTTGTCTTGGAATGCAGTTACTGGGACGAGCTAGCACTGAAAGTCCCGGAGTAAATGGACTTGACCTTGTCCCTGGCGAAACTGTGCCTGTTGACATTCAAAATAAACGTGACTGGATGGAGCGTAAGCTTACGTTACCGCATATAGGATGGAACAGCGTAAGTGCAAAAAATCGATCACAGTTATTCGACGGTCTAGAGAATGAAACAGATTTTTACTTCGTTCATAGTTTACAGTTTAAGCTAAAAGATCCAACATGGCTCGGAGCTACAGTTAGATATGGTAGTGAAATAGTTTGTGCAATTGATCACGGTAATATTTGCGCAACTCAATTTCATCCGGAAAAGAGTCAACGGCAGGGGCAGAGATTAATCAAAAACTTTATCACCCGCACCATACAAGCAACCCAGGAGAACTGATTCCGATGGTAAAGATCCGTGTCATACCATTGCTGCTTCTTAAAGATGGATTGCTAAAGAAACCGATCAAATTCATTAACCCACGTACTGTAGCAAACCCCATATCTATCGTGCGAGTGTTTGAAGCTCGGCAAGTAGACGAGTTAATTTTGCTCGACATTGGCTCAAGTGCACTGCACAAAAATGTAAACCCTGATATCGTCCGTATGATCACCGAGGAGTTGACGCTACCATTTGCGTGTGGAGGTGGAATTAATACAATGGAGCAAGTAGGGGAATTAATTGCCGCTGGGGCTGAAAAGATTGTTTTAAACACCGCCGCTGTAGAAACACCGGAACTGATTAAAAACGTGGCGGCACGTTATGGACGCCAATGCGTTGTCGTTTCCATTGATGCACTTAAAACTGAGACTGGATACAAAGTTTTTATTCGCAATGGATCAAAACCAACAGACCTTAACCCAGTAAATTTGGCACAAGAGGTAGAAAAAATAGGTGCTGGTGAAATTCTCATAAACTCGATCGATCATGATGGCACCATGGAAGGCTTTGATTGTCGACTAATTCGGTCAGTTGCAGATGCGGTAGATATCCCCATCATTGCTGCCGGTGGCGCCGGCAAACCAGAGGATTTCCCGCCTGCAATCCTCCAGGGGCACGCCAGTGCCGTAGCAGCGGGTAGCATTTATCACTATACAAAAACAACTCCAGACATGGTCAAGCACGCATTGCACTCTGAAGGTATTCCGGTTCGATTATGAGCACGCCTACACACATACCATTGGCCACGCCTGATTTAGGCGGGTATGAAGCAGACTATCTTGCACGTTGTGTTAATGACAATTGGGTTTCCTCCGCAGGCCCATTTGTGGTCGAGTTCGAAAACCAGCTAGCAGCGTTAACAAATCGTCGTCACGCGGTTGCTACAGTAAATGGTACAGCAGCCATTCATCTTGCCTTGCTAGCCGCTGGTGTAATGCCAGGCGACCGAGTTATCGTGCCGGACTGGACATTCGCAGCCACTGCAAATGCAATTTGCCATGCAGGTGCAGTTCCCTTCTTCGTTGATATTACACATGACAATTGGAGCTTGGATGCTAACTTAGTGGCTGAAGTGCTCGATAAGAGTGATCATGGTGTCACAGCAGTGATTGTTGTTCATCCATTAGGGCAGACAGCGGACATGGACTCCCTTCGCATAGCCGCAAAACAGTTACCGCTAATAGAAGATGCCGCTGGAGCAATTGGTGCTAAATATAAAGGTCAGCCCGCTGGGGCCTTTGGTGACTTTGCCGCCTTTAGTTTCAATGGAAATAAGACTGTTACTGCTGGCGGAGGAGGTATGGTCGTATGTAATTGCGATACTCGTGCGAAAAGCATTCGCCACCTCTCAACTCAAGCTAGAGTTGGGAAGCAGTATGTCCACGATACAATTGGTTTCAATTACCGAATGACCAATCTCAATGCAGCGGTTGGACTGGCACAGATCGAACGACTGGGGACAATGCTGGAGGCAAAGAAAAAAATTGCTGGTTGCTATGATGCAGCCATCGCCGATCGTAAGGATCTCATGCCAATGCCGCGCCCCAAATGGGCAAATAACAGCTGCTGGCTTTACTCTGTTCTTACGGCAACACCGGAAGACGGTTCGTGCCTGATTCACGCCATGGCAGAGGCTGGAATTGAGGCTAGGGAATTTTGGCGCTCGCTATCTGCTCAAGCACCTTATTCTGAGATGCCAAACCTACTGCGCGGTGTTTCAGATTCCCTTACCGGACGCGTGATCTCACTTCCCAGCTCTAGCCACCTCGACGAAAGTTCGCAGGGACGGGTAATCGAAGCACTCGGCTCATGGTGCGGTAGTACCTTTGAGTTTACAAGATGAAATCGCACATATTATTAGGTGCTGGCGGCCACGCTAAATCCCTTGTCGAAGCTATCACCGCTGGTGGGGGCAAAATATGCGCATATGTAGATCCAAAGGTGTGCAGCTGGATAAATTGCCAACACGTGCTAGATGAAAGGCAAATTGAGCCGGAAGATGGTGTTTTAGTAATCGGACTTGGAGGGATAAGCCCGGCAAAACTTTCAGTTCGACTAGAATTGCTCAATAGTATGATAGCGCGTGGTTTCGAAGCACCACCGGTTGTCCACCCAGCTGCTTACGTGAGTGCTAATGCCTCACTTGCGCCAGGCACGGTGATACTAGCCGGTGCAGTTGTACAACCGGGTGTCGTATTAGGTACAGGAGTAATTATTAACAGCGGTGCCATTGTGGAACATGATAGTACTGTTGGAGCTGGGTCCCATATTGCCCCTGGTGCAATTATTCTTGGTAATTGCAAAATCGGAACACATTGTTTCGTAGGCGCAGGCACCGTTGTCGTTCAAGAAAAGAAGGTCACTAATGGAAGTTTAATCCCCGCCTTACACAAATTCAGTGGTTAACTCAATAAATGTAAAGGACTAATTTATGCGATTCCAGAATGGGCAAAAGACCTATGTGATTGCCGAAATTGGGGCTAATCACAACGGTGATATGAATCTAGCACGCCAAATGATTACGCAGGCTAAAACAATTGGCTGCGATTGCGTAAAATTTCAATCTTGGGACACTAGTATTTTTTCAAAACAGGTCTACGAAAATAATTTCTTCCTCAATGATGATTATCGAGCGCGAAATGATTACAGTCTCGAAGAAATTGTCAAAGAATTCTCGGTTACACCTAGCGAACTAAGGGAACTGAAGTCCTACTGTGACGACCAAGGTATTGATTTTTCTTCAACACCATTTGAACACAGTCAAATAGACAACCTAATCTCGCTTAACGTGCCATTCATTAAAATCGCGTCAATGGACCTCAATAATGATTATCTTCTGCGCTATGCGGCGAATACCGGAAAATCAATATTACTTTCTACGGGCTTCGCAACTCTCGAAGAAATTGATCACGCAGTAAGCACAATTGAAAACACGGGAAATCGTAACATCGTCATTCTTCACTGCGTGTCTATTTATCCACCGAATGACGATCAGGTGAATTTAAATAACATAGATATGCTTCGACAGACATTCGGTTACCCTGTCGGGTTTTCTGATCATACGCTTGGCATTGAGGTTAGTCTCGCCGCGATGGCCAAAGGTGCAGTAATATTGGAAAAGCATTACACACTCGATAATGATATGTTTGGCTGGGACCACAAAATTTCTGCTGAGCCCGATGAGATGGCTACGCTTGTACGTGGAGCGGAACGCATTTTTAATGCGCTTGGATCAACTCGGCGTTTGCCGCCTGAGGATCCAGGCCGTAAATCAGAGTATCGCCGCAGCATTGTTAGCGCACGCGATATCAAAAAGGGAGAAGTAATAGGCCAGACCGATATTACTTACCGACGGCCTGGAACAGGGTTAGTCCCTAACGCCGACACCCTGCTGATTGGGTCTAAAGCCCGAAATAATATCAAGGCTGATACCATTTTAAAACTTTCTGAATTTGAGGTTAGCGATCAATAATGCGTTTTGCTATCTGCACATCAGTCTATGAGGAGGCCCGGACCTACTTTAGTGACTGGATTTCTTGTGCGATCTCAGCCAGTGATGGCTACGATACTGAAGTTATTATTGCATTAGACGGCCTAGAGGACACCGATAATGCATTGCAACATTTGGCAGAATCCTTGCCGATTAGTTACGCGATCCCGGAAGCCGGTGCAAATATTGCGCAAGTGCGCGCAGCAATGCTACTTCGTGCGATTAAGAGCGAAGCAGATATCCTAATATTTTGTGATATCGATGATCGACTGAAGGCTAATGCCTTTTCTTTGCACGCCGCCTCCCTAAGGAACGCGGATTTCAGTTATGGCGATATGCAACCAATAGGCCAAAATGGTTCGGATCTAGAGTCTAGTTTTTTTACTGATGCAGCAGTGCCTAACAAAATAAGTCGCACTGAAAGTATTATCGACCGGAACTGGCTGGGTTTCTCGAATACTGCGATCTGGCGAAAAAGAATACCTTCCCTGACCCAGAACGTCCCACAAACAATCGCGGCTGTAGACTGGTGGTTTTTTACCGTACTACTCAAGAGCGGCCTTAGAGGGCATCGAGCCGATGGTGTCGTTTCAGACTATAGAGTCCACGAAAATAATCAGCTTGGCTATAGGCCTACTGCGACACTTGAATCCACCAAAAAACGGTTGCACATCATAAGAAAGCATTATGAAGAATTTCCCTCAGACATTATCGCTCGGCAACGACTATCTCGAGTGATTCATTTGATCTCCAAATTAGATAAAAATCCAAATGAGATGCAAAAATTAATAGAGCTCGCGTGTGCAAATGCTCGGCTTTGGTATGAAGATATAGCTAATTTAACAGCTGGCGTTGCCTCGGCCAATGTTACGGCCGTTCAATTGCCTGACTATGTTGAACCAAATAAATTTACTACCCGCCAGCAGCTGGTCTCAGCTCTAGAGAAAACTGGAGTTAAAAAGGGTGATATTCTAATGGTTCACGTTTCTACTAAAAGCCTTGGTTTTATAATTGGGGGGCTTAGGACGGTTTTAGATGCGCTTTACGATGCGATCGGCGACGGAACCTTGATGATGCCCGCCTTTACGGGTGATTTAACAGACCCTTCGACGTGGTTTAAGCCTCCAATTAGCAAAAAACATTGGAAAACTATACGGGAATCCCTACCAGCCTTTGATGCAAAGCTTACCCCAACTAAAGACATTGGCGCCTTAGCAGAACTCTTTCGTAATGAGCCAGGCACCGAACGCAGTAACCACCCTGTCTCATCGTTTTCTGCCCGCGGACCTTTGGCAAAACACTTGCTGAAAACACACAATATAGATAGCCGTTTTGGGGAAGAGTCACCGCTGCAAGCTTTGTGTGACCTTGGAGGTAAAGTTCTCCTTATTGGCGCACCTTATGAAAGCATGACATTATTGCATTTAAGCAGTGAAAAAATAGATGACGGTGCGCTCGTAACCCAATCTTCACCTATACTAATTAATGGGCAAAAGCGCTGGATAAAATATCACGACCGAAGTCTTTCATGGCAATGGTTTCCCGGCGCAGTAGAACATTTAGTAGAAAATGATATTGCGCACCTTGGAACTATATGTGACGCAAGGACAATCATCGTCAACGCGGCTGAAGCAATTAATGCAACTTGTTCCTGGCGAAAAAAAAATAACTACTAAACTTTCAAATATGGCAACCTTTCTCCGATTAAATGACTTAACATCCGTGACATGCTCACCGGAAACCCCCACGCATGAGGTGCTGCAACGCCTTAATGAGTCAGACTATTTATTCTTTGTCGTTATAGATTCTTCAGGAAAACCGCTGGGGACAATCACTGATGGCGACGTGAGGCGCGCAATTTTGGATGGAGCAACTCTGAACGATCCCTCAAGCAGATGTATGTTTCGTCAATCATGCTTCGGTCAGCTCGGAAACGAAACGGAAAATATCAAAATACTACAGAAAGTACCATTTCTGCCACTTGTGGATAGCAGCGGCACTTTAGTGGAAGTGTTAATCCCAAATGGGAACACCCCTAGCCTCAAAACAGCACTAGTCATGGCCGGGGGAAGAGGGGTGCGCCTTGGTGAACGAACAAGAAATACACCAAAACCTCTTCTATCCGTTGGGGATCAACCTATTCTGGAGCGTATTATTTCCAATCTGGAAGACGCAGGTGTCGAGAATATCTTCGTTTCGGTCCATTATCTTGCCAATCAAATTAGGTCCTTTTTAGAGGCACGCTACAGCACAGCTTCTTTTCAGGTTATAGAAGAAAGCAAGATGTTAGGTACAGCTGGAGCAATTAGCCTTCTCCCCGCCGGCCTTTCACAACCGGTATTAGTAATTAACGGCGATCTAGTTACTCAGACTAATTTCCTTGCTCTTAATCATTTTCATTGGCGCCATAGCTATGATGCTTCGGTCGCAGTTGCTCAACATGATACACAAGTACCATTTGGTGTCGTACAAAAAGACAAGGATGGGCTGTTTCTTAGCATCGAAGAAAAACCGGTAATCCGTAACTTTGTTGCGGCGGGGATATACTTTTTATCACCAGAATTTTGTGCGCTCGTTCCTAAAAATGTGCCCTTCGACATGCCCGACTTATTAAATCGAGGCCGTGGAATAGGCCTTAAAGTCGGCCTTTTCCCTATACATGAACCTTGGATTGATGTGGGCCGTCCAGATGATCTAAGGCGAGCTGATGAAAGTTACAATTCAAGAGAAGACAAAAAAAAATGAGAGCAATACGCTCATATCTCGATGCTGGACGTCGTTTCGGCCTTAAGAAAAGCAATGAAATTATCCTGCTTTCATTGTTATTATCTGCAACTCTTTTCGAGGGAATCGGACTTGCAATGTTGCTTCCGATTGTGGATGCAGTCCAAGCAGGTGGGGATATAGACGGATTACGCCAACAGTCTCTTTTTTGGTTCTATTTGGCTTCTTTCTACAGCTTCATTGGTGTCCCTGTAACATTAGCAGCACTTATAATTACCAGCTTTGGTTGCATTTGTGTTCGCCAGGTTTTCTCATACGCTAGACAAATATACTTTCAACGCTTGTTGCACGGTCTTATTCGCAAAATTAGAAATATAATGTTTGGGTCCTACCTTGAAGCAAATTCAGAATATCATGACCAAGAGAAAACAGGGGCGGTAATCAATAGCATGACTACCGAGCTTACCCTTGGAGTGCAGACACTTCTTGCGCCAGTTCAAGTGTTGACTTATGTCCTCATGATCTTGGTTTACCTTATTATACTTCTGTTTATAACCGGACCTGTTGCGATTGCTGCAATAGCGGTTCTAGGAATGAGCGCACTAGTCTTAAGAAATATTATTGCCCGGACACGGACTACGGGCGGTGAGCTTGCCAATGCAAATGAACGCATGGCAGCTTTTTTAATCCAACGCCTAGGATCAGTCCGACTAGTTCGCTTGAGCCATGCTGAGGGTCTTGAGCGGAGAGAAATGCGCTATCTCACCGATCAACAGCGAAACCGCTACGTTACTATCAACACATATCTCGCTCGCGTAAACGTATTAATGGAGCCCATCGCACTTGCTCTTGGTTTTGCAGTGCTTTATTTCGGCGTCGGATTCCTAGATTTAAAGTTAAGTGAGATCGCAGTATTTGCAATAATTTCTTTAATGCGTCTCCTGCCAGCAGTAAAAGAACTAATATCAATCGGACAATCGGCTCTCGGGACACAGGGAAGCTTGGAAAAACTCTGTGAACGCCATGCAGCAATGAATTCTGCGAAAGAGGTTTCTGAGGGGGTCCTCAAATTCGAAAAATTAAAGTCGGGCATAGAATTCCAGTCACTTTATTTCTCTTATCCAAAAGATCCAAACACAAGGGCTCTTAGGGCTGTCTCCCTCACTATTCCAGCTGGCAAAATGACCGCGATCGTTGGCAGATCAGGTGCCGGGAAAACAACTTTAATTGACTTAATTCCACGTTTGCGAGAACCATGCTCTGGCGACATACTTTTTGATAATACTCCGTACCGGGATTTCGAGCTACAAAGCTTACGCCATGGAATTTCATACGTCCCACAAAACCCTATTGTGTTTAATGTATCGGTCAGAGAACAAATATCATACGGAAGCACCGAAGCAATCACAGGGGATATAGAATCTGCAGCAAAAGCAGCTGGGGCACATGATTTTATCTCTCAACTACCGAACGGTTATGATACCCTTATCGGTGAACGCGGAGTTTTGTTATCAGGCGGTCAGCTACAGCGTTTAGATTTAGCTCGCGCGCTATATCGTGAAACACCGATATTGATTTTGGATGAACCAACGAGCAATCTAGACGCAGAGGCAGAAACTTCTTTTCGCTGTACGTTGCAAAGTCTGCGTGATCAAAGCAAAATAACTATCATCGTCGTTGCCCATCGTCTCGCAACAATTGCTGACGCAGATCAAATTGTAGTGCTCAATAATGGAAACGTTGAAAATATCGGAATACATCATGACCTATTGCAGCAAAATAAATGGTACCGAGATGCTTTTGAAAAACAGCAACCTTTAACAGATAAAGCATAAACACAAGAAAAGGGCTTTAATACGAACTTTAATGAAAGGTTACCCTGTGTTGGAAGATTTCGATTTTAGTGACCTCTCGCTCAACAACCGGTCTGTACTAATTACAGGTGGGACAGGTTCATTTGGGCAAGCGTGTGTTACCAGCATATTAAAACACTACAAACCTACTCGGCTGATAGTTTATTCACGTGATGAATCTAAGCAATACGAAATGAGTCATGAATTTGACACGCAATCTGACAGAGACTCGCCCCTGCGTTTTTTTATAGGCGATGTACGGGATTTAACACGCCTAAAGCTTGCGATGGAAGATGTGGATGTTGTTATTCATGCTGCTGCTTTAAAACACGTGCCTATCGCAGAATACAATCCTATGGAGTGTATTCGGACAAACGTAAATGGTGCGGAAAATGTAATGATGGCGGCTTTAGCATGTGGTGTTAAAAAAGTTCTTGCGCTTTCGACTGACAAAGCTGCTAACCCAGTCAATCTTTATGGAGCAAGCAAACTAGCCGCTGATAAAATCTTTGTGGCAGGTAATAATCTTGCAGGTAAACGTCCCACGAGGTTTTCGGTCGTACGATATGGTAATGTACTTGGATCTCGTGGGTCTGTGTTGCCGTTCTTTCGTAATCTGATTGCAAATGGTGCTACGTCTCTACCAATCACCGACGAAAGAATGACACGCTTTTGGATCACCCTTAATCAGGGTGTCAGCTTTGTACTTTCCTCTCTCAAAATGATGAAAGGTGGTGAAATTTTCGTTCCCAAAATACCGAGCATGAAAGTCACTGATCTTGCGGCTGCTTTGGCTCCCGAATTACCAAATGACATAATTGGCATACGACCTGGCGAGAAACTGCATGAAATTCTTGTTACTGAAGATGAAGCACGGAGCACAGTTGAGTTGAAAGATCGCTACGTGATCGAGCCATCTCTGGGTTTCTGGTCGCGAGATACGTACACACAGGCGGGAGGTGCGACTGTGCCAGAAGGTTTCGAGTACAAAAGCGATGTAAACAAGGATTGGCTGACACCTGATATCCTAACCTCATTATTGGATACGCAATTTTGAAAAATTTCTTACCCTATTCTCGCCAGAACATTGATGATGATGACATAGCAGCGGTAGCAGATGTGCTGCGGAGTGACTTCTTGACTACAGGTCCGAAGGTTATCGAATTTGAGACCGCATTTAGTGAGGTGGTGAATGCGAAGCATTCTCTGGCCTGCAGCAGTGGCACTGCCGGATTACATATCGCGGCTAGCGCAACGGGGCTTAGTTCAGGTGAAGAAGCTATAGTACCCGCGATCACCTTCCTTTCTACGGCTAATTCAGTCCGTTTTACTGGTGCAGAAGTTGTGTTTGCTGATGTGGATCCAAACACCGGTTTAATGACACCAAAAACTGCTGATGCCGCTTTGGCTCGTGCCAAAAATGCACGAGCAATACTTCCGGTGCACCTCAATGGGCAATGCTGCGATATGGCTACTTTAAAGCCGTGGGCGGATCAAAAAGATTTGGTTGTTATTGAGGATGCATGCCATGTTTTAGGCGGTCGCTATGAAGATGGAAATTTAATTGGAGGGGGCTCTGGTAGAATTACTGTTTTTTCTGCTCACCCCGTAAAAACCATTGCCATGGGTGAAGGTGGTATAATCACTACTGATAATAGCGATATGGCCAAAATACTGCTGCGGTTTCGTAACCACGGCATGGTGCGTGATCCGAAGGATTTCACTGCTTTAGATCAAGCATTTGCCCCCGACGGAAATGCTAACCCATGGTATTATGAAATGAATTTGCTTGGCTTTAATTACCGTGCTAGCGATATTCATTGTGCATTGGGCCTGAGCCAACTGAGCAAACTTAAAAATTTCGTGCAAATCCAAAATCAATTAGTTGAATCTTATGCTGAAAGGCTCGCGCCGTTAGCACCCATTGTACAGCCTGTTACACGAACGGGCTTGGGGGTGCCCGCTTGGCACGTAGCGACAGTGCTGATTGATTTTGATCAAGCAAACACAGACCGAGCAACAGTAATGAAAGAGTTGGGCAAACGTGGTGTAGGAAGTCAGGTTCTTTATATGCCACTGACCCGGCAGCCCTATTATAAAAAAAGATACGGAAAACAACACCTTCCCGGCGCGGAAGCTTATTATGCTAAAACACTTTGCTTGCCTCTTTTCGCAAGCATGACTGACGGTGACATTGACCGAATTGTTGACGCCCTTTCCGCGGCATTACAAGTAAGGGCCACGTAATCCGCATGAAGGATAGGAAAGTTGCCATAATCCAAGCGCGAATGACATCGCGCCGCTTACCCGGGAAAGTCCTGAAACCTTTATGCGGTGCTCCGTTGTTAGAGCGGATGCTCGAACGCTTGAAGCATATAAGAGGGCTAGATGCGATCTGCTTGGCTGTACCAGAAGGATCCGAGCATGATCCTATCGTAGCTGCGGCACCAAGTTGTGTAGGCATTTTCCGTGGAGACGAGAATAATGTTCTTGAACGCACTTACCAGGCTGCTAGGTATATGGATGCCAAAATCATAATGCGAATCACTTCAGACTGCCCAATGTTTGATCCAGATATAAGCGGCGATGTTCTTAGTGTGTTTTGCAATTCAGATGTGGCATATGCGAGGACAGCTTTTACAAGCGGCTATCCCCATGGATTCGACACCGAAGTTCTTAGTTACGATGCGCTTTCCGAAGCCCGCCATGAAGCACAAATTCCGGACGAACGAGAACATGTAACACCATTCATATGGCGCCGACCCAATCGATTCCCAATGGTTGAATTGGACTATCGACCCGACCGACGGCATTGGCGACTAACAGTCGATACGCGGGAGGATTATGAATTGGTTTCCAAAATTTATGACTACTTGTACCCTCAAAATCCCCTCTTTGGCCTTAGTTCAATTGAAGAATTATTTAATGCCAACCCGAAACTGCTAGAAATTAATCATAATGTCGGCCAGCCATCGCTGCCTGGTACACCAGGGACAGAAACATGAGTAACGGTCAAAAACAGCTTAATGCGTGGAGCGGCACTTTTGGAGAGAAGTACGTCGAACGTAATAATGTAACACTCGAAGTGATTGAAAAACGCCGCTACGCGTTCAATCATATTTTTGAGCACATTGAAGATAGTGACGCTCCGGGGTCAATTCTCGAAGCCGGCTGTAACATAGGTATCAATATACACGCACTTTCTCAGATAACTGATGCAGCACTCCATGTGGTCGAACCTAACCAAACAGCACTCAACGTCCTTTTAGAATCGGGCGTTGTGCCCGCTTCCCAGGCCCACCAGGGTAGCTTGCAAGCACTTCCCCTGAAGGACTCAGAAATTGATTTAGTTTTCACCTCAGGAGTTCTGATCCATATTCCAGATGATGTATTAGAAATTGCCCTCTCAGAGATTCACCGGGTAAGCAGAAAGTATATATTAGCTTTGGAATACTTTTCCCCTGACCCGCATACTGTTCCATACCATGGCCACACCGACTTTTTATTTAAGCGGGATTACGGCAGCCTATTTTTAGATACTTTTTCTGATATCGAGCACGTCGCGAATGGATTCTTCTGGAGGAGAACAACAGGACTGGACAATCTCAATTGGTGGCTTTTCCGCAAAAAAATTAATTAGGATGGCCAAAACACGTTTAGCCCTATTTAGGTGCGATGCCGATCAAAATATTGGCATGGGACACCTCATGCGTTGTCAGGCGATAGCAATAGGGCTGAAAGCGCAAAACTGGCAAACCACTATTGCTTCATCAAAAGCTACATTTGACTTAATTCCCTCTCTAAACGAAAAATTTAATCACTGCGTGGTTGTGCCCGAATCAGACCTTTCAGCTTGTAATCTCGATGAGTTAATTATTGGTGAATATGACCTTTGCGTAATCGATCATTACAAAATATCCGCCAATTACGAGAGGCTGTGTCGACGTTGGGCAAAAAAAATAGTTGTCTTAGATGACCTAGCCAATAGAGAGCATGATTGTGATATTCTCGTTGATACATCGTTCGGACGGAATGCATCAGATTATGCAGGCTTGATGCCTAGCCATACTAAGGCCCTTTTCGGACCTTCTTATGCACCCTTGGACACAAATTTTTGGAAGCTAAGGCACACCATTGAAAGAAGACTAAAGTCAAAGCCAGTAAAACGAATTTTAATAAGCTTTGGCGGTGCCGATACTGGGCAACTCACGGAAACAGCAGTTAAGGCAGTAAACGCCACGAAGACCAATATATCCTTGGATGTTGTCGTGCCAGCTGATTTCCGAAATTCTGCTGATATAGAGGAGCTTTGTCGAGTGGCCGCACAGGATTGTTCGGTACACAAAGGTACTGACCAAATGTCTGCACTTATGGCCCAAACGGATATTTCTATTGGTGCAGCGGGCGTCACTGCCTGGGAACGGTGTTCTTTAGGGGTACCAAGCATTGTAGTGGTTGCTTTTGACAATCAGAAGTTTATAGCAAAAGCGTTAGAAGATAACTCAGCCGCATTGGTGGTAAACGAAGGCTCAGGTGACAGGACGGACGCCATAACAGAAGCTCTAAACATGCTTATTGCAAATCACGAGTTAAGGTTAAAAATGACAAAATCCGCCGCAAGCCTTTGCGATGGACTGGGAACGAATAGAATCATAAGCGAAATATATGAGGCTCCAAAGACTAATGATGGTAAATGTGTTTCGATCCGAAGGGCTACGGAAGCGGACTTACTATCGACATTTAATTGGCAGTCAGACCCTCGGACCAGAAAATATTTTACCAACCCGAATATCCCTGACTTCAAAGAACATCAGGCATGGTTCACGCAATCGCTAAGAAATCCCAATCGAATTCTTACAATAGTCGAACTTGAGGGGCAGCCATCAGGTGTGTTGCGTTTCGATAGAAAAAAGGTGCCGACTAGCACACAAGAGTCTTGGTACGTGTCCATTTACATAGATCTAGACGTTGCATCGATGGGATTGGGATCAGCAGCTCTTAAACTGGGGCGACGCTTGTTGCCAAACGCAATATTAATTGCAGAAGTTCTCGATGAAAATATCGCATCACGCAAGGTATTTGAGAAAAATGGATATATTTCCGACAAAGGAACTTACGTCAGCAATCCGGAACAAATTGAATGAACAATCAATATATTGTCGCTACTGTCAAACCGTGGAATATCAGCGCCTATAATAAATATGTCCCAAGACTTAACGGACAATGGCATTTGGTGACTGAACCGTTGCTCCTCAGGAGCGAACTTCTTAATGATCTAAAGCCACGGTTTATTTTTTTTCCACATTGGTCATGGCGAATAAGTGATGATGTGCTTAAGCAAAACGAATGTGTGTGTTTTCACATGACTGATCTGCCCTATGGGCGCGGAGGCAGCCCCCTTCAAAACCTTATCGTACGTGGTAAAAAATCAACGAAAATTAGCGCCTTACGTATGGTGCCAGAGCTGGATGCTGGACCAATTTATATGAAAAGAGATCTTCCTCTAGATGGAAGTGCGCAGGAAATTTATACCCGTGCGGCAGATATAATATTTGAAATGATAAAAGATATTGTGGAAATTACGCCAACGCCCAAAGAGCAAACTGGGCCTATAACGCACTTTGATCGACGAAAGCCAAAAGATAGTGAATTACCTTATCGCGGTGACTTAGACATGCTTTATGACCATATTCGGATGCTTGATG
Organism: uncultured Rhodospirillaceae bacterium; assembly: GCA_913043025.1. Classification (GTDB taxonomy): domain Bacteria; phylum Pseudomonadota; class Alphaproteobacteria; order UBA8366; family UBA8366; genus UBA8366. The sequence continues at coordinate 59,131 of CAJWLM010000011.1, forward strand.
CTGAAACTTACCCACCCGCATTCATAACACACGGGGATTACTTAATAAATTTTTCAGAAGTTAGCCTAGAGAATGACACGCTAAGTTCCCGTGTTATTATTTCGCGAAAGCCTAAAAAAATACCAATTTAAAAGATCGAAAATTAGAATGACTAAACGTATCTTAGTAGTTGCTGCTCATCCCGATGATGAAGTTCTGGGATGCGGAGCCACACTTGCCAAACACTCCATGGACGGAGATGAAGTCCACATTTTATTTTTAACAGATGGAGTGTCTGCACGAGAAAGCACCAATATAAAAAATGATCGAGATGTCCGACGCAGACATGCTAAAAATGCAGCCTCTATACTCGGTATAAAATCTATCGACGGATTAGCTCTTCCGGATAATGGGTTAGATAAAGTAGCCTTGCTTGATATTATTCGGCCAATCGAGAGCAAGATTATTAAGTGTAAACCGGATATTATATATACCCATCATTTCGGAGACCTAAATGTTGATCACTGTCAGGCTTACTATGCAGTTTTAACTGCTTGCCGCCCGGTCCCGGGCTTTTCGGTATCAGAAATTCTTGCCTTTGAAACACTATCGAGCACCGAATGGGCTGGGATTGAACAAAATAAGGCTTTTATACCCAATAAATTTATCAATATCAGCGCGACGCTGGATACAAAATGTGAAGCAATGGAAGCCTACAAGCATGAATTACATGCGTTTCCACATCCTCGTTCATTAAAGGCTATCCGTGCACTGGCAAGTTTACGAGGCACAAGTGTGGGGTTAAAGGCAGCCGAGGCATTCACAGTTATCCGGCAAATCTTGTAAAAATTATCAGGCTAATAACCTATGACAAAAAGGTTAGAGATACTAGGAAAAGAGATATCAGAAAGTGAACGGCCCTTCGTCATTGCCGAAATTTCTGGAAATCATAATGGGGACATCGAGAGAGCGTATGCAATTATCGACGCAGCAGCAGAAGCCGGTGCAGATGCCGTAAAACTACAAACCTATACCCCCGAAACCATGACACTAGATTGTGATCGACCCGACTTTCAAATTAAAGGCGGGCTGTGGAACGGATATTCTCTATTTGATCTCTACGAATGGGCCCATACCCCATGGGATTGGCACGAAGGACTTTTCGAGCGAGGTCGTAAGCTTGGTGTTCCTGTCTTCTCAACACCTTTTGATCCGTCTTCCATTGCTTTTTTAGAAAGTTTAAACACTCCCGTTTATAAAATCGCTAGTTTTGAATTGATTGACCTTCCATTCGTTAGGAAGGTTGCACAGACGGGTAAACCAATGATTTTATCGACAGGTATGGCGAATATTTCTGAGATAGAAGAAGCAATCTCGGTAGCTAAATCTGTTGGGAATGAGAATTTAATAGTTATGCACTGTGTAAGTGGCTACCCAGCCCCAGCTAGCGACTATAATTTAGCTACCATACCAGATCTCGCCGATCGTTTAGGTTTGCTGATTGGGCTCTCAGATCACACACTTGGGATTGCTGTTCCCATAGCCGCAGTGGCCAAAGGAGCAGTAATTATAGAGAAGCACATAACTCTGCGGCGTGAAGACGGTGGGCCAGATTCAGCGTTTTCCCTGGAACCAGATGAATTCAAATTGATGGTTGAAGGTGTGCAGGTAGCATGGAAGGCGCTCGGAAAACCAGATTACCAACGAAAAAAAAGCGAAACAGATAACGTCATATTTCGTCGATCGCTCTACGTGATAAAGGATATTCCTAAGGGACATCCACTTAACGAAAATAATGTGCGGTCAATCCGACCGGGTCACGGAATTGCTCCAAAACATCTGCCCGATGTTCTAGGGCGCGTAGCCCGTCGCACTCTCATACGCGGTGAAGCGCTCACGTGGGATATGCTGGGGAGCGAGTGATATGACGGCACTTTGCGTTGCGGCTGGCATGGTGGAGGCTGGTGCGATTGTTAGCAGGATGTTGACAAACCTCGCTTCTACTAATCGAAAATTCGGCCAAGCGAGTCCCGCGCCTGATCTTGCCCTCGGGCATTCATGGCATAGTTTTCTTCAATACCTAGGGCCACCTGTGTCCTTTCAGGACGGGCTTACAATCCTAGTAAGTGGTGATATTTTTGATGACGATGGGCTTTACCCTACTCCGGCGAATCTCATTGCTGATCTATACCGAGTCGATTGCTTGCACAAAATTGCTTGGCTTAACGGTAGCTTTTGCATCGCCATACTTGATCCGATAAAAGATAAAGTAACACTTATTACGGATAGACTTGCCTCTCGCAGCCTTTTCGTTTGGCATGATGATAGAAGATTGTTAGCAAGTTCGAGGCTTATCCCTCTAGTAAGCGAGAGTCTTGTTCCCAAACGCCTAAGCAAACAAGGAATTGCCGAGTTATTAGTTTATCAGCGCACCATTGCTTGCCACACACAATATGAAAACATAGCCTCCATACCAGCATCTCAAGTCTGGGTTTGGGAAAAAGGTAGGTTGCAAAAAAAAACTTCTCGCAAGCTTACCTGGACTAAACCGGAGTTTACAAAAGCGGAAGCTGCGGAAGGTTTGGCAGTCGCTCTTACACGGGCAACTGCACGACGACTATCAGATCCAACACGACACGGTTTACTCATGTCGGGTGGACTTGACTCGCGAACAGTACTAGGTGCTGCCCAAAAAACTGGTTTGCCCATTGGTTGTTCAACTGTCGGCGCATGGGATAACACTGAAGTCGAACTTGCGCGCAAAAGTAGTAAACTCAGCAATGTTCCATTTACACTTCACCATTGTGATGCTGATGCATTGGGCTCGGCTATCGCTCCAGCGACCATTGCGAGTGATGGGCTGTTTTCAGCGCCGATCAATCTCTTCCCTTGCCTGTCAGCAATTGCAAAAAACTATGATGTCATGTTAAGTGGGCACGGGCTCGATTACACGCTGCGCGGCTATTATCTACCATGCAAAACACTCAAATTAGCCGGCTCCGTCACTCGGCTACCAATGCTGCGTAAAATTTCAAATAGCAACCCATCCACTATCGCCGACAGCTTGCGTGTCGGCATCTCACCTGAAATAGCTAAAACCATATTAGAGCCGAGTTTTGCTGCGGAGTTCGATAAGCGTCGTATAACGGGTATGGAGGAAGCCCTTTCAAATGCAGATGTTGATGATAAATATAATAACTGGGACGCGTTCATTTTGCATTCTCTTGGACGGCACTACGCATACTCCGATTTTGTTTCAATTGATGAAGTGCTCCATCATCGGCCGATTGCGTTTGATCCGGTGGTCTTCGACATATACTTGTCGATGCCACCTTCTTGGCGTGCAGAAGGAAAAGTTGCCCATAATGCAATGATGCAACTTTGCCCAAAGCTTATGACACTTCCGGATTCAAACACTGGTTTTTCCGCGCGGTTCGGATTTTCAAGGCAAATTGCCTTGGTACTTATACGTGCGATATTTCGTCGTATTGGATTGGCTGCCCGCACCCCATTGCCGGACCCGACCTTCACACATGGATCATGGATGGATATGGCCATGTTATTCCGATGTAACCCCGCCTGGCGCGACCGCGCAGAACGTTTAATTGACGACCCCGCAATCAACGAATCAGGCCTTTTTAAACAAAATGGAATTCGCAAAATTGTTTCAGCACACATGAGTGGTAAAGCTAACCACAAAAAACTGCTGATGCAATTGTTGACTTTTTCCAGTTGGTTCAGCAACCATCCATTTGATGGAGTGGCAAAATGACTACAAACGAAGCTTTTTCTATTGCGGGATATGAAGCTCTAATCAAAGGTTTGCTTGAACATGGATATGAGGTTCGAGATTTTTCTGATGCTGACCCCTCACAACCCCACCTCGTGTTAAGACATGACATAGATATGAGTCTAGAAGCTGCAGTTGAGATTGCACAGGTGGAAAGACGGCTTGGCATTTCTGCCCACTATTTTGTTTTACTGCGGACTGAAATGTACAATGTTTTTTCCAAAAATGGATTGCGGGCGGTAGAGACTATCTTGAGCCATGGACATAAGATTGGTCTCCATTTCGATGCGTCCCTATACGAAAATGATGAGTTCGAGGATGCAGCTGAGTGGGAGGTCGGTTGTCTACAATGTGCAACCGGCTGCGAAGTTGAAATGATAAGTTTCCACCGTCCCAAGAAATCTTTACTTGGGCGGAAAAAGTCACTGGCTGGTCTTCGCCATGCTTATCAGCCGCGTTTTTTTAACGAAATGGCATACTGTTCAGACTCTCGCGGCCACTGGGCATACGGCCACCCGCAAAGTCTAAAGACAGTGAGGGAAAGACACTCTTTGCAATTACTCACCCACCCGATATGGTGGACAAAGAATGACAATACCAATCCTGTTTCAAGGCTGGACCAATTTGCCGACGACCGGCACCTATATTTACGCAAGGAGCTTGGCCGTAATTGCGAGCCCTATGGTCATGCCTATCCTCACTTATTCGATGCCGATTGAAAAAGGCATCTGCAAAATATTCTTTAAGGGTAATTGAATGAGCCTGCCAACGTATATCTTAGGTATCCATGATGGACATAACTGTGGTGCGAGTCTTTCTCGCAATGGTAAAATCGTGGCATCAGTTTCTGAGGAGCGCTTGAGTCGATGCAAAAATGAGGTCGGATATCCTGCTAAATCCATCGAAGAAGTCCTGCGCATTGAAGGTATTGGGAGTGAAGACCTTTCAGAGGTTGCCTACGCTTCACTTTTTATGCACCAAAAGTCGTACCTTACAGAATTGGAGAGTTGGTATTGTGTCGGGATCGAGGAACAACGTGCCGATTTTGCAAAACCGCGCGAATATCAGAAGGTAATCTTTGAACAGCGCAAAACAGCGCGTATAGAAGCTGTATGCAACCACTTGAGTATTCCGTCGGCCAAAGTATTCTTCGTCGAACATCACCTTGCGCATCTCACCGCCGCATACTTTACTGCGCCCGATGTTTCTTTGGGCCAAAGAATTCTTGGATTAACTTGCGACGGTGCCGGCGATGGACTTGCAGGGTCCGTTTCGGTATGCGCCGGCAATAAGATTGAACGTGTCGGAACCATCGACCGCCATGCCTCTCTAGGCAAGATATATTCCCGTGTCACAATGCTTTTAGGAATGACACCTTGGGAGCACGAGTACAAACTCATGGGCATGGCTCCATATGCGGATCCTGAAAGAGCCGATATAGCAGCTGGTACTTTTCGTAAACTTCTAAAGCTTTCGGATGATAAGACTACATTCGTTCAAAACAGTGAAATATCAATGAATTACTGCTACAATGTGTTGCGCGAATCCTTTGAACGCATTCGCTTCGATACTTTAGCAGGCGCAACCCAACTCTTTACGGAGGAAATGCTAGTTAATTGGGTGCGTGGGTGTATCAAGAAAACTGGCATCAGCGACATTGTCGCAGGTGGTGGTGTATTCATGAACGTTAAGGCCAATATGCTCATTGCACAATTGCCTGAGGTGACTAGTTTTTACGTGATGCCAAGCGGTGCTGATGAATCACTTTCTATTGGTGCATGCCTTCACCGATATTATTATCAAAACGACAAAACCGATCATAGTGAGAGTGTTTTCGAAAATCTTTACCTCGGTGGTGAATTCACTAAAAAACAAGAAGAACGGGCAATTGCGGAAATATGCGGTGGCAATATAGAGGTTACGGAGCTGGAGAATGTTGATGGTGTAGTTGCTGACTTGCTGGCCGAAGGTGAAGTCGTGGCACGCGCGCGAGGGAAAATGGAATGGGGTGCCCGCGCGCTTGGTAATCGTTCGATCCTTGTAAGCGGACATGATTACCGCGTCGTTGATCAGCTTAATCAGGCAATTAAACAGCGTGATTTCTGGATGCCCTTTGCGCCGTCCGTGCTTGAGGAGAGCGCCCATCGATACTTTAGCGACCCAAAAAACCTGAGGCCCTATTTCATGACACACACATTTGAAACAAATAACGAAGGTCGTGACCATCTATCGGCCGGGACTCACCCGCGCGACCACACAATTCGAGCTCAGGTAGTTACAGAGAAAGCTAATCCTGATTATCATGGTCTTCTTACTTCCTTTGAAATGAAGACTGGACGCGGCGGTTTAGTGAATACATCATTCAATCTACATGGAGAGCCGATAGTCCACTCACCAGAAGATGCTATTCGTGTACTAAGGAAATCAGGCTTAAGACATCTAGCCCTGGGGCATTTTCTTTTGAGCAAAACAACCTAAACCTATAACAATTCGGAAACCATATCCGGATATGCGAATACACCTTTTCACGACCGACCCAAGCGGACTGCAGCTAGAAAATATGCTCCCTTCTGGTGTTGAACTATCTTGTGTCATCATTCCTCAAAACAGACGCAGATCAGAAAAAGTAGCTAATGTCGTAGAATTATGCCGAAAGTCAAATATTGAAGTTTTTGAGCACAAACGCGGAGAAGTATTGCCTAATACGCTACCAATAGCTGAACGTGCGATATCTTGGCTCTACTCACAAATCATTAGTAAAAAAGATTTAGAGCGTTACCCTCGGGGCATTTTGAACATGCATGGTGGAAAAATTCCTGATTACCGTGGTGCCAGTGTGATGCAATGGCAAATCATTAATGATGAAAAAGAACTTGGTATTACATGGCACGAAATAGTTGAAGAAGTAGATGCTGGGCCAATATGGGCTGAAACAGCAATCCCCATTAAAGAGTATGCCACGGCATTTGAATTGCGGAACGACATGATTCATGCCGGGGTCACTCTTTTTAAAAAGGCATGGCTTAATTCAACATCGAAAAATTTCATCCCACGCAAACCTGATCTTCGTACAGGGAGGGTATGGCCCAACCGCCAACCAAAGGATGGCTTTTTAACTTCTGAATTTACTGCTAGAGAATTCAGAAATACGGTCAGAGCACTAAGTCCTCCTTGGCCACCCGCGACAATTGAAATAGGTGGAAAAATCGTAGCGATAAACAGCGTATCTAACATGCCGGCTCATGATCGCATTCCTCACAAAACTGCAGACGGTGAAACACTGTATCTTGATATATACGATGTTGGGGCACAATGAGAGTTGTAGCTATCCACCAACCAAATTATCTTCCGTGGCTTGGTTACTTCGCAAAAATTTCTGAGGCCGACGAGTTCGTTTTTCTTGATGATGTGCAATACAGCAAAAATAGCTATATCAACAGGGTCAAAGTTCTGCACGCGGACAAACCGCGTTGGCTTACCGTGCCAGTATCATTTAGATATGGTGATACCATCGATAATGTCATGCCCGCCCAGGGTGATTGGGTGCGACGGCATATTGATGGGCTCAAGGGTTTTTATCAAAAATCACCTTTTTTCGGCGAGATCTGGAGCGATATCAAGGATATTTACTGTGAACTACCGTGCGACTCCCTAGCCTCCATTAACATTGAACTAATCGAACGGCTCAGTTCATTATTAAAACTTAGCTGCACGTTCAAACGTTCATCGTCAATGGTCTTAGGCGACCTTGTGGGCGATAAACGTCTTGCCAAGATCGTTAGTATACTCGCACCCGGCGGTAAATATCTCTCAGGAGAAGGAGGTGATAATTATCAAGATAAAACAACATTTTCCAGCGCAGGAATTTCGCTGACGTACAGGGCTTTCGTCAATCCTGCATATACTCAGAGTTCAGATCAATTTGTTTCCGGACTATCAGTAATAGACGCAGCCTTTCACCTTGGCTGGACGGCCACCGCTAAAATGTTATCACAAAATAGAACTTAATCGTGAAAAAACTTAGAGTGCTTTGTCTTGACATTGAGGGCGGCTTCGGAGGGTCCTCGCGAAGCCTATATGAAAGTATTGCGCATATAGACCGAACCAAACTAGATTTATCCATCTGGTGCAAGGCTGCAGGACCAATCCAAGATAAATATAGGAATCTCGGCGCAACAGTTACAGTTCAGTCAAAAATGCCAAAGGTCTCCTCTCTGCCCAAGTTAAGCAGAAATATAATAGTCTACCTGCGTTTCATATCTGATTGGGTCAAGTCTCGATATTTTCGGAAAAAACTATTGGAGGCATCGCGAATTGCCGATGTGGTCCACTTCAATCATGAGTCTTTATTTTGGTTAGCTCGGTGGCTAAAACCACGCACCAATGCCAAACTTTCGATGCATATTCGCACCAACCTCTACGGCACGATCTTTTGCCGGTTTCAAATTAGATGCATAGCAAAAACCATGCACAAATTGATATTTATTACTGAGAATGAACGATCCACGCTTGAACGTATTACTGGCTTACCAATAACCGGTAACATAATCCACAATATTGTTGATCTAAAACAACACAAACCCCACATCCTAGTTCCATCGGATGATCGGTTTAAAGTAGCCAGCTTATCTAATTTTGCATGGGTTCGCGGGGTGGATCGCTGTGCAGAAATTGCCCGCGCATTAAAGGATCAAGGGCGGAACGATATTTTATTTATTCTCGCGGGTAATATGTACATGCCGCGTACATTGCCGGGCCCTTGCGGAAGAGCAGCTCGAGAGGGTAAAAAATTCGATGATTTTATTACTGAATGCGGCCTCTCTGATATGTTTGTTTTTTTGGGGCACGTAATTGACCCAGAAAACGTACTCGCGTCCTGCAACGCGCTGATCAAGCCAACCCGGGAGTCGAACCCTTGGGGTCGCGATATCCTAGAAGGCCTTGCAGCAGGGAAACCCGTCATATCAGTAGGCACGTATGACAAATTTGTCGAAGACGGTGTGACCGGTTTTTTAAATCATGATTTTGATGCCGGAGCAGTTGCAGCGAATATAATATCGCTGGCAGATAATCCTGTATTGGAAAAAAAAATGGGCGCAGCTGGACGCAAGCGCGTGGCAGAACTGTGTAATGGGAAAGCGCGAGCAAATGAGTTGCTCATAGCTTGGCAAAGCACGGTAGCCGGATGAAATATAAAATAGTTTTTTTAGTGCCTTCGTTTGCAGGAGGCGGAGCCGAGCGAGTAATTATTATGCTTGCAAATAGCCTTGACCGAAATCGTTACATCCCTTCGATCATTGCGCTAGATGCGAAAGGTCCCCTCCAAAATCTCATCGCCAACGATGTTGCAGTTGTTAATCTTGGACGCCCGAGATTACGTTATGCTATCAAACGCTTAATTAAGGAGATTCGAAAGATAAAGCCCTACGCCGTTGTCCCAACTATGGGCTATCTGAATCTTTGTATCCTTTCAATATGGAAGAGCATTGGCTCTGATATTAAAGTAATAGTAAGAGAAGCAAATGCGGTAGATGTTACGGTGAAGGCAATTAGATTACCGTTCCTTGCCCAGTTTCTTTATCGCTACCTTTACCCTCGCGCGACACATGTAATTGCTCCAAGCCAGCTTATCGCAAAAGAACTGCGTGAAAGGTGGAAAGTGTCCGGTGAAAAGTTAGTAGTTTTACCTAATCCGGTCGATACAAAATGGGTCCGCAGTCAAGCTAACAAAATCAAACGCTATCCCGGAAAGGGAAGGCGGTTTGTCGCATCGGGCCGACTTGTTGACCAAAAAGGATTCGACCGCCTAATCGCTTGGTTGCGAAATATGCCGCCTGATACTCATGTTACAATATTTGGTGAAGGGCATATGAGAGATTCCTTAATTGCCCAAGCTAATGAAATGAAGGTCATGAAACAGCTTCGGTTCGCCGGTTTCATAAATAATCCATGGGGTTTCTACGCGGGTGCAGATGCTTTTTTACTCACATCGCGATGGGAGGGTATGTCGAATGCGTCGCTAGAAGCGCTTGCAGTGGGGACCCCTATAATTGGAACACCACAAGCAGGCGGTCTTAAGGAAGTCGCAACTCAGACTTCTCCTCAAGCAATAACACTTGCCGAGCCGGGAATGGATTTCGTGAATGCGTTAATGCAGGTGCCTATATCAATTCCGAGCAAATTACGTCCGAGTTTACTCCCTGTTTCCTATTCATTGGAACGTGCTAATAAGAAATTTGAAGAAGTTTTAGTTTCTTAAAGTTTGATAACCATCGATACATGCATGCCCCGGCCAATCGGGGCATTTTGCTTTCTGAAGTCTTTGGCCCATAATAAAACCGAATTTAATTGCTATTTTTGGTGTACACTTCGTACAACTCGGGAGACAGACATGGAAAAAATAACCACAAAGTTACGGAAATTATTAGCAGGCGATGATTTCTTATACATGCCGGCCGCATATTATCCACTTTGCGCCCTTGTAGCACAACAAATTGGGCTAAAAACAGCTTACGTGGGTGGGTACGTCACAGGTGGCTCTAAAGCGGTCTCGGAACCCCTGTTATCAATGAGTGAACAAGTAAACGTTGCTGGTGAAATTGCCCAAAGCTGTTCTATCCCCATTATCGCTGACGCTGGTGCTGGCTTTGGTGAACCACTTCATTGCATGCGGACCGTGAGAGAATTTATTAGTGCAGGCGTTGCTGGTGTGCACATAGAAGACCAACTCTATCCAAAACGAGCGCATTATCATAAATATGTAGCTCATGCAATTCCAGCCGATGAGTTTGCATACAAAATTCGTTATGCTTGCCGTGAACGCGACACGAAAGATCCCGATTTTGTAGTAATAGTACGTTCAGATACCTGCCGGTTTGAGGGGTTTGGTGAAGCCGTCAAACGCGTCAACATGGGTGCAGAGGAAGGTGCTGACATGGGACTTATATTCCCAACTAATCACGAAGAGGCTGTGCAGGCACCAAAGGAATGCGCCATCCCTATGGTTTACGTGCAAAGCCGCGGCAATCGAGATGGGAGACCGTTATATGGTAATAATGAACTCCGGGATATGGGTTACAAGGCATGCATTGATGCACAACTCTGGTTAACGGTGAGTTTCCATCATGCAAAAAAGGCTCTGGAAGAAATTCATGCGACGGGAAGTTATACCGGTATGACCGACGCCGAAAATATTTCGGCACGCCAGGGTATCGAGGACGCTATCGGGCTAGAGGACTATTATCTCATCGAAGAAGAAACCGTCGAAGAAAAAAAATGGGGTAAACGTTGATAGGTAGTGACAGATGATCCGTTAAAGTAGCAAAAATGAAATCATTCCGGCACAGAGCGCTGAATTGCCTAAAAACGTCATTTGATTTGAAGTGAATTCCTATTAAAGACCGAATTAAGGCTAACCACTGTAAAATATTGTTTCCGGCAAACCCTACAAAAATATCTTTCACTATTTACAATAGGAAATGCAGTTCGCGACTGGTGAATATAAGAGAGGGCATGTCATAGACGCTTCATTTTAGCATATCAGCCCAATGTGATACCTCATTTAGCTCAGTGTAAGCGCTACTAATTATTTCTAGTATATTGCCTAAATCCCGAAAGACATTGATTTGAAAACCGTTAAAAATGGCGAAGTTGCAAGTGGAAACCCTGTCCAATTATTATTTCTGACAATTGGTGTATGCCTTGCTTCAGGCATGCAGTCGATGGACACTTTTCTATCTGGCATTGCCTTACCCAAAATGATGGGGAGCTTCTCTACCTCTCACGATGAGATTTCTTGGGTCCTGACCGCGTACCTAATTGCTGTTGCTGTTTTTACTCCACTCACGGCTTGGTTAGGCCGACGCTTTGGGCGAAAGCGAGTACTACTTATCGGTATCGTCGGTTTCGTAATCGCCTCAACATTTGCAGGACGTTCTGAAAACTTGTTAGAGATCGTGGTCTGTAGGTTCGTACAAGGAATTTTTGGTGCCCCACTAGTGCCGGTTGCTCAGCAAATCTTGTTGGATGCCTGGCCCAAAGAACGGCATAATATTGCACTTGGCTGGTTTAGTGTAGGCATGATGGTGGGTCTGATTGTTGGTCCAGTTCTAGGCGGTTTCCTAACCGAGTTTTATAGTTGGCGTTGGAACTACTACGTCAATATACCAGGCGGCGTTACGGCATTCGTACTTATATTTTTTTTCGTGCGTGAAAATGATTCCGATAAAACTCGTAATTTTGACCTGACAGGTTTTCTCCTTCTGGGCACCTTTCTGATCTGCCTTCAGTGGGTATTGGACCGCGGCCAAAAGCAGTCGTGGTTTCAATCTAATGAAATAATAATAGCCGCTGCCGTCGCAGGATGTGCGCTGTATCTATTCATAATTCATATCTTCACTGCGCGTCGACCATTTGTCGATCCCTCACTCTTTAAAGACCGTAATTTTACGATTTGTTCATCATATTTGATTCTTAATGGCATAATGATGTTTGGCTTTATCGCATTATTTCCTGCTTTGCTGCAGAACTATATGGGCTATCCAGTCCTTGATTCTGGATTAATCCTAACCCCACGGGGTATTGCAACCATGTTTGCTTCAGTTTTTGTTGGGCATATTCTTGCCCGGATTGGCCCAAAACCACTGATAGTTACTGCAAGCATACTAATGGGCACCTCGTTCTTTTTTCTTGCACGTATTACACCAGACATAGATCCAACGAGCTTAGTCTTCTTGATTGCACTTCAAGGAGTCAGCTTTGGTTTCTTCTCAACAACTTTAACTGCCTCAGCTTATGCTAATTTACCCAATGAGTTACGACCTGATGCCACCGCTTTTCAAGCATTATCGAGGCGTATCGGCGCAAGCATAGGAGTTTCAGTTCTTGTTGCTCAACTTCTTCGGTATCAACAAACTAATCGTGCAATGCTCGGCGAAAATATATCCCCATATAACGAACGTTTTCGCCACATGGCCCTGCCCGAAGACTTAAATATGTTAGACCAATCTGGGCTTCACGCATTTGGGAAAATGATTAACGAGCAGGCGGAGTTTATAGCATTCTTAGATTGCTTCAACTTTCTCGTTTGGGTTTGTTTATTCACGGCTGTCGGTGCTTTTTTTATTAAATCTACAAAGAAAAAAACATGATACCCTTTCGCTATCAGCCCTAGTAAAATATGCGATTCTATGTACGGAATTTACCAGTAAAGTTTGGTTTTAAAAAAACTCTAAGTTGATTAATTGTTAGTATCCACAACACTACCGGCCTACTATGACCCTTGTCTTATCTAATGACCAAGTTGCGCAGTTACTGGATATAAAAGATGTGATCCATACGCTTGAGGAAGGGTATCGCCAGGCAGCAGCGGGACAAGCCATTCTCGGTTCACGAGCAGACTTGAATACAATCACATCACATCCAGAATCCGTCTACCAATTAAAATCTATGAGTTCGGTTGTCCCCAGTTTAGGTGTTGGAGCAGTGCGTATAAATTCAGATATACTCTCTTATCCGACCGTCGAGGGAAAGGTTCGGCGCCAAAAAGTTCCACTAGCGCCCGGCAATCGATGGACAGGGTTAGTATTACTTTTCAGCACTGAAACGGGAGAACCATTAATGATATTTCCTGATGGGGTGATGCAACGCCTCAGAGTGGCTGGAACGAGTGCCCTCGGCGCAAAATATATGGCCCGATCGAACGCCGATACCGTCGCCCTGATTGGGTCAGGATGGCAAGCCGGCGGCCAGGTCATCGCTATTTCTGCTATTAAGAATATCAAAAAATTTAGGGTTTACAGCATGACCTTCCAAAATTGCAAAGTCTTCTGTGAAACAATGTCGCCAGAGATAGAGGTTGACATGGAGCCTTTTGGAAATGTCGGTGATGCAGTGTCAAGAAGCGATATTGTACTTTGCGCAACAAATTCAAATGAAAATGTTTTACTTAATGATCATGTTGAACCAGGCATGCACATAAGCTCTATTCGAGATAACGAAATCGCTCTAGCAGCAATCAGAAATGCTAATGTGACCGCAATGCATGACACGAAAAGCATGGACTTTGGTAACTACGAAAGCACCCACGGTTTGGTAATCAAGGATCAAGAAAAAGAAGCAGGTAACGATCCGCGTATGAACTACTTGCGCAGCGTCCCAACATTGCCGGACCTCATAACAAAAAAAGCTTGCGGTCGTGTTTCTGATGAGCAGGTAACATGTTTCCTCAACTATCGCGGCCTTGCGCTTCAATTTGCTGTCTGCGGTGCGTTACTTTACAAGCGAGCAAAAGAAAGAAAGATCGGAAATGCATTACCAACTGAATGGTTTACTGAAGACGTTCTTTCTTAACCTGTTTACTCGCCTGCCAAACAGGTAAACCTTGGAGCTATCGTTGAAAACGCCTTAACATCGATATTTCACTCACTTTCGAGGTCCTTAGGGACCAATTTAGTTTCCTGATTTATACAAAGGCTGAAAGCGGTTTAAGGCGGCATTCATCACAATCACTGGTATTACGCCCGTCACAACTATTGCTAATGCAGGCAAAGCAGCCTTCTCCAACATTTCATCTTTGGCAAATTGGTATACATAGGTTGCTAATGTCTCAAAATCAAAAGGACGTAACAATAACGTCATGGGCAGTTCCTTCATTACGTCAACAAAAACCAAAAGACCTCCAGCAATGCAGGAAAGACGTATCATAGGGAAAATTACCGAACCCATTGTTTGGCTAAATCCATGTCCAAGGACTCGGCTGGCTTCAATCATGCTTTCCGAAATTCGAGCTAGACCTGACTTAACAGCGCCGTACCCAACAGCCTGAAAACGAACCACGCATGCAAAGATCACTAATGTAACGCCACTCGTCAGACCACCACCATATTCCCAACCGAATATATCCGCAGAAATTTTAGCAATATGAGTATCTATAGCACCTCCAGCCGTAACAACACCCACGGCTAGAATAGTGCCCGGGAACGCATATCCAAAAGACGAAATCGCAGTTAGTCGCTGGACAACCAAATTCTTATTAAATGATGCCACCAATCCCATAAACACAGCTGTTGCTACAACCAAACTGGCAACTGAACACCCGATTAAAATAGAATTTGCAGCGGCGTCAAACATATCTGTAGTAAGTGCGGTGGAATGTCCCTCGATAATAAACCCGACGAGAACCGAAACAGGCGTTACGAAACCCACAGCCACGGGAATTAAACAAAAAAACAAGCAAAAACCAGCACGCCAACCATGAAGCGGCTTCGGTAAAAAAGAGACCGAATTTCGCGTCGTGTCAACGAAACGCCTTTTAGCACGAGCTAGTATTTCTACCAGAAGTAATAGTATGATGAAGAGGAAGGAGCAGGTTGCAATTTGTGCTGCTGCTGCCAAATTATTCATTCCAAGCCAGACATTGAAAATACCAAGAGTAAGTGTTTCGATTGCGAAATATTCTACCGTTCCAAAATCGGATATCGTTTCCATCATCACTAATGCTACACCGGCGACTATGGCCGGTCTGGCTAATGGGAGACCAACGGACCAAAACATATTACGACCTGAAATACGGGCCGCTTCAAAATATGATGTTGGAGTAAGCAGGAATGCTGTACGAGCTATAACGTAAACGTACGGATACAACACAGCACTCATAACAAATATTGCGCCACCCATAGAACGTATTTCTGGGAACCAATAATCACGCGCTGACTGCCAACTGAAGAAGTTCCGTATCACACCCTGAACTGGCCCAGCATATTCCAGAAAATCAGTGTATGTATAAGCAATCAAATATGAAGGAATGGCGGCAGGCAGCAACAGAATCCATTGTAACCATTGCCTGCCACAAAATTCATATCTGAAGACAACCCAAGCAGTCGTTACGCCAAAAAGAACGCTTAATAAGCCCACCCCGGCCATTAACACAACAGTATTGAAAACATACCGCGGCAGAACTGTGGTAAATAAGTGTTGCCAAAGACCATCGCTGTCACCCGCTGCTGTCACAAAGACCGCTACCACCGGCGTTAAAAAAGAGCCCGCAATAAGGATAGCTGCTATTGCCCAGAGGTTGACCCGCCCTTTCATGCCCTCTGAAGTCGATTTTCCGATGACAGCTACCACCCTACCCGATCAATTACTTTCTGGGCCTCTGACGCAAGCTTTGCGATCATCAGTATAGGCATTTTGTGTTCGCGAAACGTACCCCATGTATTTAATTCGGAAGACAGGGGGACTGTAGCATTGACTGGATACTCAAAATTTATTGCCCCATACAGCTGCTGTGCTTGTTTGGATGTGAGGAATTCTAGAAACCGGACTGCTTCCTTATGATTTTTTGAATATTTAGCTATCCCGCCGCCAGAAATATTCACGTGTGAACCTCTATCATTTTGATTAGGGAATATTAGTTTCACTGACCCTGCCCATTTTCTATGTTCTACATTTTCTGAATGCTTGAGTTTTCCAAAGTAATAATTGTTTATGATTGCAATATCGCAGACCCCCTCATAAATGCCTTTTATCTGAGCGCGATCATTTCCCTGCGGCCTCCTGGCTAAATTCGAAACAACTCCCTTTGCCCAAGACTCCGCTGCTGCTACGCCGGAGGTGTGTATTAAAGATGCAATTAACCCTCGGTTGTAAACATGGCTGCCGGGCCTTGAACAAATACGACCCCGCCATTTCGGATCAGCTAAATCTTCATATCTTGCAATGCCTGCTGCATCCCGAGCATTTTTTGATACTGCTACTATCCTCGCGCGCTTGGAAAAGCCAAACCATCTATTTTCAGGGTCGCGCAGATGAGCTGGAATATTTGTCTCAAGTACTTTTGATATCACGGGTTTTAGTAGGTTTTTATCTGCATAGACATACAGCCTCGCAATATCAACAGTGAGGATTACATCTGCTGGACTCCTGGTCCCCTCTGCCTGCAGGCGCTGCGCCAAACCTTTGGAAGCATAAACCACATTTATTTTCGTGCCGGTTCTATTTTCATAAGCTTCTAGAAAAGGCTTTATTAAAAATGGCTGACGATGAGAATAAATATTCAGTTCAGCAGCTAGGGCGTTCCCGAAAGAAAAGGACACCCCAAATATCGACACGGCCAATAAAATCGCACCCACTAGTCCCGAGCTACGGGACACAGCCTTTAAAAATTGAACCATTCTCTTTGAATCCTTTTTCAAAATTTTTGCAATTGCGTTCACCGACGTTGTAAATGGTAAAAAATATAAAGAGGACAAGTCATGCTGATTTCCATTCAAAACTCCGAACTTCAATTTTTGTTTTTTGCCCGCCAGCATTAGCGTTCCAAACATTCCATCCCAAATTGCTAGAACTACTCCAAAATTTCGATCAAAATGCTTACTATCTGTGGAGTGGTGGATTTGATGCTGGGCCGGGGAAATCAATAGTCTTTCCACAAACCGTCCATATGAAATCCATATATGAGAATGGCGCAGATTTGAACCTACGGCGTTGAATACGAACAAAAAAGCATTCGCACCTAAAATAGTTAAGAGATCTGCACGGTCACCGAAGAAAAACAAGAAGACAGATATGGTTATTGCTTGGACTAGGATTGTGCGTAACGTAAAGAGCAACGCTTCAATTGGATGTGCACGAAAAACAGTAAACGGAGTGAGCGTTTCGGCCGAATGATGGACTTGATGAAAAGCCCATAAAAACGAATATCTGTGGAGAGCTCTGTGCAGAACATATTTTGTAAAATCATCCAATAGGAACACCGATAACGTGAAACCTATGGCTATCGTTAAGTTGGGCGAATCAACCAACAGTAAGGTACGCCCATCAAATATTAAGTGTAATGCCTCGAAAAGTACGGTGGCGAGGGCGAGCTTGGATATAAGTAAAGGCGCAATCCCAAGGAACAATGCTTGATTTACAGCCATCAACTTAAAATCTGCCC
Source organism: uncultured Rhodospirillaceae bacterium (assembly GCA_913043025.1). Classification (GTDB taxonomy): domain Bacteria; phylum Pseudomonadota; class Alphaproteobacteria; order UBA8366; family UBA8366; genus UBA8366. The sequence goes on from CAJWLM010000011.1 coordinate 76,836, forward strand.
TAGCGGATTCGGACAACCAAATTTTTATTGAAAATAACTCAGCTAAGGCATTTTTGGGCTGCATCCTGTAAAGAAATACTTGTACCCCCAAGGCGATCAAAATCGCAGCAAATAAAAATCCAAAGAAAATACGTTTCTGTGGATTTAAGAGAGGACCGAATAATTCTCTCAAATAATCAAAGAAGAACAGATCCATTTATACCTCAGATAAAGAAATGGCGGCTCGACCTCTGTAGGCCGGGCCGCCATCTTGATTAAGGCTTAGTCGTTTTCAACTGATTTGCCGCCACCAAGCTTTTTTGCTAGGTCTGCCAAATCGCCAGAAATTGCATTGTTTCGAGCCCGAACTCCGAACTCGTCGACAAGGAGCCTCTGAACTTTTGCCATGTGCAGCATGTATTCACCCCACGAGGAGCCTTGACCTCGGACATAGTTACCTTTGCTATCTATGTCTGTAACCTGGCTGAGGTTTGGCATCAGTGGGCCCGCACCAATCATCCTGTTAAGCCTAGTTGCGGTTTCACCTAGGTTTTTCTTACCAGTTTGGAGTGCGAGAGCGAAGCCCTTAAGTTCACCCCAGTACTTGATGTATTTGCGAAGTTGTTTCTTGGTGTCGCCGTTCGCTTTAATGATTGTTTGGAGCTTACCCATTGTCTTATAAACTGACCCTGCATATTTGTAGGTTGCTTCCGCTAAAACTTTCTGCCAATTGGCACCAATAACTGCTGCATGCTGACGCAGTTTTGTTCGCTGCACATCTGATAATTTCTCACCACCAGCAGATGTAATTAATTGCCGGCCATCGATGAAAGCTTTCACAATAGTGTGCAGGTATTTCGTTCCGTTACCCTTTCCATAAACTGAGGCATCAAAACCTGCTGCGTAGTAAGCAGGGCCAAACGTGTGCTCAGATTTAAGGTCTACCTTCCCATCTTTATTGTAATCCGCAAACATCAGCGCATTCTTTTTAGGCTTTGACTTTTTGCCTTGTTTAGCAATTTCATAAACTTGGCGGGGAGTAAGTTTTAAAGTGTGTGCGGGTGCCCCGAAGTAGCCAAAACCCTCATCCCATGAGTGTTCTTTACCCGTGTAGTGCTTTCCTTTTTTGTAGGGCTTATCATTAGGCTTCTTTCCTGCACCTAACTTTTCATCGAGATAATTATCGACGGCCTGATTATACATCATAGCCCCCATGATGAATTTGGATATAAGCTGCCCATAGTCGTAGCCGTTGGCATAATCCACACCCTTCTTGGCTGCAGAGGCCTTGTCTATCCAAAAAGCAACCAGCTCCGGACCTGTCATATTGCCAGGCATACCTGCGATAGAGCCTTTAAAGGTTTTGCCTGCAATATTTTTTTTCTTCGATATTTCGTCAATCGTGGTTTGTTTAACCACATAGGACCCTTTGGTTTTTGGGGCTATTATTTTGCGTCCTTTATCCTTACCTTTAAAGTAAGACATCATCTTGGCTTTAAGATCTGCATTCGGCTTACCATTACCCTTCGAGGCAAGCTTTTTAAGCGAATCATGAAGTGCATGCCGAGCGATTTGGCCAGAATAAGATACTGAATTTGTTTTCTTACCACTGTATCCCTTAACAGTGACCGGATATGGTCCATAAACGTCACTATCGGCTAAGGCAGCGGTCGTGACTATCGCGAACGACAGTCCAACTACACCGATTAAGTTTCTTGCTTTTAGCATTTGTAAATCCTCGTCCCAGATTTGTTAAACATAAAGCCACGATGTCGCAAAAGAGCCGCGATCCGAAGATTCGGATACGGACCACAATTGCGAATGGTTATCAATTGCAAGTTTGTCGCACTAAAAACAAAAATTGTAAAGCAGAAATGCGAATGGTTATCAATTGCACATTTATCGTACTTTGAAACTATAATGTCGAATTGGAGTTCTTTTTACAGGGCCTCAGTTTTGATACATGCTGAATTCAATCAGCACTGGATTGTCGACGGGAAGGATTTAGTTCTTTCCACAACCTCTGTAACTGAGTGATACTAATTCATGAGACTACACATTAAGACAGCGCAGGTAACCAACAAATGATAGATAGCAGAATCGAAAGACTTTGCGAGAAAAAGGGCATGCGCATGACCAACCAACGTCGTGTGATTGCACAGGTTCTCTCTGACTCAGCCGACCATCCTAGCGTACCCGACGTCCATGAGCGAGCCGTCAAAATAGACTCTAGTATATCCGTGGCGACCGTTTACAGAACGGTTCGTTTGCTTGAAGAAACGGGAATTTTAGAAAGACATGACTTTAAGGATGGGTATTCACGGTATGAGACAAAAAATGAGCACCACGATCACTTGGTGAATATTGAAGATGGCACCATAATAGAATTTGCAAACAAAGAAATTGAAATTCTAAAAGAAAGAATAGCTCGGGAACATGGTTTTCGGCTTGTAGATCACAGGCTGGAGCTATACGGAGTGCCTATTAACAGCGATACATGAAAGGATATTTATAGCATTCGAATCATAAAACACTTAGAACTCGTACTCATTTACGCGCCTTTATCGTCATACATGTGTTCCTGTAAATAATTTGGTAGCCCTGCCTGTTCTATCCGAGTATCTTGGGCTTCAATCCAATCAATGTGTTCCTCGGTATCCTTTAAAATGATCTCAAATACATCGCGAGAACCATAGTCGCGTACACTTTCACATTCGGCTATTGCCACCTTCAAACAGGCTTGGTTTGTTGCCTCTGATGCCATGTCACATTGGAGAATCTCTGGAACCGTCTCCCCAATTCGTAGTTTACCCAAACTTTGAAGGTTAGGAAGCCCGTCCAGCATCAGGATACGTTCTATCAACATATCCGCATGTTTCATTTCGCCGATTGACTCTTCGTAAACCTTCTTGCCGAGCTTTTTAAGACCCCAATCTTCTAGCATTCGCGCATGAAGAAAATATTGATTGATAGCAGTAAGCTCATTTTTCAAGATAAGATTGAGCTGCTCCAAAACGTTTGTATCGCCTTTCATTATCTGCCTCATAAATATTGTTAACAAGCAGTCCAAAAGGTCGATAGCACAAGAAATAAATAACATGTGCAATTGACTCTCAAGTGCAAAAATTAATAAATGTGGGGCAACGACCGCACACAGCAAGGATCAAGTTATGTACGTCTGTAACTGTAATGCCATAACAGAACGCGACGTTGCCGCTGCCATCAAGGATGGGGCATCGCACTGGCGGGATGTACACGCCCATTTTAAAAACACCCCATGTTGCGGCATGTGCGAGAATGAAATAACCGAAACTATCGAAAATGAAAAATTTTAGCGTTTGGCAGTGTAGTGAGGATTTATCTCCTCTCCAACAACTCTCCTCCTCTTCCGGAATTATTAAAGCAGCCAAACGAACGATATCTACTAATTTGAAACTTCCCCATATATCGCCTAGATTCTACTTCACCGGTCTAGCTCAGTTGTTCAAATAGATATATATGTTAAGCCTATTGTTAACGGTTTTGAGCCAATCATGAAAACCTCGAAAAGCCAGAGGGATGTATAGGTGACCCAATGTTGGCAACAACTTAGATAGGTAATATTTCTAATAAGAAGGGCGGAGACCGGTCAAGTGAGGAGAGATAGCAACTGTCAACATCACCTGTCCGGCCTCCGCAGTCACCGCACCGACTTCATCATGGCAAGGAGGAAAAGTCGGTTTGGAGGGAGACTGTAGAAATCATAAGAAACATCATAAAAACGTTTTTGTAGGCCGCACCCTCATGAGGTGATATTTTCGGCATTATGTTCCTCTGTAATACAGCAAATAATATAAATAGTTTTAAGGTTGTATTTTCTCCTTTTTTTCATGGCATTACTAATGCATGCTTCAAGCAGTTACCGGGTCCGGAGCAGCAAGTTGCGTTCGGGGATATCCGGGAATATTTGTTTCAGGACCATGCATTAATAAAAGGCCCGCTTTCTGAAGTTTCAGCGTAAATTGAGAGAGGTACGATCTAGCAGCATTGACCGCCTCTACAGGCATCCATTGCTTAAACAATTCATTATCACTCACATTCGGGAAACCTGCTTGGCTAATAGCCAACCAGTGTAAAAAAATCTGCTCATCTTCACTTATCGAGGCGCACTGCTCGCAACGAATATCAATAGGGCCAGATGAACTGGTTGCCACAATAGTCATCATTGCGTCGAGGTCGAGGTAAGCATCATCAACTCTAGCAAGTCGGTATGCATCCCTCAGTTGTTCAGAAATACTACACCCACTTTGGAGTCCATCAACCCAAAGGCGGACACTCCAAAGAGCAAGCCTTTCCGGAAAGGCCAAATTCTCAAATAATTCCTCAGATTTAGGAGAGAACAAAGAGGGCATTAACATTTTCCTTGTGTGTGCGAATGATTCTCATTTGCATATTTAGCACCGGCGAGTTAGAAATGCAAATGATAACTATTCGCAATGCGGCAAAAATATTAAGGAAAGTATATGCACATCCAAAACGATGACCAAATTCAGGGGGACCAAACACTCGATTTAGTCGATTTGACCGAAGCCGAGAGGTTTGTCGTTAGATCAATACGCAAATGGCTATTCGGTCATAGATTTGAAAAACAGCTTATATGGGATTGTATGTGGAGAGACTTCAAAATTTCATTTGGCGAAGAAGACGGCTGTAAAATAGTGACTAGTGTTTCCGCTATTATTTCTACGTTGTTGAAAAATGCAAATCGTAAAATCAGATTTCATCAACCATGCTGCCCTTGTCTCGTTTTAGACGAATATTTTTTGGTCCGCTTTGTGGCGGCCTGTCAACATAAAGACTGGCCACAAGCACATGCCGCAGCAAGTTCTTTAATTTCTGAAGATGGTATAGGGGACTTTCTTGTAGCCGGCTCCCGCCTTGGGAAGGCCATGAACCGGCATGCCCTCCAACTACCTAAAGATCGCATCGATGAGTTCATATTTGATAACTCTAGATCCTACCATGTGCACTAAAGAGAAAATTTGTTTGGATAGAGTAAACGACAAATTCAAATTACTCGACCAAAGATCAAAACTATATTTTTTGCCTAACCGACCAGCGGGGTTCTACTTGCGACCAGGCCCTACTAAATATAAACAGCGATGAAAGTGAGGATACTCGGAATTTGCTAAATGCGGAATGCGGACAGACCTTTCAGGTTTTTTAAGGCCGCTATCCCAAAACAGAAATCTTGCAATTGGTTAGCCAAACTATGGTCCCAACCACCATATTCACAATTTGCGCGGAACTTGTACGTTAGTTCTTCCTCGGTAAGGGGCTCGGCAGGACCTCCACGCATGTGCGGTTGCATATATTCATGCACCGTACCGTCTTTCATAACAGCCTTGAGATGACCGGTATAGTTTGCTGGATACTCGTTATTCGGATCTACTACATAAAAAACTTTCCGCGCAATTTCGGTAGCTATTGGATTTTTGTACTTTTCCTGGGTAAATTGAATTAGCCCCGCAGCCCCCTCCGCAAAAGAAATTCCTATGCAGTATGGAACCGAAAATTTACCTGCGTAGGGTGTCGGAATATTTTGTTTTAACTCGAGGGGCTCCCATAAACGGTGAACAGTACCTTCTCCAACGTTACATTCGATTTTCTCAATAGCGTTGGGATCAACACCTTCATCCCTCAACCGAAGGGCACAATCAATAAATGGTTGTGTCATAGTTCCACAGGCGTACGATTTGAAAGTAATCTTATCTGCAACCCAGTTGCTTCCAAGATCCTTTGTAACCTTGCCAAAGTCCTGCTCAATATCAGGATGTGCAAATGCGGTGAAAGCGCCGTGTTCGCCCTCAAAGACATATTTGGGTCCAAAGAATCCAGCTTGACCCAAAAGTGCGGCACGAAGTCCAGCTTGTGCATTCCAACCGGGATGCATACGCTTTGTCCAGCTGCCATCGCCGAGATATTCTATAATACCAGCAGCCAAACTTCCGGCAGTGCCCAGCGCATTCACAGTCTGTTTTTCATTGAGACCGAGACTGACGGATGACCCCAATGTTGCACCAAAACACCCAAGAACGGCGGTAGGATGAAAAGATGCGCGGTGCTGAGCGGTCGGCGCTACAACTGCCAACCGACAGGAAAGCTCGATGCACGCGGCAATACCGAGCATAAGTTTTTCACCGGACAATTCATAACGCTCTGCTACAGCAAATAATGTTGGTAGTCCCACAGCACCACCAGCGTGCATTGGAGAACCCTCGGCAGTATCATCATAATCTTCACCATGAGCAGCCGTACCATTTATGAAGGCTGCATCAGATGCAGAAAACCCATTTTCATGCCCAAGGGCAGTGCACGAACCAGAACTATCGGAAGAACAAACTATTGCTTTTACATAGTCCTCATTTCGAGCTGCAACCATCAGCCCAGCTCCATCGAGCACAACTTTGGTAACGATGGCCTTTACCGACTCGGGTAAATCCTCGTATTTTAAATTCGCCGACCAGTCAGCGATAAGCTCTGAGATTGATAACCCGGTTTGCTGCTGTGCCATATTTTGCCTCCATTATTGCCCAATAGCTTTCCTGGAAAGCTGAACTTTTTTTTCAATCTATTTTATTCACCAGAGCTGGCCACAAGGCCAAATAATCCGTGTTTACGAATATTCCGCCTCATTAGTTCAAGATCAATAACTTGATCGTAATCTACGTCGAGGTTTACTATATTACCAAGCGTGTTGATGTAAAATGCCTGTGTGCCGCCATCCTTAGCTTGGAAGATCAAATCTTTAACATCGAAAGCTGCGGCTATGTTCAACATCAAGTCTTCTTTGCGATCCTCAACGCCCTCGCTAACGCCTTCTCCCTGAATAAGAGTTTTCCAAGCGCCAGCCTTAAAGTAGGCCTCAATCTGCTTATTGATGTAGCTTAGGCTGTGTGTCCAATTATCATGCCCCTTTTGCCCTGCCTCTGCGACAACCTTTAAACCAGCATCGGAAGCCACCTTAATGAGACGACACTTGTCGTCTATAGACATGGAAACTTGTGCTGATGATACCTCTACGGCGTCACTACCTAATTCCTTGACCTTTCGATAGAATTTATCAGACTGGCCCTGCAGGAATGCTGCTTCTGTTATATCTCCTGCAAAAAAGACCTCAACACCGCTCTCATGAAGGTGGTTTATTTTGGTCCGCAAGAAATCTTCCGTTTGAAGGCGAAAAGCACCAATTCCTATTTTCATCATATCGACAAAGTCACCAGCCGATTGCATTAGATCAACTTGCGCATTCATACCAACACCCCGATCGGCAACAATGGTCATACCGTGATCCCGTGGCTTCGCTGGCCGCGGCGCAATACGTATAAAATTGAACGCCTTATCATCAAGTACTTCGCTTGGATTTACCATTTTTTCCCCCTAAAATAAGATTTAAGCCTCAATGGGACTATCTTCTTAATCAAACCATAGTTATCAACTCTGCCAACCAGCCGACTTATCGGGACTGCCACAACATGCTCCACTAAACTGTAAATAACGTTAAAGGGGGTCACTTGATGATCCGGACAACACTTTTCGGCATTTTTCTAATTCTAGGTACCATGATGCTAGCAGTGGCGAAAGAGGAAACGCCTACCCCACTGAAACGTGCCGCTATTATCACTATCGACGGCGCTATAGGTCCCGCAACATTAGAATATGTAAAACGCGCGCTAGAAATTGTCCGTACAAAACATCATAATTTGGCCATTCTAAAGATTAATACTCCTGGCGGGCTTGTCGACAGCACGCGAAAAATCAATACCATTATTTTAAATGCTCCTGTGCCGATTGTGGGTTACGTCGCACCCTCCGGAGCACACGCAGCCAGCGCTGGCACCTATATCCTGTATGCTACCCATATTGCGGCAATGGCTCCGGGGACAAATCTCGGAGCGGCTACGCCCGTGCAAATAGGCGGACCTGATACTCAAAGCAATAGACCAAAAGTTGGAAAACCCCAAAAAAAAGAACTTGAGCAAAAAAGAACTAGCAATGGCATTAGTGGTTCACCCAAAAGTCCCATGCAAACCAAAACAATCAACGATCTAAGTGCCTATATTAAAAGCTTGGCTGAGCTCCATGGCAGGAACTCAGAATGGGCCGAGAAAGCCGTAATTGAAGCTGCCACACTCACCGCAAGAGGGGCCCTGAAAAATAATGTTATCAACGTTATTGCTAAGGACGTGAATGAGTTGTTGGCCAAACTTCATGGACGTTCGGTCGAGCTTAGCAATTCGTCTGTTACACTTGACACTAAAAATATGGTTATAGACAAGATTGATCCTGATTGGCAGGTACAATTGCTTTCTGTCGCTACTAACCCAAACGTTGCATTTGTCATGATGCTAATTGGCATCTACGGTATCATCTTCGAGTTCTGGCATCCGGGCTTGATAGGGCCGGGAGTAATTGGCGGTATTTGCCTGCTTATAGGCTTGTATGCCACAAACATGCTACCCCTTAACTACACAGGTGCTGGGTTGCTAATATTGGGAATGGCATTCATGACTGCAGAGGCCTTCCTTCCGTCTTTTGGTATATTGGGCATCGGTGGCATAATTTCGTTTATTTTTGGCAGCACTTTACTTTTTGATTCAGATTCGCCCGAATTCCAATTGTCATGGATTATCATTATATCATCGGCGTTGTTCTGTAGTGCCTTATTGTCGTTCATTCTTAGCTACGTTTGGCGTAGCTTTAAACGCCCCGTCGTGTCAGGGACTGAAACCTTGATTGGCACGATAGCCGAAGTTCTTGAGTGGTCAGATGATAAAGGATCGGTTAGAGCTGAAGGTGAACGGTGGAAAGCATTTGGAATGCGTGGCGTAAAAAAGGGACAGAAAGTAAAGATCGTTCAATTAGTAGGACTAAGTGTCATGGTCAGCCAATTAGACAGCAAAGAAAGTTAAAAAATATGGATACATTTTACGTAGTGACGCCGGTCATTATTTTAGCGATCATTATTTTAGCAGCCTCAATCAGAGTTCTAAGGGAATACGAGCGTGGCGTCACTTTTACGCTTGGCCGTTTTACCTCAGTAAAAGGTCCTGGCATAATATTGCTGGTTCCAATCGTACAAACAATGAACCGAGTTGACCTGCGCACCCTTGTAGTTGATGTACCAACCCAAGACGTCATCTCAAAAGATAATGTCTCAGTCAAAGTCAATGCCGTTATTTATTTCCGTATTGTCGAACCATCAAAGGCTATTATTCAAGTCGAGAATTACCTCGCTGCCACTAGCCAACTTGCCCAAACAACATTACGTTCTGTTCTCGGCAAACATGAACTCGACGAAATGCTATCGGAACGAGATAAACTTAATGCTGACCTACAGGAAATTCTCGATAATCAGACCGACGCTTGGGGAATCAAGGTTGCCAACGTCGAGATAAAACATGTTGATATCGATGAGAGTATGGTTAGAGCAATCGCTCGTCAGGCAGAAGCTGAGCGAATACGCCGTGCAAAAGTAATTAATGCTCTTGGAGAACAAGAGGCTGCGGAGAAACTTGTAGAAGCCGCCAACGCACTTTCGAAAGAACCGCAAGCGATGCAATTACGTTACCTAAGCAGCCTTCAAGACATCGCCAGCGATAAAACCAATACAATAGTATTCCCATTTCCAACAGAGTTCACAAAAATGCTTAAAATCTCTAATGACTAGATCCCAGCAGTTCTTTATTTAACCAATAAGAGGTGCTTCCCATTGGGTTGTGCACTAAATATTACGTCTTTTTTTAATCTGTGGAGGGAATTCTGATGACCACCGGTGCCGCCCGCGTAATTGCTGGAACACTCGACGCCCAAGGCGTTGATGTAGCTTTTTGCGTTCCAGGGGAAAGCTATTTGCCGCTTACCGATGCTTTCCTGGAATACCCAAATATGAAGTTGATAGTCTGTCGTCACGAAAGTGGGGCAGGATTTATGGCGGCTGCTCACGGCAAAGTCACTGGCAAGGCCGGAGTGTGTATTATCAGTCGCGGCCCTGGCGCAATGAATGCTGCAATTTCACTGCATGTTGCCTACCACGATGCAGAGCCGGTGGTGTTCCTAATTGGACAGGCAGAATTGGATGAACTCGGTCGCATGGCCCTGCAAGAAATGAATTACTCTAAAACATTTTCTGACACCGCAAAACTCGTTATTGAGGCTGTTGATCAAAAACGGCTCGGAGAATACATTGCCCGCGCTTTTCATGTCGCGGAAACTGGTACGCCGGGCCCGGTTGTTGTCGTATTGCCCGAGGACCTTCTTTATGGTGATAGTGTCTCGGAAATTATTCCACCGGTGCCGCGTCCAAAAGCCGGGCCGTCGCGTGCTGATGTCGAACGTGCCCTAGACATGATCAGAAACGCGGAACGCCCACTTGCTATCGGAGGGGGTAATATTAAAGGTCCTGAAGCTACGGCAGCATTAACGAAGTTTGCCGAAACCTTTGATATACCGGTGGCAGCCCCTCAACGACGGTTTCATATATTTGATAGTAAGCACTCTCATTGTGGGGGAAGGCTGCCAAATAGGGCCCCTGCTGAGCTCCTAGAAATTATGAAAACCACTGACCTGATGCTGATAATTGGTGACCGCGGTGGGCCGTCCATGAGCCAGAATTTTACTTTTCCGCGCGCACCAATTCCTGATCAACCCCTCATACATGTATGGCCTGACGCAGAAGAGATTGGACGACTTTGGCATCCAACACTAGGCATTGCCTGCGATTCAACAGAGTTTTTAAATAGCATGATAGAGGCTGGAGGAGGCGGCAAGGACCGCAAGAGCTGGGTAAAAAAATTGAACGATGCACACAAAAACGTCATGCGCTGGAAGCCAGTCTCATCCAATGACGGGGTTGTATTCGGATCTGTAATTCAAGCCATTGGCGATCATCTCACTGAGGATGCTATCGTAACTACAGACGCGGGTAACTTCTCAAGCTGGCCATCACGCTTTCTTCATTTCACACAGAAGAATGATTTCCTGGGCGCTACAGTTGGCGCGATGGGCCCGGGAGTACCTTGCGCGGTTGGTGCTGCTTTGTCGAGCCCTGGTCGTCAGGTTGTAGCTTTCTGCGGTGATGGAGGCGTAATGATGACCGGCCAAGAACTTGCGACGGCCGTCCAATACGGAGTACCGTTAAAACTTTTCATCGCAAATAACAGCGCCTACGGGACTATCCGCATGCATCAAGCTAAAAACTTTCCAGGGCGTGTGACAGCAACAGAACTCCAAAATCCCGACTTCGTAGCGTGGGGAGAGAGCTTTGGAGCTAAAGGCTTTCTTATTGCGAATGAAGCAGAGGTTGATCAAGTTGTTGCTGCTGCCTTCGCCCATGATGGGCCGTCGGTAATTGAAACCCGCATAAGCTTAAATCATATCTCACCTTCGGCAACCATCGAGGAGATAGAGTCCCGAACCGCGTAACAGCTCATTTCTTCGACAAACACAAAAGAAGTCCATGTCTCTTACGAAAACCGACCAAAATATCTTCAGTAAAGCAATAAATGCGCATGAAGACGGACGTTTGAAGGAGGCCGAGTCTCTTTACAGGACTATTTTGGAGAACACGCCAGCTCATCCAGAGACTTGCAATTATTTAGCTCTCCTATTGCATAGTAAAGGGGAAAGTAAAAGTGCGCTGTCCTTTTTAGAGACTTTACTTGAAGAAAAACCTGATGATTTAGATGCCCAGGGTAATCGGGCAGCTATTCTAGAGTCATTGGGCAAGAAAGATGCTGCTATTCTCCAATATCGTTCAGCACTCACAAGCTCGCCCGGCAATTGCGATATTGCGCTTGATCTCTGCCGGTTACTGGAGGCAGAGGGTGACCTCGATGCAGCACTAGCCGTTGCACTGAGTACACGGGAACAAAATCCCGACGATAATCAGCTACAACTTGAGACTGCGCGCCTCCTCCAAGAAAATGGACGTGGGGCCGAAGCTGTTACAATAATGCAGAACCTTATCCAGAATTTTCCAGATAACGTAGACCTTAAACTTCAATTAGGCCAACTCCTGCAAGACCTTTACCGGATGGATGAGGCTGCTGATCAATATCACTTCGCAATTCAGTCCGGAAAAACCAATGCGCTCGCGCACTACAAGCTTGGCAGGTGTCTTGCTGAGAAGGGTGATTGGAAAGACGCAGTTACGATGTATCGAAAAGCACTGGCGTTGAGGCCCGAGCAACCCGAAATCCTGCTGTATCTATCCCGCGCATTAAATGAGGTCGGGGAAAGGGAGGAGGCAATAACAACTTGCCAAGGGGCTTATGCCGCGCAACCGGATTATCGCGGGCGTGACATAACCCTGGGTATTCTTTTACTAGAGGCAGAACGTTATGAAGAAGCGGCCGCCGAGTTTCATAATGCTATCGAGTATCATCCAACTAGTGTGAGCGTAGCAGCGTTAGCACAATGTTTACTGGCAAAGGGGCAACCCGATGCCGCTCGAAAAATTTCAGATGAACATTTAGAAAAAAACCCGGGAGACACGCATGTTCTAGTTATTCACTCTCTGATTTTAGAAGCCTTGGGGGACAAGAGAGAGGTGCGCCGCATTGTTGATTTTAAGAATCTATTGCAACAAACGTATGTCGATGCTCCAAAAACATTCAAGACTACCGATGCCTTCAACTCAGCGCTGGCTGAGCATATCTTAGCGCACCCATCGCTGACGCTTTCGCCTCCCCGCAATGCAACACGAGATGGCTATCACTCGGGGGAACTTTTTGAAGAACCTATGGGGCCGTTCAACCATTTCCGTACTATTCTAGAAAGGGCTGTGGCAGAATATATGGCTAATATGCCAACCGATCCATCTCATCCATTCATACTAGGCGCGCCTAAAGACTGGTGGCTGAATGCTTGGGCAGTTGTACTAGACGGCCCGGGCCGTCAGATTAGTCACGCACACAATACCGCCTGGCTTAGCGGCGTCTATTACGTGCAGTTACCGACAGTAATTAACAGTGGGAAAGATAAAGAGGGGTGGATTGAGTTTGGTACACCTCCCCCTGACTTCCCTGTTCACCTAAACCCTGAAACGTTTTTCATAAAACCGGAGGTTGGTAAACTTGTTTTATTCCCGGGGTATATGTTCCATCAAACTATACCAACAGAAGTGGCTGAGCGGCGCATCAGCGTTGCTTTCAATGTGATACCTGAACTCGAATAAAACTATTTTACGACTTTCAAACCAGAAGTCAGCTAGCCCAGCACCACCAGGATGACTGCTATTCATAGAAAAGGTTATAGCCGAAAACGGAGCAACTTTTTTGATCTTTTTTGCTCTGTTAATCCAATCCTAGATTACTTCATTCTCTTTCAGTTCTCGGATTTCCGCTTCATCTAAGCCAAGCTCATTACAAAACACTTCTTGGTTATGCTGACCCAAAGGCGGACCCGAATGCCGTATTTTGGCTGGCGTCTTCGACAAAAATGGGAAGGCATTAGCCATCCGAATAGGCCCTAATTCATCATCTGGAACGGTGACGATATCGTTCCGAGCTTTATATTGAGGGTCCTCAAAAATTTGCGCAATATTGTATGCGGGCCCAATGGCAGCTTCAGCTTTTTCAAATTTTTCTAAAACTTCGTCAAGATCACGTTCCCTAATCCAGCTGGCAACGATTTCATCAACTTCGTCAATATTTTCGACCCTCCCCTGTGGCGTAGCGAACCGCGGATCATCTGCTGCTTTTTCCCCTCCACAGAGTGTCAGCACACGTGTCACAATTGCCGGCGAGTTTGTCGAAATTGCTACCCAATGACCATCTTTAGTCCGGTAGGTGTTACGAGGCGCGTTATTCTTTGAGCGATTACCCATACGCTGCTGCACAATACCAAGCTGATCATATTGTAATGGCTGGGGACCCAGCACCTGAAACATTGGCTCATAAATTGATAGATCTATGAATTGCCCCTCGCCCTTATGGACATCGCGATGGTAAAGCGCATACATCACCGCCGAAGCGCCATAAGATGCGGCAATACCATCTGCGAGCCCAAAATTTGGCAACGTTGGGGGGCCGCTAGGCTCGCCAGTAATATTTGCAAAGCCGCTAAACACTTCTGCTATCGTGCCGAAACCAGGTCTCTTTCTGTATGGCCCAGTTTGTCCAAACCCAGTGAGTCTCACCATCACAAGTTTGGGGTTTATTCGGCTCAAATCCTCATATCCAAGCCCCCATTTTTCCATCGTTCCAGTGCGAAAATTTTCAACTAACACGTCAGCATCAGCAATTAATTTTTTAAACAATTCTTGACCGCGCGACTTTGAAAAATTCAAAGTAATACAGCGTTTATTGCGGTTAGCCATTTTAAACCAAAGCCCGACCCCTTTTTTCTGATAACCTGTCTCGCGCAGGACATCCCCACGCGGGTGCTCAATTTTCAACACCTCGGCGCCAAAATCAGCGAGATGCATTGCAAGCGTAGGGCCCGCTATAACCGTAGCCGCATCAATCACTTTCAAACCATTGAGAGGCAAAGTTTCTATTGCATTCATATCGGGCACTTCCAAAGATTAAAATACACCTCACAATTAAAACAATTAGCAGTGCAAGCAGTCAACTGAAGACCAGCCTCTCCAAACTTTCCCCGATTCTCTTTTTACCCATCAACAAATGGCATTACTAGTATTTTCGGCAGCGACACTTGCGCGGGTAAGCATTCGCCGAAGGACAGATGTCAGTTGCTTTATGATAAAGTGTAGTTTCCACCGAAGCCACTGCAAGCGGCAGCATCAATAAGGATAAAAGTCCTTGGGTTGGGAGAGAGTAAGAGAAACCTAATTTCATTGCTTTAGCTTTCTCTTAAATTTTTTATTCTAAGTGACCATTCTAATTCAGTAGATTAGTGTCTAGAAATGGCGGAGAGAGAGGGATTCGAACCCTCGGTGAGGTTACCCCCACACCGGTTTTCGAGACCGGCACATTCAACCACTCTGTCACCTCTCCGCAGATTAATTTTTTCTTTCGAGCTACGCACCAATATCGATTTACTGTGATCATTTGGAATATGTATAATATATTGCCAGCCTAATTACCTGCGCTGAGATTGATACTCCCTAAACACTGCAGTTTGAATGGAAAACTGTCAAGATTTGAACGACAGCCCGATACTTTTGGTTGCCGGTGGTTAAAAGTTGTGGCCAAACATAGCAGGGCCCGATCTCGATACTTATCTACTGCCTCGATACTTATCTACTACAACACCTCTACAAAAAGTATGCACTTGTTGGTCGAGCAAACCTTTATTTCAGGCCCTTATTTTTCTCAAAATGAAACGATCACGAAAGATTAAGTAGTGTGGTGATCCAAATCAAATTTATAACTGTAAAAGTAATATGACCAGTGTAAAAAGTTTTCACCATGCCGCAGTCTCGGTCGATAATGTTGCTGTTGGGGTACAGTGGTATACCAGCACCTTATCAGCTCGCGTTCTTTATCAAGATGAAACTTGGGCGCTTTTAAAGGTCGGCGGCACACGGATCGCTTTAGTTATTCCGGGAGAGCACCCGCCGCATCTCGCTTTTGAATGGTCAGGAGCTGAAGAATTCGGTCCCCTTGTGGGGCACAGGGATGGAACTGCTAGCCTATACATAGAGGATCCTTTTGGGAATAAAATCGAGCTGATGGAACCACAAACCTGAAAAAAGATTGTGTCAATGGGAAAGCATTCCTTCAGGGATTCGAGTGAATATATTGCATTCAAATAGCTATGTCATTTGGATGAACTAATAGCGGCTAGTAGCCAGTTGTAAATGGAACAGTCACCCACCAATAAAAGCAGGAGTAGTCATTTGAAGCAAAACAATGAAAATATGGATACCTCAGGAAATTTAAAATCCCTCGACCCCGACCCAGATAATCGGATTTGGGAGTATGATGGGGACGGCAAGCGTATATACAAGGAAAATCAAGGTTTCATTTCCAAACGGCTTTACGCTTAGAGTATTAAACTCTTTTAAGAGAGGTATACAACTGAGTGAAGAGTGTTCAGGCCACAATTAGATGCGATTATCGCCTAATTTGCCTGCAATCATCACTGCATATAGTTATCCTGAGATAGGTTCGTCTACCGTTAAAACTTTTTGATAATGGATTGGTTCATTAGTAACGTTCCGCTTATCCGGTTAAGGGTTGTATGTTCCGGTAAAGGCGCCTCAAGCTCTTGAACAACTTTAGCTAATGTTTGGCTACTAACAGGAATTTCAGCTCTGTCATAACCAAGCCTGAACAATACATCTCTCTCCAACTCTTGTTTTGTCACTCTGTTTTTATCGACGGTGACCAGATAATCCAGGGTTATTGAAATCCGGAGGGCGGGTGAAATGTTTTCGTTAGCGTGCATTTTTCTTCCTAAAACTTTTTTTTTCTCGTACCAAAATAGCATCACACAGTTAATTATGGCACTTGACCTGCGTACCATCTGACTTGTGCATCATTTGCTAATGTCTTTAAGGTCCACATTAACTTTAGGATATTTGCCGGTCTTTAAGAAAAACACTGCATCTTTCAGAGTTGATGCCAAGCCTGTAAAGGGAAAAGTAAGTGAAGCAACGGTCATCCCATGTCCAATACCCTCATAAGTAAGTGCAAATGCCCTATTCCCTATCTCATTCATTCTTTCAGCCAAAGCTACGCTATTTTCTGGAGAAACAGCAGTATCTTGACCTCCGTGAATTAGTAAAGCGTCCGGTGCTCCAAGGCCAACCCTCGCT
Source organism: uncultured Rhodospirillaceae bacterium (assembly GCA_913043025.1). Lineage (GTDB taxonomy): Bacteria > Pseudomonadota > Alphaproteobacteria > UBA8366 > UBA8366 > UBA8366. The sequence continues at coordinate 93,580 of CAJWLM010000011.1, forward strand.
ATGGGGCGCGCACGGTTATCCGACGCACCCGCAAAAACATCTTTAACCGAATGAACCTTTGAAGGGTAAAACGCATATGGGCCCGATAAACCAACCCAACGCCCCAAGGTATCATCGGCTAAATTAAATTTCCCGAGATACTCATCGTCAAGAACGAGTAGTGCAGCTATGTGAGCGCCGGCGGAGTGCCCCATTAAATGAATATTTTTATTTATCCCTCCATATTTTACTATGTTTTCCGTAATCCATGCGATGGCTAGAGCACCATCGTGCACAAAAGCTGGAAATAGCACCTCGGGATACAATCTGTAATCGGATACCACTACAACGAAACCTTGCCGTGCGAGAGTATGCCCCACAAACGCATATTTTTCTCTACTCCCCCGCTTCCAACTACCTCCGTAAAAAAATAAAACAGTGGGCAACGGACCTTCCATCCAAACAGGACGGTAAATGTCCAATCGCTGTTTTTCATGAGATCCGTATGAGATTCCAGCGCTGACAATTACATCATCACTATGAGCCAGCGAATTTATCACGCCAAAGGGTGAGCATGCACTTATGCTACAAGCTGCCGCAACAGCCCCAACCAGAACCTTTAATAAGAGTTTCATATAGAACGATACGCAGAAGATTGTCTTATGGATGCGAGAAAATCCTCCAAAATCGTTGACTTGAGCAGTTTGCTGCGTATAGTCGCGCGTTACTATAGAGGCGCGGTGTCTCGTTAAACGATGATTACACTCAATAAATGAAGATAAAAAAATGTTTGCAGTAATCAAAACCGGTGGAAAACAATATAAAGTTGTTGAAGAGGACGTGGTCAGAATTGAAAAGCTGGACGCGAAGACTGGCAGCAAGATAGCCTTTGAAAATGTTCTGATGGTTGGTGATTCTACATCCAGCACTTTTGGTACACCTTTAGTCGAAGGCGCTAGCGTAGCTGGAACAGTCATGGAACAAGGTCGAGACGATAAGATACTAGTCTTTAAGCGCAAGCGGCGCCAAGGATATCGCCGTCTTAAGGGGCACCGGCAGCACGTGACTTTGGTTAAGATAACGAATATAATCACAAACAATAAAAAAACCTCCCCCTCTGAAGAAAAGGCTAGCGCGAAAGACAAACCTGTGGGGAAAGTTGCAGCTAAAAAAAAGAAGGCCACAACAAAAAAGACTAGCTCAAATAAAAAATCAGCCGCAAAAAAACCTGCAAGCGGCGACGTAATTAAGGAATAATCTCAAATGGCGCATAAAAAAGCGGGTGGAAGTTCAAGGAACGGACGCGACTCCGAGGGACGTAGGCTTGGTGTTAAAAAATATGGTGGGGAAACCGTGCTTCCAGGTAATATTATCATACGGCAACGCGGCACCAAGGTGCATCCTGGACATAATGTCGGGCTCGGAAAAGATCATACTTTGTTTGCAACAGCAGAGGGTACGGTTAAGTTCCATAAAACGCGCGTGCGAACAACTGTACACGTGGAACCCACTGGGTAAAACGTCCAGCACTTCATACTCGCTGGACGGGGAATGGCTTGCCATTCCCCTTTTTTAATGTGTGTGAAATTCCACACACATCTGATCTACAGGAAACAGATGATGAAGTTTCTTGACGAGGCAAAAATTTTTGTGGCTAGCGGTAAGGGTGGTGCAGGCTGTGTGTCTTTCCGTCGAGAACGTAATATTCCCCGCGGTGGTCCTGATGGCGGTGACGGAGGGCGAGGTGGAGATGTCATTGTGCGTGCCAAACCAGACCTCAACACGCTGATTGATTATCGCTATCGACAGCATTTTCGCGCTCAGCCCGGCAAACACGGCATGGGAAAACAGCGATTTGGAGCTGATGGGGGTCCCATTTACATCGATGTACCATTGGGCACCCAAATCCTTGAATCAGAAGGCAGGGTTCTTATCGCTGATATTATCGAACACGGACAAGAAGTAACTATTTTGTCCGGAGGTACCGGCGGACATGGGAACTTACACTACAAGTCATCTACAAACCGAGCTCCTCGCCGTGCAGAACCCGGAGCAGAAAATGCCGAAATGTGGATTTGGCTGCGCCTCAAATTATTTGCCGACGCAGGTCTAGTTGGTCTCCCTAACGCAGGGAAGTCAACATTTCTCGCATCAGTCACTCGAGCAAAACCACGAATAGCAGATTACCCTTTTACCACACTTCATCCTCAGCTTGGTGTAGTCTACGTTGATGATAGGGAGTTTGTAGTGGCTGACATTCCTGGACTAATTCAAGGTGCCAGTGAAGGCCTTGGTCTTGGTGATAGATTCCTTGGTCATGTGGAACGATGCGGGGTTTTATTGCACCTGGTAGATGGAACTACTGAAGATGTGGCTAATGCATATGAGACTGTGCGGATTGAGCTAGACACCTATGGCAATGGGCTCGATGAAAAGCACGAATTAGTTGCGCTTACAAAGATTGATGCACTCGACGCACATGCAATAGCAGAAAAACGACGCCTTTTGAGCGAAGCCGCCGGTAAGGAAGCTCTCGTATTCTCAAGTGTCTCAGGCAAAGGAGTGAGGTCTGTTTTGCGTTCATTGCTCCGTCACATTCCTCCACCCGGAAATGAGATAGAAGAAGAAAAAGAAGTAGAGAAGACGACCGGGTGGACACCATGAAAAATCAACTTAGCAATGCCAAACGCATTGTAGTCAAAATCGGCTCTTCATTATTGGTCGACAATGAAAGAGGTGAGATTCGAGAAGATTGGCTCGATAGCCTTGCTTGTGATCTGTCTCGCTTTCGAGCCCGTGGCCAAGAAATCATGGTTGTTTCTTCAGGTGCTATAGCACTCGGAAGAAGAAAATCGGGCTTATTAAGCACACGCAACCTTCGTCTTGAAGAAAGCCAGGCCGCTGCTGCAGTCGGCCAAATACTGCTTGCGCATGCTTACAAGCACATACTCGAGCGCCATAGTTTGAATATTGCACAAATTCTACTGACACTGGAAGATACTGAACATCGAAGGAAACACCTAAATGCTCGAAATACCCTTAACCAACTTCTTAAACTAGGAGTTGTGCCAGTAATAAATGAAAATGATACAGTAGCGACAAGTGAAATTCGTTTCGGCGATAATGATCGCCTTGCTGCAAGGGTAGCCGCTATGACAAGCACCGATTGCCTAATATTGCTTTCCGATATTGATGGGCTTTATGATTCTGACCCAAGGCAAAACCCACGTGCATTACATATTGCCGAAGTCAGTGAAATTACCGAAGATATAAAAGCCATGGCTGGAACTGCGCCAGCTGGTTACTCATCTGGCGGCATGATTACGAAGCTCGACGCAGCCAACATTGCTATGGATGGTGGTTGTGACATGGTGATAAGCGATGGAAAATGTATTGAACCCTTATCAATATTAATGCGCGGTGGACGAGCAACTTGGTTCAATGCCAATTCCTCTCCACGGAAAGCGCGCAAAAGATGGATTGCGGGTATGGTGAAGACGACCGGTGAAATCACTGTTGACAAAGGGGCCGCCGAAGCTCTCAGCAAAGGAAAAAGTCTTCTACCCTCAGGTATAACGCGTGTTACCGGAAATTTTGCCCGAGGGGATGCAGTATTAGTACTCAACAGTGTTGGCGATGAGATAGCGCGCGGTTTAACCGCCTATTCAGCCTCAGAGGCGAATAGAATAAGAGGCCAAAAGAGCGGTTCGATTGAATCTATTCTTGGCTACCGAGGATGTGATGAGATGGTGCATCGTGATAATCTAGCAGTAAAGCGATCAATCTCAAAAAGGAGTGAGTGAATAATAGAATGAGCGAGAAGATTGAGAATTTTAAAGATATAGCCACGTGTGTGCGAACTATTGCTGCGTCAGCGCGAACAGCAACACGAGAGCTGGCAATGGCTTCTTCTATCGCCCGAAATGATGCGCTTGTCCATGCTGCTGATGCCATTCGTGCTAGTAATGCTGCTATTAAAACTGCAAATGTTACCGACATGACCTTCGCCAAAAAAAAGGGCGTTGATAGTGCCATGCTCGATAGACTCATGCTTGATGATACTCGGATTGAAGCTATCGCAAATGGCTTGGAAAGTGTAGCTGAGCTGCCTGACCCTCTGGGGAAGGTCTTGGGAACCTGGAAAAGACCAAATGGGTTAGAAATATCTCGCGTTAGCGTTCCACTGGGCGTCATAGGCATTATTTATGAGAGCCGCCCTAACGTCACTGCAGATGCAGGTGGCCTTTGCCTTAAATCGGGAAATGCAGCAATTCTAAGAGGCGGGTCTGAAAGTCTATATTCCTCAGAAAAAATAGCAATGTGCTTACGACAAGGTCTAATGGCTGCTGGCTTGCCAGAAAATGCTGTTCAACTAATCCCAACCCGGGATCGTGCAGCTGTTGGAGAAATGCTGAAGGCAGTTGGTCTCATCGATGTAATTGTTCCACGTGGAGGGCAATCACTTACGGAGCGTGTCATAACGGAGTCAAAGGTGCCGACACTTGCGCATCTTATCGGTAATTGCCATGTATATATACATACTGATGCAGAGATAGAAATGGCACTCCAGGTAACTGTGAATGCTAAGCTACGTCGACCAGGAATTTGCGGTGCAGCAGAATCTCTTCTAATTGACCGTGCTGTAGTTAAAAAGATATTACCGAAATTAACAGACAATCTGGTAAATGGCGGCTGCATAATGCGCGGCGATCGCGAATGCCGTCAAATTGAGCCCCGCATAGAATATGCGAGTGAGCAGGACTGGAGTACAGAGTATTTAGACAAGATAATTTCGGTAAAAATAGTTGAGGGGGTAGATGAAGCGATTAATCATATAAATCAGTATGGCTCTAGTCATACTGAAGCCATCCTCACGAATAATAATGATGTAGCAAATCGTTTTCTTAACGGTGTTGATAGTGGGATTGTAATTCACAATGCATCTACGCAGTTTGCAGATGGCGGTGAATTTGGAATGGGAGCTGAGATTGGAATTTCAACGGGAAAGTTGCATGCCCGAGGACCTGTAGGCGCAGATCAGCTCACTAGTTACAAATATCATGTTCGAGGAAATGGTCAAACCAGAGCATAAATTATATTTACTAGTTGCACCTTCGCCGCTGATTTGTGAGTTGTCTGTTTTTGCAACAAAATAAAACGACAGGTGGGTAAAATACCCTCTACAAACGCATCACAATAATTCTCTCTTACCAACAGACCAAAATCGTATGGAAATTGATACTGTACTTCTTGCCAGCGGGCCCGAGATAGTATGAATTGTGAGCTAGGATATTCTTATTGCTGGAAAGAAGGGCTTTCTGTCTTGAAAAACTGTCGTTTTCCTTTCCCCGGTCGAAGAGTTGGCTTGTTAGGAGGCTCCTTTAATCCAGCTCATCGTGGTCATCGTTTAATCAGTACCGAGGCAATTAAAAGGCTGCGGTTAGATGCAGTGTGGTGGTTAGTTACACCTCAAAACCCGCTAAAAAAATGCAATGATTTGGCTAAACTCCAGGAACGATTGAAATATGCCACCAAACTCGCTAACCACCCTCGCATATGGGTCACTGACGTGGAACGTAGGTTTGGATCCCAATATTCAATTGACACCATCAAACGGTTGAAACGAAAATTCCCAAAACGTAAATTTGTGTGGCTTCTTGGAGCTGATAATCTGGCACAAATGCCGCTCTGGCTGGGCTGGCCTAAAATTTTCGAATCAATTCCCATTGCGGTTTTTAATCGTCCATCATATTGTCATCAAGCATTAGCTGGGTTAGCAGCACAGCGGTTTCGTAGATCTCAGCATAAGGAGCAATATGCACGGTATTTAATAGATACGGCGCCACCTGCGTGGATGTTTATACACACTCCAGCAGACCCTATCTCATCAACAGAGATCAGGCTTGTCCAAAACCAAAAGTCCAAACCCCATAAATTAAATACACGGGACATCCCCGGTCAGACATAAATTCGAGGCTGACCCGGTTAACCGCAGCAACCTTAATAGCGAATGAAAGGATTTATATCATAAACAAAGCAATTGAGCGGCCCCACGACTGTAACAACCTACTTAAACTCATTCAAAATTCGCTTGAAAGCGATAAAGCTACCGATTTAGTTACGATTAATCTTGAGGGGAAAACAAGTCTGGCTGACCATATGATTATAGCGTCTGGTACATCCAGCCGTCACGTTAGCGCGATGACTGAGCATTTACGCCGGGACCTAAGGGGCGCTGGCCTCAAACGAATACGGGTCGAGGGTGATCAGCATTGTGATTGGGTGTTGGTGGATGCCGGGGACATAATCGTGCATCTTTTTCGACCTGAAGTCAGGGATTTTTACCGGCTCGAACGTTTGTGGGATCACACTTTTGATGATCCAAGCACGTGTAGCAAAAACACTCCGACCTCACTCGATAGCAGCCTGACGCATTAAGTCGAATATGCGTATTCTGATAGCTGCCATAGGTCGCTTTCGCGATGGTCCTGAGTATGATCTTTACCAAAACTACATAAAGCGCTCACGCTGGCCAATAGATCTTCGGGAATTTGAAACGAAAAAGAAATTAACGATGCCGGCGCGTAAAAAAATCGAGGAAAGCCTTTTAGTAAAAATAATTCCTAAAGCGGCTGTTGTGGTGGTACTTGATGAGACAGGCATGAATCTTTCAAGTATTTCGTTAGCAAAAACAATCGGGGCATGGCAGACCGATGGGCATTCTACCGTAGCCTTTTTAATCGGTGGGCCGGATGGGGTCACTGACTCACTCCGGCAACGCGCAGACCTTTTACTGTCACTTGGCGCTGCTACCTGGCCTCATCTTCTGGTACGCTCATTACTTGCTGAACAACTGTATCGAGCGGAGACTATCCTTACGGGACACCCATATCATAGAAGAGGATGATTGAAATTCGTTGCTCGAAATTTGAAAGCAGGTAGTCTTACCCTAAATCATATTTATTACATTCAAGAGTAGAACAGTATGAATAACAAATCTCAATCTAGACCGGTGGTGCTATGCATATTAGATGGCTGGGGTGAGCGTAAAGAGACTGACAATAACGCAGTGGCCTTGGCAAAAACACCCGTGTGGGATCGACTTAAAAAAACCGTCACAGGTAGCCAGCTTCAAGCCTCAGAGCAGCATGTTGGATTACCTCCCGGTCAGATGGGTAACTCAGAAGTAGGGCACATGAATCTCGGGGCAGGCCGCGTGGTCACTCAGGACCTGCCGCGGATAGACCAAGCAATAGATGATGGCTCTTTACAAGATCATAAGATTTTGTCTGATTTGGTGGAAAAAACAAAGATGGCAGGGGGGCGTATCCACCTAACTGGCCTTTTGGGGCCCGGCGGAGTTCATTCACACCAGAAACATATAATAGCATTGGCAAAAATTCTCTTGTCAAAAGGTGCGCTGATCACCATTCACCCTTTCCTTGACGGTAGAGATACTCCACCCAAAAGTGCAAAAGATTACCTTATAGATTTACTTGAGCAGTTGCCTGGAGTAACGATTGGCACTTTATGTGGTCGCTACTTCGCGATGGATAGAGATAAACGCTGGGACCGTGTAAATAAGGCCTACGCTCTTCTGACAGATGGTGCTGGTGAACGTGCTGTTGACCCTGTAGCTGCAATTGAAAAATCATACCTTAAAGACATTACTGATGAATTCCTGCAACCTGTTGCAATTGGCAGTTATGACGGAATTCACGATGGAGATAGTCTTTTGATGGCAAATTTCCGCGCAGACAGAGCACGCGAAATTTTATCTGCCCTGCTAGATAATAAATTTGCTGGATTTAAGAGAAGGCGTATCATCTCATTAACCCAAGCTGTCGGTATGGTTGACTACTCAAAGACATTGCAAGCACATCAGAAAACACTTTTTCCTCCTCAGACCCTCAAGAAAGTAATGGGTGAAATTGTAGCAACTGCAAAATTGAAACAGCTTCGCATAGCGGAGACAGAAAAATACGCGCATGTTACATTTTTTTTTAATGGGGGTGAGGAGGCATGCTTTGACGGAGAGGATCGTATTCTTGTGCCCTCCCCGAAAGTAGCAACCTATGATTTACAACCGGAAATGTCAGCAGTTGAAGTTACTGATAAATTAGTGGCAGCTGTACAGGATGGTAAATATGACTTCATATTAGTCAATTACGCCAATACTGATATGGTTGGTCATACTGGTGTTTTGGAGGCAGCAATAAGCGCAGTTGAAGTCGTGGATGCCTGTGTGGAAAGAGTGGAGGCCGCCGTTAAAAAAGCCGGTGGAGTATTGGTGGTTACCGCAGATCACGGCAACGTCGAGACCATGCTAAACAGTGAAACTGGTGAACCGCATACAGCGCATACGTGCAATCCTGTGCGCTGCCTTCTTGTTGGAGACAATTTAAACGACTTACGGCTCGAAAATGGAAAGCTCGCAGACATAGCACCGACTATGTTGGAGTTAATGGGACTTGAAATTCCCACAGAAATGTCCGGAAAATCCCTCTTACGATCGGCTGGCGCTTATGAAACCGCAGGCTAAGAGCCAAAGAGCTCTGTTATTGTGCACTGCGATAGTCTGGTTTGCAGTAGCCATGGAGGAATCACGCGCCTGGGCTCAAGAAACGCGCGTCCTAAAAAAAATCGAAGGAGAACTGGCATCCGACCAAGCTCGTCAACGCGAACTTGAAAAACGGTCCGAGATTATTGCTGCTGAAATGGCAAGTCTAAGAAATCAAATGATTTCTACTGCCGATGCTGTTCAGGCGCAAGAAGCACACATGACACGTATCGAAGAAAAATTACAGTTTTTACAGGAAAAAGTAACCGAAAGGCGTAAAAAACTCAGACACAGCCACAAACAAATGCAAGGCACTCTCGCTGCGATTGAACGGCTTTCTCGTAATCCGCCCGAAGCGCTATTTCTCGTTCCGGGAAAACCGATTAACGTTGTGCGCAGCGCCACACTTTTGCGCGCTGCCGTGCCTCGCATACACTTGCGCGCACGTAATCTGCAGAGAGAGGTAAATGAATTAGATACGTTACAGACAAAAATGTTAGCACAGTTCGAAAAGATGGCAACAGCGACACAAGCACTAGAAAACGAACGCCAAAAGATGCGCGCACTAGTTTCTCGCAAAGCCTCTTTACGCCGCCTTACCGATGTAGAAAAAGCGCGGATCACGAGACGTGTTTCACAGCTAACAGCGCAGGCACAGTCTCTGCGGGACCTCTTTAACACTTTGCAAAAAAACGGGGCGAAAAATAAAAGGCCGCTTCCAAAGCCAACAGCTCGCAAGAATAAATACCCCGTTTCCATTCGTATCTTTCCGGCAAATGGTGGTGTTCGATTGCCTGCGCGCGGTGTTATTGTAAAATCTTATGGGCAGTCCTCAGAACGCGGGAACACTGCGAAAGGACTCACGATAGCCGCTCGGGCTGGAGCGCAGGTTATAGCCCCTTTTGACGGCAGAGTAGCATTTTCCGGACCTTTCCGTGGTTACGGAAAAATAATAATCATAGAACATCGGGGTGGCTATCACACTCTTTTAGCTGGTCTTGGAAGGCTCGATAGCTCACTAGGACAGTGGCTATTGGCTGGAGAGCCGGTCGGCGCAATGGCCGGCACATCAGGGAAGAAAACTATGCTGTACCTCGAACTGCGGCGACGTGGAAGACCAGTAAACCCGCTACCTTGGATAACATATAAAACCGTTCGCCGCCGCGGCTAAGGCTGGTCTATTATGAATGAATGAAAATAGCTCCAAATTGAACTACATTTATGTTCTCTCCGACTGCTCGAAAGGAATGACAGTGATAAAAGAAATAAAAACAAAATGCCCACGGAGGTTTGCTTTCGGACAGTTTTTTATAATTTTCAGCGCGTTAATGACCTTTACTGTGCCTGCATTGACCACAAGCTTGAAGAACGAAACCGACACATACCAATTGTTAGAATTATTTGGGAACGTTTTTGAACGGGTACGTAATGATTACGTCGAAGAAATATCCGATGAAGATCTAATTGAGGCTGCAATTGAGGGAATGCTTGGGCACTTGGATCCACACTCCAATTTTCTCAATAGGAAAAAATTTAACGAGATGAAGGTTCAGACACGTGGTGAATTTGGCGGTCTAGGGATTGAAGTTACGTTAGACCAGGATACAGGTATGATAAAAGTTGTTTCGCCAATCGACGATACACCTGCATTTAGAGCCGGCCTCAAAGCCGGCGACCTCATTTCACATATCGATGGTACGCCCGTCCGAGGCCTCTCTTTGTCGCAAGCAGTCGATAAAATGCGCGGACGAGTCAACACCGATATCAAAATAACAATAAGACGCAACACAAAAAAACCATTTGATGTGAAGATTACTCGTGCTCGCATTCGAATCCAATCAGTTCGATCCCGCTCGGAAGGCAAGGTAGGGTATATACGTGTTACTAATTTCACTGAGCAAACTACGCGCGGGATAAAGAACGCGGTGAAGGAGCTTAAACGCACTATTGGTGCTGACATTAAAGGGTATGTCCTGGACCTTCGTAATAATCCAGGGGGACTTTTAGACCAGGCTGTAAGCGTCAGTGACGTTTTTCTTGATCAAGGTGAGATCGTATCGACGCGTGGCCGTGATATTAAGTCAGCTCAGCGATTCCAAGCTAAGGAAGGAGACGACACCGGAGGCTCACCACTGATAGTACTCATAAACAGTGGATCCGCGTCAGCATCTGAGATTGTGGCAGGCGCCTTACAAGATCATCGTCGAGCAATTATCCTAGGGACTAAATCTTTCGGGAAAGGTTCTGTTCAGACTATTATCCCATTAGGTCAGAATGGAGCCATCAAGATGACCACTCAACGCTACTACACCCCTAGTGGCCAATCAATTCAAGCTAAGGGAATAAGTCCAGACATTATTGTACAACAGGCAAAACCTGAAATTGTCGAACGCCCAAACATTCGAAGCGAAGCATCTCTTCGAAACTCTCTGAGAAATGAATCCGAAGACGAGAAGAAAAATAAGAGAGAGGAGGATAGAAAGAAACCAGAAAATAAAAAATCGCTTGAAGGATCAGAAAGCAAGCAAGATGAAGGACAAGGTGCTTCAGAGAGAAAACCTACTTCAACAAAACGTACGTTGAAGCTTCAGGATTATCAGTTGACGCGCGCTCTTGAGCTTTTGCGCAGTCTATCATTATTGCAGCAAACCCGAGCGGGGACAAATAATTGAGTTTGATTGATACCCTTAAGACTCTGCCGCTTCGTCTCAACTTTTTTAAACGTAAAACTGATGATGAGAACGGTCCAAAAAAAGAAGGGTCTGCCGATGGGAAGGGTTTCCATATACCAAAGCTAACCTTGGGCATGTTTAAACTCAAACCAAGTCAAGATGCCGAACAAGAAATGGCAGAAATATTTGGCCTGCCACAGCCAAAAAAAACACTGTTCAGAAACCCCCTTTTTCTTCTCATCGGCTCCTTAGCCGTTTTAATTAGTTGTGTCAGCATATGGCTTTTTTCAGACAACGAAAATTTTGAGAAAGAGCCACATATCAAACAACCCCGTGCCGTGATAGAACTCTCGACAAGATCAATTCAGAATAAGTCGGAAAAAACTGAACAGCCCGTTTCCGTAAAAGATACAAATGAACCGAAGACCTTTGGACGTAGGATCCAGCGTCCTGCAGGTATCCCGCCCAAGCTAGGGCAAACACCTGTGCCAATGGAACACAACACCGGAAAAAAGCCGTCACTAGAACTTCAACCCCACCCCGATCCAAGAATCATTGAGAGTAATGCACTTGGGCCACTACCCATTATCGGCGAAGGTGGTCGCAAGTCATGGCAGGTGTATAGCCGTCCATTTGACCAAACCGATACGCGTCCACGCATTGCAATCGTGTTCGTAGGATTGGGAGTGTCAGCAATAGCTACCAAAACAGTGTTAAAAAAAATACCTGGGCCGATTTCGCTCGCCTTTGCTCCTTACTCAAGAGGTCTCAAAGATTGGATAAGCGCCAGTCGAGCGGCTGGACACGAGGTTTTAGTAGATTTGCCAATGGAGCCATTCGAATACCCTAAGAATGACCCCGGTCCCTACACGCTTTTAACTACTCTCCCAGAAGATCAAAACAAATACCGTTTACATTGGGTTTTGAGCCGTCTTACCGGCTATGTTGGCGTTAGCACTTTCATGGGTAGCAAATTCACAACTAAACCAAACAAGTTACGACCCCTTATAAAAGAACTAAAGACGCGCGGACTAATGTTATTAGACGTTCGCGAAAATCCCCTAAGTTCAGCAGCGAGTATCGCGGAGAGATTGACAACGCCATCCGTTGCCCGAGATTATTTTATTGATGACACTCTAACCCAAAATGGTATACGTGCTCGTTTAATGCAGGCAGAAAAATTAGCAACCAGTCGAGGCTATGCAGTTGCTATCGCTCGACCATACCCATTAAGCATAGTTGAGATAAAACGATGGACTGACCAAGTCGAAGATCGTGGTTTAGCATTAGCGCCTATATCGGCTATTCTTCAAATGCGAAAATGATGAAAAATAAAAAAAGCGACCCTCGTCCATACCGACCTTGCGTTGGCATGATGTTGATTAACCGTAACAAACGTGTTTTCGTCGCCAAACGAATTGATACACGAGGCTCTCATTGGCAGATGCCCCAGGGTGGAATCGAAGATGGAGAGACACCAGTTGAGGCAGCTTTTCGGGAACTCAATGAAGAAATTGGCACCAATAATGTTGAATTGATAGCAGAATGCCCTGATTGGTTTTCATACGATTTGCCATATCATATTTCGAAAAAAGTATGGCAGGGCCATTATCGTGGACAAAAGCAGAAATGGTGTGCCTTTCGTTTTCTAGGCATGGACAACGATATAGACATTCAAACAAGAAGCCCCGAATTCTCGGATTGGCGTTGGGCTGAGGCTCAGGAGCTGCAAAAACTCATTATTCCTTTTAAAAAAGATGTTTATGAGCGTGTTATACGCATATTTCAGCCTCTACTGGTTGACTGAATTAGTGCCTGCCAACTGGACAAATTTCTAATTTATATATTAAATAGAGCTTTATGGTTTAGTAATTTGGTTTTTGATGTGAGAAACGAGTTTTTTGCCTAACTTGAAGGTGTTGGCATTTACGTGCTTCTGACTATTGTAACTACTTAATCTTCGGAATTTTTTATAATCGACGAGACTATTTCCCAGTCTTGCACATAAGGGGTTTCCATAGCGATGGTTCCGCAAATAGAGACAGCGCGACCCACAACGGCCCAAGCGATTGCGGTTAATAGGCCATCTCTTGAAAAAATTAGAGATGGCGATGAGACACGGTCCCAAACAATTTTGATAGGGACGGAAAAATCAGTTAATACCCGAAATGGCGTGGATTCCCATCTCGCAAGGGGTTCGTTTTCAAAACTGGATAAAGACAGTTTAGCCATAGCACAGGAAGCCCGTAATCTAGATGACGAAAAACCGGGGGAAAGTAACAACACCGCAAAAAATAAAACCGATATGAATGCGGAAAATAAGGACGGCCTTACAGATGCTGAACGCCGCAAGGTACAAGCATTAAAGGCACGTGACAGGCAAGTACGTGAACATGAGCGCGCTCATCAGATTGCGGGCGGACACTACGCGAGTTCACCAACTTATCGCACCGTTCGCGGGCCAGATGGAAAATCGTACGCAGTCGGCGGCGAGGTCAGAATAGATACGTCTGTTGTTCCCAATAATCCGGAAGCTACAATACGCAAAATGCAAACAGTGAAACGGGCCGCATTAGCTCCACAGGAGCCATCAAGTGCTGACCGGGCAGTGGCAGCAGAAGCCGACGCCAAGATTGTTCGTGCTCGTCAAGAAATTCAAGAACGTAAAATCGAAGAGGCAAAGGAACAAAAGGAGGGAGGCGATAACTTTGTAAACAAGGATCGAAATATAAGTGATGCGAAAAAAGTTAACGGTGATCTTGTTTTCAACCCCGAAGGCCGCTTTAAAGGTGATCCTATAGGCTTGGGAGCTGTGGACCATTCTGCACTTATAGGCTTGTCAAAACTACCCAAAGGACACGGAGTGCTTGATCCCGGGCAATTACTGAGTCTTATCGCTTAATTATAATTTAAAAATCCATACCTATGCGTCCGACAATTTACTCCACAACCTACCCAGAAAATAATTACGAATAAGCTGGATTATCAACTGCAGACAATCGAGCGGCTAAGCTGTCTCGTTTTCGAGTTGCGCTGTTAAGCACCAGTTGATTTTCCGCAGCACGTATTTCCTCCTCAGCAACGCCGAGCATTTTTAGGGCTTCATCGCGGTTTATGTCATCAACATTCTCTGCGTCTTCAGCTAAAATAGTACATACTTGGTCATTCACTTCAGCAAAGCCGCCTCCTACGAAGATACGGCTTTTGACCTTGTTTTTTTCAAAAATAACTATTTCACCAGGACGCAACGTCGAGATAACAGGTGAATGTCCTCGCATAACTCCAAAGTCTCCCTCGCCGCCTGGCAGCACTGCCATCTCAACATCTTCCGACAAAATTAATTTTTCCGGAGAGACCAACTCAAGTTTTAATGCCTCGACCATCTATGCGGCCTCCGCCTCCATTTTCTTTGATTTCTCGATAGCCTCGTCTATGCCACCAACCATATAAAAGGCTTGCTCAGGAAGTTCATCATACTTGCCATCAACGATAGCGCGAAATCCGCTTATGGTATCATCTAGGTCAACCAGCTTTCCAGGCGATCCAGTGAAAACCTCGGCAACATGAAAGGGTTGAGAAAGAAACCGTTGAATTTTACGTGCCCGCGCCACTGTAAGCTTGTCATCCTCGGACAATTCATCCATGCCTAAAATTGCGATGATTTCTTGTAGTGATTTGTAGGTCTGCAACACCTCTTGCACGTCTCGCGCTGTCTGATAATGATTATCACCGACTATCCTTGGATCAAGGATTCGACTGGTTGAGTCAAGTGGATCCACCGCAGGATAAATTCCAAGTTCTGCAATCGATCTGCTAAGAACCGTCGTAGCGTCCAGATGCGAGAATGCAGTCGCCGGAGCCGGATCAGTTAAATCATCGGCTGGCACATATATCGCTTGCACTGACGTAATCGAACCCTTTTTGGTGGTGGTTATACGCTCTTGCAAGCCGCCCATATCAGTGCCCAACGTTGGCTGATAACCAACAGCAGAGGGGATGCGCCCCAACAATGCAGATACTTCGGATCCAGCTTGTGTGAAACGGAAGATATTATCTACGAAGAAAAGGACGTCCTGTCCCTCTTCGTCCCGAAAATACTCAGCCACTGTGAGTCCTGAAAGTCCTATACGAGCGCGAGCGCCAGGAGGTTCATTCATCTGGCCGTAAACAAGTGCTGCTTTCGACTCTCCGTCAGGATTTATCACTCCAGACTCTATCATTTCATGATAGAGGTCATTCCCTTCACGCGTGCGTTCTCCAACTCCAGCAAATACAGAATAACCCCCGTGTGCCTTAGCAATATTATTTATAAGCTCCATTATAAGCACCGTCTTACCAACACCTGCACCGCCAAATAATCCTATCTTACCTCCTCTGGCATAGGGGGTGAGCAAATCAACGACTTTAATCCCCGTTACTAATTGTTCGGTCTCGGTTGACTGGTCTACAAACTCAGGTGCGCTTCGGTGTATTGGAAGTGTTTTCTTATTCCCCACTGGGCCTCGTTCATCGATGGGGTCTCCAATGACATTCAGAATGCGGCCAAGCGTTTCTGGACCGACCGGCATAGAAATGGGAGCGCCAGTGTCAGTCACCTCTTGGCCGCGCACCATACCTTCTGTCGTGTCCATGGCAATGCAGCGTACGGTGTTCTCACCAAGGTGCTGTGCAACCTCAAGCACCAAGGTTTTCCCTTGGTTTTCTGACTTTAATGCATTCAGAATTGGTGGCAGTTCACCGTCGAAATGCACGTCTACTACGGCGCCCATCACTTGGGAAACGCTTCCGATTGAATTATTCGCCATTTTCGACTCCTATCAATTTATAATCGTTCTAGAGCGCCTCAGCGCCTGAGATGATCTCTATCAACTCTTTGGTGATTTGGGCCTGACGACTGCGGTTATAGTTTAGGGTTAGCTTATTAATCATATCTCCTGCATTGCGAGTGGCATTATCCATCGCAGTCATACGCGCACCCTGTTCAGATGCAAAACTCTCCAACATAGCCTTGAAAATTTGCATAGATATATTACGCGGCAGAAGCTCATCAAGTATCTGTTCTTCTGATGGTTCAAATTCGTGTGCGCTAGAAGCCGCAACAATCGGTTCCGCGCCGTCTTCAGCGAATGAAAACGGTATCAATTTCTGCGGTGTTACTGTCTGGGTCAAGGCAGATACAAATTTATTGTAAAAAACAGTACAGCTATCGAATTCATCATTGTTAAATCTTTGTATCAGGCTGTCAGCGATATTAGATGCAGCCTCAAACGAAGGAGAGGGTTTTGATATATCCTCTGCTACCTCCACTATCAAATCAGGGAATTCTCTCCTAACGAGGCCGACGCCTTTGCGACCTATAATGAAAAGCTGAACAGTTTTACCCTCGGATTGTAGGAGTTTGATTGCCTCGCGCAGCCCACGCATCAAACTGATATTGAACCCGCCGCAAAGGCCTCGATCTGCTGAAATTAGCACTAGGAGATGCGTTTTATCTGAACCGGTTCCAACAAGAAGCGGTGAACTTCCAATTCCAGAACTGTCACCAAGCGAACGAAGCATACCTTCCATACGTTCGGCATATGGTCGCGCCGCCAATGCGTGCTCCTGAGCACGCCTTAACTTCGCAGCCGCCACCATCTTCATCGCTGCGGTTATGCGCTGCGTCGACTTAACGCTTGTTATTCTATTGCGAAGGTCTTTTAAACTCGGCATTTGCTAAATAAGCTCTCTCAAACCTTAGGGGCCTAGCTTGACGACTTGGCAAACTCTTCAATTATTTTAATCAATTTTTTCTCTGTGCTGTCGGAGATTTCACCCTCGTCACGTATTTTGGCCAATACATCAGAATGTTTGTCACGTACTAAAGTCAAAAGCGACTGCTCAAAAGAATTAATATCCGCAATAGAAACATCATCTAAAAACCCGCGGACCCCTGCAAAAATAGAGACAACCTGCTCCTCAACCGGTAGTGGCGAGTACTGAGGTTGTTTCAATAGCTCCGTCAAACGAGCGCCTCTAGCTAAAAGTCTCTGAGTAGCCGCGTCAAGGTCTGATGCGAACTGCGAAAACGCTTCCATCTCACGATATTGAGCAAGTTCGAGCTTAATACTTCCAGCTACTTGTTTCATTGCTTTTATTTGAGCGGCAGAACCTACTCGGCTAACTGACAAGCCAACATTGATTGCCGGCCGAATGCCCTTATAGAATAGCTCTGTTTCAAGAAAGATCTGGCCATCCGTAATTGATATTACATTGGTAGGAATATATGCCGACACATCGTTGGCCTGAGTTTCGATTACTGGAAGGGCGGTAAGTGATCCACTACCCAACTCCTCATTCATTTTTGCTGCACGCTCAAGCAATCGAGAATGCAAATAGAAAACGTCACCTGGATAAGCTTCACGCCCAGGCGGACGCCGCAGCAAAAGAGACATTTGGCGATAGGCAGTAGCTTGTTTTGAAAGATCATCGTAAATGATCAATGAATGCATACCATTATTCCGGAAGTACTCGCCCATGGCACAACCAGCATAAGGTGCCAGGAATTGCATCGGAGCTGGCTCTGAAGCAGACGCCGCAACAACAATTGTATATTCCATTGCTCCATAGTCTTCTAGAGTTTTAACTACCTGTGCAACGGTGGACCGCTTTTGCCCAACAGCAACGTAAATGCAATATAATTTTTTTGATTCATCGTCACCGTCATTAGCAGCCTTTTGATTAATGATTGCGTCTATGGCAACTGCTGTCTTTCCAGTTTGACGATCACCAATTATTAATTCACGTTGACCCCGTCCAACTGGCACTAAAGCATCAAGAGCCTTCAAACCAGTTTGAACCGGTTCATGAACTGACTGGCGGGGGATAATACCGGGCGCCTTAACCTCAACTAAACTCCGTTCATCGCTGTCTATTGGCCCTTTCCCATCAATTGGTTCTCCAAGACCATTAACAACTCGTCCTAATAACCCCTTTCCAACTGGCACATCGACAATATCACCAGTACGCTTGACGGTGTCTCCCTCCTTAATGTCGCGGTCATCACCAAAGATCACCACGCCAACGTTGTCGTGCTCTAAGTTGAGCGCCATACCCTTAATTCCGCCCGGGAACTCAACCATTTCCCCTGCCTGAACGTTATCAAGCCCATAGACACGCGCTACACCATCACCGACAGAAATAACTTGCCCTACCTCGGCGACATCCGCGTCAGCGCCAAAATTCGCGATTTGCTCTTTGAGTATTGCCGATATTTCTGCTGCCTTAATTTCCATCAGGCTGCCCCTTTCAACGCGAGTTTTAACTTTGACAATTTTGTTTTAATGGAAGAATCAATCATTCGGCTACCCACTTTAACTACTAGCCCACCAATTAACGATGGATCAATTTGAACATTTACTGAAACTTTTGCTCCGACAGCGGTTTTCAGTCCAGAAGCGATAGAATCAGTCTGTTTTTTTGTAAGCTTTATAGCGCTAATTACTTCTGCTGACACCTCACCACGCCGAGAAGATAGTTTGTCCAAGTAAGCACGTATCATAGCTTGCAAGGCAAATAAACGACGATTGGATGCCACCAACCCAACAAAATTACGCGTTAATTTGCTAGCCTTCGCGTTCTCCAAGAACATCGCCATTGCAGCGCCCGCCTCGCGCCGACTTATTACTGGACTTCGAACCAGTCGCTGCAAATCTTGCACATCTGTTATTGCACGGTTAATGGCTTGTAGATCGCGCGCAACGTTATCCAATTGACCAGATTCGTCTGCCAACTCAAATAACGCCAAAGCATAGCGCGGCGCAACACCTGTTTCACCTGTTTTCACCGCCAAGTGAGTTATCCCCTCATTTTCAATTGAATCCCGCACACAACGAAATCACAACAAATTTAAACATGCAAAATTCTGAGATTAACAAATATCCTGCATTCCAGCGGTTAATTAACACACGCCTTGTGCGGAGACAAGCTACGACTCTGCGTCCTCAGGTCGCGCCTTAGGAGCGTTCACCAATTTTATCATTCAAAGAAAGCTTTGCGGATCAATATCGACGAAGAGTCGCACGGCGTTTGGAATTTTTACTTCAGAAAGCCAGGATGCCATCACATTTTGAACGTTTACTGACCGAGTGGTTTTAACAAGTAGTCTCCACCTATGTTTACCCCTCAGCATGGCTAGCGGAGCCGGTGCGGGACCTAGAACACGTATCGCGGTATCATCTGGTGCGGATCGAGCTACTTTAAAAGCCGTAGCTTTAACCTGATCACCTCGATGCCCCGATAAGATTAGCGCCACTAGTTTGCCAAAGGGCGGCCACACACCCTCTTTACGGAGCGCAGTCTCCCCTGCAATAAATCTGTCTCTATCGCCCTGAGCAAGGGCACGCATAACTGGATGTTCAGGTTGGTATGTTTGCAACAGCACCCGTCCCGCACACTCGGCCCTCCCGGCTCTTCCCGATACTTGATGAAGCATTTGGTATGTCCGCTCAGCTGCGCGCAAGTCTCCACCATTTAATCCAAGGTCTGCGTCAACAACACCCACAAGTGTAAGCATGGGAAAATGGTGCCCTTTTGCGACGAGCTGTGTGCCAATCAATATATCAATTTCACACTTATGTACTCTTTCGACAATTTTTGCTGCTGATCCAGGACCGCGAATGGTGTCGCTTGTCATTAGCTCTACTCGAGCGTCCGGCATTAAGTTTAGTACTTCTTCAAGCAACCTTTCTACCCCGGGTCCGCAAGCAGCCATGACATCTTTAGTTCCGCAATCAGGACAGGAGCGTGGCATTTGCTTTTCAAAGCCACAGTGGTGGCAGTTCAACCGTCCGGCAAACCGATGTTCCACCAACCATGCAGTGCAATTTGGGCAGTTGAGACGAAAACCGCAGGCACGACATATGGTTAGAGGAGCATAGCCTCTTCGATTGAGGAAAAGAAGTGACTGTTCATTTGCTTTGAGGTTAGCCTTCAACGAATCTTGAAGCGGAGAAGAGAGCCAACTTTGGCGCGGCAGCGAGCAAAGACGCAAATCTATCATTTCCACTTTAGGCATGGATGCTCCCGCATGTCGCTCCGGTAGAACAAGATGCCTATACATTCCACGCTTGACATTTATTATGCTTTCCAACGACGGGGTGGCGCTTGCCAGCACAGCCAAACAGCCCTCTAATTTAGCGCGGACTACTGCCATGTCGCGAGCGTTATACAACACTCCTTCAGACTGCTTAAATGAACCATCATGCTCCTCATCAACAACGATCATCCCTAACCGGTCAAAAGGCAGAAAGAGTGCCGATCGCGCACCGACGACTACGTTAATGGTACCTTCGGAAATACCACGCCATTTATGCCTGCGATCTACCTGACCCAAATCTGAGTGCCATTCAACGGGAGCCACGCCAAAACGAGACTCAAAGCGCGTAAGCCACTGTGCGCTGAGTGCAATTTCAGGAAGTAAGACCAGAACCTGCCGACCGTGTCGCAAGGTTTCTGCAACGGCTTCAAAATAAACCTCAGTCTTGCCTGAACCAGTTACGCCATCAAGAAGAGTAACAGAAAACTTCTT